>CAMBTP010000001.1 GCA_945870855.1 Prosthecobacter debontii
TGTTTCTACCGGCGGCATCGCTGGTGGGCGGAACGGAGATTCCGTTAGATTGATCGGCTTCCATGGGTCAACTTGGGTCACGCTTCATGTCCCGTTGACCCAGAAAAGGACAGCATGGCCCAAAATGACCCAAAGATCAAACTGGCGGAACGGGAGGGATTTGAACCCTCGGTAGAGTCACCCCTACGTTCCCTTAGCAAGGGAGTACTTTAGACCACTCAGCCACCGTTCCGTGAAATCAGTTGGGTCGGGGGAGATTTGAAACATAGGAAACGGATTCCGTCAAGAATCTGCTTTGCAGGAAAGGGGGAAATTTTCTGATCGGGGGCGGAGCCTTTGGGGGCGGGGGAAGTCGAAGACCCTGGACTGCGTGCAGCCTGCTGCCGCTTTCCGTCACGCAGCCTGCTGCTGCGGGGCAAACTTGGGAAATGGCAAACCCGTGCATGACCAATGCCGTCGGCTCGCAGCAGGCTGCATTGCCAAAAGCGGCAGCAAGCTGCACGCAGTCCAGGGTGCCGGTGGCACGGCACTGGGTGGATTCCGAACGAATTCCTAGCTGCGGAGGTGGCGTTTCACGGTGAAGTCTGGATGCTCTTCGATGGTCTCGACTACGGGAAAATCGTGCTCGAATTCCGCAAGATAGGTATCGCCCTCGTGGACGGCGTGGACGTGGCTAACAAGCCATACGTCGATGCTGCCGGAGAGTGCTTTGTAAATCTCCGCTCCGCCGATTACAAAAACATCTCCGTCCGTTTGTGGGATTTCTTCTGGGCTGTGGATCACCTCGACGCCGGGATGGCTCCATATTTTGTCGCGGGTAAGGACAATGTTGCGGCGCTTCGGCAAAGGCCTGCCGATGGACTCGAAGGTTTTCCGTCCCATCAGCACGGGGTGGCCTAGGGTTGTTCTTTTGAAAAAGGCGAGATCCTCCGGGAGATGCCACGGCAGCGTTCCATCGCGGCCAATGAGGCGGTTTGGATCCATGGCGACGATGGCTATTAGGTGGGGCATGATGAGGGGTGCAGAGTAAATTCCACGGTTCGTTTCCTAGACGGCGATCGGGGCTTTGATGGCGGGGTGGGGGTCGTAGCCTTCCAGGGAAATGTCATCAAATTTGAAGCCGTCGATGGATTTTACATCGGTGTTGAGATGGAGGGCGGGTAGCGGGCGAGGCTCGCGGGTGAGCTGGAGGCGGGCTTGGTCGAGGTGGTTGCTGTAGAGGTGGAGATCGCCGAAGGTGTGGACGAAATCGCGGGGTTCGTATCCACAAACCTGGGCGACGAGGTGGGTGAATAGCGCGTAGGAGGCGATGTTGAAAGGCACGCCGAGGAAGAGATCCGCGCTGCGCTGGTAGAGTTGGCAGGAGAGGCCGGGCTTGCCGTCGCCCTGCGGTTCATGGACGTAGAACTGGAAAAGCAGGTGGCAGGGAGGCAGCGCCATTTCCGGCACCTCGCCGACGTTCCATGCGGATACGATGTGGCGGCGAGAGTGCGGATTGCCCTTCAATCCCTCGATGAGCAATGCGATTTGATCAATCACCGCGCCGCCATTGCCCTCCCAACGCCGCCATTGCTTGCCGTAAACGGGGCCGAGCTCGCCCTGCTTGTCCGCCCACTCATCCCAGATCGTGACTCCGTTTTCCTTGAGGTAGGCGATGTTCGTCTCGCCTTTGAGGAACCACAGCAGCTCGTGAATGATGGAGCGCAGGTGGAGTTTTTTCGTTGTGAGGCAGGGGAAACCTTCGCGCAGGTCGAAGCGCGCCTGCCTGCCGAAGACCGAGAGCGTGCCGGTGCCGGTGCGGTCGCCGCGCTCCTCGCCGTTTTCGAGGACGTCGCGCAGGAGGTCGTGGTAGGCTTTCATGGGGAAACTTTAAGTTTTAAACTTTAAAGCTCAAGGAAGTTTGGAGAGCCGTGCTGGAGAGCCGTGTCTCTGACCGGCTTGCTGTGTGCCCGATCCTGTGGAAGAAGCCGGTCAGAGACACGGCTCTCCAGTACGCTTGCGCTTTTCGAATCGCTGGGTTTCGCGGTATCCGGCGGCCTTGGCGAGCTCATGGGCTTTTGTGAAATCGCGGGCGAGCTCGGAAGGCGCATGGGCGTCGGAGGAAATTACCAAGCCGATACCTGCGGAGGCGGCGAGCTCCAGGAATCGCGGCGCGGGATAGGCTTCGGCGCAGGGCTTGTGCCAGCCGGCGGTGTTCAGCTCGATGACCGATCCATTCGCGGCGATGGCCTCAATCACGGGATCGTAGAAGCGGTCGAGATCGCCGGGCGGGACGTGCGAGAATTTTTTCACCAGATCCGGGTGGGCAAGGATGTCGAAGAGGCCGGACTCCGCCATCTCCGCGTAGGTTTTCCAATACTCCGCCCATGCGGCATCGACATCGGTCTGCGCCCATTTGCCTAGCCACTTCGGATTATCGAAATCCCAGGAGCCGAGGTAATGGACGGAGCCGATCAGGTAGTCCCAATCGTATTTTCCAGCGAGCTCTTCGATGAATCCCTCGCAGCCCTTGAGCCAATCGCATTCCATTCCCGCGCGGATTTTTATGCGGTCTGCGGCGGCTTGTTTCGCGCGGGCGATCCAATCGAAATACTCCGGTAGCTCGCTTTCCAACATGCGCCAGTCATCGAAAGGCTCCGGGCGGCACGGCGCGTGATCGGAGATGCCGTATTCGTCCAATCCTGCTACAACGGCGGCCTCCACATATTCCTCCGGCGTGCCGGTGGCGTGTTTGCAAAGAGGCGTGTGCGTGTGGTAGTCGGCAGGCATTGCTGGCGGGGTTGTAGTTCCCGCTGAAAGAATCCGCAAGTTCCCTGACGTTTCAGCGTGATGTTGAAAAAACTCCTCGCCACCGCTCTGGTTCTCGCCGCCCCCCTGTATGCACAGGAAACCTCTCCGAAACTCACCCTGACGCAAATGCCCGAGCCGAAGCTGGGGCCGGATTCCATGGTGAACCCGCGCATCGCCAAGGGGCAAGTGATCGATTTCGTATTCGCGTCTTCCAAGGTTTTTCCCGGAACCAGCCGCAAAATTCATCTCTACATTCCCGCCCAATACGATGCGAAAAAGGAGACCGCCGTGATGGTTTTTCAAGACGGCCATACCTACGTGAATCCCAATGGCGAGTTCCGCGTGACCACCGTTTTCGACAACCTCATCGCGGTCGGCGACATGCCGCCGGTCATCGGGATTTTTATCGATCCAGGGCACAAGGGCGCTGCGAAATCCGAGAGCTCTTGGAAAAACAACAATCGCAGTTTCGAATACGACACGCTCTCCGCGGACTACGCGACGTTTCTCATCGATGAAATTCTCCCGCTCGTGGGCAAGGATTACAACCTCACCAAAGACCCGGAACTACGCGCGATCTGCGGCACCAGCTCCGGCGGGATTTGCGCGTGGACGGTGGCTTGGGAAAGGCCGGACGCGTTCCGGAAAGTGGCCTCATCCATCGGCTCCTTCACCAACATCCGCGGCGGCGACGCTTACCCAGGCATGATCCGCAAGACCGAGAAGAAACCGATCCGTGGCTTTTTCCAGGAGGGCATCAACGACCTCGACAACGAGCACGGCAACTGGCCGCTCGGCAACATGGCCATGGAGGCGGCGCTGAAATTCAAAGGCTACGACCACAAATACATCTGGGGCCACGGCGCCCACAGCGGCAAGCAGATGGGAGCCATTTTCCCGGACGCCATGCGCTGGCTGTGGCGTGGTTAGGTCTTGCAAGCTCTTAGGTTTGCAATACTTTGACCGAGCAAATAAAAATTCCACATTCCGAACACCGCAAGCAAACGTGCCCGCCACTAAAGCCAATAAAACCGCTGAAAATCCGATGAAAGCCTTGCGCAAGCGCCTTTCTGAGGCGGGCGTTAAGCGGAAATTTCTGGATGAGGCGGTTTTGCCCTCGTGGTGGGATGAGTCGCATGCGCTTGAACCCGGCGGCTTCCGGGAGGCGGCGGCTTACATCGCGGCGCATCTCGGCTACAGCCTGAAGTCCCTTACCGATCCAAATGCAGAGCTGTCTTTCTCCCATGTTGGGAATGTGAAATTTAAGAAGGCGAAAGACAAATCACCAGATGATGTCTGCCTCGCCACCCAAGTGGCGCTTGGCCTTGCGCGTTCCGTGGCGAAAGCGTATGCGGAACAGCCCGCGTTCACGGAAATCCCGCCCGCACAGGAATGGCGGGACAAGCTGCTGCAGAAATCGGACAAGCCCTGGGTATGTTTGCGCCACATCCTCCAGTTCGCGTGGGTAGCCGGCGTTCCGGTGGTTCGTCTCACCAATCTTCCTGCGGGAGCAAAAAAGCCCGACGCCCTGACAACGATGGTCGGCGGGCGCCCGGTGATCGTGATTCTCAGCGGATGGAAAAGCCCCTCATGGATCGCCTTCATCGTCGCCCACGAGCTTGGGCACATCCATCACGGGCACCTCAAGCCGGGGCAAACCCTAGTGGATGGCAAGATCGATTCCCGTTCCGATGAAAAGGACGAGATTGAAGCCAACAATTTCGCGGGCGTGCTGCTGACAGGTCATCCCGATCTCGGGTTGCATTCTTCGAGCAAGCTCGGCCCGCCGCAACTCGCGCGGCAGGCGAAAGAATTCGGCAAAAAATACCGCGTCGCTCCAGGTGTGGCCGCTCTTAACTATGGTTTCAATACGGGTGCTTGGCCTGTGGCTATTGGAGCGCTTACGATCTTGGAGAAAGCAGACGATGCCGGTGAAGACCTGAATAAGGCGATGCTCGCTCACTTGAACGAGGAAGAAACCTCAGAGGAGAGCTGGGAGTGGATCTCCCGCACGACCGCTACGAAGGCATGATCTATTTCAGCGACCGCGATGTGGTGAGGAAACTTGCGGCATGCGGTTTCCTACCGCTGTTGCCGGAACTGTTAGGAGTCGCCGCCCCTGAACTGGAGATGCGATACCTGGTGAGCCTCAAGGGGTGCTTGACCCGGGAATCGCAGAGGTTGAAAAAGGCCAAGTCCCAAAGGGATCTGATCGATTTTTGTGCAAGCCACACCGTGATCGGCGTAGCGGCGAGCGTGGAGAGGGAGCAGGAGTTGCTCGACGGGGGGATGCATCCGGGCGAAGCGCTGCTTTTCGCGGAGGCGGAACATACCGGTGGGATTGTTGTGACTGGTGACAAGGGCGCGCTCGCGGACTATGCGCGTATAACCACTCAAACTCAGCGGGCACGGATCAAAATAATCTGCTGGGAGATGCTTTTGTTACGGGTTCACGAGCTGAAAGGATTCGGAATACTGAAAACGGGTTGTTGCGAAGGGATCAAAGCCGACACGATGCTCTCGCTTGCCTTCAGCACCGGGCTGGCAACTGGCGAGGAACACGCTTTGGAGTGTATTCGCTCTTACCTCCAAGGCGTGAAGGCTCACTCACCGGACATCGTTTTCGACTTCGGTTGATTATCGACGAGCTTTGAATTTTTCCCTAGCGACCTCCAGAACTCCAGCCGCTCTTTGATGCGTTTTTCCATGCCTTGCTCGCCGGGATGGTAGTAAGTTCGGCCTTCGGGGAGGTAGGCTTGGGGGACGTAGTGGCCTTCGTAATCGTGGGAGTAGAGGTAGCGCATGGCCTCCTCGGGTTTGCCGGTGAGCTTCTTCGAGGTGGGGGTGCGGAGGTGCTCGGGGACGGTGAGGGTGCGGCCGGTTTCTACATCGGAAATGGCGGCTCCGAGGGCGGCGTAAGCGGTGTTCGATTTCGGCGAAGTGGCGAGATAAACGGTGGCGTGCGCGAGCGGAATGCGACCTTCCGGCATGCCGATGAATTCAAGGGCGTGGTGCGCGTCGAGCGCGATGCGCAATGCGCCGGAGTCCGCGAGTCCGATGTCTTCCGAGGCGGCGATGACGAGGCGGCGGGAGATGAAACGCGGGTCTTCCCCGGCGTGAAGCATTTTCGCGAGCCAGTAGAGCGCGGCATCGGGATCGGAGCCGCGGATGCTTTTGATGAAAGCGGATATCGTGTCGTAATGACCTTCATCGCCGTAGTGGACGGCTTTGCGTTGTATGGATTCCTCAGCAACTGCCAAAGAAATATGGATTGATGATTGTTGATTTTGGATTTCGGATTTTTGAGGTAGGGAAGCCAGCTCAAGCGCGGTGAGCGCTTTGCGGACGTCTCCGTCGGAGAGTTTCGCCAAATGGGCAAGAGCTTCGGGATCGGCGGTGATTTTGTATTTTCCAAGGCCGCGCTCTTCATCGGCGAGCGCTTTCTCTAACAGTTTTTGGATGGATGTTTCATCGACCGCTTCGAGCTGGAAAATCTGCGAACGCGAGACCAGCGGCGAGTTGACGTAGAAGTAGGGGTTGTGCGTGGTCGCGCCGATAAAGCGCACCGTGCCGCGCTCCAAATGTGGGAGCAGGGTGTCCTGCTGGGCTTTGTTGAAGCGGTGGATCTCGTCGATGAAAAGAATCGTCGTCTCGCCGCGCAGATCCTGGTTCATCTTCGCCTGAGCGATTTTTTCGCGGATCTCGGCGACGTTCGACTCCACGCCGTTCAAGGTCTCAAAACGCGAGCCAGTCGTTTTCGCGATCACCCCGGCGAGAGAAGTTTTTCCCGTTCCCGGCGGGCCATAAAAAATCAGCGAGGCGAAGCGATCCGCCTCAATGGCGCGGCGCAGGAGTTTTCCTTCCCCGAGGATGTGATCCTGTCCCAAAACCTCATCCAGCGTGCGCGGCCTCATGCGGGCGGCGAGCGGCTCGGAAACCGGCGGCTTGTCGGCTTTGACGGCGGGCGTGGAAAACAGGTCGGACACTTCCAAGAAACTTTAAATTTTAAACTTTAAACTCCAAGGCAAGAAATCACTTCAGTTTTCGCACCTTGATGCGCTTCCAGAACATGCGGTCACGCCAATCGGCGAAGGAGGCGGTGTGCTCGGCCAGTTGCGAGCCGGTTGCGACTTCATCGCCCGCGACGAGGATTTCGTTCATACTGTCCTCGGTCAGTAGCGCGCGGACGCGAGGGAAACGGGCGGCGAGATTCTTTCGTGTGGCGGTTTGCTTTGCACGGTGGCCGGTGCCGGTGACGAGGTTTAGTGCGAGGATGCCGCCGGGAGCGAGCGAGCTTTTCAAGAGGCCAAGCCAGTCCGAATCGCAGGCATCTGCGCGGAAGACATCATCGTCGCCGGCGAGGTAGAGATCGTCGAGAATCACGTCGAATTGGCGCTTGTTCTTTTTCACCCACTCGTAGGCATCAGCGATCACGATTTCCGCGCCCGCATCGCCAAGGTGCATTTCCTTTTCAGCGAGGACGATGAGTTCCGCGTCGAGATCGATGCCGGTGAGAGAAACCTCTGGCAAAAGGTGGCGTAGGGTGCGCAACGCGGTGCCGCCCGCGACGCCGAGCATCAGGATGGAGGCGGGCTTTCCAGCCGGGCGCAGCATAGAAGCGGCGGCGAGCAAATCCCACGCAAGGCCTGTCAGGAAACGCTTCTCGTGGCAGGAGGCATGGATCGCCCCCGCCACGCGGAACTCCGTCGCAAGAGGTGATTTCCAGACCTCAATACGCTGGAAACGTGTTGGGAAATCGCCCGTTTTCTTCATAAGAAAAACCGTCTAACAGGATCAGTCGCGCAGGGGAAGGAGGATTTATGTAAACTATTGCCGACAGGAATCTGATGCGATTGGAAACGGTCATACTTCCCCTCCTCTGCTCTACCCGACAGCGCGGAGCCAATTTTCCTGTTTCTTCCCAACGACCCCGCTTGACGGGAGCGCGCCGCACATCTTTACTCAACCCGCACGAGCTATATCCCAGTCTTAATTATCGTTGAACTTTCGACTCCCCATCACCGCAATGAAAAACAAGTTTCTTCTTAGTCTTCCGCTTGTCGGCAGCCTCGCCTTTGCATCTTGCTATCAGCTGCCCGACAAGCCGCGCGCCACAAGACCGCCTACAAAACAACAGACCGTCACCAGCGAGGAACAGCAGAAAATCCAAGCGCAGCGTGAACTGAAGGAGAAAGAGGAGAAGGAGAAATTGGAAGCGACCACCGATGTTCCTGCGGAGCCGCCGGAGATCACCGCTCCCAGCAATCCCGACAAGCCCGACAAGGATGGAGTTAAGAAGCGCGATGAATACGCCTTTGCCAATCCCGTTCCCGGCAAGGAAGGTTTCGTTTTCAGCCCCTACAACAACAAACTTGTTGATGTCCGCGACATTCCCAGTGGCACGCTAGTGCAAGATCCAACCTACCCAGCCTCCGAGAAAAAGTATTTTCGCGTGCCTTAAGGCAGAGCCGAAAACGACAAGGTGAACTTCCCCGTGACCGGGTCCAAGCCCTTGGATCCGGTCTTTTTTTATGAGCCAAGCTTTCCATAAAATAGGTATTCTCGGAGGAGGTCTCCTCGGAGGCTCGATCGCGCTCGCGTTGCGTGAAAATGCCGATGTCCAGCTGTGGTTTAGGAAACCAGAGGCCATTTCGCCTGCCAGAGAGGCGGGGTTTGCGGAGGCCACAAACCATCTCAAGGAAGCTGTTTCGGAAGCCGATCTTCTGATCCTGGCGGTGCCTGTCGGGGCGATGCCCGCCCTGCTCTCCGCAGCTGTAGAAGCGGGCTTGCCGAAGGGGTGCCTCGTCACCGATGTGGGCTCCGTGAAGGCCGCTCCGCACCGCGATCTCGCGCCGATCCTCGCAAAAAGCGGCAACCCTTTTATCGGCAGCCACCCGATGGCAGGCTCCGAGCGCAACGGCCTCTCCGCCGCCCGCGCGGATCTTTTCCAGAATGCCGCCTGCCTGCTTACAAACGATTCCGGCGCGGATACAGTTCTGTGCGAGAAGTTGGAGAATTTCTGGAAATCACTCGGCTGTCGCACGAAATGGCTGGTCGCGGCGGAGCACGACCGGCTGGTCGCAAGAATCAGCCACTTACCGCACGTCACCGCCGCCGCGACGGCGTTCGCCGCCTTGTTCGGCGACACTAGCGCCGGTGCTTTGTCCGGTGGCGGTTTGCGGGACACCACCCGCGTGGCCGGTGGAAATCCCGAGATGTGGGCAGAGATCCTGCTGGAGAACCGCATTGAAGTCTCCCGCTCCATCCGCGAAACCATCGCCAAGCTCGAAGAATTTCTTGTTGCCCTCGATGGGGCGAATCAAGAAGAACTCCGCAGCCTGCTCGACGCTGCGAAAGCACTCCGCGACACCATTACTTAGAATTTTTCCACCATGTCCAGCCTCCGCATAAAAGCCATTTCCTCCCTCCATGCCGAATTCAGCGTGCCGGGCGACAAAAGCGTCTCCCACCGCGCCGCCATCCTCGGCGGCCTCTCGAACGGGGTGTGCGAGATATCAAATTTCCTGCCCAGCGAGGACTGCGTGAACACTCTCAAGGCAATGCAGGCACTCGGCGCGCAATTCGAAGTCCTTGAGGAAATGGAAGGTTACGGCCCTACGAAACTCCGCATCCACGGGCGCTCGATGAAACTCACCGCCCCGAAAGCGCCCATCGACTGCGGAAATTCCGGCACCGGCATGCGCCTTCTCGCAGGTCTGCTTGCCGGCCAAACTTTTACCTCTGAACTATTCGGCGACGCCTCGCTTTCCTCCCGCCCGATGGGACGCATCACTATCCCGCTTGCGGAAATGGGCGCGAATCTGGAGACGCTCGGCGAGAAGCCGGGCTGCGCACCGCTCCGCATCCACGGCGGCAAGCTGAACCCGATCACTTACGAAATGCCGGTTGCCTCCGCCCAGGTGAAAAGCGCGGTGCTGCTCGCCGGTCTTTTTGCCGAAGGCACTACCACCGTAATCCAGCCCGCCGCCACCCGCGATCACACCGAGCGCATGTTCGCGGGCTTCCGCATCTCCTGCCGCACGAACGGCAACACCATCTCCATGCCCGGCGGCCAAATGCCGGAGTCCTGCGATTTCACCGTCCCCGGCGACATCTCCTCCGCCGCCTTCTGGCTCGTCGCCGCCGCCGCAATGGACGGCTCCCGCCTGCTCATTAAGGACGTCGGCCTCAACCCCACCCGCACCGCCATTTTGAAAGTGCTCTCCCGCATGGGCGCACCCATCACAGAAATCCTCCACAGCACGGATGGCGAACCGATCGGCCACGTCGAAATCCACGGCGCACCCCTGAAAGGCACTACGCTGCTGCCCGAGGAAATCCCCAACCTCATCGATGAGATCCCCGTCATCGCCGTCGCCGCTGCGCTCGCCAAGGGCGACACCCATATACGCAACGCCCGCGAATTGCGCGTAAAAGAAACCGACCGCATCACCACCACCGTCGATAACCTCCGGAAAATGGGAGCAGATGTGGAAGAGTTCGAGGACGGCATGATCATCCACGGCGGCCAGCCACTCAAGGGCGCGGAGATCGATTCCCACGGCGATCACCGCATCGCCATGGCCTTCGCCATCGCCGGGCTTTTTGCGGAGGGCGAAACCGTCATCCACAACACCGACTGCATCAACACCTCCTACCCCGGCTTCGCCCACCACCTCGCAGCGATTCTTCGCGAAAGCCGCGACACCGCCGATTTCATACTGCCCACCACTCATCCATGACCTTCCACGCCATCGCCATCGACGGCCCTGCGGCCTCCGGAAAAAGCACGCTCGCCAAGACACTTGCCGAACGTCTCGGCCTGGTCATGGTGAACTCCGGCGCGATGTATCGCGCGGTCACATGGAAAATTCTCCGCGAGGAAATCGATCCGTCCGATACCGAGTCCGTTATCCGCTTGCTTGATGAAATGGACATCCAATGCGGCCACGTAGGCAGCCTCTCCACGATACGCATCAACGGCACCGATCCCACCCCTTTCCTCCGCGAGCCGGAGATCAATGCGAACGTCTCCACCGTTTCTGCGATTCCACAAGTGCGCGATCGGCTCGTCGCGCTGCAACGCGATTATCTGAAGCTCACTCACGTGGTAATGGAGGGCCGCGATATTGGCTCCGTCGTTTTCCCGAACACTCCGTTCAAAATCTACATCGATGCAGATCCCTCCGTCCGTGACGGACGCCGTTCCGGAGATGGTGAAATCGATTCCGTCTCGCAGCGCGATGCCGCTGACCGCTCCCGCAAGACTGCGCCGCTCGTCGTTGCGGACGGTGCCACAAAACTCGATACCTCCGCACTCACGATCAGCGGAGTGGTCGATGCCGCCATCGGAATCCTCGGCCAGCAAGGCTTCCCCCTACCGAAGCAAGCGCCACTCCTACCCAATGAGGAGCCGCCAACACCCATGCGCTGGATCTACTGGCTTGGCTGGATGTCCTTCGGCGCCGCCTACCGCACCCTTTTCGGCCTACGCATCATCGGCGATGAAAACCTCATCAAGGCTGGGCCGGTGCTCATCGCCTCGAACCATCAGAGCTTCCTCGATCCGCCGCTCATCGGAAATCTTTACAAAACTGAGATGGTTTACTTCGCCCGCAAATCCCTCTTCACAGGCATCGGGAAATGGCTTTACCCGCAGTGGAACGCAATCCCCATCGATCAGGAAAAGCCGGACACCAGCTCCATGAAAGCAGCAATCCGCCATCTCAAGGAAGGCTGGCGCGTGCTGATTTTCCCAGAAGGTCAGCGCACCCTCGATGGCGAGATTTGCGAGGCCGCACCCGGCATCGGCATGATCGCCGCAAAAGCCGGCGTGCCGATCCAGCCCGTGCGCATCTTTGGCGCGGACAAAGCTTTACCACGAGGCTCCGGAAAAATCTCCATGGCGCGCATCACCGTAATAGTCGGCCCGCCCATCCTCCTTTCCCCCGAGGAATTCAAAGCCTACTCCAACAAAGAAGGCTATCTAGCTCTGACCGAAAGAATCATGACCGCAATCAAAGCGCTGTAAGCCTCAGCCCCTATTTCCCTGCCCTCCGGAACGGCCAATGGCTCTTTCAGGGGCCTCCCACACAAAGTAAATTCCTAGCGGCCGGCCACGAAACCGCCTCCATCCTCGCCTCCGGAGGCAACCAACAGGCTTTTTCCGCGACACTCGCGAAAAGCAAAAAAACCACACCCTGTTTTGATCTTGTGTGAAAGCGGGCAGGAAGTAATGTATGTCTATGAGAACTTCGAATGGTTCATTGACCAATCTCCTCGATCTGCCCGCGGAGCTTACCGCGAAGGCCAGAGCAGTGCCGGGCTTGCAGGAGCGGCTTTTGCGGTTCATACGAATGGAAGTGGCGATGAATGAGCGGCGTCAACTGCGCTATAGCCCCGAGGCTATGGCCGTGGTGCAAAGGGCGCGGGATTTGGTAGAGAAAAGGAAGGCGGAAGGCGGCGGCCGTGAAGAAGGGATGCGGGCTTTTGAGCGGAATTTCCGAGAGATCACAGAGACCCTGTAAGCGATGCTCCGCTCCGTTCTTGATACCAACGTGGTGCTAGCGGCCAAGCTTTCCGCGCATCCACAAAGCCCGAATGCCGAAATTATCACACGCTGGATGGCAGGCGAGTTCATCTGGTTGGTCTCGGATGATGTGGTGACGGAATACGCACAGAAGCTACTGGAAAAAGGAGTAGATACTATGAAGGTGGAATTCCTCGTGGCGGATCTCCTTCAATACGGCGAGGAGGTGCCCATCCGATTCTTCCACTTTCAGCACTACCCTGTGGATGCGGATGATGTGGCTTTTCTGCTGGTAACGCTCAATGGCGCAGCAACTCATCTTGTCACTTACGACGAGCACCTGAAGGATGTTGGCGTGTTTTACCCGGAGTTCATCACCTGCGAGCCAGTAAGATTCCTGTTCGATTTGCGAACCGTCTAACACCTTCACCCGCAACACCCCATGACCCCCAGAACCATCCTCATCACCGGCGCGAACGGCGGCATCGGCGCTGGCCTCCGTGCGGGTGATGGGCACCTGTTTCGCCACCGGCCAAGCGGCGGGTAAGGCGGCGGCGGATTTTGTTTTCTGAAACTCAGGCAGAAGCGCCGTTATTAACTCACACCCCGCACCCCCGCTACCCTATCCGAAGTCCCTCTCTAGGCAAGCCTCAGCGAACTGTGACCATGCGAATTTGGTAGGCGGGGTCGAGTTTCTGGACTGCTTGCCGCACACTTTGCTGCACTGCCGGATCGCCGAAGTAAGGGCCGGCGCCGGGGCCGCCCGTGGTGTGTGTTTCAAGTAATACCAACTCGTTGCCGACGATCAGGAACGAGGGATTTCCGCTGTCACCGACCACGAGATTCTTCGACCAGCCATGGCTTTCGGTTTTGTCATGTTTGAAGGCGATGGTTCCGGTTCCGACACCGGCGATCAGGTGGATAAAGAGGTTGCGATGCTGGTCGCTGACGATCACCGGCCGGTCCAAAAGCACGGATGCATCTGCTGCCACGGCGGGCAAGGGGTAGGGGCGGTAATTGGAGGGCACCGGTTCATCAAGCAGGCCCACCATCACATCCCCGGCACCGGCAGAGAAGCCGATGATCTTGCGCTGGATAAATTTCCCGTTACGATCATGGAAGACAACCGGAGCGAAGGCCGGCCTTGCGTAGTGCTTGGCCATGACGACGTGGCGCGGCGTGATGAGAGTCACCGTGCGGGTGTCATTGAAAGAGACGCCCGACATGTCGAAGCCCTGCGTCCAGCCCTTGGCCATGCTTGAGTCGCGGTGGGCGCGATAGCTTTTGAAAATACCTGGCGGGGCGCTGGGTGGCGGTAAGACCGGGGAGCCGCTCGGACCGCCGGAGCTGCCACAAGAGGAAACGCACACCGCGAGAGCCAGCGACACACAGACTTGATTGATCATCATGAAAGGAATGATAATGTGCGAGCGCCGATGGGGAAGCGATTTCGTTGTTAGCTTCAATGAGGCAACACCCAAGCGGGATTCAAGCGTTATCCAAAGCTTGCCAAGAACCCATATTCCCGTATGATTGGCTTGTCATGAAAACCACCTTGGATCTTCCCGATGATCTGCTGATCGAGGCGAAAGCGGTGGCGGCGCGGCGCCGGATCACGCTGAAGGATATGGTCGCCCACGCATTGCGACGGGAAATCATGCCGACAACCGCACTCAGTTCATCCGAGTCCGAACTCTATGAGGTCGGGCCGTTTGGGATTTTGCGTCTCAAGAAGCGGGGTGATACGGTGGATGAGAATACGGTCAGCAAGCTTCTTGCCGAAGCCGATGAGGAGGAATTCACCAGGGCGATGGAACTGCGCAGCGGAAAATGATCCATCTTCTCGATACAAATATCCTGATGACCAGAGCCTCACGGAGGCGGCACGGGTCCCGGTTTTACCCGCCTCTCAGCAACTGACCGACTGCTATCTGCTTGCATTGGCCGCCTCCAAAGGCGGCTGTCTGGCAACCTTTGACCGCCGCATCGACCCACGCTGCGTGAAAGGCGGCGGGGATGCGCTGCTGGTTTTGGGCAAACCTGATTAAACCGGGCATCAATCTCGCCTTCCCTCTTCGGCGGGGCTTGCTTACAACAAGGACATGCGTCTTTTTGACACCCTCACCCGCACCGAAACTGAGATCCGCCCCATCGATGGGAAGACCTACCGTTTTTACTGCTGCGGCCCGACGGTCTATGGGCCGGCGCACATCGGGAATTTCCGCACCTTCGTGCTGCAGGATGTTTTCCGTCGCGCGCTGGAAACCGGCGGCACGCCCACGCTGCATGTCCGCAACCTCACCGATGTGGACGACAAGACAATCCGCGATTCGCAAAAGGCCGGGCAGACCCTGGAGGCTTTCACGAAAATCTGGACGGAGAAATTCCATGCCGATTGCACCGCACTCGCCTGCCAGCCGCCGCACATCGAGCCATCCGCCATCGAGCACATCCCGCAGCAGATTGCGATGATTGCGGAGCTCATCGAAAAAGGACACGCCTACGCCTCCGACGATGGCTCGGTCTATTTCCGCATCTCCTCCTTCCCGAACTACGGCCGCCTGTCCCGGCTCGATGAACGCGAGCTCGATCTCGGAAAAACACAGAACGCCCGCGCCGATGCGGATGAGTACGAGAAAGATAGTATTTCCGACTTCGTCCTCTGGAAGTCGCGCCGCGATGAGGATGGCGAGAACTTCTGGGAATCCCCGTGGGGGCAAGGCCGCCCCGGCTGGCACCTCGAGTGCTCGGCGATGATCCGCGAATACCTCGGCGATTCCTTTGACCTGCACTCCGGCGGGGTGGATCTCATTTTCCCCCACCACGAAAACGAGATCGCGCAAAGCCAGTGCGTGTGCGGCGGGCACTTCGCGGCGCATTGGTTCCACATTACACACTTGCTGGTGGATGGCGGGAAAATGTCAAAGTCGCTCGGTAATATGTACACCATCTCCGATCTGGAGGCCAAGGGTTTCAACGCTATGGAAGTCCGCTACGTCCTGATCGGCGCGCATTACCGCAAGCAACTCAACTTCACTCTGGATTCGCTCTCCGGTGCGAAGGAAGCGCTAGCGAAACTCGCGAAATCCGCCGCGAAACTCGCCGAGAATATGGGCGGCGAAACGGCGCTGACCTCCGCGGACTTCGGCCCGTTCCAAGGCGCATGGGAATCGCTCAACGACGACCTCAACACCCCCGGTGCGCTCGGCGGAATTTTCACGGGTCTCCGCGATGCATCGAAGCTCACAGGAAAAGAAGCCGCCGCTGCCCTCGCTGGCTTCAACCGCATCCTCCGCGCCCTCGGCATCACACTCCCGGAAATTTCCACCGCCACGACAGATATCCCCACCGAAATCCGCGCCCTCGCGGAGACCCGCTGGGCCGCCCGCTCCGCCAAGGACTGGGCCGCGTCCGACAAGCTCCGCGACGAACTCGCCGCAAAGGGCTGGGTGGTGAAAGATGGCAAGGACGGCTATGAGCTTTCCAAAATTTGAACCACAAAGACCAAAGCTAATAGTTATGATCCCTTTTAACATCCATTCTTCTCTTCCTTCGCGCCTTTGCGTCTTCGCGGTTCACCCCTCTTCCTCTAAGATTTAAAATTTCAGCGAATGCGCTTCTCCATCCTCGGCTCCGGTTCCGCCGGAAACTCCACCATCCTCGAATGCGGCAGTGTGCGCATCCTCATCGACGCCGGACTCAGCGCGAAACAGCTCTGCCTGCGCCTCGAATCGCTCGGCATCGCTCCCGAATCGATTTCCGCCATCCTCCTAACCCACGAGCACGGTGATCATGTCCGCGGGCTGAAAAATTTTCTCAAAAAACAGCCCGTGCCCGTGTTCGCCACGCGGGACACCGCTCACGTCGTCCGCGAGCAGGGCATCGAGGGAGCGGTTTGGAAAACCTTCGAGGCCGGGCAGGCGTTTCCCATCGCTCATCTGACGGTGGAGACCTTCGCGATCCAGCATGATGCGGTCGATCCCGTTGGCTTCGTGATCGGAAATGCCGCGAACCGCTTCGGCCTCGTTTCCGATGCGGGCTTCGTCACCCGCAGCATGATTGAGCGGCTGCGGAACCTCTCCGCTCTTTTCGTGGAGGCGAACTACGATGATGAACTCCTCGAGCTCGACACCAAGCGCCCGTGGTCGATCAAACAGCGCATTTCCTCGAAACACGGCCACCTTTCCAACATCCAGGTTGGAGAGTTGCTGCGCGAGATCGCCCACCCGGGACTTTCGCAAATTGTCTTCGGCCACCTCAGCTCGGATTGCAACTGCCCGAAAAAAGTCACCGGAATTTTCGGAAAGTGCCTGCGCGAACTAGGCCACGACCACACCGCCCTCCACTGCGCCACCCAATCTGAGCCGACCCCATGGTTCGAGGTCGCCGAGCCATTCCGGCTGGCGTGAGTAAAGGGAAATTTTCCGACAAACCGCTTGAGACACGGCCTAGTTGGCACCAAGCTCCCGCCGCCCAGTCCCCGCGCCATGGAAACCATCGACACCACCTCCACCCACGCCGCTTACGATTCAAAGATCGAGGGCAACATTATTTTCACGCAGGTGGATGCTGCGATTAACTGGATGCGGAAGAATTCCCTGTGGCCGATGCCGATGGGGTTGGCCTGCTGCGCGATCGAGCTGATGGCGACCGCCTCCTCGCGTTTCGATATCTCCCGCTTCGGTATGGAGGTGATGCGGTTTTCTCCGCGCCAGTCGGATGTGATGATCGTCGCCGGCACGGTCACTTACAAGATGGCGCTTGCCGTGAAACGTGTCTGGGATCAGATGCCGGAGCCGAAATGGTGCATCGCCATGGGTGCGTGCGCGTCCTCCGGCGGCATGTATCGCTCCTACGCCGTGCTGCAAGGAATCGACCAACTCATTCCCGTTGACGTTTATATCTCCGGCTGCCCGCCGCGTCCTGAAGCCCTCATCGAGGGGCTGATGAAGCTCCAGGAGAAGATCGAGAAGGAAAGTTCTACCATGGATCAAAAGCGCACCTTCTTCGAGGAAAACGCGTAAACCATTTCCCCTTATGTCCGCAACTAACGACATCCCCGCCCTCCGCTTAGAACTCGGCGAAGGTATCCTTTCTGAAAACGAATTTCGCGGCGAGAACACGCTAAATGTTTCCCTCGCAGCACTTCCAAAAGCACTCACCTTCTGCAAGGAAAAGCTCAACTACGAGCTTCTCCTCGATATCTCCTCGCTCGACCACTTCGGCGATGATCCACGTTTTGAGATCGTTTACGAACTCGCCTCACTCGACGACAAACGGCACCTGCGATTCAAGGCCAAGGTTTCTGAGGACGAGTCCGTGCCAACTGCCATCCATCTCTGGAAAGCGGCAGACTGGCATGAGCGCGAGGTCTGGGACATGATGGGCATCCCTTTCTCCGGCCACCCGAACCTTAAGCGTATCCTGATGTGGGAGGGCTACCCATTCTTCCCACTGCGCAAGGATTTCCCGCTCGCCGGGCGTCCCACCGACATGCCGGACGTGGCCTTCACCGGCGTAGCCCCGCTCGAAGGCGGTCCGTTTGTCACCGCACCCGGCGGCGAAACCATCGCCAAGCGCGAGCCGCGGGCGAGGCATCAGGAGTAAATTTCAAACTTCAAATTCCAAATTTCAATGAAGAGTTCCACGCTTATTTCCATCATTGGAATTTGAGATTTAAAATTTGAAACTTAAATGCGTCCTCCCGCCACTACCGAAACGATCGCGGAAATGGGTGGGGAATGGGGGAGGTTTTCGCGAGGCTTCAGACGATTGCGGGAAGCGAGGGCGACCTGGCAGATTCTGCGGATATTGATCGTTATCCAAGCGATTCCGGTCATCTGGGATCTGGTGTTTCCGCCTGGATACAGCGCCCCGGACAAGCTTTCGCAGGCTCAAATTCTCCTTGGACTGGCGAAGCCCAATTTCCTCTCCGGTGATTTCTGGCAGCCCTTTACCTACGCATTGATCCACGCCCATTGGCCGCATCTCTTTCTCAACGGCGCAGCGATCCTACTGCTCGGATCGAAGATTGAGCACTTCGCGGGACAAAGGACGATACAACTCGTGGCTCCTGCCGCCGCGCTCGCGGGTGGATTATTTTTCCTCCTGCTCTCGCCAAGACTCAGCGCCGATCCCCAGACGCTGGTTGGCTCGTCGGCTCTTTGCTTCGCGTTTCTGACTCTGCACACCACATTATCGCCTGAATCGAAATTCTTTCCCTTTTTTATCAACGGGAAATGGCTGGGAATTGGCGTGATCATTTCGACCCTGATCTTCTCGCTTCTGAATCCGGATCTGCCCACCGGTCCTTTAGCTCGGTTGGGTGGCCATCTTTCGAAAAACTATTTTCCTGACCTCTTCCAGATCAGCCACGCCTGCCACTTTGGCGGTTCGCTGGCGGGTTATCTCGCGGGACGGTTCCTGCTGCGCCCGCGCGTTACGATCCAATCCCTCCGCCGGGACAGGGAGAAGCGGGAAGGTAAGAACATGCTAACGCGCTGAAAGCAAAACGGGATACCCCGCAAAGGGTATTCGCGTCAAATTAAGGGAATTAGCGCTGCCGCTGGGATCGCGGGTTTTAAACCCGCATGTCCATGAACAAGCGAAAGGTAAAAGCCTCGAAGGTCTATTTTTTCTCCAATCATGAGCTTGCGAGTTATAAACTCGCGTTCCCAGCCCCTTAACTTGACGAGTATGTCGCAAAAGGGATGCCGTCGCGGTAAAGCTACCGTTTAGTATTGGTAGTTCAGGTAGAAGTTGAACTGTCCTCCCTTGTCCGCTTCAACATCGGGCGAGCTGATGGGGATCGCGTAATCAAGAGCGAGCGGGACGGGGCTGATTGGCAGCTTGAGGCGGATACCCATACCGAAGTCACTGTAAACATCTTCCGGGGCGATGTCCCAAGCGCCTGTATTGACGAAACCTGTATCATAAAATACCGCTGCGCGCACCGTCTCGATGATGGGCACGGTGTATTCCACGGTGAGGTAGGCGAGCGAATTGCCGCCGACAACCTCGCCAGATCCTCCCGGACCATTATCGCGAGGACCGCCAATGTCGCGGAACTCGAAGCCACGGAGGGTTCTGCCACCGCCGAGGAACATGCGCTCGAAGACGGGCACGTCGCCGTCAATTGCGTCCACGAAGGCGATCTCGCCGTTGACGGAGAGGATCGTATCCCACTTGAGATTCCAGTATTTAGCACCTTGGGCGGATAATGTCAGAGTATCCACATCACCACCGAATACCGCTCCAGCCATGGCGAGGGAAACATCCAAGCGCTCTCCCTTGCGGGCTAAGATCGTGCTGTCACGGTTGTCGTAAAGGTAGTTCAGCGCCACCGCGCTACGGATGAAATCGCCGTCCTCCACGTTGGCCTTGTAAAACGCTGTTGCTCCTGATTCCACATCGATACCGATTTCTTCCAAGCGGTATTCGAGTTTGAGGGAGGATTTATCAGTCAGCGGCTTGCGGACGTAAATTGCAGTGCCCACGTTGGTTTGTTCATAGACATCACTCAAATAAGTGGACTGGCGGTAAAATAGCTCGCCACCAAGCGAGAGTTGCTGATCAAGGAACCAGGGCTCTACAAGCGACACGCTGAATTCACTGCGCTCCGAACCAGCGCGTACGCTCATCGAGAAGCGCTGGCCACCGCCGGTGAAGTTCCACGGGTTCGTAATGTCGAAATTGGTCTGCTCCAAGGTGAGGAAACCGACGATGTTATCAATCGAGCTGAAGCCAGCGCCGATGCCAACCGAGCCGGTGCTGCGCTCTTCGACTAGGATATCTACATCGCGGTATCCCGCTCCGCCCGGGTTTCCGGAGGCCTGAACGTCGCCGAAATACTGGAGGTTTTCGAGACGGGCTTTAGTAGTTTCAAGCTCCACGGTGTTAAACCAATCACCGGGATTGAGCGGAACCTCGCGGCGAATCACCTTATCCTTTGTCTTGGTATTACCTTGGATGTTCACGCGCCCGACCTTGAAGCGGGAGCCTTCGGTGACTTGGTATTTCACGGTGACACGGTTTGGGCCGGCATCCTTGATGTCCGGAGAAACAAGCGCGTCGGCGTATCCACGTGAGCCGTAGAAACTGCGGATCGTCTTGATGTCATCACGCATTTTTGCGGAGGAGTAGGCGTCGCCACCGTTCAATGTCATAGAGGGGTAGAGTTCTTCAGATTTGAAAACTGTCATACTTCCGAAGCTCACCCCTGCGACCGTGTATTTCTCGCCCTCATTGATCGGAATGACAAGATCCACCCTGCCATCTCCAACTGGATCGCGGCGCATGCCTGGGCTGCTAGCGCGGAGGTAACCGTTGCTGCGGTAATAATCGATCACGGCGTCGAGATCCTCGTCGAGCTGGTAGGATTCGAAGCGGCCGGACTTTGTTAGCCACGAGAACCAACCCTTTTCCTTCGTCTTCATCTCCTTTTTCAACTCGGGGGTGGTGAACACCGTGTTGCCCTCGAAGCGGATTTTACGGACTTCGTTTTTCGAACCCTCGTCGATCACGAAAATAAGGTCGGAAAGGCCGGCCTGGCCGGTTTCTTGAATGCGATGGGTTACCAGCACGTCGGGGTAGCCGTAACCTTGGTAGTATTTTTCGATATTGCGGCGGGCTTCTAAAATTTCGGAATCACTCATCGCACCACCGGATTTCAGCTTGGTTTCCTTAGCTAGCTTCTGATCGGAAAATACGGTGGCACCCACGAAACCCACACCGTTGATGGTGGGGCGGGTAAGGATATCTGTGATAATGCGGACACCTGCGCCATCAGGCTCTGCGAGGAAGCGGACATCATCGACGAGCCCGGACTCGAAAAGTGTCTTGATGTCATTGTCCAAGCTTTCCGCGCGGTATTGCGAGCCCGCTTTGGTTGACATCAGGTTGCGTATTCTTGCCTCGTCCACCGTTTTTGCATCCCGGTAGCGGATGGCAACCTCCGTGATGTTTTTTCCTTCGAAATCCTGTGCGTATAGATGTCCAGCGAAGGTCGCGGCAAGAACCATCGCGGTGAGAGCCAAGCGGCGGGCGAACGCTCCGAGGCGCAGAGAGGAAATTTTTGAGTGGATCATAATGTGCAAGCGGTGTGCCTTATGAATGACTCTGGCACACAAAGCGTCAAGGCAATAGCTTGCCTGTTAAAGCTCCGCCGCGCCGACAATTTGTTATCCAAATCGCCAACCCATCATCTATCTTGGTGAAACTGGCGCTGTCCGTTCTGAGGGAAAGACAGAAAATAGTGGGAAAGGAGATTAAAACATCACCACCGATGAGCCGGAGTCTGCGATGAGGAATGAGCTACTTCATCGCGCGGTAAGTGCGGATCATTTCCAGGAAAGGCGGTAGGTAGTTCTGCGCTTTTCCCTCGCCGATGCCAGGGATAACCAAAGCTTCGGCGATGCTTGAGGGCATGTATCGAGTGAGGGACTCGAGCACCTTGTTGGAAAAAACGACGTAGGGCGGCACGCTGTCTTTTTTCGCCATCCGAAAGCGCAAATCCTTGAGCATGGTGAAAAGCTGCGGATCATACTCCTTTTCCGAAAGTCCCTCGGGCTTTGCGATCTCATCGGGCCAGCGGAGTTCGAAATTTTCCTTCCCCAGCATCACTGCCTCGCCGCGCAGCGAAAGGGTCATGAGCGGATATTCGCCGGTCTGGGTGATGACAAGTCCCTCCTCGGCTAGCGAGCGAAATAGAGCGTTGAGGTAGCCAGTCGTTTTCCCGGCGAGAATGCCGTAGGTGGTGAGTTGGTCGAGACGCACGCTAAGGATTTCCTGCGACTTGCTGCCGGAGAGCATCTGGATGATGCGGCCTTTGCCGAATTTTCCATCCCATCCGTCCGAGCCGCGGCGCGACATCCGCGCCACGCCGGCTAGCGCTTTCCTGACCATCTGCGCCTCTTCCTCTGTCGGTTTGCGGAAATCCCCCGCACTGCGCTCCCTACAGACATCGCAGTTCCCGCAAGTCGAGGCGTTGGCCTCGCCAAAATATTCGAGAATCCACTTCTGCCGGCATGTCCGCGCGTAGCACATCTCGACCATCGCCTTGAGCTTCTCACGGTCGCGGGTGTCCTTTTCCTCCATCGCCTTCTCATCGATGGCGAGATCGCGCGTCAAGATATCCGGTTTCAGCAAACGCGTGCCCCGCATCCGTTTCCCCTTCACATCGAACCGCTCGATAAAACGCCCCCGCGCCAGAATGGTCAGCGCGCTGCCTACCGCCATGGAGTTTTTCACATCCGCGTGCTCCGCGATGTCCTCCAGCGTGCGGAAAACCTCGTGGTTCTTGTCCGCCTCGTTGAGCAGGTATTGGTAAATTTGGCGCACCGTCGTCGCGGAGGGATTCGCGCCGTCGATGAAAAATTCTTGGGTCCGCGTATCGGCGTAATTGAACAGCAGCTCGCACACCGCCGCCTCGCCATCACGACCCGCGCGCCCCGCTTCCTGATAGTATGCCTCCACGCTTCCCGGAATCTCGTAGTGGATAACGAAACGCACATCGCCGCGGTCGATGCCCATCCCGAACGCATTCGTCGCCACCGCGACATCGATCTTTTTGGAAATAAAAATCTCCTGCGCCTTGACCCGCTCGGCGTCGCCCATGCCGCCGTGGTAGGCCACGCATTTCAGGCCCCAGCTCGCCAGTGTTTCGGAAACGAGATCCACTTTTTTCCGCGTGGCGCAGTAGATGATCCCGGTCTTGTGCGCCGCGATAACCGCCCGCATCCGCTCGTCCTTCTGCACCGCTTTTTCCACTGGCGTGATCGCCAGCGAGAGGTTGGGCCGCGAGAAACCGCTGACGCGCTCGAACGGCTCGCGCAGGCCGAGGGTTTTCAGGATGTCCTCGCGAACTACGGGAGTCGCCGTAGCTGTTAGAGCCACGCACTGCGGCCTGCCGATTTTCTCCAACGCCTTCCCTAACCGCATGTAGTCCGGCCGGAAATCATGCCCCCACTGTGAGAGGCAGTGCGCCTCGTCGATCGCAAACAGCGAGATCTCCACCCCCTCCAGCGCCCGTAAAAAACTCTCCGCCCTGAACCGCTCCGGAGCCACATACACCAGCTTGAACTCGCCGTTGCGCATCCCGTCGAGCCGCTCTTTCTGCTCCGGCCATGACAGGGTGGAATTGATCAGCGTCGCCGCAATGCCCCGCGCCTGCAGCGCATCGACCTGATCCTTCATCAGCGCGATCAACGGGGAAATCACCAACGTCACGCCGGGGAAGCACAGCGCCGGAATCTGGAAGCACAACGATTTTCCCCCACCCGTCGGCATCACCACCAGCCCGTCGCGCCCGGATACGATCTCCGCAATCACCTCCTCCTGCCCGTCGAGGAAATTAGAAAAACCGAAGTGCTCCTTGAGCGCCGCGCCCGGAGTCTTTAGTAAAGCTTTCTTCATTTCATTTTCTGCAGCCACGCCGCGGAGCATGAGTGATATCACGCCGCGAGGCAACCACTTGACGAAACGAGGGCGAAAGCGGAGCATTAGCTATCGGTAAATTGCAATCTCCGCACATGTATCATCAAAACTCATCTCGCCGCCGCTTCGTACGCAACTTCGCCCTTGGTGCCGCCGGGCTGTGGCTTCCCGGAGCCTTCGCCGAGGAGCTCACGCAAACCGCGACACAGGGCGAGGGGCCGTTCTACCCCGTCGATCTCCCTCTCGACACCGATAATGATCTTATCGTTATCAATGACAGCCTGACACCGTCCGTTGGAGAAATTACACACCTCAGTGGGCGCATCCTCAGCCCCACCGGAGCGCCGATCCGCAACGCGCTCGTCGAAATCTGGCAGGTGGATCACCACGGCGTCTATCTCCACAAAGGCAGTAACGGGCGCGAAAAGCGCGATTCAAATTTCCAAGGATTCGGGCGTTTCCTCACCGGCACCAGCGGCGAATACTATTTCCGCACCGTCAAGCCCGTCGCCTATCCCGGTCGCACCCCGCACATCCATTTCGCGGTGAAACTCAAAGGCCGGGAAAAATGGACTTCCCAGCTCTACATCAAAGGCGAGCCGCAGAACGAGAAAGACGGGCTGCTCTCGCGAGTGAAGGACGCAAAGAAGCGCGCATCTATCATCCAAGAGTTCGCACCCCTCTCTGACAGCAAACTCGGTGAGCTGTCAGTAAAGTTCGACATCGTCATGGGCTTTACGCCTAGCGATATGTGAGTGGATGAAAGCTTTCCCCCAAGCGCGATTCCGGTCTTTAATCGATAACAAACTCAATGAGAAATTTCCTCTGCCTCCTTTCCGCGCTCCTTGCTTTTTTCCCCGGACTCCTCCCTGCACAGGCAGAACCCGACACCGCTAAGAAAAACAAGGTCGTCATCATCCCCATCCGCGAGCAGATCGCGCCGCCAGAACTCCATGTCCTCCGTCGCGGGCTGAAAATGGCCATCGAGCAGGACGCGGACACGGTCATCGTTGATATGGAAACTCCCGGCGGTCGCCTCGATGTCACCTTCGACATGCTCAAGGCCATCGAGAAATTCCCCGGCAAAGTCATCACTTACGTGAACAGCGAGGCGATCTCGGCGGGTGCGCTTATTTCTGCCGGGACGGATGAGATTTATTTCTCGCCATCCGGCATCATCGGGGCGGCGGCTCCCGTTTCTGGCAGCGGCGAGGACATCGATGCGACGATGAAACAAAAAATCGTGTCTTACCTGAAAGCCCGCGTCCGCGCCATTTCCAATGGCAAGGGATACCGTGGCGACGTCATCTCTGCCATGATCGATGCCGATTTTGAATTCAAGATCGGCAAGGAAATCATCAAACCCAAAGGCGAGCTTCTCACCATTACTGCCACCGAGGCCATGAAAGCTTATGGCAAACCCGCCCAGCCTCTCCTTGGCGCGGGCATCTCGCCTGACATGGATAGCCTCATGGATACCCTGCTTGGAAAAGGCAACTACACCGTCATCTGCCTTGAGATTACTTGGTCGGAAAAAATCGCCCAATACATTACCAGCATCGCCCCGCTTTTACTCGCCGCCGGGCTCGTGCTGATTTTCATCGAGTTCAAGACACCCGGCTTCGGCCTGTTCGGCATCGGCGGCGGCATCCTGCTTGCCATCGTATTCTTCGGCCACCACGCGGCGGGGCTGTCGGGACACGAGGCGGCACTCTTTTTCTTCCTCGGCTTCGCGCTGGTAATGATCGATGTGTTTTTAATCCCCGGCTTCATGCTGCTGGCCATCCCCGGCGCGCTGCTGATGCTCGGTTGCCTGCTCTGGGGCATGTCGGATATCTGGCCCGATCAACCCATCGAGTGGGAATCGGATTTTCTTATCACACCCCTCGTCAACCTCGTCACTGGCACCGCCGGAGCCATCGTCATTTTCATCCTCTTGCTCCGCTACATGCCCAGCGGCGGTTTGTGGGGAAAAATGGTGCTCGCTTCCTCCATCGGAGGCGAAACTACCCTCGCCTCAACAGCCCGCAGCCAGCCCGCCCTGATCGGAGCCACCGGCCAAGCCGTCACCGCCCTTTTCCCCTCCGGCCAGATCGAGATCGATGGCAAACGCTACGACGCCCGCCTCGCCCTCGGCACCGCCACTCCCGGAACGGATGTGAAAGTCGTATCCGTCGGCGAATTTGAACTGACAGTGGAGGTGATCTAATTTCTCGCATAATCCGTATCATCCCGTATTTTACTACCATGAGCATCGCGGAAATCAGAAAGCTCCCCATCCGGGAAAAATTCCAAATCCTGGAGGCATTGTGGGAGGACATGCGCGAGGAGGTTGAAAGGCAGGACATCCCGGAATCGCACAAGAAGATCCTCGATGATTGCGAGGCCAGGGTTCTGGCGGGTGAGGAGAGGTTTTACAGCCTGGAAGAGGCAAGAAACGTGATCGGACGACCGTGATTTTTATTAAACTATCCCATACCGCCGTTGGCGGTTTGAAAAGCGGCTATTCATACTACGAACGCAAGGAAGCCGGATTGGGCGACTATTTCAAAAACACCCTGCTTGCTGAAATCGAAGGCCTCCGTGTCACGGCCGGCATTCATCGAATGATGCACGGACACCATAGGATGATTAGTCGTGTGTTTCCCTACGCCATCTACTACAAATTTAGTGACGATACAGCGAAGTGCGGGCGGTCATCGACTGCCGCAGGCATCCGGATTGGATCGAAAGCCAACTCCAAGGCTAGCCTCTTCTTGAGGTTTAGAGTTTAAAATTTAAAATTTTCCCAGTGACCCTCATCATCCTCCTTTTCTCCATCGGCATTTTCCTCTTCGCTGCGGAAGTCCTCGTGCCCGGCGGTATCCTCGGCATCGCTGGTGGGGTGCTGTTGCTCGCTGGCTGCATCCTTTCTTTTGTGCGGTTCGGCTCCGACGGTGGACTGATAGCTGTCGTCGCCAGCATCCTTGTCGGCGCTGGAGTTTTCTTCATCGAATTTAAGATCCTGCCTAAAACACGCATCGGAAAACGCTTCTTTCTCAGTCGCGAAATCACCGGTTCATCCACGGCTCTCGGTGATGACGCGCGGGATTTGATTGGCAAAGCCGCGCTTTCCGCCACAGTCCTCTCGCCCAGCGGCTATGTGACCATCGATGGAAAACGCTACGAAGCCGTTTCCCAGTCCGGTCAGATCGCCCCAGGCACCGAACTTAAAGTCGTTGACGCAAACCATTTCCAACTCACTGTAAAAATCTAATTATAACACCACCATGCCTGGACTCAGCACCATCCTACTCATTGCCCTCGTCATCGCCGGCCTCGTCGTTTTCGGAATCATCTTCTCCTTCTTCAGCGTCTGGCTGCGCGCATGGCTCGCCGGTGCTTACGTCGGCTTCTCCGATCTCATCGCCATGCGCCTCCGCCAAGTGCCCTACGGCCCCATCGTCGATAGCCGCATCACCGCGAAAAAGGCCGGTATCGAAATCGATATCAACGAGATCGAAGCCCACTACCTCGCCGGCGGAAACGTCCTCCCGACCATCCAAGCCCTCATCGCCGCACAGAAAGCCGGAATCGGCCTCGATTGGAACCGCGCCTGCGCCATCGACCTCGCCACCAAGGGCTCCGAGAAATCTGTCGTCGAGGCCGTCCGCACATCCGTCGATCCGAAGGTCATCGACTGCCCCAACCCCGCCAGTGGCCGCAGCACCATCGACGGCGTCGCCAAGGATGGCATCCAAGTGAAAGTCCGCGCCCGCGTCACCGTCCGCACCAACCTCGAACGCTTCGTCGGCGGCGCGAAAGAAGAAACCATCATCGCCCGAGTTGGCGAGGGCATCGTCACCACGATCGGCTCGGCAGAAAGCTATAAGCGTGTCCTTGAATCGCCCGACAGCATTTCCAAAACCGTCCTCGCCCGCGGCCTTGATGTCGGCACCGCCTTCGAGATCCTTTCGATTGATATCGCGGACGTCGATGTCGGCGAAAACGTCGGAGCCCAGCTCCAGGTCGCTCAGGCAGAGGCGAACAAGAATATGGCCCAGGCCGAAGCGGAAATCCGCCGCGCCGCCGCCGTTGCTTACGAGCAGGAAATGATCGCCCGCGTTGCAGAAATGAAAGCCAAGGTCGTCGAGGCCGAGGCCCAAGTTCCGCTCGCCCTCGCCGAAGCCTTCCGCTCCGGCAACCTCGGCGTCATGGACTACTACCGCATGGAAAACGTCAAAGCCGACACCACCATGCGCGATTCCATCTCCAAGCAGCAGTAAATGTGGCGGCAACCGGAGCGCAGCGGAGATGGACGGACACGATTCCTTCCGATCCTCCGTCAAATTGCATCCGCCCTGCCCAACCATCAAAAAAGCCCGGGCAAGCCCCGGGCTTTTTTCGTTTTATGTCTGCCTTGAATTTTGAAGTTTGAGATTTGATTTTTTAAACCTCACCCTCTCCGCGTGAGCAACTGCAACAAACTTGGAATCGGCCTCGCGGGCTTCGGCACCGTCGGCTCTGGCGTATGGAACACGATTGAGAAAAACGGCGAGCTGATCTCCGATCGCACCGCCAACGGCGTTTCCCTCAGAATCACCAAAATCCTCGTCCGCGATCCCGCCAAGACCCGCGCCACAACCTCCGCCGTCCCCACGGAAATCCTCACCACGGATTGGCGCGAACTCGTCAACGACCCCTCCGTCGATATCGTTGTGGAGCTGATCGGTGGCACTACCGACGCCTTTGAAATTATCGCCGCCGCGCTACTTGCCAAAAAACCCGTGGTCACCGGCAACAAAGCTCTGCTCGCCGAGCGCGGCATCGAGCTGTTCGCCATTTCACGGAAAATGGAGACCCCGATCTTCTTCGAGGCCGCCATCGCGGGTGGGATACCCATCGTAAAAATCGTTCAAGATTCCTTCGTCGGCAACCGCATCCACTCCTTCACCGGCATCATCAACGGCACCTCGAACTACATCCTCGAGCAAATGACCCTGCGCGGCATCGACTACACCACCGCCCTCGGCGAAGCCCAAGCGCTCGGCTACGCGGAGGCCGATCCCGCCCTCGACGTCAACGGCTGGGACGCCGCTCACAAGGCCATTCTTCTTGCCACCCTCGCCTACGGTTTCCCCATCGACCCAAAAAATATCCACGTCTCCGGCATCGAGCAAGTCCGCCCCACCGATATCAAATTCGCGAAATCCCTTGGATACGTCATCAAGCTCCTCGCCATCGTCCGCGAGCACGAAAGCGGCTCTGTGGAGCTCCGCATCCAGCCCTCTTTCATTTCCCAAAAACACATCCTCGCCTCCGTCCACGGAGTTTTCAACGCCGTCTCGGTCAATGCCGACGCCGCCGGTGAATCCCTTTTCTACGGACGCGGTGCCGGCCAAGGCCCCACCGCCTCCTCCGTCGTAGCCGACCTCGTCGAGGCCGCCCGCGACCTCGCCCACGCCACCCGCCACCGCGGTTTCCTGCCGTATCGGGAAACAGGAAATCTCGTCCCCATCGCGGAAACTACCACTGCTTACTACGTCCGCTTCGACGTCACCGACCGCCCCGGCACCATCGCCGAAATCGCCACCGTCCTCGCCAAACACGCCATCGGCATCTCCGGCACCCACTCCCCCGTGAACCCTGATAACCCCGACGCCGAATTCCTAGACATGGTCTTCCTACTCCACTCCTGCCCCTTCGGAAAACTCACCGCCGCCCTCACCGAAATCGAATCCCTCAATTGCGTAAACTCCACCCCTGTAGTTTTCCGCATCGAAAACTTAGGGTAAGAATTTTCACCGCCAAGGCGCCAAGTTCGCCAAGGAAGAAAAAGACTTAAATCACGGAGATCACAGAGTTCACATAACAGTCCGAATCAATTTCCAAACCCCCAAACCAAAAGCTCTGTGTCCTCCGTGCTCTCCGTGGTTAAAAATCCAAAAACCCAAGTCTTCCTTGGCGAACTTGGCGGTTCAAAAATCTTCCACCCAACCCCAGTCTTTCTTGAGGTTTAAAATTTAAAATTTATGTATCTCGTAACCATCGGCTTAGAAGTCCACGCTCAGGTCAACACCGCCACGAAAATGTTCTGCGCCTGCCGCACCTCTTTCGGCGACGACCCGAACACTAACACCTGCCCCGTCTGCCTCGGGTACCCAGGCGCGTTGCCCGTCCTCAACCAGCTCGCCATCGAGAAAACCCTCCTCACCGGCCTCGCCCTTGGCTGCGGCTCGCCGGAGTTTTCCCGCTGGGATCGGAAAAATTATTTCTATCCGGACATGCCGAAAAACTACCAAACCACCCAGATGGATTTCCCCCTCTGCCTCGGCGGCGGCGTCCCGCTCTTCGACGACTGCTATCCCACCGACGCACGGAAAAGCATCAAGACCCCGAACAAAATCGTCCGCCTCAACCGCATTCACCTTGAGGAAGACGTCGCAAAATCCACCCACCTCGCCACGACCTCGCTTATTGACTTCAACCGCGCCGGCACCCCGCTCATGGAGATTGTCACCGAGCCGGATCTCGAATCCGCCGAGGAGGCCTTCGCTTACCTCCGCTCCCTCCAGCTCGTTCTCCACGATTGCGATACCTCGGATGCCGACCTCGAAAAAGGCAACCTCCGCTGCGACGTGAACATCTCCCTCCGCAAGAACGAATCCGATCCGCTCGGCGCGAAAGTGGAGCTGAAAAACCTCAACTCCTTCTCCGCCATCCGCCGCGCCATCCATTTTGAAATCCAGCGCCAAACCGAGGAACTCAACGCCGGCATCCCCCAGATCCAATCCACCCGCCGCTGGAACGACGAGCTAGGCGAAACCCAGCTCATGCGCACCAAGGAAGACGCCCACGATTACCGCTACTTCCCTTGCCCTGATCTCCTCCCCATCGCCACCGCGCCGCTGTTGGAAAAAGTAAGACTGCTAGTCACCGAGCCTCGTCTGAAAAAAATCGCTCGCTACGAAACCGACTTCGGCCTCACCCCCTACGATGCCGCCGTCCTCACCGCAGATAGCAAACTCGCCGCTTACTTCGAGGCCACCAACCACCCCTCGATCCCCGCCAAAAAAACCGCGAATTTCCTCATCAACAACCTCCTCGGCACCCTCAACGAACAAGCTCTCACCATTTCTGAGTGCCCCGTCCCGCCCGCGCAACTCCGCGCCCTCCTCACCCTCGTCGAAGACGGCACCCTCGCCCCCAACCAAGCCAAAGAAGTCTTCACCGTCCTCTTCACCGCCCCCGACCGCGCCCCCAAAGATATCGCCAACGACCTCGGCTTCAAACCCACCTCCTCCGGCGACCTCGAAGCCCTCATCGACGCCGCCATTGCCGCGAACCCCTCCGAAGTCGAAGCCATCAAAGCCGGCAACGAAAAACTCCTCAATTTCCTCACCGGCCAGGTCATGAAATCAGCGACCTCCAAGCCCAACCCCAAGCAGGTCACCGACCTCCTCAGAGCGAAGCTCTTGTAATGGAGAGCCGCGCCTTCGGCCGGCTTTCCCAGCGCTCCGACCATCCAAACACCATCAACCCCATGCTTCCCGAGTTCGCAAAATCGCTCTACGAACGCTTCGAACGCGAAGGCATCCCGCTGCTTCTTGCCGGAGGCTGGGCGGTGTGCCATCATGGCTATTCTCGGCTCACTCTGGATGTGGATTGGGTTTGCCCGCGCTCAAGGGAGGCGGATGCCATCGCCCTCATGGGTCGCTTGCATTTCGACAAATGCACCGAAGGCATGGCATCCCGCTTCAAGAACCGCAAATACACCGCCTTTCCCTACGTCGATTTAATCTGGGTTGACGATGCAACTTTCGGCAAAATGGCGGAACCCGATCAGGACTCCAAGGAGAAACCGCGGGTCCCGGTCATCAATTTTCAAGCTCTTCTCGCCATGAAGCTGTACGCGCTCAAGGACGGGGAAAGCAGGGATCACAAGGATCTACTGGATATCCGCTCCCTTCTAAGGTATGGCCATACGCATATCCCGGAAGAAGAGTTCAAATCTCTCTGCGAACGCTACGCCGAGCTCGGGGCATACGAGAAAATCAGATCCAACACATGAACCCCATCGACCTCCATCTGCCTGACCTTTCCGGACATCCGCCTCCGCCGCAGGTCTCGCTCGCAGAGTTTGAGAAGTGCGTGATGGAATGGCTGGCCAGCGGCATGCGCCCCGAAATGACCCACGAGGAACTCGTCGCCGACTTCATGAAAAACGAAGGTCGCCAAGCTGGAGAATGGCCGGATTTCGGAGGTTGAGAAAACCAAAGTGGTCGCGATCTTCAACCTCCAAGCCCATCCCCAAGCAGGTCACCGACCTCCTCCGCGCGAAGCTCTTGTAATATGGAGAAGGGGTTTGCAACCCCTTAGCACAACCCAAGCAAATCCATTTCCCCAGTCCTCCGCAAAGGGGTTGCAAACCCCTTCTCCATATTCAGAAACCATGGATACCTGAGAGCTAGCTGCCATGATCTGTTTTTTGGAAACCAGCTTTTTTATCGGATCATCTTCCTCACTTCCCAAACACCGCCACCCACCGATCCACGCTCTTCCCCGTCGCATCTGGCAACTCGCGTGAAAACGCATGGCGCACGTTTGCCAGTATCTTTGCCCCGCGCGCCCTCATGCTCGCCACCAGTAGCTCGTGCTCGAGATCGAAGTACGACGTGCATACGAGATGCCCGCTTTGCTTAAGTGCCGCCAATGATTCCTCCAAGATTCCCTCCCAGACCATCGGCTCGTGCCAATAGTTCTGATGACGGATAAAGACCATATCGAACTCCGGCAAGCCCTCCATCCGGCCGATCATCGCGGCATTTCCCTCGCGGAAATCGATTTCTCCGCCCGGCAGTTCCCAGCGATTCCAAGCCTCCGCGATCGCATCCGCCCGCAGATCCATGCCGAGGTAAAATCCCATCTCGGCTGGCGCCACCGCCGCCGCCAGGGCTCCCGTTTCATCCGCCCGTCCGCATGCGAGATTCAGCACCGCGAGCTTTCCAGAAAAACGCAGCCCTGCCAGCGCGAAGACCTCGCCTAACAGCACCGCCAGTCGCTGGACATCGGCATCGGTGCCTTCGTAGGAAAAGGGGAGTTTCTGAATCATGCGCAGCGAACCTTTCCAGCCATTCCGCTCCGGCGCGATAGGAAAATGACCGCGTTGACGCGGTAGCCGAATTTAGGCTGCTACTCCGGCGAGGGGAGATGAACTACCGCAGCTTCTGGAAGAGCGGCCATGGCTTCTTCAATACGCGGGTTGATCTTGTGCTCGACCGTTTCTACCGCGACGCGAATTGCATTGCGGACGGCCAGTCCACTGGATGAGCCGTGGGCGATGATGACCACGCCGTTCACGCCGAGGAGCGGGCTGCCGCCGTAGGTCTCGTAGCTGCTTTTTGCCTTGAGCGCCTTGAATGCGCCTTGCGCCAGCAACGCGCCGGCCATGCGGAGGGGTGTTTCCTTGATTTCTGTCTTCAGCCATTTCGAGACGGCCTTCGCTGTGGCCTCGACACTCTTGAGGACGATGTTTCCCACGAAACCATCACAGAGGACGATGTCGAGCTGGGTTTCGAAAAGGTCATGGCCCTCGACGTTGCCGATGAAATTGATGCCCGGCGTGGCTTTGAGAAGCTTGAAGGTTTCCTTGGTGAAGGTGGTGCCTTTTTCGTCTTCCTCACCGTTCGACATCAGGCCGACTTTGGGATCTTTCACGCCGAGGACATATTTCGCGTAGGCGGTTCCCATGATCGCGTAAGCGACAAGATGCTCGGGCTTGGATTCGGGATTTGCGCCGGCATCTAGGATGTTGCAGATGCCGTGCTCGTTGGGCAGCGGCGAGGCAATGCCCGCGCGGTCAACACCCTTGAGGCAGCGCAGCTTAAGAGTCGCGGCCGCAACCGCTGCGCCGGTGTTGCCCGCCGAGACGAAGGCATCTGCCTTGCCGTCTTTCACGAGATCCATCGCGACGGCGATCGAGGAAAGTTTCTTGCGACGGACGGATTTCGCACCCGGCTCGGCCATGCCGATCACTTCCGGTGCGTGCACAATGCTGACCCGCTTGTCGTTGAGGTTTAGTCCCTGCGCGGCGGCTTCCCTTCGAAGGACTACTTCATCTCCGACAAGAAATAGGTGGCTGAGCTTCGGAAAGTTCCGCAGTGCCTCCAAGGCCCCGGTGATGTTAATCTGCGGGGCGTGATCGCCGCCCATGGCATCAAGTGCTACCTTCATCGGTATTCGATTGTGTGATCTAAAGTCGGTTTGATTCTGGGTACGAAAGAAAAACCCACGCCAGCTATCCGGCGGGGGTTCTCGCGTGATTCCCTCGGGAATTCAAATCAGAACGCCTCCACCTCGAGGACTTTGCGTCCGCGATAGGTGCCGCATGACGGGCATGCGATGTGGGAGGGTACTGTAGCTCCGCAATCGGAGCATGCGCTGAAGATGGGTGCTTTCCAACGGTTTGCACCGCGGCGCATTTTTGCCCGGCTTTTGGATTGACGGCGTTTTGGTACGGCCATGGTCGTGTTCTATTTAGTTTGATCGTTAAGTCCCGTGAGATCGTTGAGGGCAGACCAGCGGTCGTCGCCCCCGTCGCGGGGGGGAGGACTTACCCCATCTTCTGGGGACTTGTCCACCGCTAAATATTGCGGATCGATTTCACAGGGTTCCGGGACGTCTCCTTCGTTGCAACGGGGGTCGGTGGGGAACTCGATGAGAATCTCCTCTCTGAGGGCTTCGGTGACATCCAAACCGGATGCATTACTGATTTCCACTGAAACGGCAACCTGTGGTAGGTGAATCGTTTTCACAAAGGGTTTCAGGGTCACAACGCAGGTAAACTCAAAGGGAGCAGATAGGCTACCAGTGATAAGTAGCTCGGATTCGAAGCGCTGCGCCCAGAGATCATATTCGAGCGGGCCGACAGAACGTGCATCGCCATCGGGGAGGCCGAAAATCGAGCTATCCAGCTCGCCGGAAAATGCCATGCCCTCCTCGGGGAGAGTGGGTAGATTGATAACTAGGGAGGTTTCCATGCGCTCAGGCTAATTTTCAATTTTCAAAATTCAACCTTCAAGAAAAGAACATGCTCCTGTAATCGGTGCGTGTGCTTTTTGCTCATGCTTTTTCGCCATGACCCTCCCGCTCAGGATTTTTTCCGACCTCCACCTCGGTCACCAAGCCTCACGAATCGATGAGGTCGAAAAACTGCGGTCGCTGTTCCGAGGGGCGGGCACAGTGATTTTCAATGGCGATACCTGGGAGGAACTCTCGCCGCCATGGCGCGAGCACTCCGCAGAAATGCTTGCCCAGCTCCGCCACCTTCTCTCAGAGGAAGGCTGCGAGATGATCTTTCTGCCGGGGAACCACGATCCCGGCTGGGAGGGCAGTGGTTTCATGGAACTCGCGGAGGGCAGGATCGCCATTACACATGGCGATGCGCTGTTGCGGAACGGCGCACCGTGGAAACGCGAGATGCTCAAGAACCCGGAAGTGATCGACGACCTCTGGAGCCGTTTCCCGAATGCCGCCACGGAAATTGGCAGCCGCCTCGAGCTCGCCCGTGCCATCGCAAAGCGCATGGCGACGACGCATCCCACCGATGGCCGCAGCCTGTTTGCCCGCGCCCTCGATGCCGCGTTCCCGCCGCAGCGCGCGCTACACATGATTTCCGCGTGGCTACAGCAAGGAACTCACGGAGCGCATTTCTGCGAGACCTATCTCCCTCAGGCCGAGATCCTAATCGTCGGCCATTTCCATTGCCACGGCATCCGCAAGGCTAACGGAAAGACAGTGATTAACACCGGCTCTTTCGTCGTCCCCGGCCCCGCTGGATGGGTGGAGTGGGATGGCGCGATCCTCTCTAGCGGGCGAATTTGCGAGGCGGGAGAAACTTTCTCTATGAGGCCGAAATCAGCGGAGTGGAAATTATTTTAAATTTACGTAATATTTAATTTGCATTATATTTTACGTTTATTTTTATGTAACGCCGAAAATATGAGTCGCTTTTGTCACCGAGGCTGGTAGTTTGAGATTGTTATGGCAACTCCCACTAAAAAGACCCGGTTTTCCCGGCGGCTCCCAGACCACGTGACCGATGAACTCTGCAACGTCCTTGCTGAAAAGAAGGTATTCGGATTCAACGATCTCTTCGAGAGAGTGTTCGAAAACTTAAAGCTGCGCAACGCGGTGAGCGGTGGCGAGGAAATGCTCCGCCTCCGTTCTTACGAGAAGCTGCAGAATCTGGTGAATCGAGGTCTTGTTGAGAAGATGGGCAAGGAGTATAAGGGCAACGCTCGGGTTCACGAAGCATCAAGCGCCTACGCAGCGGCCCAAGAAGCCGCCCAAGAAGCCGCCGCCGCCGAAGCCTGATCTCCAAAAAATATTTCCTGATAAAACCGCGCCGCACAAACGGCGCGGTTTTTTTCTACCCAAGGCACGCGGCAAGCTCTACTAAGCCCTAGGAATCTTCCACCCGCCATGCCCGAAAACTACCTCCCCGTCCTGTTCCAAGTTCTCATCGCCATCGGCTTCGCCGTGACGACTCTGACTCTGAGCGTCGTCTTTGGCCGCTCGGCACGACGCAACGCCACCAAGGACAGTGCCTACGAGTGCGGCATGATCCCTATCGGAGATGGGGCACCGCGCTTTTCCGTTAAGTTCTTCATGGTCGCAATGTTGTTCGTGATCTTCGATATCGAAGTCGTTTTCATGTATCCATGGGCCATGCAGTTCCGCGACCTCTCCATGCACCACGGCGCTACCGCTCTGGCAAGTATGGCTGGCTTTGCAGGCATCCTCGCGATCGCTTACGTTTATGCGCTGAAAAAGGGTGCGCTGAACTGGAAGAGCTGAGGCCCACATTTTCCTGAAAATGTGTATCGATACTTGGAGTGCGGAGACAAGTCTCTGCTTTCCTTGAGCCGACATGTTGGCTCTGGAAAAAGCTCCGATAAATCGGAGCGCTCAAAATTACGATTCGCTTCTTCTAGCCAATCAGCTCACCGTAGGCTTGCGGGGTGAGGAGGGACGGGAGCTGCTCGGGCTTGGTGATCTTGAGCTTGAAGATCCAGCCTGCGCCGTAGGGGTCGGTGTTGACTAGAGATGGATCCGCCTCGACGGCGGGGTTCACCTCAATGACCTCGCCGGAGATGGGGGAGTAGATGTCGGAGGCGGCTTTCACGGATTCCACCACGGCGGTGGGATCACCGGAATCGACGGTTTTGCCAAGCTGCGGCAGCTCGACGTAAACAACATCCGTCAGCTCGTGCTGCGCGTGATCGGAGATGCCGACGGTGGCAGTATCGCCATCGACGCGCGCCCATTCATGGGAGGATTGAAAAAGGAGATCGGCGGGAATTTGTGTGGAGCTCATACGGGTAGATTTGTGGATGATAATCGGCGGCGAAGGAAGGGGAAATTTTCCGGAAAGTGTAATCCATGCACAGGCCATGAGTGTCAAGAATTGGCTCCGGAGCTTGGGACTGACCGTTACTGGGAGGATATGGCTGGGATGGAGCTGCCTCGTTAAAATCATACTAAGTATTACCTTGCTCGAATTGGAATCCCGCCTATGATACCACCGTGACCTTTGAGGAAGATCCAGAATTCACCGAAAAAGCCCTCAAGCTTATCGGGGACGAAGGCATTTTCGAGATCCAGATCTATCTGATGGCGCAACCGGATGCGGGAGACGTGATCCCCGGATCGGGCGGCTGCCGAAAGCTCCGCTGGGCCGCCAAAGGCCACGGCAAACGCGGCGGCGCTCGGGTGATCTACTACTGGTTCACCGCCGACGACCGCATTCTCCTCCTCGATCTTTACGCAAAGAACGAATCCGAAAACCTCAGCGCCGCACAACTCAGAGACCTCAAACGCAAGAAGCCATGAAAACGACCTCCACTCTACCCCAGCCCTCCGACCTCAAGCGGCGGAAAGATGCGCTTGTGAAAGGCGAACGAGCCCCTTCCCGCGTCTTCCGCATCGAGAAGATGGCCGACGGCACGATTTTCCGTGTCGCCGTGAACCCGGAATCCCAGCGCCGAAAAGCGGCCAAGGGATGGGAAGCGAAAAGCGAGGTCGCCAAAGTCCGCTACTCCCTAGACCTCACCCAGGAGGACTTCGCGAAGCTCCTCGGCATCGGCCTCAGCACCCTCCGCAGTTGGGAACAGCAAAAACGTGAACCCTCCGGTGCGGCGAAAATGCTCATCCACATTGCCCTCAAGCATCCCGAGGTGCTGCAAGAGGCTGTGGCTTGATCTCATGAGGACTTTTGGCAATGGCGAAAGTATCGCCGGAAACGCAGGGAGTTCCTGCGTGCTCTCCGCGCGGACAAGCGCTTCAGGATTTCTTCAGGAAGGGCTTTTTCACGGTGACGGCTTTGAAATGGCGGCCGCGGACATCGATGAGGAGCGGGGTGCCGGGTTTCGTGAAGGCGGCGGGGAGGTAGGCCATGGCGATGCCTGAGCCTAGAGTGGGCGAGAGGACGCCGCTGGAGAGCTCGCCGAGTATTTCGCCATCGGCAGAAAGGACAGGATAATGCGGGCGCGGCGGCGGGCCTTTCTCGGTGAGCTCGATGGCGGTGAGTTTTATTTCCGGGCCGTTTGTTTTCTGGGAAAGGAGGGTTTCGCGGCCGATGAAATGAGGTTTTGTCAGATCGCAGAAAAAGCTGAGGCCGGCCTCGATGGGGGAGCGCGTGGCGGAGAGGTCGTTGCCGTTGAGGGGGAAGCACATTTCCAGGCGCAGGGTGTCGCGCGCACCGAGGCCGCAGGGAGTGGCTCCGGCGGCGATGAATTTCTCGAAGGCAGCAATACCGTATTCTGCGGGGCAGAAAAACTCATAGCCGTCCTCGCCGGTGTAGCCGGTGCGACAGATGATTTCACCGTCGGCGGTTTTCGAAATCCCGTTGCGGGGCGGGAGGGTTTCGGAGGGGAAAAGCTTGGTGAAAATGGCGGCGGCGTCCGGCCCTTGGATGGCGAGGCCGGCCCAGGCGTCGGATTCATTGCGGAGGGTGACGCCGGGTGTGAGGTGCTTTTCCATCCATGCAACATCCTCGGGGATCATGGACGCATTGATGACCAGGAGGGTTTCGGATTCGGAAAGGCGGTAGGCGATGAGGTCGTCGATCACGCCGCCGGATTCGTTGAGCATGATCGTGTATTGGCCTTGGCCGGGGGCGAGCTTGGAAAGGTTGTTGGTGAGCAGCGTGTCGAGCCACGCGACGTGATCCGCGCCGGTCACGAAGACTTGGCCCATGTGGGAAATATCGAAGACGCCGGCCTTTTCGCGGACGGCGGCGTGCTCGGTAAGGATGGAGGAATATTGCACCGGCATCGTCCAGCCGCCGAAGGGGATCAGGCGCGCGCCGAGGGCGAGGTGGGCGGCTTCGAGGGGCGAGTGGAGGATGTTTTCAGACACGCGGTGACTCTCCACTTCTCGCTTGGCCTTGTCAACTGGGCTAAGGTAGTGGAGGATAAATCCGATGCTGTTTCTTGACAAGTGGGAGAGGAAATTCGGGTGGCTGTCCTTCCCCGGACTGCTGAGGTATTACGCGCTGTTTCACGTGCTCGTGTATTTGCTGCAGATCGTGAATCCCGGCATCGGCGAGATCCTGGATTTCAACCGGACTAAAATTCTCGAAGGAGAGGCGTGGCGTGTGATCACCTTCCTTTTCGCGGAAAGCGGATCCGGCGGGCTTGGAGCTTTTGGAGCTCTGTTCCTTTTTTTCATGGTGATGATCGCATTCATGATGAACGACGCTCTTGAGGGCCAGTGGGGCGTGTTTCGCACCAGCATCTTTCACTACACCGCGTTCGTTGGTCTGATCGCCGCGAATTTCCTCTATCCCGTAGCGATGCCAGGCAGCGGTTTCTTCGTCTACACCTCCGCTTTTTTAGCCTTTGCCACGCTCTTCCCTAAGCATGAGTTCATGATGTTTCTCATCATCCCAGTTCAAGTGCGCTGGCTAGCAATCTTGCTAGGCGTGTTACTCGTTTTGAGGGTGGTTTCAAATCCCATTTACATAGGATTCCTTCTACTCGGATTTGCGAACTACCTCCTCTGGGCCGGCATTCCAGCACTTCGCGGGCAGGCACAGGCCGTCAAATCCGTGACCAGGAAACGGAAATTCGATAAGCACAAACTAGATGACGAAGAGTCCTTCCATCGTTGCAAGGTGTGTGGACAAACGGAGATTTCCGATCCTGAACTCGAGTTCCGCATGGCGGCGGATGGCGAGGAATATTGCGAGGATCACTTGCCGCAGTGAAATTTTGCTTTTCCGCCGCCCCCGGATATTAAAAATAACGCCTTATGTTCAAATACATTAGCATAGCTAGTCTTGCGCTCCTCGTCTTGGGAAGTTGGTATATGTTCGATAAATCCGGCGACAAGATCAGGGATAAGGAGAAGCAGATCGAACTGCTGATGGGCTCGGGCGATCCCGAGGAGCTGACACCGAAGCTGAAATCCGAGGTGCGCGGCGATGAGGGTGAGCGGGCATTCAGCGGAATCTTACTGGCTTTCCTCAGCGCGGGTCTGATCGGTATCGTTTTTGTGACGCAGGTGCTGCCCACCATCGCCCATAAACTCACCCACGCAGTTTACGACAGCGGCGAGGAGGTAGAGCGCGATGTGTTCCGCGACGCCCGCGTGCTAATGGCGCAAGGCCAATGGGAAGAAGCTATCGAGGCCTTCAGGTTGGCTGCTGCAATAGATCCTACGAACCGCATGCCGTATGTCGAGATTACGAAAATTCAGAAAGTCCACCTGGAGGATCCTCTGGCGGCCATCGCCACCCTACGCGAGGCGATCGAAGGGCAGGAGTGGGAGGAAAACGATGCCGCATACCTGATGTTCCGGCTCGCAGAACTCTACGATGAGGACGCAGCAGATCGCGAGTCGGCTGTTGCGATCTTCGAGCAAGTCATGAAACAGTTTCCCGGAACACGCCATTCGGCAAACGCACGAACCAAGCTCCACGAATGGGGCATGGCTTAGATGGCGATGACGAAAGTCATCGTGCGGCTGTGGGCGAAACGGCCACTCTTCGCTCTAGCCTCCGGGCTGGTATTGCTAATGGCACTGGATCATTTCCGACCCGGATTCCTGTGGGTTGGCGGGCTTGTTTTTGCGGCGCTGGTGGTGCGCTTCGGGGGCTGGAAAACGGGGTTCATCGGCGTTGCCCTCGCTGCCATCGTGCTGGGTGGCGGTCGGCTCCGTGATGCGCGGCAGAAGGCGGATGAGGCGCGGTTTTCGAAATTCGGTCTGGCGGAGGTGGAGGCGCGTTTGGCAGAGGATGCGATGGGTGAGGAAGGGTCATGGAGTGCGGTCGCGCGGCTACATGGCGAAAAGTATGGAGGCAGGAAAGTGCGCTGGATCGGCACCGGCGAGCTGCCGCCCGCCGGGACGGAGTTGAAGGCGAGCGGAGTTTTTCAAGGCTTAGGCCGGGAAAGAAATCCCGGCGTGCCTGATCATGCGGAGCGACTCAGGAACGAGGGTATCGTTGCCGTTTTTCATGCGAACGGGATGAGGTCGGAGCAATGGATTGGGCCGGTGAGTTCATGGGCCGCGGGCATCAAGAAAGGTTTCCGTGAAAGCATCACAGTGGGCTTGGATGAGGAAAGTCTGGCCGCGAAGGTGATCCTTGCGGTGGTGATCGGCGAGAAGGCGGAGGACTCGCTGGGGCTGGTGCGGGACTTCCGCGAGAGCGGCACGCTGCATGTATTTTCCGTCAGTGGCATGCACGTAATGATGCTGGGGAGCATGATCTGGTTTGCGCTGAAATGGGCGGGCGTTCCCCGGCGGGCGGCAATTCCGGTGATCATCGCTACGATGTTCGGCTACTCTTGGCTCGCAGGTAACGGCCCGGCCGCCCTGCGCTCGGCGTGGATGGGCGCGGCGTTTCTCGGCGGCTTCGCGTTTCGTCGCAGGACGGATCTGCTCAACACGCTCGGCGTGGTGCTCATCGTTTCCCTGCTGTGGGACCACCGCATCATCCGCATGCCCGGCGTGCAGCTTTCCTACGGCGTCGTCGCGGCCATCGGACTCGGGACGGCGCTGGCTCGGCGCGGTCTCACTTGGATTGCGGCGGACGAGCTTTTTCTCCCGACCAGCGAGACCGGATTCTGGCAGCGGAAATGGCTTGGCTTCCGTAGAAATCTCGCAGAATCGTTTGCAGCTTCGACGGCGGCTTCAGTGGGTTCGGCTCCGCTGACAGCTTACCACTTCGGGATGGTATCGCCGATTTCGGTGTTCGCTACTGTAGCGCTCGCGCCGCTTGTTTACGCGCTGCTCGGCCTTGCGTTGATCTCCTCGATGCTGTGCCCGATCTCAGAAAACGCCGCCGTTTTTCTGAACCGTACAAATGCCCATTTCGCCAACGCCTGCGCGGAAACGGCGGGATTTTTCGCACGGATACCAGGCGGGTCAGGTTCTGTCGTGACTACGAAAAAAGACACGCTCATCATCTACGATCTCGGCTACGGTGCCGCCGCGACGTGCTTCGCCTCGGGCGCGGGAAATTCCGTCTTGATCGATACTGGCGGGAAATTTTCGCTGGAAAGCCAGGTCGGCCCCTCGCTGATGCGGCTCGGCATGAGGCCGGATTCCGTAATCCTCACCCACACCGATGCCGGCCATGTCGCCTCTCCTCAGCTCCTGCAAGAAATGTTCCCGCTGCGACAAGTCGCGAGCGGGATGACGCCCACTCAGGGATCGGTCGCGGCGGAGTGGACGGATTTCCGAGCGGAGGGCGTTCGTGTGTTCCATCCGAGGAAGGCGGATCTGCTCGATTTTGGTGGAGGAGCCTGGGGTGAGGTTTTGCTTGCAGCGGAGGACGGTTCTCTCGGCTCGCTCGCCGACGATCAAGCGATGGTTTTCAGGCTTCATTGGAAGGGCTGGAAAATTCTTTTCACTGCAGATGCGGGACGCCCGAGCGAGCAGGCGCTTCTTGGATCAGGTTCTGATGTATCAGCGGATGTGATCGTCGCCGGACTCCATGAGGACGACCTCAGTCTCAGCGAGCCGTTCATTTCCGCAGTCAAACCGCATACGATCATCGTGGCTAGTCCCGCAGGCTCCGCGATGGACGGCACGCGCGAGTTTCAGAAAAAATCTTGGGAGAAAAAAGGGATGCGCGTGATCGATCAAACGAAAACAGGCGGGTTGACTCTTACCTTATCCAGCGCGGGAGAGTTGGTGATTCGGGGCTACGCAGACGGCTCGGAATTCATTATCAGGCAGCGCTAGTTGCTGCCTTCGCCTTCACTTTCTCGTCGTATATGCCGCCGATGAAAAGCAGGACTGCGGCGATGCAGATGCAGGAGTCCGCCACGTTGAAGGTGGGCCACCAGCCGTGGCTGCTCGGCACGATCTTGTCATAGAAAGGGAGTTTCACGGATATGAAATCGACGACGTATCCCTGCGACAGGCGCTCCCAGATGGTGCCATTCTTTACCTCCTCTAAAAGGAATCCCTGCACGAGGCGATCTGTTAGATTTCCGAAAATCCCGCACAGCAACAGAGCGACGGCGAATTTTGAAAGGATATGATCGAACACACCCTTTTTCCAAAACACCCAGATTAGGACTATGGCGATGATCGGCACACACAGGAATACAATCGGCGCCCACGAGGTGCCGTTGCCGAGACCGAAGGCCACGCCCTGGTTGTGGACGCGGATCCACCGCAACCAGCCATCAACGAGCCACCAAATATGGCTGCCTTCAGACCAAGGTGGCGCAAAATTCGCCACCGTCCACGCCTTCGTCACCTGATCGAGGATGTAGAGCGGGAGGGTGAGGAAGAGTAGGAGGCGTGAAAATTCAACTTTCAAAATTCAACTTTCAAGTAAGAGGCTGCGTGATCACATCTTCGCAGCGCTGGCAAAGGCTGGAGGCTAGAACGGGCTCGTGTTTGCGGCAGCGGGGGCAGAGTGGGAGTTCTGTTTTCTTCGCGGACGCGGTGAGCTCTGTGCCGATGACCGCGCTTAGCTCTGCGATGATGAAGAACTCGGTGGCGAATTCGCGGTCGTTGAGTTTTTCGAGAAGATGTGCGTCGGAAGCCGGGAGAATCAGTTCCACGGCGGCTTCGTTGTTGCGGGTGAATTCCTTTGCTTGAATCCGCGCCTCGATGGCGGTTTGCATCGCGGCCTTGATCTGGAACAGACGATCCACGTCCTTGCTGACCTGGCTCGGCGCGAAGGCGGGATTGGCTTTCGGAAAATCCTGTTCGTGAACGCTGCCTTCCATGAATCCGGCATGCTCCCACGCTTCGTCCGCTGTGAAGGCGAGGATCGGTGCGAGGAGTTTCGTAATACTACTAAAGATCTCGTACATCGCGGCCTGCGAGGCGAGCCTGCGAGGCGAGTCCGGCGCATCGCAATACATCCGGTCTTTCAGCGCATCAATGTAGATCGCGGAAAGGTCGGCGGTGCAGAACTGGTTGATCGCGTTGAAGACCTTGCGGAACTCGTAGGATTCGTAGGCGGCGAGGCACTCTTTGGTGACTTCGTGGAGACGCTCGAGGATCCAGCGGTCGAGAAGAGGGATTGGATATTGGATATTGGATATTGAGGATTGTTGATTGAAGCCATCCAGGTTCCCGAGCAAGATGCGGAGCGTGTTGCGGAGGCGGCGGTAGGGCTCGGCGACTTGTTTGAAGAGATCCTCGCCGAAGGGGACTTCGTTTTGCCAATCCACGCTGGAGACCCAGAGTCGGACGATGTCCGCGCCGTATTGGTTGTAAAAGTAGGCGGCATCAGTCGGCTTGCCGCCTTTTCCGGCGTCGGATTTCGCGAGCTTTTTCTTGTCCTTATCGACGACGAAGCCGTGGGTCATCACGGTCTTATAAGGCGCATGACCACGGAAAGCGGTGGAGAGCATGAGCGAGCTCTGGAACCAACCGCGGTGCTGGTCGGTGGCCTCAAGGTAGAGATCAGCGGGGCAATGCAGCTCCGGATGAGCATCCATGACGGCGGCATGGGAGCAGCCGGAGTCGATCCAGACATCGAGCGTGTCCCTGCCTTTTTTTAAACCGGCGGGCAGGCCGAGCTTGGCGGCGAGTTCGTCATCGGAAGTTTCGAACCAAACGTTCGTGCCCTCGGATTCGACGAGATCCGCGACCTTGTTTGCCAGCTCGGCGGAGAGGATGGCCTTGTTGTTTTCATCGAAGAAAACGGGAAGCGGCACACCCCAGGTTCGTTGGCGGGAGATGCACCAGTCAGGACGCGACTCGACGGTTCCGTAGATCCGGTTCCGCCCCCAGGCTGGCATCCATTTCACCTTGTCGATCTCCCCTAGCGCTTGGCCGCGCAGGGTTTCCAGTGAGATGAAAAACTGCTCGACGGCGCGGAAGATGATCGGCGTTTTCGAGCGCCAGCAATGCGGGTATGAGTGCTTATATTCCTCCTGGCCGAGAAGGTGGCCGCTTTCCGTGAGGATCTCGATGATGCGTCCGTTCGATTTAAAAACGTGCATGCCGACGAGCTCTTCCAAGCCGACTTCCTCGGTGAAATGGCCTTCGTCATCGACGGGTGAGAGCACGCCCAAACCGTTCTGCTGGCCGGCGATGTAGTCGTCCGCGCCGTGGCCGGGGGCGATGTGGACTGCTCCCGTTCCCGTTTCCGTGGTGACGAAATTCGCGAGGATAACTTTCGAGGTGCGGTCTAGGAAAGGGTGTTTCGCCTCTGCGCCTTCGAGTTCCTTGCCTTTGATTTCAGAAAGCGTTTCCGTCAGCGCGTGTCCGGTTTTTTCCGTGAAAGCTTCGATCAACTCGCGGACGATCACGTAGGTTTCGCCGTTGGAAAATTTTCCGACGATGTAGGTGAATTCTGGGTGCAGGGCGATGCCGAGGTTGGCGGGAAGAGTCCATGGAGTTGTCGTCCAGATGACCATGTTTACCTCACCAGTCAGATGGCTGTTCGCGAGAGGAAATTTCACAAAGATCGCCGGAGAAACCTTGTCGGCGTATTCCACCTCCGCTTCAGCAAGCGCAGTTTGCGCGCCGTAAGACCACTGCACGGGTTTCTTGGATTGGTAGATCGAGCCGTTTTCCACCAGTTTTGCGAAAACCCGCAGGATGCTCGCCTCGTAGGCGGGATCCATGGTGAGGTAGGGGTTTTCCCAATCGCCGAACACGCCGAGGCGACGAAACGAGGAGCGCTGGATATCGATAAAACCGGAGGCAAACTCCGCGCAGCGGCGGCGGATCTCGGCGGGTTCAAGTCCGGCGGCCTGTTTCACGACCTTGAATTCAATGGGCAGGCCGTGGCAGTCCCAGCCCGGGACGAAGGGTGCGTGGAAACCAGCCATGGTCTTTGATTTCACGACCATGTCCTTGAGCAGCTTGTTGAGCGCCGTGCCCATGTGGACATCGCCGTTCGCGAAGGGCGGGCCATCGTGGAGGATGAAATCGGGCGCGCCTGCGGCTTTGCGTGCTGCTATGATTTTGGCGTAAAGGCCGGACTTTTCCCAAATTGCCAAGCGCTGCGGCTCATTTTGCACGAGATCCCCGCGCATCGGAAATCCCGTCTGGGGCAGTGTCAGCGTATCTTTGTAATTCGGGGCGTTGCTCATGGCGGGAGCGGAAACTAGCAACCGCCTTGCGCTGGGTCAACCCCGTGGGAGAAGCGGGAAACTTTAAACTTTAACCTTCAAATTTCAAGGAAGAGGGAGAGGTAAATCGGGATTGTCGGGACGTTGATCTGACTTTAGGATCACCTCTGCCCGCGTTGTGCGAGCCTCACAGAAAAAACGATTTCATGGGTATTTTCAAGAAACCACTCCTGCGCGGGCAACAGAAACGCGATGACATACCGGAAGGACTTTGGATCAAGTGCCCGGAATGTGGCGCGCTGATACACATTCTCGAGTTGAAGCAGAACCTTCAGGTCTGCCCGCATTGCGGCCACCATTTCCTGCTCGATTCCTCCGACCGCATCTTCCTGCTCGCGGATCCCGGCACCTTCGAGGAGACCGAGCCGCACCTTTTCTCCGCTAACCCTCTCGGCTTCATCGGGTATGAGGATAAGATTGCTGCCTTGCGCGGTAAAACCGGGATGAACGATGCGGTCGTCACTGGGCGAGTGGCAATCCACGGCAAGCCCGCCATGATCGCAGTGATGGATTTCAAGTTTTTCGCGGGCTCCATGGGTTCGGTGGTTGGGGAAAAAATCACCCGTGCCATCGAGACGGCCATCGCGGAGAAACGGGGCGTGATCATTGTATCCGCATCCTCCGGCGCACGGATGCAGGAGGGCATGCTTTCCCTCATGCAGATGGCAAAAACCTGCGGCGCGCTAGCAAGGCTCAGTGAGGCGGGGCTGCCTTTCATCTCCGTTCTAACTCACCCGACCACCGGGGGCGTCACCGCATCCTTCGCGACCATCGGCGATATCAACATCGCGGAACCCAAGTGCATGATTGGCTTCGCTGGCCCGCGGGTGGTGAAGGAAACAACCCACCAGAACCTCCCGCCCGGCTTCCAGACCGCTGAGTTTATGCTCGAGCACGGCCTGATCGACGCCATCGTGCCACGCCACCAGATGCGCGACCGCATCGGCAAGCTGCTCAATTTCATGATGAAATAAGCTGTCTCTGCGGGAGAAAAGAGGCAACACGCATCTACCAGCATCCGCTCTGAAAGTTTGGCATCGCTTTGTTTTACCCGCTAAACTTGCTCGCAGATGACCTCGCACACCGCACCGCTTACCGCCGCCCAAGTTGCGAAACTCCGGGCTGCGTTAGAGGTGCAGGGCTTCGAGTTTGTGGCGAAGGAATACACGATTTTCTCGGCAAAAAAGGGCAAGCTAAACGTGAGCGTGTATGAAAAGGGGCCGAAGGTATTGATCCAAGGGAAAGATACCGAGGACTTCATCCGCTTCACTCTGGAGCCAGAGGTGACGGGCGAGGCGAAGCTCGGCTACCAGGAAATCGCCGACCCTGAGCATTTCTCGCCACACTTCGGAATCGACGAGAGCGGCAAGGGCGATTTCTTCGGGCCGCTGTGCATCGCCGGGGTTTATACCGATGCGGAAATCACGCGGCATCTCATCAAGAGCGGCGTGATGGATTCCAAGCGCGTCACCACGCCTGCCGCGATCCGCAAGCTCGCCGCCGTCATCAAGACGACGCCCGGAATCGCCTTCGATGTGATCGCCCTGCGCCCGGAAAAATATAACGAACTCTACGCCACCTTCAAAAACCTCAACCGCATGCTCGCCTGGGGGCACGCCACCGTGATCGAGGAACTCACGAAAAAGAAACCCGATTGCCCCCGCGCCCTCTCCGATCAGTTCGCGCGCGCGGATGTTCTCCAGACCGCGCTGAAGCAGAAAAATATTTCCCTGAAACTCGACCAACGCACGAAGGGCGAGTCCGACACCGCCGTTGCCGCCGCTTCAATTCTGGCGCGCGAGCGTTTCATCGACTGGATGGATGCTGCGACGAAAAAGGCGGGCTTCAAGATCCCACTCGGCTGCTCTTCGCTGGTGGTGGATGCGGGGAAAAAACTCGTCGCCGCGCATGGAGCCGAAGTTCTCGGGAAATTCGCCAAGCTCCATTTCAAGACGACCCAACAGGTGACCGGCGAGCTATTCTGAGACTATCTTAGTTCAGCTCCTCACGCCTACCCAGAGTGATCGCGAGCCCAAGCGAGCCGACGAAGATAAAGTAGCAGGCAAGCAGCTCCAGATAGCTTTTGCAAATACGCGGGATCTCCGGCGAAAACGCATCGCCGAGAGTAGCTTGCCAGAACTGCGGAGCACCGATCACGCGGTTGAAAACATAGATGATCAGCAACGCCGCCGCGATGAGGCCTGCGCCTGAGTGGTGTCCCATCGTTTCGAAAAAACGCAGCATCACCCGGCGGTGGCGGACTATAGTTATAAGCGCCGCGCCGAGTAGCGCACCGATCACCCAGATATCGGGGAAAAACCATTTTAGGATGCCAGAAATGAAATCCTCCATCTCACCGACCAGAGCCGCAGCCAGCCCTAGCGCCAACACTCGGCAGACCGCGCGGCGGTGTCCGGAGTGTGCCATCGCGCCGGCCATCACCGCCGTGGCCGCTGCTAACAAAGCGGCTTGCATGAGTTCCACGGTGCCCCGCTCCAACGGTGCGCCGGGGCGATTCGGTAGCCATGCGGGCAGCAGGATCGTCACGGAACCCGCGCAGATCAGCAGCCCACGCAGCAGGGTGGTCTTCCATCTGACCGCTCCAGACCTTCGTTTTTCGGATATCGGCACGAACCTGACTAGTCCATGAAGCGCCCCTCACGCAAGGCGGATGAGTAGGAATCGCCCACCACTGGATTATTTCGAGTTTGCCGGAAAGCCCTCCTGATGCCAGATTCCGCACACAGTGAAGACGATTTTCGAGAAAATCCGCGACGGTGAAATCCCCGCTGATGTGATACACCGTGACGAGCACTGCTTCGTCTTCCGCGATATTTCGCCGCAGGCACCGGTGCACGTGCTGATTGTGCCCAACAAAGTCATCCCGCGCATCGGCGAGGCGGAGACAGGGGATCAGGCGATCCTCGGCCACCTCCTTCTCACCGCTGCGAAGATCGCCGCCGACCTCGGTCTTGCGGAAAGCGGCTTTCGCGTGGTGATCAATAACGGCACACACGGCGGCGAGACCGTCCCGCACCTTCACGTTCATCTGCTTGGTGGGCGTCAGCTCACCTGGCCTCCCGGCTAAAATCATGACTGCCCGCTTTTTCCAACTCTTCACCGGGGTGTTCGCCACTGCCGTTTCTTGTCACCCTCAGCCATGCCAACCGCGCTATGACAGAGTGGTTCTTGTGCATGGCATCTTTGAAGACGGGGTTTCCTTTGCCCCCCTTGTGACACGTTTGGAAAATCATGGAATCAAATGCCATGTTCCACAGCTCAAACCGAATGATGCCCGCGATGGCATTGATCAACTCGCCGAAAGCCTCAAAGAGGGCATTGATAAGGAATTCGGCCCGGACGAACGGTTTGCAATGGTGGGCTTCAGCATGGGCGGCCTCGTTTCGCGGTATTACCTGCAGAACCTCGGCGGCGCACAACGTTGCGACACCTTCATCACCGTCTCGTCCCCCCACCACGGCACAAAAATGGCCTTTGCCTGCCCCGGCAAAGGTGCCCGCCAGATGAGACCCGGCAGCTCGTTCCTAAAAAATCTGGAGGACACCGAAGACCGCCTCGGCAAGATCCCCGTCGTTTCATACCGAACCCCCATGGATCTCATCATCCTCCCCACTGAATCCTCCGTATGGAAACGCGCCGAGAACATCTCCCAGCCCGTCATCCTCCATCCTCTCATGCTCTACTCGAAGCCCGTCCTCGACGATATCGAGAAGCGCTTGGTCATTGATAAGAAGGGAGCGTAGGCTTCCGTCCACCATTGTCCTCACTTTGACTCTCTGGTGATACGCCAAAGGCTGAAGGTATGCTGTGTGATCCGCTGTGAATTCTAACAGGTGTGCCGACGCGGCAATGTTCGTAAAAAAAATTCTGCCCAGCCTCGGGACAACGGATGCAGCCTTTACTCGTAGTCACCCCACGTGAGAACTGCCCGACGTGCATCCCCACGCCACCCGCCGTTAGCCGCATCCAGTAGGGCATTGCAATTCCTTGATACACCGTGCCAGCGGGCTTGGGACCTTTATGTTCCCAATGCCGCGCCACCACCACTTCACGGGTGTCTTTTCTCACATACTGACCGTAAAGATTTGAGCGTTTAAGTAGCATTTTCTCGGTTACTCGGAAGTTACCTTTTGGGGTGCGATTTCCGGCCTCACCCGTGGATACATCCATCTCGGCCAGTAAAGTTCCGTCGCCTTGCAGTAGCTGCGCGGTCATCGAAGATAGTGAGATATCCACTCTTACAGGCTGCGGAGATACATCAGTCATCAAAATGCGGGCTCGTGGTGAGGTCGTATCCGCAGGCGGGCTTTTGACCCCACAAGAAACACAAACAAACGTAAGAATAGGGAAGATCGTGTAGCGAATCATTCAGGCGTGAATCATTTCTAAAGATGGAAATGCTCCCGTCAGGAATCGAACCTGAATCTAAGGTTTAGGAAACCCTTGTTCTATCCGTTGAACTACGGGAGCTTGCGGGGCGGATTGATAGATTTTCCTGGAAGACGAAGCAAGCCCTAAGGCGCGCCAGGGCAAACGCATCTTATTTTGTGAGGATCTTCTCGAGGTATTTGTTGTCCCATCCTGCGCGTTTTTCTCGGCCTTTGATTCCCCGGCGGTTTGTGGACTCCCGACGAACCAAGTTCATCGCTAGTCCTCGCGTTGGGCAAATCAAGATACTGGCGGAACCAATCTTCTTTGGCGTTTCCTTCCTCCATGTCCTCGAAGCTTTCGCAGCCGCAGATAACGGCACACAGGGAGATGAAGAGTATGTCGGAGAGGTGGTGTTTGCGGGTGCGTTCGACCCTTGGATCTTCCACCTCCCGGAGAATAAGGATGATGGATGGAAGCGGAGCGGGGTTTGTTTCTTCAGGTTCTTGCGGTGTGGACATCCCTGAATCGTCAGCATGTAGTTACAAAGTAAAAGTTTATTATCAGGGAATAAGAAATTTAGATGCGTTTGCCCTGTCGGCGTTGATTTCGCTTGAAACACCGGCCTCCACCGCGCATATAACCCCTCGTTTCCACACGGTTCATCCCAACGGAGGGGTGGTAGAGTGGTCGATTGCGCCAGTCTTGAAAACTGGAGAGCCGAAAGGTTCCGTGGGTTCGAATCCCACCCCCTCCGCCAGCTTCGCTTCCGCCGCGGAAGCTACGACTGGCAGGCCATTGAAGAAGTAAATCAGAAGCGAAGAATGTTCACAGGACTTGTTGAATTATTGGGGAAGGTCGTTTTTTTAGAGGAAAAGGGCGTGCAGGCGCGGCTATCCATAACGATTCCTTTTTCTGAGGAACTCGCGCTTGGCGACTCCGTGGCGGTGAATGGTTGCTGCCTTACGGTGGCGGAAATTTCGGGAACGGATATTGCCTTCGATGTTCTAGCGCAGACCATGCGGGTGACTTCTCTGGGGAAACTTACCGCCGGTTCCATCGTGAATCTTGAGCGCGCCCTCCGTGTCGGGGACAGGCTAGGCGGGCATTTTGTGCAGGGTCATGTGGACGGCACGGGAGTGATTCTCGCTCTCGAAGAGAACGGGCAGGATCACATCGTGGAGGTTTCACTGCCTGCCGATATCCACCGGCTATGTGTAGGAAAAGGCTCCATCGCCATCGATGGGATCTCGCTCACTATCGCGGATCTAAAAAGTGAGTCCGCCGTATTTTGGATCACACCGCATACGTTTTCCCACACGAATCTGCGCGATGCCAAGGCGGGCGACACGGTGAATCTTGAGGCGGATATGCTCGCCAAGCATGTGGCGCGGCTCCTTGGGAAATAAGAATTAGAGATCCTTCACGCAGCGGAAGCCGGTGTGGTTCGCCGGTGAATCTGCCTCGGTGGAGTGGCGTGCGCCGGGGCGGTAGCGCATGCAGTAGGAGACGTGACAGAGGAATGAGCCGCCCTTGGTGACGTGGCTCTGCGCGCCGAAGGACTTCTGGCCGGTATCGCGGTTCACCCATGTTTCCGGGCCTTTGGGATCGCATTTAGCGCACTTCGAGGGGTATTCTGGGTCGTAGAAATCGGCGCAAATTTCCCATACATTGCCCGCCATATCGTAGAGACCGTAGCCGTTGGCGGGATATGATTTGATGGGAGCGGAGCCTTCGAAGCCATCCTCGGCGGTATCCTTGGAGGGGAACTCGCCGTGAAAAGTGTTGGCCATCCACTTGTTGCCGGGCTTCAGCTCATCGCCCCAAGTGTAGATCTTGCCCTTCAAGCCACCGCGTGCGGCGAACTCCCATTCCGCCTCGGTGGGCAGGCGTTTCCCCGCCCATTTCGCGTAGGCCGTGGCATCCTCGAAGGTCACGCAAACCACCGGGTGGTCGCCTTTTTTCGAGATGTCAGATCCTTTGCCGAGCGGTTGCCGCCAGTTCGCCTCCGGCTCCCAGCGCCACCAGGAGAGGACGGCTCCGGGTTCATTCGGATCGCCTTCGAATTTTTCCGGTGGGGTGAAAACGATGGAGCCTTGCTTGAACGGCATGGGCGGCAGCGAGTCACGCGCCTCCTCGGGGAAATCCTCTAGCTTTGCCTCGCGCTCGGCGAAGGATACGTAATTCGCGGCTTTCACGAAGGCGGCGAACTGGTCGTTCGTTACCTCCGTCTCGTCGATCCAGAAACCTTTGACCTCAATCTCGCGCACCGGAGCTTCCTCGGGAAATTCCTTGTGGCCATAGGGCGTCTCGAATTTGCCAGCCGATCCCATCTTGGTTATGCCGCCCTCGATCCGCAGCATGCCGTCCTTTTTCTCAACGGTGCCTACGGCTTCGGGTTTCTCGCAGGAAACAAGCAGTGCCGAGAGGGCGATGGAAAAACAAATGCGCATGCGGAAAATCTACGTGCTAAGAGCGGAGGTTTCACCATAAATTTCTAGCGAAGCTTTCGATTCCCACCGCGTGCGAATCAGAGTAGCCTCCGCGCAGGACATGAAAGCGAGACTCACCAAGGAATTCCGATTTGAAGCGGCGCACACCCTCCCATCCCTGCCGGAAGATCACAAATGCCGACGCATGCACGGCCACAGCTTCAAGGTGGAAATCTCCATTGAGGGCACCGTTGATGAGGAGATCGGCTGGGTTTATGACCACAAGCACATCACCAACGCGATGGCCCCGCTACTCGAAGAACTCGACCACGGCTACCTCAACGACATCGCGGGACTCGAAAGCCCGACCATCGAGCGCATGGCCGGGTGGTTCTGGAAAAAACTCGCGCCGCAGCTCCCCGGTCTCGCCGAGATCGTGATTTTCGAAACGCCCACCGCCCGCTGCTCGTTCAAGGGCGAGTTCTAAACTCAGTTAGTAAAATATAGCACCCGCGTCCGGTCGCCTGTTGTGACGATTTTGAGGGTTGCGCGGCGGGTGGTGGTGGATAGCCTTGGTGGCATCATGATCGTTTCACCAAAAATACGCGGATTCATTTGCACCACCGCCCACCCGGAGGGCTGCGCGAAGCACGTTGCCGAGCAGATTGGAGTCGTGAAAATGCGCGGCCCAATCCAAGGAGCTCCGAAGAAGGTTCTCGTGATCGGTTCCTCGACTGGCTACGGCCTGTCCTCACGGATCGCGGCGGCCTTCGGCGGCAACGCGGCCACCATCGGCGTGTTTTTCGAAAGACCCGGCACGGAGGACAAGACGGCGACGGCAGGCTGGTATAACACGGTCGCCTTCGAGCGCGAGGCGGCGGCGGACGGGCTTTACGCAAGGTCGTTCAACGGCGACGCCTTTTCCGACGAGGTGAAAGCCGAGGTGATCGCGGCTGTCAAAGAGGATCTCGGCCAAGTGGATCTCGTCATCTACAGTCTGGCCTCCCCGCGCCGCACCGACCCGAAGACCGGCGAGGTTTACAAATCCTGCCTGAAACCCATCGGCGAGGTCTACATCAACAAGACCCTCAACACCGGCTCCGGCACGGTCGAGGAAGTCACCATCCCGCCCGCTGAGGGCGATGACATCGACCAGACCGTGAAGGTGATGGGCGGCGAGGATTGGGAAATGTGGATCGATGCACTCATGAAGGCCGGCGTGCTGGCCGAAGAAGTGAAGACGGTGGCCTATTCCTACATCGGCCCGGAGGTCACGTGGCCGATCTACAAGAACGGAACCATCGGCAAGGCGAAGGAGGATCTGGAAAGGGCGCAAAAAGCTCTCGATGCGAAACTGGCGGCCGTTTCTGGCAAGGCATGGGTTTCCGTGAACAAGGCACTGGTCACACAGGCGAGCTCCGCCATCCCGGTGGTGCCGCTTTATATATCACTCCTCTACAAGGCGATGAAAGACGCGGGTAACCACGAGGACACCATCGAGCAGATGGATCGAATGCTCCGCGAAAGACTCTGCAACGGCCACCCGCAACCCGACGAAGCCGGGCGCATCCGCATCGATGATTGGGAGATGTCCTCGGAAATTCAGGCCATCGTCGGGAAACGCTGGGAAGAAGTAGCCACCGAGAATCTTTCCGAACTCTCCGACTTCGAAGGCTACCAGAAAGGTTTCCTGAAACTCTTCGGCTTCGGTCTGGCGGGGGTAGATTATTCTGCAGAATCCGACATCGCCGTGGGCGTTCCGTCGCTTTCTTGAAAGTTGGTATGAAATACGCATTACGCAGGACCGATGGGCTTGCCCGCCACTGCCAATAATCAATCACTACACATGTCCGTTCAATCCTTCCTGCCCGCCCCATTCGCGCACCGTTACGAGATCGATCCGAAATTCTCGAGGAGCGCCGCGTATTTCTCCTGCGAATTTGCCATCGACCAGAGCTTCAAGATTTATTCAGGCGGCCTCGGTTTCCTGGCGGGTTCGCACATGCGCTCGGCTGCCGATCTGCGCCAGAACCTCACTGGCATCGGTATCCTCTGGACATACGGATACTACAACCAGGTGCGCGGCGAGGACGGCGAGCTCGCGGTGCAGTTCCGGAAAAACAGCTATTCGTTCCTTCAGGACACCGGCATCCGTTTTACAATACCCGTCCACGGCCACCCAGTGTGGGTGAAGGCGATGTTCCTCCCCGGCGATATCTTCGGCACCGTGCCGATGTTTTTCCTGACCACCGACATCGAGGAAAACGACACCCTCTCCCGTGCGATCACGCACCGCCTCTACGATAACGACCCGTTGCGCCGCATCGCCCAATACCTTATCCTCGGCGCGGGCGGAGCGAAACTGCTCGACGAACTCGGTGTTGACCCCGAAATCTGGCACCTTAACGAAGCGCACGGGCTCTCAGCGGCGTTCCATCTTTACAAAAAACATGGCAGCGCGGACGAGGTCAGGAAACGTCTGGTCTTCACTACCCACACCCCGGAGGAGGCAGGTAACGAGAAAACCGATTTCAGCCTGCTGCGGAATTTCACTTTTTTCAGCGATGTGCCGGAGGAGGAGGTGCGCGACATTACCGGCATCCAGGGTGAAGAGTTCAACCACTCCCTCGCCGCGCTTAGGCTCGCGAAAAAGTCAAACGGCGTTTCAAAACTCCACGGGGAAGTTTCTCGAAAAATGTGGAGCCACGAGCACGATATCTGCGAGATCACCCACATCACCAACGCTCAGAATAAAAAATACTGGGCGGATCACGGGATGGAAAATGCACGCACGGAAAATGACATCAGCACACTCCGCCATCGCAAGCGCGAGCTGAAAGAGCGGTTGTTCCGCGTCGTCGCCGACCAAACGGGCAAGCTTTTCGATCCCAAGGTCCTCACCATCGTATGGGCGCGGCGCTTCGCCGGTTACAAGCGCCCGGATCTCATCACCCGCGATATCCGCCTGTTCCGGGAACTGCTCAACGATAACAAACATCCCGTGCAGATCATATGGGCCGGAAAGCCCTATCCCTTCGATTATTCTGCAATCGACACCTTCGACACCCTAATCCGCCTCACCAAAGATTACCCGAACGCCACCGTCCTCACCGGATACGAGTTGGAGCTTTCCCGCTTTCTGAAAAATGGCTCGGATGTCTGGCTCAACAATCCGGTCGTAACCCGTGAGGCCTCCGGCACCTCCGGCATGACCGCCGCGATGAACGGATCGGTGAACCTCTCCACCTACGACGGCTGGATCTGCGAGTTCGCCAAGGACGGCGAGAACAGCTTCATCATCCCCACTCCCGTTCCACACCTCGATCCCGAAGAGCGCGACAGGCAAGACATGCTCGGTTGCTACGCCAAGCTCCGCGGGGAAATCCTACCTCTCTACTACGACAAGCCCGACGAGTGGAGCCGCATCGTCTTCAACTCCATGAACGACGTCGTTCCCTACTTCGACTCCAATCGCATGGCGGCGGAGTATTATGAAAAGATCTACGTGTGAAGGGCGGTTTTTTCATCAAGCGGATCAGGCCGTGAAAGGGATTGGTAATATGGAGAAGGGATTTCAAATCCCTTCTCCATAGACATGGCTTGTCCGCGAAGTCGTGTAGATTTTCATCTGCCTGTTTTCGTCGATGGGATAGTCGAACGAGTGGTCAATGCGGGCGTGGCCGCCGTATTTCGCTTCGTCGGAATCGAGGAGGAGCTGGTGTGTTTCCTTGCGGTATGGAGTGATGGGGTAGCCGGAGTGGGATTTGTCCGGGGAGAGGTTGATGACGAAGATCAGGTTGGCGCGCTCAGCGATGAGGATCTTGTTTTCATGATCGATGTGGAGGAGCTGGGCGGGGGCGGACTGGAGGACGTTGCGATCTTTCAGGAGTGCGACGAGATCGCGATCCCACTCGGCGAGCCAATGGTATTTCAGCTCCGGGTTATCTAGGAGCGACCACTGACGGCGGCAGTAGTGGTAGGACCAGCCGTTGCCCTCGCGGGGGAAATCGAGCCACTCGGGGTGGCCGTATTCGTTGCCCATGAAGTTGAGCCAGCCTTCGCCGCCGAAGGCTGCGGTGAGAAGGCGGATGGTTTTGTGGAGGGCGATGCCGCGCTCGACGACGGGGCTGCGGTTTTCCAGATCCATGTGCCAATACATCTCCTTGTCCATGAGGCGGAAGGCGATGGTCTTGTCGCCAACGAGCGCTTGGTCGTGGCTTTCAGCGTAGGCGATGGTGGCCTCGCCGTGGCGGCGGTTGGTGAGAACGCCCCAGAGCTCATCGAGGTTCCAGTCCTCGTCGCGCTGCTCTTTCAGGAGCTTGATCCAATGGTCGGGAATACCCATGGCGAGGCGGTGGGTGAACCCGACGCCGCCCTCCGCGTTCGGCCGGCAAAGGCCGGGCATGCCGGACATGTCTTCGGCGACGACGATGGCGCCGGGCTTGATTTCGGAAATGAGTTCGTTGGCGAGTTTCAGGTAAAGGATGGCCTCCTCGTCTGCATCGGAGCCGAAGTAATCATCGTAGGAGCCGAACGCGCGATCGCCGTGGGAGTGGTAGAGCATCGAGGTAATGCCATCGAAGCGGAAGCCATCGAAGCGGAATTCCTCCAGCCAGTAGCGGACATTGGAGAGAAGGAACTGCTTCACCTCCGGGCGCGCGTAGTCGAAGCACTTCGAGTCCCACTGCGGGTGATCGCCTTTTCCGCCGGAGTGGAAATACTGGTGGCCGGAGCCATCGAAGTCGTTGAGGCCTTCGGAAATGTTTTTCACCGCGTGGGAGTGGACGATATCTAACAGAACCGCGATACCCATGCCGTGGGCGGTATCGATGAGGTACTTCAGATCCTCCGGCGTGCCGAAGCGCGAGCAGGGGGCGAAGAACGAGGACACATGGTAACCAAAGGAGCCGTAATAAGGATGCTCCTGGACGGCCATGAGCTGGACGGTGTTGTAGCCGGCCTTCGCGACTCGGGGCAGAGTGTTTTCGGCGAACTCGCGGTAGGTGTGCACGCGCGGCTCCTCGCCGGCCATGCCGGTGTGGCTCTCGTAGATGAAAGGCACGGTGATTCCCGCGGGATCGAATTTATATTTCCAAACGTAAGCCTCAGGCGGACTCCAGATCTGGCCGGAGTAATCATGCGAAACAGGATCTTGCACCGCGCGGGTGATGGTGGCGGGCAGGCGGTCGCGGCGGGAGTCGTCCGCACCGTGGATGTGGAGTTTCACTTTCTGGCCGTGGGCGAGCGTTTGGGGCGGGAGTTTCAGTTCCCAGACGCCACCGTCATTTTTTGCAAGCGGGTGGGAGTCGCGGTTCCAGTTGTTAAAATCGCCGATGAGCGAGACGGCTTTTGCGGTGGGAGCCCATTCGCGGATCGTCCATTCGTTGGCGATCGCGTTGAAATGGATGCCGCTGTATTTGTGGCCACAGGCATAGGCGGCGAGCGAGCCGGACTTCGCACGGATCGCGGCTAGAGCTTTCTCGAAGCGACGCGTTCGGCGATTGATCGACTCAGTCTGAGGCTCAAGCCAAGGGTCGTTGCGCACAATGATGGGGATTTCTTCCACGGCCTTTATGAAACACCGCCCGCTGCTTCATGGGAAACGAAAAGGAGCACGATCCAGGGCATAGCTTTGAAAATTTTCAGCCGCAGTTGCACGCCACTTCTCCAGCGAAAAATTAAGGCTTGGATCGTTTTCAGCGCTCCTTAGTTTTCCGGACATGACCGCACTTGTAATGGATCTCGTTGTCATCGGATTATATTTCGGGATCATCATAGCGATCGGCGTTTATTTCAGCCGTAGAAACAAGAATGTCTCGGAATTCACTCTTGGCGGTCGCTCGATTCCTTGGTGGGCGGTTCTCGCCTCGATCCTGGCATCGGAGATCAGCGCGGGCACGTTTTTCGGATCGCCGGGCGAGGGCTTTGAGCAGCGGAACTTCCTCTACGCCCAGCTGATGATCGGCTACCTGCTGGCGCGTCTGGTAGTTAGCGCAGTGTTCGTGCCGGCCTTCTACAAGCACAACGTGGTAAGCATCTATGAGTTCCTGGAAATCCGCTTCGGCCCGCGCACCCGCCGGTTCGCCAGCGTGGTGTTTCTCATCACACGCTCACTGGCCAGCGGTGCGCGGCTGTGGGTTCCCACGCTGCTGCTCATCGTCATCTGGAACCACCTGAATCCCGGCGAGCCGCTGGACAACTGGCAGCAGTTCTGGATGACCGGCGGCGCACTTCTGCTCATCACTTTATTAACCGCCGCCTACACCGCGATCGGCGGCATCAAGGCGGTAATCTGGACGGATGTGCTGCAGATCGCCGTGCTGTTCGGCGCCCTCGGTTTTTCCGTATGGTATCTATTAGAGCACATCCCCGGTGGCTGGGAGGGCGCGAAGGCGCATCTCGACCGCCCGAACGATCTGCTGCTCTGGAAATGGCGCGGCGACGTTCCTCCTTCTGCGGATTTCGTGGCAAAATACGGCGGCTTCTGGGGCGAGGTGAAAAGCGTGCTGGAAAGTTCCTACAACATTTGGGCGGCGTTTCTCGGATCTCTCTTCGTCACGCTCGCCACCCACGGCACGGATCAGGACATGGTGCAGCGCATGCTCACCGCCAAGAACACCCGCCAGAGCGCAGTGGCGACGATCCTTTCCGGCATCGCCGATATCCCCGTGACTTACGCGGTGCTGATGATTGGTATCCTCCTGTCTGTTTACTACGGCCACGTCGTCAGCGATCCCAACCTGCCGATGATCAACGGCAAGCCAGACGCCACCACGATCTTTCCTTACTTCGTCGTGGACGTGATGCCCGGCGGACTCCGTGGACTCGTCATCGCAGGGGTCTTAGCCACCACCATGGGTTCGCTGGGCACGGCGATGAACTCGCTGGCGACAAGCTATTCGCGCGACTTCCATTACCGCTGGTTCAAAACGCCGGAGGATGAGTCCTCGCGGGTGCGCATCATCCGGCTCAGCACCGTCGCCTTTGCGCTAATCTTGATCCTTGTCGGCCTCGCCACCGCGTTTGTGAAGGCGCACAACCCGGGGCTCACCATCATCCCTATTATTCTCGGCAGCTTCGGCTACACCTACGGCTCGCTGTTAGGGATTTTTATCGTCGCCCTTTTTACAAAAACGCGGGGAAGCGAGCAGGGAAATCTCATCGCCATGATCGTTGGAATACTCGTCGTGGCCTTTCTGAGCAACCTGCCCAACGACGTCTGGAAAATGTTAAATGGCAACGATCTCTACACGAATTTCGAATGGATGCCGGTCATTAAATTCACTTGGCGTATCATGGCAGGCACGCTGGCGACCGTGGCGGTGGCGCTTTGCTTCAGCAGCAAGAGACGGATGGCTGCGTGAAATACCGGGCACCTCGTCAAAACGGGTGTGGATTTCCTCAGATCCGATCAACGGGGCGATCACTTTCCTCGGAGCATGCCTGCCATGCGGCAGTAGTTTTTTTGGTTACGCAAAGTCACGATACTGTCACTTCGCCGCCTCACTCATTTACAAAGACTTATGCAGATTTGATCTGATAGATAGCGGAACTGCTTTGGACAAGTAAATCAAACTTCGGGTCAAGTTTTAAAAAAAACATTCCGTGGAACGCTTGTGGAATACGGCGGGAAAGTTAGATCTGTTAGACGCGATATAAAAAATATTCCGGCCGGTGAAAACAGCAACCATGGTCATCCAACTGTCACGAACGAAGCACCCATGGAGGGAGCGAAAGCGCGACAATTTTAAAACCATGAAACAACCATCGATGGACATAGGGGAAAGCATCCCTGCCGCAGAAGAGCTGCAAGAGCAAACTCGCGGATCAAGCCATGATGAGGGTCATTGGGAAATAATCGCAGCGGCGCTGAGCAAGTCGATCGGTGGAGACGCGTTCCAAAGGTGGTTCGGCGCGGCGACATGGGGCGGTGTCGAAAATGGCAAGGGAACGATTTATGTTCCCGGGGAAATTCATCAGGTCTGGATTGAGACGAACTACATGCTGGAACTTCTTTTCGCCGCCAGCGAGGCACACGAAGGACTGCATAAGATCAGCATCATCGTCGCGGAAACATCCGCAGCGGGTGGCATTCCCTCCGCTGCCGAGCCACAGGTGCGCAAGGAAATGCCGGGTGAGATGCTCGACAAACGCGCCATCGCTGCGGGGCTCAACCCCTCTTACACATTCGAGAATTTCGTCGTCGGCGGCAACAGCCAGTTCGCACACGCCGCCTGCGAAGCGGTAGCGGCGAAACGCAGCGTAGGCTATAACCCACTCTTCATCCACGGCGGCTCCGGACTCGGCAAAACCCACCTCATGCACGCCATCGGCCGCGAGATTTTGCGCCGCCGCCCAGACTGCCGCGTGATTTATCTCACTTGCGAGAAATTCACCAACGAGTTCATCGAGGCAATCCGCAAGGGCGAGCTAGAGAAATTCCGCCGCCGCTACCGCAGCTCCGATGTATTGCTTATCGACGATGTCCAGTTCCTCGCCGGCAAGGAGCGCTCGCAGGAGGAATTTTTCCACACCTTCAACACCCTCCTTGACGGACGCAACCAGGTCGTCATCACCAGCGACCGCCCTGCCTGCGAAATCAAGAGCATCGAGCCGCGCCTGATCTCCCGCTTCGAGTGCGGCCTCGCTGTCGAGCTTCAGCCGCCTCAGATCGAAACCCGCATCGCCATCCTTCATAAAAAAATAGCGGAATGGAAAGTGTCCATCGATGAAAATGTGCTGCTTTTCCTGGCAGAGAAAATCCGCTCCAATGTTCGCCGCCTTGAAGGTGCTCTCGTAAGAGTGGCCACCTACGCCTCGCTCGCCGGAGAAAGCGTCTCGGTCCAAAAAGTCGAGCATCTCCTGCGCGATTTCATCCAAGAGGAAGCCAGCCGCCAAGTGACCATCGACGGCATCCAGCGGGCCGTGGCGGAGACCTTCGACATGCGCCTTGCCGACATGATCTCCCGCCGCCGCCCGGCGAGCATCGCATTTCCCCGCCAAATCGCCATGTATTTGAGCCGCGGCCTTACCCATAACTCCCTCGTCGAGATCGGTGAGTCCTTCGGTGGCCGCGACCACGGAACCGTGATCCACGCCTGCAAAAAGGTCGTCTCCGAACTCGAAAAGCAGCCCGGACTTCGTGAAAGGATCGAGCGGATCGAGCAGCAGTTGCGGCGCTAACAAGTAAACATCTTAAAAACTTGACACCCCGCCAATTTCCGCCAATTTCCCCGCCCCGCGCGTTGGAACGTGCGGCAACCTCAAACTCCCATGAAAAAGGAACTTCATCCCCAATACAATCCCGTCGTCTTCGTTGACATGACCACGGGCGCGCGCTTCGTCACGAAATCGACCAAGTCCTCTGAGAAAAAGGAAATCATCGACGGCGTCGAGCATTCCATCATCTCCGCCGGCATCACGTCCGATTCCCACCCATTCTTCACCGGACAGAAACAGTTCGTCGATACCGAAGGCCGCATCGATAAGTTCCAGAAGCGTTTCGGAGCGGTTCGCCGCGTCGGCAAGCCCAAGGTCGGCTAAGCCATCGAACGGTCACATTCCGTTCCTCTCGAAAAACGGCGTCCCGCAATGGGTCGCCGTTTTTTTATCAAGCCATAGCCTATGCCGGCATTTCGGCGGTAAAAGTCACATTGCGGTAAATTTCGGACAGCGGCACCGTGCAGTCCACTGATTCCAGCTTGAGTTCCGCGCCGGCGCCAGTGAGGAGCTGATAGATCCAGCGATCCCCCTCCTTCCGGTAAATTTCCACCGCCGCCTCTCCCTGCGAAACCAACACATACTCCCGCAAACTAGGCAAGGTCTGGTAATGAAAGAACTTTTTCCCGCGGTCATAAGATTCCGTGCTGGCGGAGAGGATCTCGATCACAAACTGGGGGTTCTTGTAGGTGTCCTTGCGCTCGTCGTGGAAATCGAACCCGCCGCACAACCCTGATAGATCCGGGTAAAAATAGGCATCCGCTTCTTGAACCTGAACCCTCATGTCCGAACCCAAAATCTGGCAAGGGCGATCCAACATCTGGTTGCCGATCACCCGGTTGAGGTTACTTGAAATGATGTTATGCTCCAGCGAAGCACCCGACATCGCATAAATTTCCCCGCGCAGATACTCGCTTTTGAAATCGGCCTCCCGCTCCCATACGAGGTATTGCTCACCGGTTGGAAATCGTTTTTCAGCAGCTGACATGTGGAACATGTATCCCCGACTGCCACCGGAAACAACCCCGGAATCCGTTTCTTCATTGAAGTTTGGGGTTTAAAATTTGAAGTTTCGTCCGTGCTCGCCAAACGAATCATCCCCTGCCTCGATGTCACCAACGGTCGCGTGGTCAAAGGCGTCAATTTTGTGGATCTTATCGACGCGGGCGATCCTGTCGAATGCGCCATCGCCTACAACGAGCAACAGGCAGACGAGCTCGTTTTCCTCGACATCACCGCCTCGTCCGATGCGCGTGAAACGATGGTCGATGTCGTCCGGCGCACGGCGGCGAAATGTTTCATCCCGCTCACTGTCGGTGGCGGCATACGCTCGGTGGAAAACATGCATACCATGCTCCAAGCAGGCGCGGACAAAGTCGGGATCAACACCTCTGCGGTCAACAATCCCGGCCTCGTCGATGAGGGCGCGAAAGCCTTCGGCAGCCAATGCATCGTCGTCGCCATCGATGCGAAACGCGAAGCTCCCGGAAAATGGGGGGTCTATACACACGGCGGGCGCACGCCCGTCTGCCTCGACGCCGTGGAATGGGCGAAGGAAGTCTGGCGGCGCGGCGCCGGCGAAATTTTGCTGACCTCGATGGACGCGGATGGCACGCAGGCCGGTTACGATTGCGAGCTCACCGCCGCCATTTCCTCTGCCGTCGGCATCCCGGTAATCGCCTCCGGTGGCGCGGGGAACCTCGACCATATGGTGGAGGTCTTGGAAAAAGGCAAAGCCGACGCCGTGCTCGCCGCCTCGATCTTCCACTTCGGGATGCACACTGTCGCCGAGGCGAAAGAGCACTTTGCGAAACACGGCGTGCCGGTAAGGCCAAGTTTCCGGCGCTAGTGGCACTTGCCCCACGTCATCGACCAGCTAACCTCCCCACGTGAGAACTTTAGATGCCTGCCCACAGCCCGGACTGATCCTTTCCTTCGATTTCGATGGGACATTGCATGATCCCGCCGAGAGTCCGCCCGTGCCTACCGAGTTCTTCGCGGAGATCCGTCGGCTTCGCGAAACGCATGGCGCGGTCTGGGGCATCAACACCGGGCGCTCGATGCCTCAGGTCGTGGAAGGTTTGATCGAGAGCCGCTTTCCCTTCCTGCCGGATTGGGTGGTCGCCCGCGAGCGCGAGATTTATTTCCCTAACACCTTCGGGCGCTTCCTGCCGCACACGGATTGGAACAAGCGCTGCGAGAAGGACATCCACAAGCTCTTCAAAAAATCTCGCAAGGTTCTGAAAAAAATCCGCTATGAGATCGAAGAACATACCGGTGCGCGATACATCGAGATGGATGGCGAGCCCGCCGGACTGATCTCGCGCACCGAGGAGGAGATGGAATGGATCGTCGGACACATCGCGCCGATGATGGCGGAGGTGCCGGAGCTCGGCTGGCAGCGGAACTCGATCTACCTCCGCTTTGGCCACCGGAATTACCAGAAAGGTAGTAGTTTGACCGAAGTTGCGCGATTGCACGGTCTGGGAACCGCTCAGGCCTTTGCAGCTGGAGATAGCCACAACGACATCGAGATGCTCTCCGCCGCCCATTCTGGCTATGCCGCTTGCCCCGCCAACGCCGTCGGAGCGATCCAAGATGCCGTTGCCACACGAGGTGGCATTATCACCAGAGCCGCCTACGGATACGGGGTGGTCGAGGCGCTGCGGCTCTATTTTCCGTGAAATCGGCGGCTCTTTGCGCAGAGCGTTTCCATGATATCCCAACGCACAAGGTGATACCGACAGGTTTCCGGCGATGGCGCCGGAAACAACACGCGATGGCGCGTGTGCTCCCCAACGTGCTTGCGCTCTACATATACAAGTCCGCAAATCAAAGCTTTCGGAGCGCATCTAAGCCGCCGGTGGCGTTAGTTACGTTTTCGAAGCCTAGGGACATGAGGTATTCACAAGCGCGGGCGGAGCGCATGCCGGCCTTGCAGTGGATAATGATTTCGATGTCCTTTGGTAAAGCGTCCGCATGCGAAGGAATGGTCTGGAGCGGGATCAACCTGGCCTGCGGGATGTGATCGATCTCCCATTCCTCCGGTTCACGGACATCGATGAGAAGGGCATTGAGTTCGCGGGAGTCGAGGCGGGCTTTTAGTTCGGTGGGAGTGATGGTTTGCATGGCGGTGTCGTGGATGGAATAAGAGGCGTTAACACGCGTTTTGTTTAACTCACAAATTTTAAACTTCAAACTTCAATGAAGAGGAAGACATGGGTTGCGTCGTGCTCGATCCGATTTTCCTTTTCAACGGCGAAGGTAGTCTCGCCTATGCTGGGCAGTTCGACGCCACACGTCCAAGCACGGGAGAAAAAGCAAGCGGCGCCGATTTGCGCGATGCGGTGGGTAAACCGTTTGCCAAAAGTTCGTGCGCAAAAATGTGACAACAAAGTAGAGTGCGCCGCAGGCTCAGGACTGCTGTGATTCTTCATTCACAGCTCTCACCGCAAAGCAGAGGTCGCAGAGGGAACGCGGAGAAGAGTTTGTGTTTTGCGGTAGGGTCATTTTGACAAAATGACCCACGCAGCGTGTGTTAGCACGGTGATGGGGAGGAAAGCTCCGCATCACCGCCGCGAAAGGGTGAGAGCTGGTTTGAGATCTTGTTGGACGCACAGGGTGGGTCGTTTTGTCAAAACGACCCTACCATCTGCTAGGGCGATCAAGCTAGGGAGTAAAAATCCAACTATATGGAGAAGGGTCTTGCAGCCCCTTTGCACAAGCCAAGCGAACCGATTTCCAAGTCCTCCGCAAAGGGGCTGCAAGACCCTTCTCCATAGGGAGAATTTCACCGCCAAGAGCGCCAAGTAAGAAAAGTGAAGAATGCAAAAAACAATTCCTCCTTGGCGAACTTCTCTTCCTTGGCGGTTCAAATTCTTCTTATTCGGCAAGGTTGCAACCAGCTTACTTCGTATTTCCATCACGAACCCAAAAAGCTGCGGATGAGAACCGCAGCAGTCAAAAGCCTCCGGCGGCATGGATATGCGCAAGGACTTTTGGCAAATGGTATATGCGGGAAACAGCTTTGATCGGGAAAGCACTCAACGCCCCCGTAATCCGGCCTGAGCGTGAACAAAAGCGGCGAATCATCGCACGCAGTCAAAAGCCCTAGAGCCCACTAAATTGAGAGTTCCATGAATTCCTCGACCGCTCTCGATGGATCTTCGGCGCGCATCAGGGTCTCGCCGACGAGGATCGCGCTGGCTCCGGCTTGCAGGGCGCGGAGGGCGTCCTCGTGAGTTTTGATGCCGCTTTCAGAAACGAGTATCACATCGTCCGGCACTTCTTCGGAGAGGCGCTCGGTGGTGGCCATATCTACGACGAAGGTTTTGAGATTGCGGTTGTTGATGCCGATCAGATCCGCGCCGAGATCAATCGCGCGCTCCATTTCTGTAAGATCGTGGACTTCCACGAGGACATCGAGCTGGAAGGATTTAGCCTCGTCGTAAAGGCGGCGGAGGAGGTCGTCATCGAGGGCGGCGACGATGAGTAGAATCGCATCCGCTCCTGCGATCACCGCCTCATGAATCTGTATTTCGTGAATGGTGAAGTCTTTGCGCAGCAGGGGAACGGTGGAGAACTTGGCAATTTTCGTGAGATAGGAAAGCGAACCTTGGAAGTATTTCTCATCTGTCAGGATGGAGAGGCAGGAAGCGCCGCCATCAATATAGCGCCCTGCTTGGCGGATGGGGTCGAAATCCGGATCGATGAGGCCTACGGAAGGGGATGCTTTCTTCACTTCAGCGATGAGTCCGAGCTGCGAAGGGCCGCGGTCAAGGGCAGCGCGGAAGCCGCGGAAATCGTCGCGTTGGAGGGCGGCGGCGCGGAGCATCGCAGCGCGGGGCAGGAGAGCCTGCACCTCAAGGTGTTTCGTGGCGATAATTTCAGCGAGTTTATCTGACATGACGCAGTTGAGGAGTAGTAGATTTTAAAGAATCTTACTCCTCTTCGATAAACTTTTCGTGACCTTGCTTCTTCATGTCGCGCATGGATTCGACGATTTCCTTCACCTTTGCCATGTCATTATTGAGGAAAGCGAGTTCCATATCGGCGAGAGTGGCGATGAGGGAGCCCATCATCTTGCGGTATTCGGCAGAGGCCTTCGATTTATCTGGGCCGTCGGGCATGCCTTTGACCATCTCTGGAAGTTCGACGATGCCTTTGACCATCGCGTCCTGAGCCGTCTTCGCCAAGGCGGCGCCTTTGGCGGGATCGGTCTCGCGGCGCATGGCCTTGTAAGCATCGTTCATCGCGTCCATTTGCTCGCCGAGCGGGGTGTCATCAGCCATCGAGGGTTGGACAAACATCATTGTGGCGGCAAGGCCGCAGAGAATTAATTTCATGGTGCGCATATTACGAACGCATCGCCTCGAATCTTCCAAGTGAAAAATCATGATTCTGTCTTTTGCGGGAAAAAACGGTTAAAACTCACTTCAGCGAGTGCAGGTAAGCGATTACATCTGCAAATTGAGGCATGGTGAGCGAATCCAGAAGATGCGGTCCCATCACGGTGGAGGCGGAGGTTTTTACCTGCGCCACGTCGGCGGCCTTGTGGGTGTGCGGCACTCCGGCGATGTCACGGACGATCACTTGCGTATCCGTTTTCTCGACCAAGGTGCCTTGCATGACGCTTCCATCTTTCAGGGCGACATCGACCCATGAGGTAGCGATGCCTGCATCCGGTTTGAGGATGGCTTCGGCGATGGCTTCCCGATTCAGACGACCGCCGATTTGATTGAGGTTGGGGCCGCGTTGTGGATCGCCTTCGCGGATGCTGTGGCAAGCGATGCACGCCTGCGTTTTGAGGATTTCGCCGCCCCTTGCTGGATTGCCCTTCATCTTGTCTAGGGCGAGCATCACGTTCTCGATGGAAATTTTACCTATGGTTTTTTCCTTGGAAGCCTGAATTTTTTCGACTTCGCCAATCCCTTCTAGGCTCATTCGGTTGAGGTTGGAAAGGGCTGTGATGCGGGCCTTCCCAGCGTCATCGGAGCTTTCGAAAGCGGCGCGGAAAATCCCTTCGATCTCGGCGGATTTCTCCCATGTCTCCGGCTTGTAGTAGGGGCCGCGCGTATCCGGCTGCGTTCCCCACCACCATGAACCGTCGTAAGTCTGCTCACGGGTGTAGAGTCGGGATAATGTTTCAAGAATCTGATCCTTGAAACCGGCATCTCCGCTGGAAGCAAATTTCTCCAGAAGGCCATCCACAGCGGCGGGATCGTGCATCAGGCGAAGCGCCCAAAGTGCCCCGCGGCGCTGGTTGCTATCGAGTGCCGCGAGGCAGGCATCCACTGCATTGAGGCGAACGAGTGAATTCACTGCCAGATGCGGAATGATGATCGGTGAGTTCGGCGTGGCATGGCGCGCGATAGCAGGATTTGCTCCCGGAGGTGGCTCCGAAAGTATTTTGAACGATACGATCGAATCGGGGTTCTTGGTGTCGCAGAGAGCAGCTGTTATTGTGAGATGCTGCATCGCACCGGGAATCACGTAATGGATGACGGAGCGGGAGTGTGTACCGATTCCCTGTGTGAAAGGTTGGCCATCGGCACGCTTCAGTGGGCTGCCGTTGGGAGCTTTATTTACCTCTGTCATGCCCCATCCTTGAGTTGCGGATTGCCATTTCAATTGAGTGAGTGGGATTTTTTTCCCATCACGATCGGTAAGAATTGGATCGAACCATCCCGCGTGATCCCCACCGTTTCCATTACCTCCTTCATCGACGACCAAGTAGAGATTATTAACGCCGTCTAATTTGACATCGATTGTGGCAGTCTGGTTGCCGGTGATATTACCGCTTTCGAAAAGGGGTGGCTTGGGTGCCGATGTTGCTCCTTCCGGTTGACCAGGTGGGATGGCGGCGGCGAGGAGAGCTCCGGCGGCTTCCTTTTTCCCAAGGCGACCCAACGAAACAGCAGCGGCCGCCTGAATACGCGGGCTTCCGTTTTTCAGAGCGTCGATGAATGGATCAATCGTGATGCCATCGAGTTCCGTTAGTCTGTCGGTGAGGGCGCGGAGGGCGAATTCCCGAATAGCTTCGTCCTTGGTGAGAGCGAGGAGCGCGGGGTTTGCCTTCGCGCCGAGTAGTTGCTTGTAGGTGAAAATGGCAGCGATGCGGTGATAGGCGGGCTTGCTTGCATCTTTGGCTAAAGCGAGCACAAGGCTTGCTGTGACTTTGTCGCCGCGTGTGAGAAGTTCCTGTTGGCTGGTAAGACGCGCGACCGCACTCGGTGAGTCCAGTCCTTTTAAAAGGGCGGCTTGATCAAGCTTCGTGAGGTCGGGAAACGCTTTGTAAGTCCACCCCTGCGGAACGACACGTTGGATGAATCCACGCTCAGGATTTCCCTTGTATCCGGCACCATCCCACGCGGCGATATAGAGTCTGCCAGAGCCATCCACATCGAGATCAGTCGGTTGGGAGAGACCGATGAAATCCTCAGGCTTCTGGGTGAAGGACGGGCCATCTGGTTCCAGACGATGGATGAAAATCTGGTTTCTTCCCCAGTCCACCATCAGTGGTTGGCGGTTGTATTTTTCCGGCCAGCCGGGCTCATCTAGGAAAAGTGAACCCGTCCCAGAGCCGCCGCCAAGGTCTTCAAGCGCGGGCAGGATCTCCTCGGTGAAGTTTTTAAACAGGATCGGATAGCCGTATTCGCCGGACTGGATGTGGTGGCTGAAGCGGACGTTCCAGCCGCCGCCGTCATTGGTGTTTTCACGGGTGAAAATATTTAGCTGTGGGTCGATCGCGACATCGTAGATATTTCTGGTGCCATGTGTGTAAATCTCCATCCCCGATCCATCGGGACGCACGCGCACCACGCCACCTCCTAGCATGGTCAATTTGGTGCCATCGGTTCCGGTGGCGTCCACGAAGCCGAAATCGCCGACTGCGATGTAGATCCAGCCATCGATTCCCATGCTGATTCCGTTCGTAGTGTGATCGGCTCCACGATCCTGGTTGTGCTTCGCTACGGAGATATCTTTAATGAGATATTTCGGTGGACCGTCAGCTACTCCGTCGCGGTTCTTATCCTCAAGAACGGAGAGATGCATGCCCGTGAGTTTGCCCGTCTCGGCGGGAATTACGGTGTGGAGGACGTAGAGCTTTTCGCCCATCGAGATCAGCCCGCGGGGGTTGTCGATCATTGCAAAAACGGTGTGCGAGTCCGCGACTCCGTCGTGATCCGTATCTACAAGCCTGACAACGCTACCTTTTCCTGGTCCCTTGCCAAGCGATCCCAGAAGATCGACCCCGACAAAAACCTCTCCCGTTGCTGCTGCACATATACAGGCAGGTGAGGGGGTCACATCGTTTCCCGAGAATTTTGAGAAACTGAGATCGGCGGGGTTTGCAACCGATGCGGCAGTGAGAGCGCTCCAGATGGAGAGGGTGATTTTTTTCATAATGTTCGTAATGCTCTGATAATTAGCGTTTCTTCACACAGCGATAGAATCTGTTTCGGATTTCCGCAAGAGCAGGATTCGTAGTCGATCTGGTGCTTACGCAGAGGTGGAGGCGGATTTATCTGCAATCTTTTGACAAATCCTGCGACCAGATCGAGTAATAGCACTAATATTACCTTTCCTCACAAAGCACAACTTATGGCATTCCGAATCCCGTCCCTGCTTCTTCTTTTTGCACTCGCCTCGTCCTTGCACGCGGCGGTTGACTTCGCCCATGAGGTGGTGCCGATCCTTGAAAAAAACTGCGTGGAGTGCCACGGAGGCGACAAGTCGAAAGGCGGGCTTTCGATTAACTCCCGTGCATTGCTGCTAGACGCGGATGTGTTGGAAATCGGAAAGCCGGAGGACTCCCTTTTCATCGAGGTGCTCACCGCCGAGGATCCCGAAGATAGGATGCCACCTCCGAAAAAGAAAAAGGAGGCGCTAAATTCCGCCGAGATCGCGGTGCTTGAGAAGTGGATCGCCGAGGGGTTGGTGTGGGAAGAAGGTTTTACCTTTGCGGTGGATCGTTACGAGCCGCCTTTGAAACCGAGGGTTGTGAAACTACCTGCCGGAGCGCCGGGGACAAATCCCATCGATCTGATCGTCGCCGCCCATCTTAAGTCGAAGGAAACAAAGGCACCGCAGCCCGTCGATGACCGCACGTTCCTACGCCGCGTGACGTTGGATCTCACCGGACTCCCGCCGGCGCCGGAAGCCCTTTCGGAACTGCCCTCCGAGGGCAAACTCGATCGCGCCGCTGCCGTGGACAAGCTCCTCGCCAACAATCAAGCCTACGCCGAGCACTGGATGACGTTTTGGAACGACCTGCTGCGCAACGAATACATCGGCACCGGCTACATCGAGGGTGGCCGTCAGCAGGTGACGACATGGCTCTACCGCTCGCTTCTGGAAAATAAGCCCTTCGATGCATTTATCCGCGAGATCATAGCACCTGGGCCGGACTCGGGCGGTTTCATCAAGGGTATCAAGTGGCGCGGTGTGGTGAATGCCAGCCAGACAACAGAAATCCAATTTTCGCAAAACGTCTCGCAGGTTTTCCTGGGCATCAACATGAAGTGCGCCTCCTGCCACGATAGCTTCACCGACCGCTGGACGCTTAAGGAAGCATACGGCTTGGCGCAGATCTACTCGGAGGCCCCGCTTGAACTTGTCCGCTGCGATAAGCCCACCGGCGAGAAGGCGGAGGCGTCATGGATTTTTCCTGAACTTGGAAATGTCGATCCCACGAAACCGCGGGATGAGCGCCTTAAACAACTCGCGGAACTCGTTACTCATCCGGAAAACGGACGCACCCAGCGGACTATCGTGAACCGCCTTTGGAACCAGATGATGGGACGCGGTATTGTTCATCCGGTTGACGCGATGAACACCGAGCCATGGAACGAAGACATCCTCGATCATCTTGCCAACTATCTCGTCGTGTCGAAATATGATCTAAAGGCGGTGATGCGCCTGATCGCGACCTCGCGCACCTATCAGTCCCGCACCGAGGTTCGTGACGAGGATGAGGGGACTTACGTTTTTAAAGGTCCAGTTCGGAAACGCATGACTGCCGAGCAATTCATCGACTCGATCCGCCAAGTGATCGGCGTATGGCCGGCACCTGACCAGAACGCTTTTGGAAAAGGCCTGACCGGCGGGCAACTCACTGCAGTGATGGAAGCGCATGGATTGAAGGAATGGGATAAAAGGCCGGTTCGCGCGGTGTTCGCGAAGCGAGACGAGTTGCAAGCCGCACTTGGCCGTCCGAATCGCGAACAGGTCGTCTCGGCACGTCCCGATATCGTCACCACCCTTGAGGCGATCAACCTCGCCAATGGTCCGGAACTCGCTGCGCTACTAAAAGCCGGCGCGGCGAACCTTCAAGGCAAAGCTGCACCCCGCGAACTCATCGAGAACACCTACCTCGCGGCGCTTTCCCGTAAACCCACCGATTCCGAAGTTCGTATTGCCATGGAAATCCTCGGTGAAACACCCACCCCAGAAGCGACAGAAGATTTCCTCTGGTCGATCTTCATGCTCCCCGAATTTATCTACATCAATTAAAATCATGACACAGGAAAACTGGTACGACGAAGCACACCCAGAACTCACCCGCCGCCGATTCCTCAGCGCACTCGGCGCGACCACAGCCGCGACCTTCCTCGGCGGCGCGCCGCGCGCGTTGGCCGATGAGAAACGCATCAAGCAACCGACCGCCACCGCCGATTCCTGTATCCTGATCTGGATGGCCGGAGGCATGGCAGCTCCGGAAACCTTTGATCCGAAACGCTACAAGCCTTACGAAGTGGGCACACCGGTTGATCAGATCATCAGCACCTTTCCCGCGATCGATACGGCGGTGGACAACATTAAGATCTGTCAAGGGCTTGAGAATATTGCAGGCGTGATGGATCGCGCCACGCTGATCCGCTCCCATTTCCAGCCGGATCTCGGCAGTATCCTGCACTCGCGCCATCAATATCACTGGCACACCGGATACGTTCCGCCGCAGACCGTCGCCGCGCCGCACATCGGTGCGTGGATGGCAAAGGTGCTAGGCGGGCGCAACGATGTCATGCCGGCCTTCATCAACATCGGCCAACAACTCGAAGGCCACGGCGAGAGCGAGGAGTTGAAAGCCTTCACCACCGGCGGTTTCTTCGGTAGCGAGTACGGTCCCATGAATCTGCCTTTCCCAGACCTCGCCTCGCAGGCTGTGAAACCTCCCGGCGGCATGTCACCCGATCGCTTTTCGAAGCGTTACAAAGCTCTTGAAAACCTCCTGAAGAATTCTCCGAAATCCGGGGAACTCAGCGATTACCATCAGGAGTCCATGCTGCGCTCCATCGATAACGCCCACCGACTGCTCGGATCGAAGGAGCGTGAGGCTTTCGATCTCACGCTGGAAAAAAAGGAAATTTTCGACGAATACAATACCGGCCGTTTCGGTCAGGGTTGCCTGCTAGCTCGGAGGCTGGTTGAAAACGGCGCGCGCTTCGTAGAGGTTACCACGGAATACATTCCCTTCGTCCACTGGGACACTCACGAGAACGGCCACTCCACCGTCGAGCGAATGAAAAAGGAAATCGACCGCCCCATCGCCCGCTTGATTAAGGATCTTGAGGAGCGTGGATTGTTAGATCGCACACTCGTCGTCATCGCCACCGAATTCAGCCGCGACATGATGATCGAGGGTGTGCCTGGTTCCATCGCGCAGGATCAATCCCGCGCGGCGACAGATGTGATCAAGGAGATGAAACACTACGGCCTGCACCGCCATTTCACCGGAGGTTCCTCCGTGGTCATGTTTGGCGGCGGCATGAAAAAGGGCTTTCTCTACGGCGCAACTGCCGACGAACGCCCATGTCTTGTCAGGGAAAATCCCGTCAGTATCGAGGATCTTCATGCCACCATTTTCACCGCCATGGGCATCAGCCCAAAGACGGAATACTCCATCGAAGGGCGACCTTTCTACGCCACGAAAGACGGCATCGGGAAAGCGGTGCGGGATGTGTTTGCGTGACGCCAACCGAGCAAACCTCTCTTGTGATTGCCCAGGCGTCTAATCACGCTGCGATGGTTTTCCGCATCCAGGATCCCAGTCTAGGACAGCTCGTCCTCGATGAAATTCATCACGTGATCAACGAGTTCGTCTAGCGCGGCGGGGAGTTCTTCTTCGATCGTGGCGAGGTAATCGGATTCGGATTCGCTGTAGTCGTCGCGATCCGCGCTGCGTGTCTCGCACCAGCGGCTGGCGTTGAGAGGATCGACAAGGGTGGCCGCACCAATGAGATCGAACGAATTGATAATGCGCTGGTGATCCACCCCGCTTTGCCAAAAGTCGTGCAAGCCATCATTACTTTCGAGGAGCGGCACGGTTTCATAGACGTCTATCAGAGCGCGTTCTGCGCGTGTTAGAGCACGCTCGGCGGATTCGCTATCGAGGCGATCAATTAGAATCTCAACTTCATCAGGCCATTCAATCGGTTCTTGGTCAAACATTTCGCGCGGATGTAGGTTGAAGGTGTCGGGTTTGCCAAGCGAAAGAAAAGGCGGACGGGATTTTGTTGAAGGGGGTAGGCTGCTGCACCTATTTCCAGTGGCGCTAGATCGGAAAAAATTGCGGCTTGCGGGGCGATTTCTAGCGTGCCTTAGTCTGCTATGAAATGCTTGCTCGCATTGATCTCGTTAGGTCTAGCCATTTCCGCTTACGGGGAGCCGTCGGACTTTGATGCGGCGGAGGGCCCGAACGTACGTGTCACGCGACATGACGACGGCTCGCGGACGATTTTCGAACGTAGCCCAGACGCTCGTACTCTCACCAAAAAAACCTACACGGGAGCGGGTGCGTTATTTCTCGTGACGATTTACCGGATGGATGCGCAAGGAAATCCGATGAACTGCAAGATTTACGATGGTCAGAAGAATGAGATGTTCAAATCCCGCTATGGCTACCGAAAGTCCGATGGGCAGCTCCTCGAGGAGCAGATGTTCGATTCGCGGGTGAAACGTATCGATCCCAATACAGGTGAAGAGATGCCGGTGAGGCGTTTCATCTATACCTACGATGCGCTTGGCAAACGTGGTGCTCCGATTTCCATCACGCTCACACCCGGCAAGACCGCCGAGGAGGTTTACGGTAAGCCTACCGCACCGGATGTGAATCTTTTCAATGGTGCTCCCGAAAAGTGAGGTTTTACGGGATGATTTCGGGGAAAGTATTGTTGCCCATGCTTGTCGGAGCCGCGATCGGTGCGGCAGGTTGGATGCAAGGCTCGCGGGGAGGCGAGCCCGAGGCGCTGTATGAGCAACTCAGGATTGCGGAGGAACAGATCGCCATCATGGCTCGCGAGAATGCCTCGTTGCGCTCGCTTGCGCAGGGCGGTGGGGAGGTGGCTGTACCGCAGGAAATGATCGTGAAGGTGGAGAATGATTACGGTCTCACGTTTCTCGCTAGCCCGGTAATCCATCGCATCGCCGGCGAGGAACTCGGATACCGTATCGAGGCGGCGCTGGAGAGTCGCTACGGTCCGCAGGGCGTGGACGACAGGCAGGAGGCATACCGCTGGATCGGCTGGCTTCGGAAGGATGATGGTTTATTAGAGCAGATGGTCGCCGTGAAATCGGTGGGTGCGCTGGGGTGGTTCGACGAGGTGACGGGCGAGGCTTGGGTGACGGATCGGTTCGACCTCAAGAATATCCCCGATCAGGCGGCGATGGTGCGGCTGCTGGTGAGAATTTTGCTAAACCAACATTTCCCGCCGCCCTCCGCGTATCCAGGCGATGACGCGATGCGGGCTCGTGAAGCGTTGCACGCGGGCGCTGCCTCGGGCGCAGAAGCGAGGTTTTATGCGGCGAGCGCTCGCGGCATCGGCTTCATGCCGATGAACGATAACAACGCCGCCGCCCGCCTGCTACTCACTCTTTCCGAGTTCATTCAGGGCGTGAGCCTATTCTCAGCGGTGGAGGGAAAAGGACTTTCCGACACGCTCTTCGTGAAAGGCACGCAGCCATTCGCCGATAGTATGAGAAAGCCGCCGCAGAATACACTGGAGATCGTTCTTCCGGGTGAGACTGGGCGAGGCGGCGAGGTCTCGCTACCGGAGCTTTCCGATGAGGTGTTTCTCAAGGAAAGTGCCGGTTACCTCGGTCTGCGACTCTGGCTTTCTCTCACCGAAGACCTAGGTATGGCCGAGGAGATTTCGCGGTCTTGGGTGAAGGATGGCTACGCGCTTTTCGCCGATGGTGAGATGTCGAGCGGGGTGGTCTGGGAAGTAACTTTGGATAACAAGGAGGCGGCGGATACATTCGCCAAGGCGGCATCAGACATCGCGGAGGCGATGGCGGCGGAAGGGCGATTCCTCGGCACGGCAAGGGTCTCGGAAACGACCGTGAGGTTTTTCAATACCGCGACGAAAGAGACCGCTGCGAAACTCAAACAGAAATGATCCCCATTCCCGCCGTATTACGGTGACGGTAATTGGAGTTTGACCGATGAAAGGCCACCCACTAATCCTAAGTAGTCAAACGATCATGAAAAAACTAACACTCCTCGCCGCTATGGCGCTCGCCACCCTCTGTCCTGCAAAGGACACGAAAAAGATTCTCCTACTCGCCGGAAAACCCTCGCATGGATCAGGCGAGCATGAGCACAACGCCGGATCACTACTGCTTAAAAAATGCCTCGATGAAAGCGGACTACCGATCGAGAGTAGCGTGATAAAGAATGGCGCATGGCCGAGCCCCGAGCAGCTCGCCGCCGCGGATACCGTTGTCATTTATTGCGATGGCGGCGGCCATCATCTGGTGCTGCAGGATGATCGTATCAAGCAGCTCGCCAAGGAGATGAAACGCGGCTGCGGATTGGTCTGCCTGCACTATGGAGTGGAAATCCCCAAGGATAACGGCGGCGCCGAACTACTCGGATGGATGGGAGGTTATTTTGAAACAAACTTTAGCGTGAACCCTCACTGGACGGCGGATTTCAAAAGCTTTCCCGCGCATCCTATAAGCAACGGCATGAAGCCCTACGCCATGCTCGATGAATGGTATTTCCACATGCGCTTCACGGAGCAAGGCAAGCTCACCAACGTCCTCTCCGCCATTGCACCCGAGGATACCATGAGCCGCCCCGATGGAAGTCATTCGGGTAACCCACATGTCCGCAAGGCAGTGGCAGAAGGTTTGCCGCAAACCGTGGCATGGGCCTTCGATCGTCCCGATGGTGGGCGCGGATTCGGTTTCACCGGCGGCCATTTTCATAAAAACTGGGGCGATGATAATCAGCGCAAGGTCGTCCTCAACGCGATCCTCTGGACGGCGAAGGCCGAAGTTCCTGCCGAAGGTGTGTCCAGCAAAGTAACACCGGAGGAACTCGCGGCGAACCTCGATCCCAAAGGGCAGCAGTCAAACCTATCCATCAAACCACTGCTCCCCGGTGCAACTGTGAATCCAGCGATTTGCGCGGCGTGTAAGCACTAGTATTCGCGCTTTCCAGGCAGCCCTTAGGGAGTGCTTGCGTTCTGGAGAACGCGGCTCTTCCCACTCTCCCTGCGGTTCATATCGATCTCGGATCATTGTTTGTCGAAACCGTTGTTCCGGTTATTGACGAATACTCGCTGGATGGCAGAGAATCTGCCGTAGATGTCACAGTGGTATTACTCGAAACTCGGAATAATGCAGGGGCCGGTGCCAGAGACCGAGCTGTTGCAGATGATTTGCAGTGGCGAAATCGATGGAGCCAATCTTGTCTGGAAAGAAGGTATGCCCGATTGGTTGCCACTCTCGCGTGTGCCTGAGCTATTGGGACAAACGCAATCCAATACGCCAGTCGCCCGCACAGATATGGCGGATGTATTAGATAAACCCGAGCTCTCCTTTCCTGTCCGCCAGCCAGTCGGGAGCGTGCCGCTGCCACAGCCGCTCGCCTACCAAGGGAACTATATTGCTCCCATTATCCCCACTTATATGTGGCAGTCCGTGGTCGCCACCGTGGTCGGGCTGCCGTTTTGTTGTGCCCTAGCCTTTCCGTTGGGAATCGTCGCCATCGTTTTTGCCGCGAAGGTCGAAGGACTGCGAGTGCAGGGAGATATTTTAGGAGCCACGACGGCATCGAACAACGCCAAGACCTGGATGATCATTTCCTTCGCAATTACTGGGTTGAGTCTTGTTATGGGAGTGATTTCCATCGTCCAAACCGCTGTATTTGGCCCCTAATTCGAGATGCACAAGGATCGCGCACTGTGGGTCTTGCTGGGGGCGCTGGCTATGGTTGGTGCCGCCTACGCTCTGCGTGAAACGGGTGGTGCGGGCTGGATGCCGGGTTGCGCGTTCCGCAAACTCACCGGGTTGGACTGCCCCGGTTGCGGTATGACGCGCGGCACTTATGCGATGCTCCATGGCCGGGTGGCCGAAGCATTTGCTTTCAATCCCGTCGGCATGATTCTTTTTCCGCTGGCTCTGATCGCGCTGGGTATTGAGGTGATAGGATGGGTGAGGGGGAAACCTATGCCTTTCCGACTGAATCCCGGGCGCTGGGGTGCGACGATTTTGGCGGTGGTGCTGATCGTATTTTGGATCGTGAGGAATCTAGTCTAACGGATCACCTCGGTGCCAATACCGCCGTCGGTGAAAATTTCTAACAGCAGCGCATGAGGGAGGCGACCATCGATGAAGTGAACTTTGCGGACTCCAGCGTTGAGCGCATCCACGGCGGAGCGGACTTTTGGAATCATACCGCCGGAGATAGTGCCATCGATGATGAGGGCTTCGGCTTGGGCGCGGTTGATCGATTTGATGAGCGTGGAGGGATCTTTAGGGTCGCTGAGTAGGCCTGGGACATCGGAGAGATAGACAAGCTTGGAGACGCGTAGCTCCTTGGCGAGAGCGGCGGCGGCGAGGTCGGCGTTGATGTTGAGCGGCTTGCCGGTCGCTAGCTCGGCGGCGAGGGGGGAAATGACCGGCACGATGCCCGCCTTGTTGGCGGCGTGCATATTTTCAAGTTGGCAGCCGATCACCTCACCGACGCGTCCGAGATCGACCGCTTCGCCATCCGAATCGGTGGATTTCATTTTTTCACCGAAGAATATATCGGTGCCGGGAATGCCGATGGCCTTGCCGCCTAAGTCGCGAATCATGCGGACAAGGCCGGGGTTTATCTCGTTGGATAATACGTTTGAGACGATATCGATGGCCTCATCGCAGGTGTAGCGGAGGCCGTTGATAAACTTCGCCTCAATGCCGGATTTCTCCATCACGGCGGAGATCGCCTTTCCGCCGCCGTGGACGACGATGGGATTGATGCCCGCGACCTCTAGGAATACGATGTCACGCATCACATTCGCTACGAGTTCCGGATTCTCCATAGCGGATCCGCCCATCTTGATGAGAATAGTTTTCGAGCGGAAGGCCTGTAAGTATGGCAAGGCTTCGATGAGTACGTCGGCTTTTTCGGCGGGGTTCATTGGGATTCGGAGGTGGGCTATTTTGAGTTGGCGGGAAAAATCTTACGCCGTGCTGTGAATGGGATCGCGGTGAGGATGGCGGCAAGCGCAGGTATTGTGGGTAGCCATGTGCCGGTGCTTGGAACGAGAATTAAATGGAGGATGACGAAAACTCCGGCAAGAACCAACAAAGTGTGACGGTCGCTTGTTTTCGGGAATTTTCCAAGGCCTTGTAGCAGGCAGATAAGAGAAGCGATGAGCAAAATCTCCGGGAGCCATGTGATGCGTTTGAAAGTCCTTGAGGTGGAGGTACCGGCAGGATCGGCGAGAAGGGAGACAGTGGCGACAAGGGAATCGGAAAAACGCAGCGATGCCTCGTCGATGGCCGACATGCCGTTACGTATCAGCACCATGCCCGCGCGTCGGTCTGTTAGAAGATCGTCCGAAGCGTCGATGAGAAACTCGGCGGCGATGGAAGCTGACCCGTCGGATGTAGGTGGCTTGAAAGCGAGGCGCCCGAATTCATCGATGGGAATGAAAGGCCCGTTCTTACTGAACGAGATATAATTTCCCATACGAACCTCAACCGTCTCGGGAGACACCTTTTGATCCGCGAGTGCGGCGAGCAGTGGGAATGAAAAAATCACTCGATTGTCCCAACGCGCAAGAAGATGCGGCAGCCCGCCATCCGGCTCGGATTCTAGTGCGGTGAAGCCAGCCAGCGAGGTGGTATTGCCGAGCACTACGTCCGGGATGGAGACGCGGTTCACAATAGGTAGGTCGCGGCTGTTTCCATGGATTTCTGAGACGGACAGCGAGGCGCGGCGGAAGGCGGGGGGAATCGGCGAGGAGACGGGGCCGCGTGAAAGCGGAGCGGCGGTGACAACTGTGGGTAGGGCGTCGAGTTGTTGATCGAGCGCCATCAAGGAAATTACATCCGGCTCAGGCCAGGCTAGCGGCGTCCCGATCGCGACGGAATCGCGGCCGAGGCGGCGCAGGTTTTTCAGGATGATCGCAATATCTACCGGAGAGGGCGGAGAGGCCTGGAAAAAACGATTAGAATCGTCGGTAATCGCAATATCAGGTAGCGGATCGGAGAGTGGTGTGGATTGTCGATTGAGTGTGCGAACGGTATGCGGACTTTCTGTGCTACCATTTCCACTTATGAAAAACGGAGTCTCTGTGAAGGTATGTGCCGTGAGTAAAAATAGCCCGCGGTCGATAACTGTGCCGGGCAAAAATACCCATGCAAGCAACGCCGCTAGTGCGCAGATGAATGGTTTTAAATGGGAGCGCGACATGGGTTTGGAGAGATTGGAACAGAAATCGGTGTCTCAGGGTAGCGCTGCGAGAATACTTTGCGAGACATCATCGGCACTGCGGTTTGCATCGATGAGGCAGGCGAAGGGCTCGTCCTTTAGTGAGAGGAAGATTTGGCGGCAGCGTTCCAGGTTCGAGTGCTGCTCGAATTCGTTGGCGGTATCGCCGCGGGAGCCGATACGTAAAAGCGCGGTTTTCACGTCGAGATCAAGGATGAGAAGGAGGTCAGGCACAGGGGCGAAGATTTCGTTGTCGTCGCGGATTTTCTGAGGATCGAAACCGCGAGAACCTTGGTAGGCCATGGTGGAGAAATAGTAGCGATCGAGAATTACCACATGCCCGGCGGCGAGTGCGGGCGCGATCTTTTCCGCTACGTGCTGTCTGCGGTCTTTGAGAAAAGTTTCCAACTCCTCCTCCGGCGAGAGGCGGCCGGTATTGGCGGAACTCCGCAGCAGAGTGCCCCACGGGCCATCGGTGGGTTCGCGGGAGAGCGTGACCGTCCTGCCAATGGTGATGAAATGCTCTGCGAGCCGTTTGGCTTGGGTGGATTTTCCGGTGCCGTCGATGCCTTCTAGTACGATGAACATGGTAGTTTAAAATCAGAGATAGCGTGCTTTGAGATGCTGGAGATAATCCTCAGTTGCTGGTGGGCGGCCGGTGGCTTTTTCCATGAGTGACGAAGGATCAACGGTGCCACCGTGGCGGTGGATATTTTCCCGGAGCCAGGCGAGAAGCGGTGCGTAGTCGGCTTTCGCGGTGGCGGCGCCGATTTCTGGGATGGCGGTGGCGGCTTTGAAAAGCTGGGCGGCATTGATATTGCCAAGCGTGTAGGTGGGGAAGTAGCCGATCCCGCCCATCGACCAATGGATGTCCTGCAGGCACCCCTGCGCGTCGTTTTGCGGGGCGAAGCCGAAGGATTCGCGGAAGAGGTCATTCCATGTGGCGGGAACTTGCGCGACGGTGATCTCGCGATTCAGCAGCATCCGCTCGATGCGGAAACGGAGGATTATGTGTAGGTCGTAGGTCGCTTCATCTGCCTCCACCCGGATCGGCGAGAACTCGGCGCGCTGGATGTGGTGGAGAAATTTCTCCAGCGGGAAGTCTTTGAGTTGAGGGAAGTGCTCCTGTGCGCTGGGGTAAAATTTTTCCCAGAATTCCCGCGAACGCCCAACTTGATTTTCCCACAGCCGCGATTGCGATTCGTGGATGCCGAGCGACACGGCGGAGCCTGAGGGCATACCGAAGTCCGCTTCCGGCAGGCCTTGCTCATACATGCCGTGGCCGGCCTCGTGCATCACGCCGAAAAGCGATGAGGTGAAATCCGAATCCATGTAGCGCGTTGTCAGGCGCACATCGCGCGGGCCGAGTGTGGTGCAGAAGGGGTGCGCGGTGGTATCGATGCGGCCGGTTTCGAAATCGAATCCGATCTCGGCAGCGACGATGGCATTAAAGGCTTGCTGTGACGCCACTGGATAAGGCCCGGGCGGGAGTTCCGAGGGCGAGCTTTTTGCTACGGCCTGCGCGGAGAGAGGCGCGAGATCTTTCCGTAAAACATCGAACAAGTCCGCGATGTTAGCGGTGGAAGTGCCGCGCTCGAATCCTTCCAACAGCGCGTCATAAGGTTCGTCCGCGTATCCCCAGAGATTTGCTTTCTCCGAAGCGAGACCAACCAGCTTCTCAAGATGCGGCGCGAAGACGGAAAAGTCCGAGGCCTTGCGCGCGGCGATCCACGCATGGTGTCCGGCGGATTGCGCAGTGGATTCGCGGGCGACTAGATCCGTGGGGATCTTCACCGAGCGGTTTGACTCGCGACGTATTTCGCGCAAGTTCGCGGTGATGACTGGGTTACGGCCATCGTTAATGTCTTCGGCATCGGCGAGTGCTTTGAGGAAATCATCGGATGTAGCGAGCTTGTGCGCGTGGGCAGCGAGGTAGGAGAGCTGCTCGGAGCGGTAATCAGCGGAGCCCGAGGGCAGATAGGTTTCCTGATCCCAGGAAAGGATCTGGCCGGTACTGTTCACCAGCGCGATTTCACGGACGCGGTCGAAAATGGTCATGAGCGAAGTCTGTACATCGAGGACGGCTTGGCTAGTTTGATTCCTATTTGATTCCTCTTCGCACTCGCCAAGCAGCGAGAAATTTTCCATCTTTCCACTTAGCCGTGCAAATTCTGATCCGAAACATCGACCGCAGCCTCTCCCAAGAGCAGATCACCGAGCTCTTCCGCAAGCACGGAAAAGTCACATCATGCACTCTTGTGGTGGATCCCAAGACTGGCCAGTCGAAAGGTTTCGGCTTCGCAGAAATGCCAAACATGGACGAAGCATCCAAGGCGATCAGCCAGCTTAACGGCCTCAAAGTGGGTTCTTCCGCCTTACGGGTGAAACGTGCTGCGAACTCGACGATCACGAAGCACAAGGGTAAATTCTGATCCACTTCACGCCCAGCCGCGTATTGTCTCCGCGATGCTGTCCTCCGCTCCCGCCTCGGTTCGGATGAAAATTTCCTGCAAGCCTTTCTCTGTCTGGGTAACGGCCTTTAGCCCGCCAGAAACCTTACGCTGGATGCGCACCGCTCCTGTGGCGCTGCTCGCACCGAGCGATTTTCCGCCGTATGAGCGACCGATAATTAAACCCGACACGCCTTCCAACGCCTCGATCCGTTTCATCACAGTCTTGCATTCTTTGGAGGTGGTCTGGTGGCGTCCGCGTGAGGGCATATTGATTTTTCTTCAGGAAATTACTCAAGGTATTGGAAATCAACATTGCTTTGCTTGAGGCGGACTTCGAGTTGGACCAGCCTCCTCAGTGAGAAATGCGTCTTCCAGATGCAGGCGTGTAGCGAGACTGACACAAGCCTTTAAGCCATGCCATCAGAGAGTTAGCATTCACGATAAGATACGGGTGGATCTGCCACCGCGCTTTTCCAATCCGCGAACTCACGTGGGCGCAACCGATACCGCGCGATATTTCCGTCGTGGAGGCTGCGCAACTCGACCTTGATCGTGCTCTGGAAGCGCTTGTGATCTTCCGTCGCGATCACTTCCTTGGCTGTCTCCTCGGTGCGGCGCTCCGCCGCATCCCAAGTCATTTTTCCCTGCACGATCTGGCGGATAAGATCCCCGATCTCATTGCGGTATCTCAACCGAAATGGATCAGGATCTCCGAGCGATTCGCGGATCGCGGAGTAGCGTTGAGCCGAGCGGGTGTAAGCCCACACGAAAACATCCCTCAAGTATTCTACCCGCTTGAGTTCATAAACGCCGATGAGACCATTGAGATAATCGTCCGCTTCTACATCCACGAAGGAAAGCGGGCAGAGGTTGTGGCGGATCAAAGGAATGTTCGCAGCAAGCCGGGATACGCGTTTGTTTACATCCTCGAAGGCTTGTAGGTATGGCAAATGCACCATGGCAAAAAACGCAGCCTCGAACGGATCCTCGATCGCCGCCGCTTTTGACAAGATGGTCTGGAAATACTCCTCGATCCGTTGGGGGACTTCCAGCGGATGAAACACCGTGCCGGAAATGCCCACAGGCCGAAAGCGCACTCGCCCACAGGAGGATGGATCGTGCATCAGGTTATCGGACAGAAGGGCGTGCAGGCTCAGCACGGTGTAGCTGTTGAAGTCGATTTCCTCCGCCTGATCTGCCAGCATCTCGATCGCCGCCTTGTGGTTCAGAATCATCTGCGCTTCGAGAGTGCCTTTGCCATCCGCCAACTCGCCAAGCTCAAGCAGGCGCTGGGTTTCCAAGAGCGAATAGGTGTTGCCCTCTAACCGACTGGAGTTCCATGCGAGATCGATAAGCAGCCGATCCATGATTCGACGGAGATAGGTGCCCGCAGGCAAGTCCGGGATGCTCACTCGACCGATTTCGGCCAGCTTTTTGCGCGTCTCCTCCGGTAGGTAAAATGTGCGGTTCGGCTGATAGGCGGCGAGAAACGATGCATCGTAACCCACCGGTGTGCGCTGCGCTAACGGCGCGCGGACATACGCCCGGATCTCCCGAGCTTCTGTGGAAAGAACGGTTCCAGAATCCTGTTTGCTAGTTGCGTTGTAGCGCACCGTTTCCTCCTCAAGGACGGATGATATCGGAGTAATTATGGGGAAATATTTTTTGCCTTTTCCGCTTCCCTGACTGCGCATCCACCCCTCTTGTTCTACACGGTTCAAACGTCGCTGAAGGGTGCGCTCCGGGAGATGTATTCCCAGACCGCTCCGTATCCCTGCCGCTGCAATTCCTAGTGGATGCGACCGTATTATGCATCGGATTGCGGTTAGTTCCTGTATGGGGGTTTCCTTTGGCACACCCCTATATTATGTCGGAAAAACTATTTAGCGACATATAAATGACAATTCCACCCTAAATTTTGAATTTACCCGACAAATAGGTGATTTTAAGTGTCGGGAAGTTAATGTCTTTCTTACCGCTCGTAATTTCCAAGATGTAGCGGCAGCCTCGCGGCGTATGAGTTTATTCAGGGAATTGGGGATACCGGTGGGGCTGGTTAAAGGGTTGGAGGAAATGGGAATTGTCACGCCCACCGAGGTGCAGGCGAAGTCTATTCCGTTCCTAATAAAAAACGGCGGCGATTTCTGTGCGCAGGCACAGACTGGCACGGGAAAAACCGCTGCCTTCGGCCTACCCCTTCTTACCAAGATCGACCCAAAGAAACCCGTGATCCAAGGTCTAATCATCGCGCCCACGCGCGAGCTGGCGAAGCAGATCGGCAAGCACTTGTTCCGCTACACGAAGTTTTCCGAGAAAATCTTCATCGAGGTCTTGGCAGGCGGCGAGCCAATGGACGGCCAGATCGCCCGGCTGCAGCGACCCACTCACATCATTGTCGCGACGCCGGGGCGCTTGCTCGATTTGATCAAAAGGAAAGCGCTGACTCTTGTGAACGTGAAGCACCTAGTGCTCGATGAGGCGGATGAAATGCTGAGCATGGGTTTCAAGAAAGAGCTCGTCGCCGTCTTCGCCCTCACGCGCGGGCGGCGCAGCACCTGGCTGTTCTCCGCGACCTTTCCCGACTCGATCCACGCCCTCGTCAAGGGAGCCATGCCCGGACAGCCGGAAACACTCCGCGTTGATAAGGCGCACGTCGTCAACCGCGATATCGACCACCGCTACGCCGTTTGCGGCAAGGATGAGAAAAACGATTTCCTCGCCAACTTCCTCGCGGAGCGGGAGGAGGAGCGCGGGCTGATTTTCGTCCGCACCAAGGCGGGTGCTATCGCGCTCGGCAGACAGTTGGAAAAGCTCGGCTTTCCCGTGGATGTCATCCAGGGCGATCTCTCACAGCGCGAGCGCGACAAGGTTATGCGCGGCTTCAAGGGAGGGCGCTCACGTATCCTCATCGCTACCGACGTTGCCGCGCGCGGCATCGATGTCGAGGCTCTCTCCTTCGTCATTCACTACCAGCTCCCTGAGCAGCTCGAATACTATACTCATCGTAGCGGACGTACGGCACGGGCGGGGAAAAAGGGAATTTCCGTGGCGCTAATCGATCCGCGGGAACGCAAGAAGATCGGGAAATTCGAGGAGGCGCTGGGCTTCACTTTCTCGGAAGTGAGTTGATTAAAGCATGGGAACGCGAGTCTGTGACTCGCCAGTCAATGGATAGAAAAATGATAAGCTAATGGATTTTCCTTTTTCTACCTATTGGAGAGCGAGTCACAGACTCGCGTTCCCAGGGTGTCCGGCGCTGCTCCATGGCCAGTCTTTTGGTTTTTCACAGAGGCCGGCTTTTACGGGGTTGTTACGGATGTATGCTCTCGCGTTCGCAAGGTGATTCTCATCTCGGATGTAGCGGTCGTGATAATCCTTCGCCCAAAGGCTGCCTTGTGTGCCAAGTGAGCGGTTAATTTCCCGGGCACTGAATATTTTCCAGGTTTTCACCAGATCACCGAGCCTCGATCCTTCGGGGCAATAAACTAGGATATGGACGTGGTTTGGCATCACGCACCACTCCAAGAGCCGGTATCGGTCCCCATCGAAATGTAAAAGCGCGTTTTGCATGATCGATGCGTAGGATGAATTGCGCAAATGGCAGGCTCCGTGCCCCGCATCCTCAAACCGGGCGATGCGTTCACGTAAAATTCGCTCCTGCTGCGGTTTTTCCGTTGGTGTATTTTTCTCAAGTTTTCGCTTCCAAGCATCGATCACGGACTTTGGCAGTGCATCGGCAAGACGGAAAGTGACTGCTTGGATCAGTTCCGGAGAATCCAAATGCGGCAGGTATCCGCGCGAGTGCCAGCCTTTGTGTTGCGTATCTTCCGGCATGATGGGACTTGGAACGCGAGTCTGCGACTCGCAGGAAAATGGATGGAGAAAGGGGGGCTTATGGGAACTTCTTTCGCTTTCTATTCGAATGCGAGTCACAGACTCGCGTTCCCAGGAGGGATCACCGATAGACCAGACCGTTGATTCCTTTAAGTAAATCGAGGATGCGCTTGTGGGCTTCGTCGATCTCGTTGGCCTTGAGCGTTCTGTCCGGGGCGCGGTAGTTGAAACGATAAGCAATTGATTTCCGATCGGCGGCGATCTTCACGCCGGATGGATCGGTGAAGAGGTCGAAGCATTCGTAGGAGACAAGCAGGGGTTCCTTGGCTTTTTCGAGGATGGCTTCGATCTCGGCGTTCGCAGTGGCGATGGGGAGTTCCATCGCAGCATCGCGCGAGGAGCCGGGAAATTGCGGGAGGTCTTCGACTTGTGATTTGTTCGAGATCAGTTTGCGGAGCTTACCGAGATCTATTTCTGCAACGAAGACGGGCGACGTGAAATCGAAGTCGCGCTCGCGCTGGAGCGAGAGTCGGGCGAAGACGCCGATGGTTTGGTCGCTAGCTTTGATTTCCGCTCCGAGGGCGAAGTTTTCGCGGTCTTTGGGTTTTAGTGAAATCGTTTGGTTGGGTAGCAAAGCGGAGAGGATCGCTTTGGTATCGTAGAGATCGGCGGCACGATCTTTATTCGACCATGAGGATTGCTGCGCGTTTCCAGAAATGAGGATGGCAAGGCTATCGCTTTCCTGATCGAGGGCTTTGCCGCCGCCGGCGTTGCGGAAGACGCGACCCATCTCGAAGAGGCGGATCGATTTCGCCTGCTGGCGGGCGTTGCGTTCTGCGCTGGCAACGAGACCCGGCACGATGGATGGGCGCATGATCGCGTGATCCTCACTGAGCGGGGATTTCACGCGGATGAGATCGCCGTCCTGCATGTGGCGCAGCGGGAGGATATCGGGGAGTTGGGTTTCGGAAATGAGCTTGATCGTCTGGCACTCATACAGACCAAGCGCGGCGAGACGGCCACGCAGGATCATATCCGCATCGTATGCGGCATCGACATCGCTAGTGGGAACAAGGGTGGCGCGGAAACGAGACGGCACGTTCGCTAAGCCATGGACGCGCGTGATTTCCTCAGCGAGGTCGATGTGGCGGGTGAGGTCTTGGCGGAACGAGGGGATCTGCCACGAGCCATCGGGAAGTTTTTTGAGGCCGAGTCGGGTTAGGATTTCCTCAGCGGCTTCGGTGGAGATGGAGTTGCCGAGAAGGTGGTGGAGTTTTGTTAGATCGAGTGCGACGGGAGATGGTGGTTCGGGAAGTTTGCCTGCGGTTTGGGTGATGAAGCCGTTCTCAGAACGGATTTCCAGTAGGCTGATCGCAAGTGCTGCGGCGGGGAGGACACCTTGCGGATCAATTCCGCGTTCGTAGCGGTAGGAGGAATCCGAGGAAAGGGCGGTGCGGCGTGACGTGCGGCGGATGCCGGATGGGGAGAAGTAGGCAGATTCTAGGATGATCGAAGTGGTGGATTCGGTGACGCCGCTATCGAGTCCGCCCATTACACCGGCGAGGGCGAGAGCGGCACCGGATTCATCGGAAATAAGGAGGTCATCGCCTGTTAGAAAGTGCTCGGATTCATCGAGAGCTTTGAAGGACTCTCCATCTTTTGCTTGGCGGATTACGATAGCACCCGTGACTTTCGCGGCATCGAAGGCATGCAGCGGTTGGCCAGTTTCGTGGAGGACGTAGTTTGTGATATCGACGATATGATTGATCGGGCGCAGGCCAATGGAGGTGAGGCGTTGCTTGAGCCAATCGGGGGACTCGGTGACAGTGATATTGTCGATGCGGGTGGCTGCGTAGAAGGGGCAGGATGCGGAGGCTTCTAGTTTGATGGAATCGGCGGAGGCTTCCTTGGCGGTGAGGCTTGGTTTCTCAGCGGAAATGAGAGGGGTTTTCAGTAGGGTCGCGAGCTCGCGAGCCATGCCGGCGTGGGAGAGGAGATCGGGGCGGTTCGGCGTTACTTCGAGTTCTAACAGCGTGTCGGAATCGAAGAGGCTTTTGACGGGAACGCCGATCGGTGAGTCTGCGGGTAAAATGAGCAAACCATCCTCACCTTTCGGGAGGCCGATTTCCTCGGCGGCGGCGAGCATGCCTTTGGATTCGACTCCACGCATTTTCGTTTCGCCGATGGTGAAACCTGCCGGAAGTATGGTGCCGGGAAGGCAGCAAGGAACCTTGTCGCCGACTTTATAATTTTTCGCACCACAAACGATCTGGCGAAGCTGGCCTTCTCCGGCATCGACCTTTGTGACTTTCAGTTTGTCGGCATCCGGGTGCTGGACGGCTTCCATGATCTGCGCGACAACGATTTTTTCCGAGCCGATGCCTTTGGTCACAATGCCTTCGACTTCGACGCCAGCAAAAGTGAAAAGGTCAGAAATTTCCGGAATCGATTTCCCGGAAAGATCGAGATGAGTGGAGAGCCAGTTTAAGGAGATATTCATGATGAGAAGATTTTTGAACCGCCAAGACGCGAAGACGCAAAGGCTAGAATTGTGATTAGGTGTGGTTGTTGGCGATTCGTTTGATGAAAATGGAGAAGATTTTTGAACCGCCAAGACGCCAAGTGCGCCAAGGAAGAAAAGTTTTTGATTAGGGGTCTTGGAAATTATTGGCGATGCGTTTGATGCCTTGCTTAATGAGAGGTGTATTGAAGTTGATGAGGAAACCAAGAGATTTGCCCGATAGTTTCAAGTAAGTCAGGAGCTGGGCGGTATGGATCTGGGCTAGCTGTTCGACCGCTTTCAGTTCGATGATGATCGAATCGTTAACTAGCAGGTCGATCCGGTATCCCACATCGATGTGAATGTCATCGTAGTAAACCGGCTGCGGAAGCTGCCGATCAACCTTGAGTCCGCGTTTTTTCAATTCGTGTTCAAGGCATGCCTCGTAAGCACTTTCCAAAAGACCTGGCCCCAGCTTGCTATGAACCTTAAAAGCGCAGTCCACGATCACTGAGGCGATTTCATCAACCGATTTCATAATTAAAAAACTTGGCGAACTTGGCGTCTTGGCGGTTCCTTTTTTATCACCGGAACTGGGAGAGGAACCGGATGTCGTTTTCGATGAGGAGGCGGATGTCTTTGATGCCCCAGCGGATCATGGCGAGGCGGTCGAGGCCCATGCCGAAGGCGAAGCCGGTGACTTTTTCGGGATCGAGGGCGTTGTCTTTGCGGGTGGCGTTGATGGAATTGAAAACAGCGGGATCGACCATGCCGCAGCCCGCGACTTCGATCCAACGCGGGTCTTGGCCTTTGATCTGAAGTTTCACATCGATCTCGAAAGATGGCTCGGTGAAGGGGAAGAAGTGCGGGCGGAAGCGGACTGGCGTGGAGGTGCCAAACATTTCGCGGAAGAAGAATTCGAGAGTGCCTTTGAGATCGGGGAGGGTGACGTCGGTATCGACGAATAGGCCTTCGAGTTGGTTGAAGACGGAGAGGTGGGTGGCGTCGATTTCATCGCGGCGGTAAGCGGAGCCGGGTGCGATGATGCGGATGGGCGGCGCGGAGGATTCCATCGTGCGGATCTGGACGCTGGAGGTGTGGGTGCGGAGGAGTTTACCGGAATTAAAATAGAACGTGTCTTTTTCGTTGCGGGCGGGGTGGTCGGAGGGAGTGTTAAGGGCATCGAAGCAATGGTATTCGTCCTCGATTTCCGGGCCATCGGCTAGGGCAAAGCCCATGCGGCGGAGGATCTGGATCGCTTCGTCGCGAATCAGGGTGAGGGGATGGAGGCCGCCGGTGTGGAGTGAGCGGGCGGGGAGTGTTAGGTCGATTCCAGATAGCGTGGCGGCATCGGCGATGGCTTGCAGGGCATTTTGTTTTTTCTCAAGCGCTTCGGTTATCGAGGCGCGAGCGGCGTTGAGGGATTGTCCGAAGCTGGCCTTCTCCTCATTGGGTATGTCTTTGATGAGCGCTCCGGCTAGGGAAAGCGTGCCTTTTTTTCCGAGAACGGCGACGCGGGCGTCATCGAGGGAGCGCACGTCACTGGCGGCGGCGATGAGTTCGAGGGCGGCGGATTGGATACTGGCAATTTGCTCGTTCATGGGCGGGGGAAGGGGATAGCGGAGAGGGTGGCGCGGGGCAAGAGTTTGGTGAAGGATCAAGAGTCAGTATTGAGAGAATGAGGTCTTCAGGAGGAACATTTCAAATAAGCTCCGTTTCTGGGCTTTCCAATGTGCGATTAACGAGTTGCTCGGACAGGCTAAAGGGATTCAGCCAAACTTTTATCGTCGAAGATATGTGCGCAGCACCCTGGACTGCTACAGCCTGCTGTAGCTCTGGCCAATGCAGCCCTGCTGCGAGGCCGGCGGCATTGGCACGGGAAAAGCCCTATGAAACCTCTGCTAGCCCCGCGCGCAGCAGGCTGCATGGCGGAAAGCGGCAGCAGGCTGCCGCAGTCCAAGGACTTCGTCGGAAAAATCTCGAACAAATACGTGCTTATTTTTGTCCGAGTCCCCAAGCCCAATCAGTGATTGCGGACTCATGTGGCGAGGACTAGCTTCCGGCATGGGGCTTTTACTTGGAGTAAACATCGACCACGTGGCGACGCTGCGGCAGGCGCGGTATGCGCTTTTGCCGGACTCGCCGAATGCAGAGCCGTGCGTGGTGCAGGCTGCACTGGAGGCGAAGGCGGGCGGGGCGGATTCGATCACGGTGCATGTACGTGGCGACAGGCGTCACATGCAGGATGCGGATGTGTTCCGGGTAAAGGCGGAGTGCGATCTGCCGTTGAATCTGGAACTCGGCATTACCGAGGAGATGATGGATTTAGCGTTCCGGCTGAAACCGGATTTCGCCTGCCTCGTGCCGGAAACCCGCGAGGAGGTAACGACCGAGGGCGGGTTGGCCGTGTGCGCCATGTCTAATGCGGTTCGGGAGGCGGTGAAGCGGCTGCATGGCGCAGGGATCAAGGTGAGTCTGTTCATTGACCCGATCCTCGAAGACGTCGAGGAGGCCGCGCGGACGGGGGCGGATATGATTGAGTTGCACACCGGTGCTTTCGCGAACTCAGTGAATCCGGCGGAGGAAATCTCACGCTTGGTCGCGGCTGCGGAGCTGGGGAAATCGCTGGGACTGCAGGTGAACGCCGGCCATGGCATTAATTACCGGAACCTACCAGATATCTTGAAAGTCCCTTTCCTCGCAGAGTTGAACATCGGGCACAGCATTGTTTCCCGCGCGATTACTGTAGGTATGCGACAAGCGGTATCAGAAATGGCGGTAGGGATGAAAGGATACGGCGCATGATGATCTACGGGATCGGTATTGATGTTGTGGAGGTGGGGCGCATCGATGCTGCGATCGCCAATCTCGGGGACGCGTTTCTCGACCGTCTATTTACGAAGCGCGAACAGGAGTATTGCTCGAAACAGAAGCGGCCGGCGTTGCATTATGCGGCTCGGTTCGCAGCGAAAGAAGCGGTCTCGAAAGCGCTTGGAACAGGGATCGGTGCTCAGGCGGGTTGGCTCGATATGGAGGTTGAGCGGGCAGAGTCCGGCGCACCGAAGATGGTTTTTACGGGCAGGGCGGCGGAGTTTCTTGCTAGCGAGGGCATTGCCGATGTGCAGGTGAGTCTTTCCCACGCAAAGGAATACGCGGCGGCGAATGCAGTGGCGGTGAAGAATTCGTTGTGAAGATCATCCGCTCCATTGGCTTGCAATGATACCTACCATCGGAGAAAGTTTCGCCATGGAAATGATGATTCGTGGCAGGAGGAACAGGCGCAGCGCGGCGATTCGCGGACTGGTAAGGGAAAATATTCTATCGGTCGAGGATCTGATCCTACCGGTTTTTTTCCATGACGATGCGGAGGATGTAGCGATCGCTTCGATGCCGGGTTGTGTGCGTTGGTCAGTGGCAGGCTTGTTGAAAGAGGTGATATCGGCCTATGAAATGGGAATCCGCGCCGTGGTGCTTTTCCCCAAAATTGATGATTTGCAGAAAACTCCCGATGGCGCGGAGTGCGCGAACGAAGCGGGGCTGGTGCCGAGGGTGATCCGCGCGATCAAGCAAGCCTGCCCGGGAATTTGCGTGATCACCGATGTGGCGCTCGATCCATATAACTCGGACGGGCACGACGGCCTGGTAGTGAGGGTAGGAAATGACCTAAAAATCCTCAACGACGAGACCGTCGAAGTACTCTGTCGCCAAGCGCTCTGCCATGCGCGGGCGGGGGCGGATATCGTCGCTCCCTCCGATATGATGGATGGGCGAATCGGCGCGATCCGGCTGGCGTTGGATGAGGAGGGCTTTGAGGAGATCGGGATTATGGCCTACACGGCGAAATACGCGTCCGCATTCTACGGGCCGTTTCGTGGAGCTCTCGATTCCGCGCCGAAGGAGGGCGACAAAAAAACCTACCAGATGGATCCCGGAAATGTTCGGGAAGCGATCCGCGAACTACTGATGGACGAGCAAGAGGGGGCAGATATCGTCATGGTGAAACCAGCCGGGCCATACCTGGATGTGATCGCAAGACTTCGCGATGAAACTACTCTACCCATTGCAGCTTACCAAGTGAGCGGCGAGTATCTAATGATCAAAAGCGCGTGTGCGAGTGGCTGGTTGGACGAGAAGGCCGTGGTGATGGAGAGCCTGCTCGGTATTAAGAGAGCGGGTGCGGATATGATCCTGACCTACTTCGCAAAGGATGTAGCGAAGTGGCTACGTGAATCACCTTGATACATGGAAATAAACGAGTTAGAGATATATTTCCGGGAAAACTTTTCCAAGCGTGGCGAGCTTGGTGCTTCGCTCAGCGTCTGGAAAAATGGTGATGAAATCGTTTTGTTTGCGGATGGATGGCGAGAAAGAGAGCGCTCACACGAATGGATCAAACGAACGTTGGCTCCGGTTTATTCCGCGACCAAGGCACCTGCAGCTGCGACACTTTTATTTGTGCTGGATCGGCATAAATTAACGATTGAAACGACCGTTGGAGAAGTTTGGCCGACGTTTCCTCTAGCTTCGGCTAGTTTCGGAGATTTGCTCTCGCACCAATGTGGTTTCGCGGCGCTGGAGGAGACGGTGGATGTTTTCGATCATTCGGCGGTGGTCGCTGCGATGGAGCGGCAGAAGCCGGAATGGATGCCGGGCGAAGGGCACGGATATCATCCGCGCACCTTTGGGTTTCTTTTGGATGAATGCGTACGGCGGCTCGAGGGGCGCTCGCTGGGGAGGGTCTGGAACGAGGATATTGCCGCGCCCTGTGGGATTGATTTCTGGATCGGACTACCGGAAAGCGAGTGGGGAAGGGTAGCTATGTTGGTTCCGGGGCGGGCGAAGGCATCGGTTTTCGAGGAGGGTTTCTACGAATCCTTCAACACCTCCGGCAGTCTCACGCGGCGGGCGTTTAGCTCGCCGCGCGGGCTTCATGCGATTGCTGAAATGAACACGCCACGGGCTTGGGCGGCGGGATTGCCCGCGATGGGTGGTGTCGGTTCGGCGAGCGGCTTGGCGAAATTTTACCAACATGCCATCGGTGCGCTGGAGGGGCCGTTTTCTGAAGGGGTGAGGCAGGCTCTCGCCGGTTTACGGATTTGCGGGGAGGACAAGGTGCTGCTCCGGCAAACCGCGTTCACCGGCGGTTGCCAGAAAGATCCTGTGGATGAATGGGGAGTAAAAAAGCGCAAGGTTTACGGGAGTTCGACAGCAGCATTTGGTCATCCGGGTGCGGGTGGGAGCCATGGTTTCGGAGATCCGGCAAGTGGGATTTCCTTCGGGTATGTAATGAACCAGATGGAGCTCAGCGTGATGCCCGGCGAGCGCTGTATGGGGCTGGTGGAACGCTTGGGATGATGCTGAAGAACCTTGTCACCAAGCATCTGGTGCCTTGAAACCGCTCATTTTTCACCCGCTTCCTGCTCCACCAAAGGTCTGGCAAGCATCTGCTCGTAAATTTCGATATATCGCCGCGCCACTTCCTCGTGGCTAAAGTTCTTGGCGCTCTCCTTCATCACCCGGCGGATCTGCGGGTCTTTCGTTTCCGCGGGTAGGGCGTGGAAATCCATTGCACAGTCAACGCCCCAGCGCAGTGCGCCCGGATCGTAGTTGTCGAAGCGGAAGCCGTTGCCGGCGTCGTTCTCGATGTCCATCGGGTGAATCGTGTCGTAAAGCCCGCCGGTGCCATGGACGATGGGGAGCGAACCATAAAGCGGAGCCGTCATCTGCGGCAGACCACAGGGCTCGAACAGCGAGGGCATCAGCATGAAATCTGATGCTGCGTATCCGAGCCGCGAGAGACGCTCATCGAAATCGACGATGGCGACCCGTTTCGACAGCTCGTTATCCTCGATGATTTTCTTAAAATGGACTTCGTGGGGACCGTTCGCGACCACTGCTATCTGAATGCCCCGATCCCAGTAATCTGAAACTGTTTGCACCAAGATATCCGTAACAAGCTGTGGCCCCTTCTGAACTGGATCGAGGCGTGATGGCCAGAAAAACAGCGGTGCGTCGGGATTGATATCGAGGCCTAGTTCGCGCTGAAACGCCTCCTTGTTCGCCAGTTTTCCTTCGCGGAAGTCCTTAAAGCCGTATGTTTGGACGAGAGAATCATCCGTGTTCGGGCTGTATGAAGCATCAGGAGCATTGAGGATACCGGATGCACAACCCGCATCATATTTGTTGCGGATCTGCTCGCGCACGGACTCTGGCACGACGGAGTGCCAGCCCTCCACGATTTCCCATAGGAACCGTGGGCTGACGGTGTTGATAAAGTGTGACGCGAATATCCCTGAGGTGAGAAGATCCACCGGCACGTTTGAGCGGGCATTGAAATAGTTGCCCGGGCTCTGCATGAAGTAGAGATTCATCCAAAACTCCGCCGTATCGATGCCCGTTTCCTCAGCCTGCTGGAGCATGACCTGGCGGGTGTGAATGTTGTGGACGGTGAAAAGGCTCTTGATGCCACGCCGTTTCGCCATTGCGGGGATCAGTGCTGTCATCCAGTCATTACAGTGGATCAAGTCCGGGCGCGCTTTGGGCACGATGTGGTTGATAACCTCCCGCTGGAACACCATTGCGATGCGCATCGACTCGTCGGATTGGTTGCTGTAAACACTGTCACGATAATAGAAAATACGATCTTCTGCGAGGTGGATGTGTGCTTCGGGCAACACCTCGTGATATTTCTTTAGCTCTTTCTCGTGAAGGCTGAAAACATCGCCTTGGAAGAGCTTGCGGTAGTTTGGCATCGCGACATGCACATCCGCGCCGAGGTTGAAAAGTGCTGAGACCAGCGAGGCCGAGACATCCGCTAGACCACCCGCTTTCGCGGACATCCGCTGCGCCATGTTGCCCATTCCAGCGGGAAGGTAGGTGATCTCCGGCGTGACGATCAGGATACGCGGGTTGCTGGGTTTTAGCTTCTTCGGCATCGGCTTAAATTAATATACTCACCCTACGAACTTGTTTTTGCACATACCCCGCAATCTTGCCAACCATAACCAGTCCTGATGGGTATTTTTTTCTATTATGTCTTCGGAGGAACGGGAACAGGGATCGCCTCGCAGATGTCACGCCAGCCGGGGAAATTCCATTTATTTGGGAAACCTGCGCATTGCGAGGGTTTCACGGGATGGATTCGGCAGCCGCCGTTCTCCAGCATGATGCACTCGTGGTTGTCCTTTTCCAATAGGGAGAGTCCTGTGCGGTTCGTCCGAAGGCGGGTGAAGCCGGAGATGAAATCACCCTCCGGCATCTCGAGAAAATCCGCGATGGCCGCGATTTCCCCTTCCGAAACCCGCACATCGCCGGGCCATTTGCAGCAGGCGTTGCAGCGCTGGCAGACGTAATGCACGCCCGGCTCCAGCACGGTCTGGTCGTTTCCTGGGCTGCCGTGGGAGAGAGGAAATGTCATTGGAGCCTGCGATAATAAAAGTTCACGCGCCATTGGAACGCTCTCCACTTCGCGCCGGGCCTGCCGTTATCGAGGAGGAAATGTGGGCAGTTCTTGTTAGGCGGATTCTGTCCACGGCGCGGCCAATGGTAATGAGGCACCACGTTCTTCAAAGGGATGCCGTGCTTCTTCATCAGCACCGCCGCCAGCTTCGCCGTCCGCTCCAACGTCGCCTCGCGGCTCGATCCTCGGTGCTCGCACATCTCGATCCCGATCGAATACCGATTACCGGGGCCATCGAAGTCCGCGTGCTCGCCCTGCTCCGAGGTTGGCAGGTGCTGCATGGCCACCCTGTCATCCACCGTGAAATGCCAGATCAGATAGCCGATGCGGTTGCCGCCCCGGCGCTTCGGCGCACGCAGGGCACCGCGTTTCAGAGCCAGCGAATGGCGCGAGGCATCCGCCGTCCAGTTTTGCGTGCTATGGATCGTGATGAAGCGTGGACTCATCGGCCTCACCACCCGCCGCCCGTGCGTGCCTTTCGGAACAAAATCCACCTTCAGTCGCACCTCGCGCATCATCGCAGATATGGAGATACCTTCACCATTAGTTGAGGCACCACCCGACGGTGGTCCGATCGGGGTGCAGGCAAAAATCACCATTGCAGCGAATCCGGAAACGATGAGGACAGGTGATCGCACGGACGTTAAAATATCTGATCGGCGCGAAATGAAAAGCCAATCTGTTTGATTATCGCCTCGGCCGCTGCGCCATCAGCAACCTCAGCAGGAAAAGAGGTAGCGCCCCGATAATCAGCCCCGCCGCCGCGATTTGCAGCCCTGGGAAAACCCTCGCGCAGCCACGCTCCATTCCGCGTAACGCCTCCGCCACCACCTGTTGTTTCGGCACATAGAATAGTGCGTGAGCTGGCATGCCTTCCGAGCTTCCTTCCCGCCGCGCGACCTCGCCGAACTCCGTCTTCACCGGCCCAGGGCACAGAGACATCACCCGGATGCCGTGCTCCCGTAGCTCGATTCTTAGCGCCTCGGAAAAACTGCTTACGTAAGCCTTCGTCGCGGCATAAACCGCGAAGTCTGGGATCGGCAACGTACTAGCGAGCGAGGAAACATTTAGGATGCCGCCGCTGCTCCGGCGAATCATGTGAGGAGCGGCAAGGTGACTCAGATGGGTGAGTGCCTCGATGTTCACTTTCAGCATCGCCTCGATGCCCGCCCACTCCGCCGTCACGAACTCGCCGTAATCCCCCAGCCCCGCATTGTTCACCAGCAGGTCCGGCGCAAAGCCTGCCTCCACAGCTTGAACCATCGCGGAAAGCCGATCGTCCGGCTTCGCCAGATCTGCTGCAATCACCATCACCGCTGTTCGCGGGAAAGCCTCGCGCAATTCTTCCGCAATCCGCTCCAGCCTCTTCGCCCGCCGCGCCACCAGCACCAGCTTTCCCACGTTTCCAGCAAGCTGCCATGCAAACTCCTCACCCAACCCCGAGGAAGCCCCCGTCACCATCGCGCAATCGAATGTGTTTTCCATATGCCCCAGCAAAGCCGCGTCTTGCTGGCGTGCAACCCTTCATTCACGAAAAAAAACGCCACCCCGATGCTGGGATGGCGTTTTGAGAGGGAAGGGGGGTTACTCGGCTTTGCCTTCGGCATTCACCTTGATCACGCGCAGCGGTAGGCGGATGAGCACTTCGTCGTCGCAGCCGATGTCGATCGAGTAGATGCCGTCTTCTGGGAAACGGAGACCTTGGAGGTTCATCACGATGTTGCGGGTAAGGAACGGCGCACCTTTGGGGAGTTGAACGTCGAACTCTGGCTTGATCGGCATGTTGTTCGGATCGAGCGATTCGCCGTCCTCGTTGATGATGTTGATCGAGAGCTTGTGGCGACCGGTGTCTTCCGGCGTAAAGCAGAAGCGCATGGCGAGCGCACACGCGGGATGCACCACCGGCAGGGCGCGGGCGGCGAGGGTGTCGAAGGTTCCGGAGATGACGAGCTTGCCGTTGTAGTCGGCCGCGAAGTCACAAAGAGTGGCGATTTGGATGTCCATAGTGGTTGGTGGGTATAGATTGCTTTCGCCATGGTCTTCAGAGCATAGCAGGTGTATTGTGTAAACGGCTGAGCTGCCGCGTAAAGCCCAAATCGATCCTTACCTCGCCTCGCATTTTCCGACTGTCGGTTGACTTTTCCCTGCTCTGCCCTCATTACGAATAAATGTCTAACTTACTGCCACCCCAGCCTAGGGTATTCAGTCACAGAGTTCGTGTCTGCATCGTCGCCTCGATGTATAACCAAGCTTTCACTGATGCTCTTGTCGATCACACCATCGAGGAACTCGATTTAGTTCTCCCTATGGCACGCATCGACCTGATTCGCGTAACTGGTGCCTTCGAGATTCCTGTAACGGTCGCGAACCTGCTAGATCGCCAAAAATTCAGCTGCGTCATCGCCCTTGGAGTGATCATCCGCGGGGAAACCCAGCATGCGGATCTCGTCGCCTCCTGTGTGACGGAATCCCTTCAGGGTCTTGCCGTCGAGCACCGCACCCCCATCATCCACGAAGTGCTGCTGGTGAATAACGAAAAGCAAGCTGAGGAACGCTGCACAGGCGATACCATGAACCGTGGCCATGAGGCCGCTCGGGCCGCTGCAAACATTATCGAAATCTTCGCCGGAATCGAGAAATCGATGCCGTTGGGTGCGAAACGACAAGCCAAGCTATAAGATGCCGAGCCGCAGACAAATCAGGGAATCCACCATCCAGTTTCTCTATTGCTCCGACCTCGAAGGAGGAGCCGATCCGGCCGCATTGCGCGAGCCATTCTGGGAATTTCTGACGGAAACAGACCGTCGTAATCTTCAGATTGCGACCTTTCGCACCGTCCACCATCTTGCCCATGGCCGGGAGGAAAGATTGTCCGATTTCGTCCAGCGCGCGCAGCCGGCACTCGCACACCTCACCGGTTTGCCGAGAGCTGAGGCTGTTAAGGACGCGCTCAACCGCCTCCTCGCGCTCGAATCATCTTGGAGCCTCGCTTTCATAAAACTCGGTAAACTCCCCAAAACGGGCGAGGACTCCGCCGTTGACGATGAGTTCGCGCTTGCCCTCGAAAGCTTTTTTAAAACCGACCGCGACTTATTCTTCCACCGCGAGCAGTTCTTGCGAGGTGCTGTTGACTTTCCAGAACTGAAACCACAGCTCGAACCTGTCACCGCCTCCGTCCGCCGCCTCCAGCGCATTTCCGACCGACTCCGCATGGTCGAGCAGCCCGAGAATTTCCCCGATCAAGCAGATCTCGCAAAACTTCGCGAATCGAAATCCGAGATCGCCGCTCTTCGCTCACGCACCGACGAACTCGTGGACGCCATCCTCGCCGCTAAGGAGGAAATCGATGCAAAGCTCGCCTCCATCGTAGAGAATTTCACCCCCGGCCGTATCGATCCCGTAGATCGCGCCATCCTGCGCCTTGGCACTTATGAACTGATCCGCACGGAAACTCCCCCCAACGTCGTCATCAACGAAGCCATCGAACTGGCGAAGCGCTTCGGCACGACCGACTCCGGGCGTTTCGTGAACGGGATTTTGGATAAGGTGGCGAAGAGTTAGCCCAGCCTTTTCGATACCGCGCTCCAATCGATTACGTTCCAAAATGCGGTGACGTAATCCGCGCGCTTGTTCTGGTATTTCAAGTAATAGGCGTGCTCCCAAACATCCAAGCCAAGCAGCGGCTTTCCGATTTCCGTTTCGGGCACCACGCCTTTCATCATCGGCGAATCCTGATTCGGCGTGCTGGTGATGGCGAGCTTGCCATCCTTTGCGATCAGCCAGGCCCAGCCGGAGCCGAAGCGAGTCATTGCAGCGGCGGTGAAGGCTTCCTTCATTTTTTCCACGGAGCCGAATGCGGCATTGATCGCGGCGGAGAGATCGTCGGAGGGCTTGCCGGACTTCGCGGCGGGAGTGAGGGATTCCCAGAAAAAGGAGTGGTTCCAGTGGCCACCGCCGTTGTTGCGGACGGTCGCCATCAGCTTCGCGTCCTTGATCGCGCTGAGGTCGCCGAGTAGCACTTCGATGGATTTTCCTTTCAGATCTGCCGAGGAGGAAACAGCCGTGTTTAGATTCGTAATGTAGGCCAGATGGTGCTTGCCGTGGTGAATGCCCATCGTCGTAGCATCGATGTGCGGTTCCAGCGCATCAAGCGGATAGGCCAGATCCGGCAGCGTAAAGCCGCCCGCCGCCTGCGCCTTCGCGACCTGTGCAGAAACCAAAACACCCCCGGCGGCAAGAACCCCGGCCTTCATGAAATCACGTCGTGCCAACATGTCGGCAATTTTCCCTACCCACTCCTCCAATGCAATCCCTTTCACATCCCGAGCCAATAGATGAAAAGACCAGTCCTCCTAAAGGGATTGCAAATCCCTTCTCCATATTGCTCTAAGGCTTTGACAAGCTCCCCGTCGCGGCTGCGGCTTCGTGACGGGTATTCGGGTCAGGAATTTCACTGCAACAATTTCTTGTATTTCTTTGGGCTTGCAAACCTTGGGGCGACCCATAGGTTCGCCCTCCGTTTTTCTTTTGTCCTGCTGGCGGTTGGAGCCCCGGTGCCTGTAGGACGCTTTTTTCCGGGGCAATTGTCGGAAGGAAAACGAAACCAAACTAACCAAACCACTAACCAATATATATGAGTACTGCCACCGCAGAACCAATTAACCAAGAGCTGAGTGACCTCATCGATTCGAAATTCATGGAGTTCCGTGAAGGATCCATCGTGAAAGGCACCATCCTCGAAATCCGCCCGCAGATCGTCCTCGTGGACATCGGCTACAAATCCGAGGGTGCGATTCCTTCCAATGAGTTCGAAGACGAGGATATCGAAATCGGCGACGAGATCGAAGTCCTTCTTGAGCGTCTTGAGAACGACGAGGGCATGGTCGTCCTTTCCAAGGAAAAGGCCGCCTACAAACAGAACTGGGACAAGATCGTCAAAGTTTACCAAGATGGCGGACTTGTCCGTGGCAAGGTCAAGGCAGTTGTCAAAGGCGGTCTCACCGTCAACGTCGGTGTCGAGGCTTTCCTCCCCGGCTCCCAAGTGGACATCATCCCACCCAAGGATCTTTCCGAATTCGTTGGAAACATCTACGAATTCAAGATCGTCAAGGTCAACGACGAGCGCAAAAATATCGTCCTTTCCCGCCGCGAAGTCATCGAAGCCGAGCGCTCCGAGCAACGCCAGGCGTTCCTTCAAACCGTCAAGATCGGCGACAAGGTGGTCGGTGCGATCAAGAACCTCACCGATTTCGGCGCCTTCGTCGATCTCGCCGGCATGGATGGCCTTCTCCACATTACCGACATGTCGTGGGGCCGCATCAACCATCCTTCCGAGCTGCTCCACATCGGCCAATCCGTCGATGTCGTCATCCTCGACGTGGATCGCGAGAAAGAGCGGGTTTCGCTCGGCCTCAAGCAGATGTCCGAAAACCCATGGGAAGACATCGAGCGCAAATACCCGATCGGCCAACAGGTCAAGGGTCAGGTCACCAAGCTCCTTCCTTACGGTGCGTTCATCGAAATCGAGCGCGGCGTCGAAGGCCTTGTTCACGTTTCCGAACTCAGTTGGGTCAAGCGTATCACCCGTCCGTCCGATGTTCTCGAGATCGGTCAGGAAATCACGGCTGTCGTTCTTGGCATCAGCATCGAGGAGCAGAAAATCTCGCTCGGCGTGCGCCAGCTCGAAGGCAACCCATGGGATGAGATCGAGCTCCGCTATCCTGTCGGCGCAACGATCACCGGCCCTGTCCGTAACCTCACTGCCTACGGCGCGTTCGTGGAGCTGGAGGAAGGCATCGACGGTATGATCCACGTCTCCGACATGTCGTGGACCCGCAAGATCAACCACCCCTCCGAAGTTCTCAAGAAGAACGACGAAATCGAGGCCATCGTCCTCGCGATCGACAAGGCGAACCAGCGCGTCTCGCTTGGCATCAAGCAAACCGAGAACGATCCATGGTCCGCCATCGACGACCGCTTCAAGGTCGGCGATCTCGTCAAGGGCACGGTCGCCAAGATCGCCTCCTTCGGCGCGTTCGTTTCCCTCGAAGGCGACATCGACGGCCTCATCCACATTTCCCAGCTCAGCGAGGATCACGTGGAGAAGGTTAAGGATGTCATCAAGGTCGGAGATAGCATCGAGGCCCGCGTCATCAAAGTGGACAAGGTCGAGCGCCGCATCGGTCTCTCGATCAAGGCCGTCGGCTACTCCGAGGAGCAGCTCAAGAAGGAGAGCGCCAGCTTCGAGTCCCTCCGCCCATCCAGCGAGATGGTCGGCCTCGAACAAGCGTTCAACCTCGCCGCCGCCGCCTCCGAAGACTGGAGCCCAGGTCAGGACTAATATTCATCCGGGCCGCAGTGATGCGGCCCGAGATTTTCCCCAAAGCCGGACAGGTTCGCCTGTCCGGCTTTTTCTGTTAGTGCGATATTGTGCGGTTCACTCCGGCTTTGCGGGAGTAGCTCCCTGAAGCGGCAGTGCGGCGGCGCGCCATGTATCGATGCCTGCGCTGAAGATATGAATGACGTAATCCCGGCGGGCTAGTTTTTTGGCCACATTTCTCGCTTCAGAGCATCCTCGGTTGAAACAATAAACCACTACTTTTTTTCCTTCAGTCATTGCTTTCTGGATCTCGATGTCACGCTTCTGCACCTTGGCATCGTAGTCAGTGTGAGGCCAGTTTGTTGAGCCCGGGATGTGGTCGATCGAGTAAAAATATGGAACCCTCACATCGTAGATCAGCACGTTCCCGGATTGTTGGAGGCCGAAGAGTTCCTCCACATCGATGCTCTCTACAGCGCCGAGCTTTCGGTTGTTCGGCGGCATTTTTATTGGCTTGCTCTCGGGTTCCATAGTCGGTTTGGAAACCATTGGAGTTTCCGCCAGTGGTTTACTGGATTCGCAGGAAGCCAGCATGATGGCGATCAGGGCATAGAGTCCGGCTTTGTTAGGGAGTGATGAGGTCACTTTGTGGGTGGATATTGGATGAAGCATAAAAATTAGCTTTTAGCTTTCCGGTGGCCTGCGGAGTGATTTTTTCTCGGAAAGCATCCGTTTGTCGGCGACCGATCGTTGTTTGGAGCGTCTTGATCGCTGACGTTTCTGGCGGCGGATTTTTTCGATTTCCTGGGTCTTGGCGGAGAGCTTGCCGTTGATGATTGTGTCCATCTGGTCGCAGAGTTCGCGGCGGGCGAGGAAACGGTTCATCTCGCGTGAGCGCTCCAACTGGCATTTAATTGCGATACCGCTGGGCAGGTGCTTGAGGAATACGCAGTTCGAGGTCTTGTTAATTTTCTGGCCGCCCGCTCCCGAGCCACGCACGAATTTCTCCAGCAGATCCCCGGGATCGATCCCGAGCGCCGCCATGCGTTGATCGAGCGACGTCATTTTTTCCGGCGAGGGGATGTTCATGGCATGCGGGAATTTATCAGAAAATATTTGAGAGAGTCGAAATTCCTGTGATACAATTTTTCACCAATGAATCACATAGGGATTTTAAGAATGTTGCCGTGCCTACTTTTGGCGCAGGTGTGTGTGGCGGAGGTTACCGATCAGACCGCGAAATACAAGGTCGCGGCGGGATTTAAGCTGGAGAAGATTTATGATGTGCAGAAAAAGGAAGAGGGCTCATGGGTGGCTCTCACAGAGGATGGAAAAGGTAGGCTGATTGTAGCCGATCAGTATGGAAAGCTTTACCGCGTGACACCTGCTCCTCTCGCTGGTGGAGAGACCACCGTGGAGCCACTGAACATTCCTGTAGGTGGTGCGCATGGCCTGCTTTGGCATGAAGGTATGCTTTACATCGTTGTGAACGAGAAGGCACAGGTTCATCCCGTGGAGACCGGTGTGTGGATGGTGAAGGAAACGACGGACGGCTGGGAAGCTCCCAAGTTGACCATACCTATCAAGGCGGGCGGTGAGCATGGTGTGCACTCCGTCGTCCTTTCCCCAGACAAGCAATGGATCTACCTCGTGACAGGAAATTTCACAGCGCTCCCGGCGGTAACGGATTACTTCCCTGCGAAGGTATGGGATGAGGATCAGCTTCTTCCCCGCAACCCCGATGGCAATGGCCACGCGGCAAACGTGTTCGCGCCCGGCGGGTGGATCGGGCGCTTCAAGCCCGATGGCACGTCCTTGCAACTCGTTTCGATGGGCCATCGCAATACCTTTGATGTCGCGTTCCACCAGAGCGGCGAGCTTTTCTCCTATGACGCGGATATGGAGTGGGATTTCGGGATGCCATGGTATCGCCCCACACGAATCAACCACGTTGTCCCCGGCGGAGAAATGGGCTGGCGCAACGGCACGGGGAAATGGCCCGAATACTACGAGGACAGCATGGCTCCCGTTCTGAACATCGGCCCTGGCTCGCCGGTTGGCTTGCTTTCCGGTAGCGGATTCAAGGCTCCCGCGAAATATCAGCAGGCGATTTATGCGTTCGACTGGACTTTCGCGACGATCTACGCGGTGCATCTTTCACCAAATGGTTCTTCTTTTAAAGCGACGAAAGAGGAGTTCGTGGCAGGTGAGGGGCTTCCTCTAACGGATGGCATCATCACCAAGGACGGCACTATGTATTTCGCAACAGGCGGCCGTCGCATCACTTCTGCGTTATGGCGTGTGACTTATGTCGGAAAAGAGTCTTCCGCTCCTCAGCAGGAAATTTTTGCGAAGGTAGTGGAAAGAGACAAGCTCGCGGGTTTTACCATCAACCCCGCATCCGCGAAATTTGATGAGATCTGGGAGCTTCTCGGCTCCGAGGAGCGAACCACCCGGTTCATGGCAAAGGCCGCTCTGGAGCGTCTTGCCGATACCTCATGGGCGGCTAAACTGAGCACCGAGAAGAATCCTTTGCGCATCATCAACGCGAGCATGGCTCTAGCCCGACTCAACGCAAAACCGAACCGCGATCTCCTACTCGGCGCCTTGGATCGGATTGATTGGGTGAAGCTTTCGACTCAACAGAAGCTCAACTGGCTCCGGGCGGCGGGTCTTGTGTTCATTCGCAGCGGAGAGCCGACCGATGCCGAGAAGGCCAAGATGCTGGCTAAGATCGACGCATCTTATCCCTCGAATGAGCGTTCCCTAAACTACGAGCTCGCACGGATGCTCTGTTACCTCCAGGCACCCGAGGTGGTTGGAAGAACTTTGGATATCATGGACAAGGAACCTGCTCCCGAGCCCGAACCATGGGCGGAACTGATTTCCCGCAACGGTCAATATGGCGGCAGCATCAGCCGGATGATGCAGGATCATCCGCCCACCGCACAGATCCACTACCTCTATTGCCTCCGTGCCGTGAAAGGGCCTTGGCAAGCTGGCGAACGGCAGCGCGTCTTCGCGTGGTTCCGCGAGGTCGAGAGTAGCAAGGGTGGCAACAGCTTCGGCAAATTCATGATCAAGATCCGCGAGCAGGTTTACGAAAACGGCACGCCCGAGGAAAAAAGGATCTATGCCGCCGATGCGAAGGCACTCGCCGGTAACCTGATGTCTGATCTCCCTAAAATCGCCGGCCCAGGCAAGGCATGGACGGTGGATGAAGTGGTGAAGCTCGCCGAATCCGGTCTCGAAGGCCGCGACAAGAAAAAGGGCGAGGATATGTACCGTGCCTCACTCTGTGCTGCCTGCCACCGCTTCGGCGCCCTCGGCGGGGCGCAAGGGCCTGATCTCAGCAACCTCGCCGGGCGGTTCACCGTCAAAGACATCGCCGAGGCGATCATTGAGCCGAGCAAGGTCATTTCCGACCAATACGGATTCCACGCGATCACCACCGACGACGGTAAGATGACCGTCGGCAAGATCCTCGAGGAAAAGGACGAGATCCTAATCATAGCCAACAATCCCTTCGACTACTCGCAGAAGGTCGAGGTCAAGCGCTCCGATATCAAGGAGAACAAGCTCTCCGATGTTTCGCCGATGCCGTCCGGAATGATCAACCGCCTCAATCCCGAGGAACTCAAGGATCTGCTTGCTTACCTGCTTGGGAAGTAAGGTCAGCTGCCACGCAACAGGTAGCGTGAAGACCAGATGTAGTTCCATCCTGAAATGACCGTCAGCCCAACCGCGAGGACGAGGCTGATGGGCAGCAGCCATGCTCCGTTGGTCAGGTTGTAAAGATAGGACAGTGGCGGCTCGACCGATTCCATTTTGTCGAGCGTCAGCTTGATCATCCCGGCGATCAGATAAGTGAGTTGGAAAGCGGTTTTCCATTTCCCAAGTCTATCGGCGGCGATCACCTGTCCTGCCTCGATGGCAATCTGTCGCAGCCCGGTAACGAGGAATTCTCGGCCCATGATCAATGTCGTAACCCACACTGGGCAGAGCCCTTCTGCCGAGAGAACTATGAAAGCGGAGCATACCAGAATCTTGTCGGCGAGAGGATCGAGCAGTTTACCAAGGGGGGTGACTTGGTTCATTTTTCTCGCCAGCCAGCCATCCACGAAATCACTGATAGCGGCGATGATGAATAGGATCAGGGCAACGAAAAATCCCCAGGTGCTCTCCTTTGTTACGAAAAGAATAAAACCGGCGGTCAGGAAAAGGCGGGAGACGGTGATCGCATTTGGGAGGTTCACGCAGCGAATTTGTGAAATTGATGATGAAAAGGCAACAAGGGGTTGCACTCACTCGACAGGTTCCTTACATCCGCCTGCCGGGAATTTACCGGAACAACATTATGAGCAATAGCGACTTTGGACTTATCGGACTGGCCGTAATGGGCCAGAATCTTGTTTTGAACGTGGAATCTCGGGGCTTTCAAGTCTCGGTATATAACCGCACGACTAGCGCGATGGAGGAATTCGTCGCGCAGCACCCGGATAAAAAAATCGTGGGTGAAGAAACTCTGGAGGGCTTCGTGAACTCCCTAGCCTCCCCGCGAAAAATCATGATCATGGTCAAAGCTGGCGGCCCCGTGGATGCGGTCATCGAGTCGCTCCTTCCGCTCCTCGACAAAGGCGATATCATCATCGATGGCGGTAACTCGCTCTACACAGATACTGAGCGCCGCGATAAATGGCTGGGCGACCTCGGCTTCCGCTTTATCGGCGCGGGTGTCTCTGGAGGTGAGGAGGGCGCGCGCAAAGGGCCATCCATTATGCCCGGCGGTCCCACATCAACCTGGGATGTGATGAAGCCGATTTTCGAAAGTATCTCCGCAAAAGTGGACGGCGAGCCTTGCGTGACTCACATCGGCACTGGCGGTGCAGGTCACTACGTGAAGATGATCCACAACGGCATCGAATACGGCGATATGCAGCTGATCTGCGAGGCTTACAATATCTTCAAGGCTGCGGGCTTCACTCCTGAGGAACTCGCCACCGTTTTCACTGATTGGAATAATGGCGACCTCGAAAGCTACCTGATCCAGATCACCGCAAAAATCTTCGAGCAGAACGATCCGGAAACCGGCAACGCGCTCGTGGATGTGATCCTCGACACGGCAGGCCAGAAGGGCACTGGAAAATGGACACTCATTAACGCCGTGGAAAACGCGGTTGTCATCTCCACGATCAACGCCGCAGTTGAAGCGCGCATTCTTTCCTCCATGAAAGATAAACGCGTCACCGCCAGCGTAATTCTCCAAGGACCGAAGGCTGAGATCACCACCGACAAGAAGGATCTCGTGAAGAAAGTTCACGACGCGCTGTTCGCTTCCAAGATCATTTCTTACGCCCAAGGCCTCGATCTCATCACGGCTATGGGTGAGGAAAAAGGCTGGGGGCTCGATCTCGCAAAGATCGCCGCCATCTGGCGCGGAGGCTGCATTATCCGCGCCCGTTTCCTCAACGACATCACCGATGCTTATCGCAAGGATCCGAAGCTTAGCAACCTCATGCTTGCTCCCTTCTTCACGGACTTGCTTAACGGCTTCCAACAAAACTGGCGCGAGGTAATTTCCATCGCCACACTTGCTGGTATTCCCGTTCCTGCCTTCAGTGCCTCGCTCGGTTACTACGATAGCTACCGCAGCGCCGTGCTCCCAGCGAACTTGCTTCAGGCTCAACGCGACTTCTTCGGTGCCCACACCTACGAGCGCACCGACAAGCCCCGCGGCGAGTTCTTCCACACCAACTGGCCGGACGTGATCGGCTGATTCTAAATTTTTAACTGATCAGTGATCGGTCGGGATTAGTTCCGACCGATTTTTTTTTTGAGATTGCCCAAATCGCCGGTAAGCATCGACTGCATCACTAGGCTTCATCAATCCTCTGCGGATTCACTGCGGTTTTCAGCAAGAAGCCCATGCTCGACTAGGAAGCGGTCAGCGGCGGCGATGGTCACCTCGAAATTTGAGTGGCTGACGTTAAAGTTGAAAAAGCTGTGCTCGGCTCCATTGAAGTCGAGAAGCTTGCAGCGGTTTCCACGCCATTTCATTCGGCGACAAAAGGTGGTGGCTTCCTCGAAGGATGTGACGCGGTCGGACTTGCCGTGCATGAAAAGCATGGGCGGCAGCTTGCGCCGGACGAGTCCGCTTGGACTAAACTCCTTCGCCTCTTTCGTGTTTGGAAAGCGATCGGAAAGTTGGCCTTTCGGAGTGGTGTTGAGAAGGGCGCTGAACAGCACGAGCGCCTTTGGCCTAATGGGCGTGGAAAATTGTTTGTCCTTCTGCATCGCAAGCAGCAAACACAAGAACGCGCCGCCCGCCGCCCCGCCGACGGCTATATTGTTAGAATCAATTCCGAGCAAATCCGCGTTTTCATGTAACCAAAGCAGCGCCGTGCGCGAATCTTCGATCGCCTCGATCGGCCCGGTCTGGTGCTTCGATGCTACGCGGTATTCGAAGGCAACACTCACCGCACCGCGACCTGCAAAGTGGTGGCAGTGCGGAACGAACTGCGTGACCATCGGCGTGTCCCAGAAACCTCCATGGAAAAAGGCAACTGCTGGGCGGTTTGGAACGGTGGAACCTTCGGGAGCGAAGACGTGTGCCAGTAGATCAATCCCATCCTTGTTCGAGAAAATATAGGTGGAGGCCGATTTCAGGATCTCCTTGTCACGCGACTCACCGATGGGCGCGACCTTCTGCAAAATTTGGCTCATAACTTGGATAATAGAACGGAGACTAAAACGCCCGCGCTCGCACGGATTTGTTTGTTGTGATTCTGGGCTGATTGTCCAATCGTTTCGTCCATGAACTGCTATATTTTGGCTTTATCCCTCATTTTGACGGCCATCTGTCACGCTCAGGAGGATCTGAAGGCGAATTTGGAAAAAACCTACGGCATCTGGCGGACGGCGCTCATCAATAAGGATGCGGCGACTTGGCAACGTGTCACCGCTCCGCATCGCAGCATGGAAGTGAAGAACCGGATTCTTTCTGAGAAACGTGCCTTCCCCGCCACGATTTTCGATCTTCCCGCGCCGCCTCCCGCTCTTGGCGGCCTCAAATTTCTTGAGGCGAAGCAGAATGGTGCGACCGCGAAGTCCGCCTATTTTGGTAAAGTCGATTTCGGGGTGGGCGGTGAACCCACGGATAACATGCTGGTTCTCTCATTTGTCCGCGGTGCGGGCGGATGGCTGTATGACAAGGCGGACTTTGTGAATCTCACCGCGTTACCTGATGTCCGCACTGAACTGGCGGCGGGGGATCTTTCCTATCTCCGCGGAGTGCCAGAGGCTCAGCCTTCGGGTGTGGTGCCGCTTACGCCGATCGCCGCCAACCCAGCTACGACGATCGCAAAAGTCTATGTCTTCAGTCCCGGTCGTGAGGTGCAGGTGCAGGTAAATAAAATCAGCCGACACCGCTTCGCGAATGCCAAGGAGGCTGAGATTGTGATTGGCGGTGCACAACAAGGACTCAACGAGGTCCAGTATTCGATCCGTAAATTGGAGGGAGGAACAGGGGAGGAGGCACTTACTATCCGCGTTTATCTGATGTCCGAAGTCTCAGGGACGAAGCCCATCAAAGCGTTCGAGTATCAGGTTCTTGAAAAAGGGAAGTTCGACCCTCACGGAACGGGCAATTTTCATCTCGATGCCGCCACGGTTAGGAAACTCATAGGAAAATGAGGGTTGACCGGAAACCATATCTCGAAGCGTGGCTGCGGCGCACGGGTCGTGAGCTTTCGGCAAGCGGGCGGCTTTCAGAAGCGGCTCTGATCCTTTCCAGAAATAAAGGCGGTGACACGGGCGAATGGGCGGAGAGGTTGAAACGGATTCTCGTAAGAGAGGAAGATCCGGGTTTCGAACTTCTCACCGAAATCGACGCGATACTCACCCGGCCAGCGAGGCGCGACGTTACGGCTGCGCCCGGAAAAGACCTGTTTGAGAGCTGTGAATGAAGAATCACAGCAGTCCAGAGCCTGCGGCGTACTCTATTTTGTTGTCACATTTTCGCGCACGGTTTTTGGCAAATGGTGAAATTCCAAAGTAGTCGAGTTTTCACTGCCGAGCTTGATCGCCCTGCTGTTAGATAGAGGGAATGATTATTTTCGAAGGCTAATTCAGCGAGTAACTTATTATGTTACTTATTAAAAATTGCGGGCGAACAACTTTATCTTTATAACAATTCCCTTAAACCCTCAAACCGTCAGAATTTAAGATTTTTTTTCCAGAGACTCAATAATGCATCGCGTATCATCTAAGGACGTTTTAATACGGTTCAGGCTCACATCCCTGATTTTTTTGCTCTTATTCCTTATGCTGCCGCTTATTTTCGGCTCTCTTCTATTTGGTTTCTATACGAATGATACCGCATGGATGAAAAATGCAGGAATCTTCTCAGCAGCTTTCGTCGTTCTCAAGGTGCTTTCATACATGATAGGGGCGCGTCTGAAATGCTCGCTGTGCATGGCTGCGCCTTTGGGGTACCTCGGCTATGCAAAGCACAGATCCGCGCAAACGCTTTGCGGTAGTCACAGGATGGCCGTCTCAACTTCGATTTTGTTCATGGGAAATTTCCGGTGCCCGTATTGCGCGGAAATGACAGGTATGCGTGTCCGGGATCGTAGCAATCACAGGAATTTTTTTCTGTAGAATCACGGTGCAGTGGGATTGGCAGTTTTATCTTGGAGCGCAATCGGTCTTTTTTGTAACTGATTATCACTCGTTTTTCTTCTTTTCTCCCCGCCGTTTTAATCCTAAATAAATCCGTAATTCTTGAATCGGCCTTAAAAAGCCACCTGATTCGGCCCAAATGCTATTTCAGGAGCCTCCCGCCAAAAGCAAATTCCAAGCAGTCATCCTCACCACATCTCTCGCCCTCTTTTCCAGAAATTTATTCATGCACAGCGTATCATCTCAAAGCGTTCTAATACGATTCAAGATCACATCCCTGATCCTTTTGCTCTTGTTCCTTATGCTGCCGATTGTCATCGGCTCTCTTCTATATGGTTTCTATGCGCATGACATCGCATGGCTGAAAAATGCAGGAATCTGCGCAGTAGCTTGCGTCTTTCTCAAGGTGCTTGCACTCATGCTGGGGGAGCGTCTGAAATGCTCGCTGTGCATGTCAGCGCCTTTGGGGAACCTTGGCCGCGCGAAGCACAGATCCGCGCAATCGTTTTGCGGCAGTTACAGGGTGGTCGTCTCAACTTCGATTTTGTTTAAGGGAAAATTCCGGTGCCCGTATTGCGGGGAAATGACGGGTATGCGTGTCCGGGAGCGCAGCGGTCACAGGAATTCACGGTAAATTGCGGTGCAGTGGGATTGCCAGTTGCACACTGCGCGTTGAAAGGCAAAGTTTGCGTGCCAACAATGACAACTGAAGAACTACAGGAAAAAATTGCCGAGAGCAGCGCATGGATCGGCGAGGTTAAGAACGAGATGGCGAAAGTCCTCGTGGGTCAGGAAGATCTCGTGGACAGGCTACTCGTGGGCTTACTCTGCAACGGTCATATCCTACTGGAAGGTGTTCCCGGCCTAGCCAAGACGCTGGCGGTGAAGGCACTATCAGGCTCGCTTTCCACTACCTTTGCGCGGTTCCAGTTCACGCCCGACCTTTTACCAGCCGATCTGGTGGGGACGATGATCTACCACCCGCACGATGCCAGGTTTGAGCCGAAGCTCGGCCCGATTTTCAATAACCTGATCCTCGCCGATGAAATCAACCGCGCCCCGGCGAAAGTGCAGTCCGCTCTCCTAGAGGCGATGCAGGAGCGGCAGGTCACGCTGGGTGATCGCTCCTATCCGCTGCCAAAGCCTTTCCTCGTGCTCGCCACCCAGAACCCCATCGACCAAGAAGGCACCTACCAGCTTCCCGAGGCGCAGCTCGACCGTTTCCTACTGAAAGTGAACGTCGGCTATCCCACCAAATCCGAGGAGCTGGAAATCCTCAACCGGATGGCGACCTCAGCTCCCGTTTATGAAACCAAGTGTAGAGCGACGCCGGAGCAGGTCGGTGCGTCCCGCGAATTGGTGAACTCCATTTACATCGACGAGGCAATCCGCAAATACATCGTGGAACTAATCTATTCCACCCGTTTTCCGGCAAAGGTGGACGCACCTCTAAATAACTGGGTGCGGGCCGGAGCTTCACCGCGCGGAACCATCAACCTCGCTCTGGCCGCCCGTGCCCGCGCGTTCATGCAGGGACGCGCGTTCGTGACTCCGCAGGATGTTAAGGATATGGCACTGGATGTTCTTCGTCACCGCATTCTCCTCACCTACGAAGCGGAGGCCGAGGGTATCACTACGGATACGATCATCCAGCGCATCCTCGCGAAAGTCGTCGTGCCTTAAATTTCAAAATTCAATTTTCAAGGAAGAGGAAACTTTGGAATTAGAATTTTCTTTCAGCATGACTGAGGAGGAACAGATCGAGGAAATGATGGCACGGGTTCGCAAACTCGAGCTCAAGGCGCGGCGTCTTGTGCGGGAGTCGTTTTCCGGGGAATACCTTTCCTCCTTCCGCGGGCAGGGTCTCGATTTCGATGACTTCCGGCAATACCAACACGGAGATGAAGTGCGGTTTATCGACTGGAACGTGACCGCCCGCATGAACGAGCCGTTCGTGAGGAAATTCCGCGAGGAGAGGGAGCTTTCCGTGATCATTGCCGTGGATGTTTCTGGTTCGGCGGATTTCGGCAGCCAGCATCTGAGTAAACGCGAGCTATCTGCGGAGATCGCGGCCGTGCTCGGTTTCAGTGCGCTGCAGAATGGCGATAAGGTGGGTCTTCTTATTTTTGCGGGAGAGCCGGTGATGTTCATCCCTCCCTCTAAAGGTAGCCGTCACCTCCTGCGCATGATCCGGGAAATCCTGATGGCAAAGCCTGCCAATCAGGGCACTTCTATCGAGGAGGCCTGTAATTTTCTCGTGAAATCGCTGAAGCGGAAGTCCCTCATTTTTATGGCCTCAGATTTCCATGCGGAGGTTCTCGACAAGCCGCTCGGTAAGCTCGCCCGCAAGCACGAAGTCGTCGCACTCCAGGTCAATGATCCGCTGGAGACCGATCTACCGAAAGCAGGACGCGTGGTGATGGTTGATCCGGAGACAGGCCTCGAGGCGCTCGTGAATACCAGCAACCCGAATCTCAGAATGGGCTTCAGGAAGCTCACTACCCGGTATGCCGAGGGCGTGGCCTCCGTTTTCAAGAAACACGGGATCGATGCGGCGGCGCTGACTACCGACAAGGATACCTTGCCTGCGTTGCATTCACTACTCAAGCGCCGTGGCACGCGTAGGAGATAAGAAACGATGGAAAAAAATGGAAATAGCCTCGAACTCGCGGAGTCGCGCGACGCCATCGATCTGGTTCCAACATGGGATCCGCAGCTCTGGTGGGTTTTCGCAGGGATCGCCGTATTCGCGGCCATCGTCATTTTCGTGGTGCTTTTGCTGAGGAGGAAACCTGTGGTCGATGCCTCGAAGGAAAAGCGCGAGGCTTATCTTGAGGCGAAAGCCGCTTTGTCCGGAGACGAAAGCACGGTGCCGGGTGAATCTGCGATCCATGTTTCCATGATCCTGCGGCGTTATCTTGCGAGGAGCATGAACGATCCTGCTCTTTTCGAGACACACGAAGAATTCATCGCCCGCCATGACGGTTTAAAAGACCTGCCGAATGATGTAAGATCTGCGGCCGAAGCGTTTTTCTCGAAACTTGCAGCGGACAAATACGCGCCGGATGACCACGTAAGCATTGAATCGAACACGACCCATGCCGAGGGGGCTGCCTTACTGGAAAGGATACACAGCGCATGATTGAGGATTTCATCACCCACTTCCGCTTCGCTCAGCCGAGCTGGCTCCTGCTGTTCATTCCCAGTCTCCTGCTGCTGCTGCTGCGGCGGGGTAGGGGAGCATCCGGGGCGGTGGTATTCCCAAATCTCGGTGTGCTGCTTAGTCTGGGAAAAAGGGTCAACCGTCTCGCATGGAATGTCGGCGTGCCACTCGTATTCACTTCGCTTGTTTTCGCAATCCTCGGAATGGCGCGGCCGGTTTGGCGGAACGAATACCAAAGCCGCTCCGCGAGCGGCATCGACATCGTGCTGGCCTTCGATGTTTCGCTTTCGATGGACATCGATGATTTTCGTTTTGACGGTATGCCGATGAAACGCATCGACGCCGCTAAGCGGGTGGTGGACTCCTTCATCTCGCGCAGACCGGACGACAGGATCGGGCTTGTGGCTTTCGCAGGCAGGCCGGTTTCCGTGAGCCCCATTACCCTAGATCATGACTGGCTGCGCCTCGGTCTGGACGGATTGCAGTTGAACCGCCAAGGTGTGGGGACGGTGGTGGAACAGGGCACGGCGATTGGTTCCGCGCTTTCTGCGGCGGCCACGCGGCTTGATAACCGCGACGCCAAGAGCAAGATCATCGTGCTCATTACCGACGGCGCTAGCAACTCCGGCAAGATATCCCCGCTCGAAGCTGCGATGGAAATCAAGTTACTCGGCATCAAGACCTACACCGTGGCGATTGGGACGAAGGAGGGCAGGGTTTCTCGCGGCATCCAGTCCTTTCCGAGGCAGGAATTCGATCTCCCCACCCTTCGGAAAATAGCAACTGAGACGCGAGCCGAACACTTCTGGGCGCAAAGTTTGGAGGATCTTGAGAATAATTTCCGAACGATCGACAAGTTAGAAAAAACCGAATCTCGCAGCATGACGGTGACCGATGATCGGGAGCTTTATGCGTGGTTTGTGGGAGTTTCCCTACTGGCAGGGCTCGGCTTTGCGGTGTATATTTCTTTGGGCAGGACAAGCGGCTGACATGAATCTCGAATATCCAGTATGGCTTTTGGTGTGGATCGCGGTGCCGATCCTAGCTGTTTGTGCCGTCATGGCGGGGCGTTTCAGTAAGCAACCTTGGCAAGCCTTTTCAGCGGAGAGACTGCGTGGAAAACTCATCAAACAAGATCACCCGCTACCTCGCTGGATGGCGCTGGGAATGATCCTCGCGGCGATCTTGGCGCTGGTTTTTGCGATGGCCCGTCCACAAGGGGATGCGGGAACCAAAACGGAAAAAACCACCGGGCGCAATATCATGATCGCTCTGGATCTTTCCCGCAGCATGCGTGTGCAGGACGTAAAACCGGATCGCCTCGCGCAGGCGAAAATCGTGATTTATGAGCTGCTCGAATCGATGAAGAGCGACCGCGTTGGCCTGATCGCTTTCGCCGGAACCCCTTTTCTCAGTGCTCCTCTTACCATCGACCATCCCGCTGTTCGCGAAACGGTGGAGCAGATCGACGAGCAGTGGATGCCGACGGGTGGATCGGATATCGCGGCGGCGGTGCGGCTTGCCACGCAGGTGCTCAAGGAGACGGGACAGAAAAACAATGCACTGGTCATCATCAGCGATGGCGAGGAAAACGAGGGTGAACTTGATGCGATCATCGCCGATGCGGAAAGTTCCGGTGTGACAATCGTCGCCATCGGAGTGGGAACCGAGGATGGCGGTTTTGTTCCCCATCCGGATTTCCCCGGAGGTTTAGTCGATTCGGCCGGCAACCGCATCCTCAGCCGCTTGCAGCCCGATGTGCTGCGGAAACTTGCGAGCGAAACCGGTGGACGCTACGTCATCGCCGGACGCGGTGCGGATATCTCGGGCATGGTCCGCGCGGCAACCGAGGGTCTGGATGCCTTTGAGATGGAAGGGAGTGAAACTCGGATCGTGATCGAGTTTTTCCAATGGGCGTTGTTTCCCGCGATACTTTTCCTCTCCGCAGCCATCGTGGCGGGCACGCGTTGGCGTGGGCTGGCCGTTGCTGGCGCGGCGCTAATGATATTCTCCACACACGGGGAGGCGGATCTTGCCAAGGACGCGGGGCGCGCCTTTTCCGAGGAACGCTTCGATGAGGCGCGCGATGCCTACCGTGCCCTGGCTGATGATAAGGTGATCGGGGATAAAGCCTCGCGATTCCGGCTTGGTGAAGGTCTTGCAGCATACGAGGCGCAGGATTACCGCGGTGCCCGCTCTGCCTTCAGCACAGCAATTCTCGCCGAGGATGAGAAGGTCGCTGGAGAAGGGCACGAGGGCATGGGTAAAACGCTTTTCCAGCTCGGCTGGATGGGGCTTTCCGGTAGCCGCTATCCTGTGGGCGAAGAAGTGCCTGACATGGAAAAATTCGACGAGCTAGTCCGCGAGCAACTCAAGCGCATGGAGGAATCAGAACTTCCTGAATCCGGTGAATCCAATGAATTTATCCGCATCGATTCCATCATCCTGAACTGGGCAGACGCGATCCGGCATTACCGCTCAGCGCTGGTGAAAAACCCAGATTCAGAAAGCGCCCGCCGAAATGAGGAACTGGCGATGGGTTACCTCGTCCGTTTGAAGGAGTTGCTTGAGGAGGAAAAAGAACAGACCGAAGGCGAGATCGCGCAGATGGAACAGGCGCAGCCTCAGCCCGGTAATGGGCCGGGGCAGGAAGGCGAGCCTGGCGAGGGTGAGGGCGATGGGGAACCGCAAGAGGACGGCGAAGGCCCCGAGGGGGAGGAACCCGATGACAAGGGTAAAGGCGGCGAAAACGATCCGGAGAAAGGCGACAAAGGTAAGGAACCCGATGAAAGCGATTCCAAGGGCGAGGCAGATCCCAACGAAACTCCCGTGGAAAGAGCTCGTCGCAAACTTTCCGAAAATGCGGATCTCCAGAAAGGTCCACTCACCCCCGGCAGACGTGAATTTAGAAACCCGGACAAAGATTGGTAGAATATGAAAGCATCCATGATCAGAATCCTCTCCATCTGCCTCCTCGCAGCCTCTATTGGTCACGCCGGTGTGCGCAGTTTAGTCTCCTCAGGCTTTCTCGCCCGTGGTGAAAAAGCCATTTTTGAAATCCGTGTGGAGGGGCAGGAACCCGACAAAATGCCAAGCATTCCTGCGGTGAAGGATGTGGTGATCGAGCCTATCGGGTTCGGCAGACCGCAGATGTATCCCGGCAGGCGCATTGAATCGAGTTTCCAATATATCATTTCCAGCTACGAGACAGGCGTCCATGTGATTCCAGCCGTCGAGGTGATGGTCAATGGCATTAAAATGCAGACTGAGCCGCTCAGCATCGAGGTGTTCGATCCCAGTGATCTTGAGTGGAGCGAGTCCGCCGCAGAACCTGCAGAGGCCGGGGATAGCGTGAAATACGCGAGTATCATCCGCATCCCGCAGAGGAAATTTTTTGAAAACCAAGCATTCGCGAGTGAGATCAAGATCTACGTGCCGCGCGATCTCGCGACTAGTATGGCAGACTGGGGGGTGCCGGAGTTCGAGCGCAAGGGGCTAGCTGTCTGGCGCTACGAAGCTTCGAATTCGCCTGGCGAGGTAAATCTCCTCGGCCAGCCCTACGTTTCGCTCGCCTACAAGACGACGATCACGGCCTTGAAATCAGGCGATGTGGAAATCGGTCCAGCGACGGTTCGGTTGATCTACGTAAAAACGGTGTTCGATCGCTTCGCTCAGCGCGTTCAGTTACAGACGACACTCGCTGTCCCAAAACTCGGCTTCGCGGTAGCGCCGCTGCCGGAGGGTGCGCCGGAAGGTTTCGATAACGCGGTGGGACGATTCTCGCTCAGCACTACGATCAAGGAAACCAATGTCACCGAGGGCGAGCCTCTTGCCTTGGATGTTGTGGTCAGTGGCTCTGGCAATCTCGATATCCTGCGCTCGCCGAAGATGATCGATCCGACCGGTTGGAAAATTTATGATGCCACACCCAATCAGCGCGGTGAAGAGCGCCGCGAGTTGCAAGGTAAGGTTACGTTCAGTCAGTTCATACGTCCCCTTGAAATGAGGACAGGCATACCTCCTTTCCGGCTCGTCTTTTTTGACCCAGATACGGAGAAATACGAAACGATAACTACGGATATCATCCCATTGGTGATGTCCCCTGCAAAGAGCGCAGCCACCGAGTTTTCGGGTCCGCCTCCATCGCTTGCAACGCCGGTCGAGCGCATGTCTGATATCCTTGGCATGATTGACACGGCCAAGCTGCTGACGCCAACCCGTAAGACGCTTCTTCCCTGGATGCTGCATCTCATCGCCGCCGCACTATCTTTAGCACTCGTTGGACGTGCGCTGTGGATGCGCTACGGCCACCTTTTCGAAAAGGACGAAACAAAACGTAAATTACGCCAAGATTTCGAAAAGCTCGTGGGAGCGGCTTCAGGTGATGGACTAGCATTTTTACGCGCGGCGGGCGGTTTCGCGGAACGCTGGCAGCTCGTCGGTAAGAACGAGGAAATCCGCGACATTCTAGACGAGCGCGACCGGCTCTGTTTCCGTGAGGCAAAAGCCGATGTGCCGGTGCCGAAAGGACGGCGGGATAGAATCCTTCGCAGTCTTCGCAAGGCAGCATTGGGAGTGCTCATTTTCGCCTTGGCAGGGCAGCTGGATGCTGACGAGGTTTCTGCGAAAGCAAAAGAAGCATACGATGCCGCCCGTTACGAGGAGGCCGCGAAGCTCTGGCTTGAAGCCGGTTCCTACAAGGATCTGGGTGCTGACACACTCTACAACATCGGTAACGCCGCCTACCGCATGGGCAGCGCTGGACAAGCTGCGCTGTATTACCGCCGTGCGCTTGCCCGCGATTCAACCCACGGTGAGGCACGCCAGAACTTGCGTTTCCTGGAGCGGAAATACGGATCGATCACCATTGAGAGACCCGCCTACCAGTATGCCATCTCCCGCGTCCCGCTTTCGGGCTGGAAAGGCGCGCTTTGGGCGGGCGCTTGGATGTTGCTGATCGGAGTGCTCATTTTCCCGGCTACGCGGATCGGTTCGCAGTGGCGTGTCGCGGGCGTGATCAGCTTTGTTCTCGGCCCCCTGATCATTTCGCTCGGAGTCCTAGGCTGGAGGTATTTCCCGGATGATGCGGAGTTCGCTCCTCTCGCCAAGCAGGCAGTGGTAGTGGGTGAAAAAGTGGTGCTTCACACCGATGCCGCGAGGACATCTCCGGAAGTCATCGACGCTCCTCCGGGTTCCATTGCCGAGGTGATCCGTCGCTCTGGAGATTGGGCTTACGTGGCCTTCGCAACGAAGACACGCGGCTGGGTGCTGATCGATTCCATCGAGATGGTGATCCCCACCACTAAGCCGCAAACGCCCAAGTTGAAGAAGGCCGACGCTGACGGCAGTAGCGCATGACAGCTGACCGCAAGGCATGGCTGGCAAGGCGCGATGGCACGGTGATCCTCGGACACGGTCCATTTGCCGCAGTGGCGCAAGCTCCCTCCGAGGGCGTGGCTTTTTACAAGCGCGACTTTTTTTCTTGTGAGGAATTTCCATGGCACATCCCCGCTGCTTACGAGGTTATCTCCGCCGAGAGCTTTCGTAATTCGGTGGAAGACGCCCACCGCCCGCTTATCGCTTGGGAAGCTCCGGATGCGATGCCTTTCTCCTGCGTGTTTCAGGAAATCATGACGCGAATCCGTCAGGGCATGATCGAGAAAACCGTACCCGTCGTCACTGAGCACGGCCATGTTTCCCATTCCCCCGCCGCCGGGATCATGGCGGCAATGGCGCGCCAGCAAGCTCCGCTCCAATCCTATGGCTGGGTCTCTGATACGGACGGCTTTGCTGGAGCCACGCCCGAGCTTCTGTTTTCCCTCGATGGATCAAGACTGGAGACGATGGCGCTGGCCGGCACTGCGCGGCTGGAGGACGAGGACGTTTTCGCGGTAGATGAAAAAGAGATCCGCGAGCACGAATACGTCGCGCAGACCCTGGTTTCCAAACTCCTCGATCTGGGGGTTCTCCGCCGCCGTGAGCGGGAAGTGCTGCGGCTTGGCTCGATTGTCCATTTCCATACCGGCATCACCCTTGATTTGGCGAATCCACAAGACACGGGTAGTCTCCTGCGCCGCCTCCATCCCACACCCGCGCTCGGCCCGTTGCCGCGCACCGATCAGACCATGTCGGCGCTATCCGGTTGGCGCTCGCAGCTCGGTTGCCCAGCGGAATTTGGCGCACCCTTCGGCGTGTGGGAGAACGGGCGATTCGAATCCATCGTGGCCATCCGCGGGCTTTGGTGGCAGGGAAATAAAATCTCCCTCCCCGCCGGATGCGGCATCATTGAAGCCAGCCGCCTAGTTAACGAATGGCGTGAAATCCGACTCAAGCGCGACGCGGTAAAGGGCTTCTTGGGCTGAATTCACCCGCTCATGACTCTTCAAAGTGATCACTTACAATAGATTTTGCTAAATTATTTTTTAGAATAGTCGGGGCGGTTGACCCTCAAAATACTGGTGATCCACGAGTTGCTTTATCTCATGAACGCTTCATGCAGGCCGCCATCGACGGTGATCAACTGGCCGGTGGTTTTACTGAGACGCTTGGTGACGAGAAGGAAGTAGGCTTCCGCTTGGTCGGCCGGGGTGATCGGGCTCTTGGTGAGAGTGCGATCGGCATAGAACTGCGCGAGCTTGTTCACGAGCGATTCCGTTTCCTCATCCTCTGTGAAAGGGATTTCGTATTTCGCGAGGGAGCCGATGACGCGGTCGCGAGGGAACATGGCGGAGCCTGAAACCACAGTGGCTGGGGCGACGCCGTTGACGCGGACGAGAGGGGCGAGCTCGATGGCGAGTTCGCGGACTAGGTGGTTCGCGGCAGCCTTCGATGTGTCGTAGGCGAGTGAACCTTTTTTGGCGACCGCGGCGTTCGCTGAGGTGGTGAGGACGAGATTTCCTTGGAGGCCTTGCTCTTTCCAAGTCTTGTAGGCCTCGTCTGCAACGAAGTAGGAACCGGTGACGTTAATCGCAAAGGTGAGGCCCCATTTGTCATCCGGAATATGGCCGGTGGTATCGGAAGGTACGAAGATTCCTGCGGTGATACAAATGTGGTCGAAACCTCCGTATGCGAGCGCGACCTGGTCGAGCATCGCCCGAATTCCTGCGCGATCGGTGATGTTGCCTTGGAGTGCGATGGCTGGGCCGCTGTTGGAAATGCCCGTGCCTGCCACACCGATACCGAGACCGTATTTGTCGGTGATCTCCTTGGCTGTGGTTTGCGCGGCCTCAAGATTCATATCGACGCAAACGATGTGCGCGCCTTCCTTGACGAGGCGGTGGGCGGTTTCCTTACCGATGCCAGAACCTGCGCCGATGACGATGACAACCTGGCGCTCAAGTTCTTTTTCAGCGGGCATACGCTGGAGTTTGGCTTCTTCCAACAACCAGTATTCGATGTCGAAAGCTTCCTGTTGCGGGAGGGAAATGTAAGTGTCGATGGCTTCGGCACCGCGCATGACTTCGACAGCGCAGTTGTAGAACTCGGCAGTGACGCGGGATTCGGATTTGTCCTTGCCCCAAGCGATCATACCGAGGCCTGGAATGAGGACGACCGTTGGGTTCGGGTCTCGCATCGCAGGGGAGTTTGCGTGTTTGCAGGTCTCGTAGTATGTCGCGTAGTCCTTGCGGTATTGAAGCAGGTTTGCTGCGAGTTTTTCCTTGAGCGCGGCGAGGTCTTCCGACTGCGGGTCCCATGCCACGTATAGTGGCTTGATCTTGGTGCGGAGGAAATGGTCGGGGCAGGAAGTGCCAAGCTCGGCGAGGCGTGGGGCGTCGGCGGAGTTGACGAAGCGGAGGATTTTTTCGTCGTCCTGAATCGTTCCGATAAATCGTTTTTGTTGGGATACCTGGCCGCGCAGCCATGGCAGGATTTTTGCAAAGGTCTCTTGGCGTTGTTCCTCGGGAAGCGTTTGGTATTTTTGACCCCCAAAGGCTTTCGCATCACCACCTTTGGCTGTGTATTTATCTTCAATATATTGGGCGGCTTTATCTATGAGACGCAGGGTGAGTTCGTAGCACTTTTTGTCGTCGTTGTCCCATGAGATAAACCCGTGCTGCCCCATCATGATCGCTTGGGTGCTGGGATTTTTTTTCTCGATCTCCTGCATCGCGAGGCCGAGTTCGAAACCGGGGCGCATCCATGGCACGTATTCCATTTCGCCGCCGAAAATCTCTTTCGTCAGTGCCAGGCAGTTTTTCGAAGCGGCAATCGCAATGATCGCGTTCGGATGCATGTGATCGACGTGTTTTCCGGATAGAAAACTGTGCAGCGGGGTGTCGATGGAAGATGGGCGTGGATTGAGATTGAAGGTCGTGTGGAAATACATGCCGACCATTTCATCTTCGGCGGGGGATTTCAGGCCGTTGTTGGGCTTCGCTGCGTAAACGGATTGGAGGCCGATGAGTTTGTCCTGATAGAGGGAGGAAAAGTTCTCGCGCTTCGAGGTGCGTAGATCGCCACCGGAACCCTTGACCCATAGAACTTCGGTTTGTTGGCCGGTGAGGGGATCGGCCTCCATGATTTTAGAGGAAGTGTTGCCACCGCCGGTGTTGGTGATACGCTGATCTGCGCCGAGGATATTTGAGCGATAGACAAGGCGCGCTACCGGATCGAGTTTTGCAGCATGGGAATCATCCCATGAATAAGTTACGTGTTTAAAAGCAGACATCTTTTTTTTGGTTGGCAAAAGTAGAATGCGGCCTAAAACAACAAAGAGCAAGACAAAAAAAGAAAAAACAATATGTTAGCACTCGAAAGACACAGAAAGATCCTCGAAATTGCAAAACGCGACGGAGCTGTGCGCACACAGTCGATGGCTGCGCTGCTCAATGTAACCGAGGAAACCGTAAGGCGGGATCTCGACAGTCTTGCCCGCCAAGGCCAGCTCCACCGCACGCACGGCGGGGCGGCGGATGTTTCTATGGTCATTCGCGAGCTTTCACGCAGTGAGCGCGAAGGCAAACAGGCGGAGGAAAAACAAGCCATCGCCAAGGCAGCCGTTCGGCATATCCGCGAAAACGAGACCCTGCTGCTCGATGCCAGCTCCACTGCCCTCGAACTCGCTCGGTGCCTGCCGGAAAAATGTGGAATCCGTGTCGTCACTTACGCTATCGGGGTCGTCGAAAGGCTCGCCATCCGCAGCGATATCGAGGTCATCCTCCTAGGCGGCATCCACGATCCGAGGGCCGGACGATTCCAGGGTATGCTTACGGAAATGGGTGTCCGCGCCCTTCGCATCGATCGTTTCTTCTTCTCCGGTGCCGGATTCGATCCGTCCCTAGGCATCGGCGAGCCGAACCCAGAGGAGGCTAGGCTTAAAGCCACCATCATCGCCCATGCTGACTGGACATGCGCGATGCTCGATCACACCAAGCTCGGCCGCAGAACCGATCACTATTTCGTCAGGCCAGATCAGATTGACCTATTTATTACCGACTCTGAGGCAGCAGGTTATTGCGAGAACGGGAAGCTCAAAGGTGTAACCTACGAGGTGGGGTGAGGAGGTCTCTGCATGGAGGAAAAGATACCCGCTCTCACTCCTCAATAAACCGGTCCAGCGCCTGTAACAGCTCTGGCGAGCGCTTTATGGAGTAGGTTCCCGAGGTCTGGAGGGTTAGGCCTTTTCCTGCGGAGTTCTGAAAGTGGAGATTGCGGAGTATCGGGATTAAGGAGAAGGGGATTGCATTCCCTTTGCACAGGATCGCTAACCTGCAGCACCGGTATTACGCCCGGCTAGCGCAAAGGGGATGCAATCCCCTTCTCCATATTGCACCCTTCCCGGCGAATAACCTTGATCCACCAACGACTCCCCCTTTTCTCCGGTAAGACTTCCTGTAGCTGTGGCGTCCCGCCGCAGGCCGTCTCCTCCGCGTCTCGCGGGGGATAGGTAGGTTAGTGTGGCATCGCGGCGGGACGCCGCTTTCACGGCCTGCTGCGGGACGCAGCAGCTCCAACCCCTCCACCCGCCTGATCCACGCACCCTTCCCGGCGAAAAACCTTGATCCACCAACGATTTCTCCCTTTTCTCCGGTAAGACTTCCCTGCCAGATTTTACCGGGACGGGGGATGCGGATGAATCCTGTCTGCCAATAATTTCATGCGTTACTCGCTCATTTTCCTTCTTTGCTTTGCCAGTATCAGTCCAGCGAGCACTGTGCTTCGCAATCCGAGTTTTGAGGATAGCGATATGAGTCCCTGGACACGGACTGCAATTTCCGGAATCCGGCCATGGGGGCAAGGATCCGCGTCTCCCCAAGATGGGGGTTGGTATGTGTTTACAAATGCTGAAGCCTCTATCGAGCAGACTTTCGGGTCAATTGTCGGTTCGAGTATCACAGAATTTAGCTTATGGATCGACCGCCCAACATCCTCGACGATATTCGTGGAGCTTTTGTTCTCTGGTGGAGGCACATCCGGTCAAACCGATATTACTTCGGTCACAGGTGCAGGCTGGGGGCAGTATGATGTTCTTCCTCTTGTAGATCCTGCTGACAACATCACAGGAATCAAGGTTACGAAGCTCGGTACAGGCACAACCCGCTTGGACAACTTCCAACTCACAGTCGTCCCTGAACCGCAGACCGGAGTTCTGATTGCCGTAGGGCTAATGGTGCTTCTCAAACAAAGAAGGCGAACTAGATCCCACTCCTTCGCCTGACCCGCCTCCAGTTTCAGTCGCCAGGACAGCTACAACTTCAACCCCGTGCTCCATCCTCGCCACGTTCAGGCGTAGGAGGACTTAACATGCACCCATCCCCTCCCTCCACCCCCTCTACCCGCCTGATCCACGCACGCTTCCCGGCGAATAACCTTGATCCACCAACGACTCCCCCTTTTCTCCGATAAGACTTCCTGTAGCTGTGGCGTCCCGCCGCAGGCCGTCTCCTCCGCGTCTCGCGGGGGATAGGTAGGTTAGTGTGGCATCGCGGCGGGACGCCGCTTTCACGGCCTGCTGCGGGACGCAGCAGCTACACCCCCTCCACCCGCCTGATCTACGCACCCTTCGCGGCGAAAAACCTTGATCCACCAACGATTCCCCCCTTTTCTCCGGTAAGACTTCCAACCTACTCCTCCATAAACCGATCCAGCGCCTGGTGTAGCTCGGGGGAGCGTTTCACGTGGTAAATAGGGGAGGGCTGGAGGGAGAGACGTTTTCCGGCGGAGTTCTGGAAGTGGAGGATGAGGGGGGTGGGGCCGGGGTGGCCGGTGATGTGGTAATGTATTTCCTCAAGATCCTTGGCGGTGTGGCGCTGGGTCAAGAGGAGGAGTTCAAGGGGGCCTTTACCGTTGTTGGCTTTCTTTGGTTTCAACTCGGCGATGTCGGAGCCGGTGAGGCGGCGGCCGCCGGTGCGGTCGTCGAGCTGGATGGCAACTTTTAGGCGGATGATGTTTCCGGGAATTAGGATGCCGGAATCGCGGGCGGGGAGGTAGCTTTCCGACCAGAGCATGACTTCGCAAGAGCCGGTGAAGTCCTCGATGGTGAGGATGCCGAAGGCTTTGCCGGCTTTGGTCATGCGGGACTCGATGCTGCGGATCATGCCGGCGATGGGGTAGCGGGCGCGGGGGTCTTCCAGCTCGATCTCATCGATGAGGCCGATGCGGTTGTATTTGTCGGAATCGAGAACGCCGCGGAATTTGTCGAGCGGGTGGCCGGTGACGTAGAAGCCGAGGAGTTCTTTTTCGTGGGCGAGGCGGTCGTCCTTGGACCATTCCTCAAGGGCGTTGGTGGCGGGGGTTTCCTTGGTGGGCGCGGCGGGGGCGAAGTCCATGGCATCAAAGAGTGAGGACTGGCCGGAAGCCTTGTCGCGCTGGGCGGAGGAGGCGGAGGCGACGACTTGTTCCAGTCGGGCGAACATCGTGGCGCGGTTCTCGCCGGTCCAATCGACCGCGCCCGCTTTAACGAGGTTTTCCAAGATCCGCTTGTTGATGACCTTGGAATCGAGGCGGGATGAAAAGTCTTCGAGGGATTTGTAGGGGCCGTTGGCGTCGCGCTCGCGGATGGCGGATGCCATGGCTGCTTCGCCGCAGTTCTTGATGGCGGCGAGTCCATAGCGTATCGCTTTTTTCCCAGCGTTCATTTCTGGGGCGAAGCGGAGTAGGGAATTGTTGAGGTCGGGCGGGAGAATTTCCAAGCCCATGCGGTGGCACTCGTTGACGAAGACGGCGATTTTGTCGGTGTTGTTGACCTCGTTGGAAAGGAGGGCGGCCATGAACTCGACGGAGTGGTTTGCCTTCATGTAGGCGGTCCAGTAAGAGATGTGGCCGTAGCAGGCGGAGTGGGATTTATTAAATCCATATCCGGCGAACATCTCGATCTTGTCGAAGATGGTGCCCGCGAGTTTCTCGCCGATGTTGTTCGCCTCCTTGCAGCCTTCGATGAAACCGGCGCGTTCCTTGGCCATCTTTTCCTTGTCCTTTTTTCCCATGGCGCGGCGGAGTAGGTCGGCCTTTCCGAGGGAGTATCCGGCGAGGAGCTTGGCGGCGTTCTGCACCTGCTCCTGGTAGATCATGACGCCGTAGGTGTTGCCGCAGACGGTCTCTAACAACGGATGCTCGTAGCTTGCTTTCTTGCCCTTTTTTACGTCGAGCATCTGATCGATGAACTGCATGGCTCCGGGGCGATAGACGGCGATTAAGTCGATGATATCGTCAATACTACGGATCTCGTACTTCTTGCAGGTTTCGACCATGCCGCCGGACTCAAGCTGGAACACTCCCATGGTCTCGCCGCGGTTGAGCATGTCGAAGGTGGGCTGGTCGTGGAGGGGGACTTTCTCAATATCGAAGTCCGGAATGTGTTTGCGGATGTGGGAGACGGCGTCGTGGATGACGGTGAGGTTTTTTAGTCCGAGGAAATCCATTTTCAGCAAGCCGACCTCAGTGATGGCACCCATGTCGTATTGGGTGACGACCTCGCCCTCGTTGCCGCGGGTGAGGGGGATATGCTCGTCGAGCGGGCGGTCTCCGATCACGATGCCGGCGGCATGGATGCCGACGCTGCGGTTGATGCCTTCGAGGCGGAGGGCGTAGGACCAAAGTTCCTTATAGGTGGAAGAGGACTCGATGAGTTCGCGGAGCTCGGCCTTCGCGTCCCACTCGGACTGGAGGGTGGTGCCGGGTTTCGGCTCGATCATTTTCGCGATACGGTCTGCCTCGCCGTAGGAAATCCCCATGACGCGGGAGACATCGCGGAGCACGGACTTCGCGCCCATGGTGCCGTAAGTGATGATGTGGGAGACGGATTTCTCGCCGTATTTTTTCCGCACATAATCGATGACCTCGGCGCGGCGGGACTGGCAGAAGTCGATATCGACGTCGGGCGGGGAGACGCGCTCGGGGTTTAGGAAACGCTCGAAAAGGAGGCCGAAATGGAGCGGGCAGATGTTGGTGATGCCCATCGCGTAGGAGGCGAGCGATCCGGCGGCGGAGCCACGACCGGGGCCGACCGGGATGTCGTTGTCGCGTGCCCACTGGATGAAATCGGCGGTGATGAGGAAGTAGGATGCGAAGCCGAGGGAGTTGATGGTATCGACCTCATATCGCAAGCGCTCGGCGACCTCGGGGGAGTTCGCCTTTTCCTCGCCATAGCGTTTCATGAGGCCGTCCTGGCAGATTTTCATCAGGTAATCTTCGCGCGGCGAGCCATCGGGGGTGGGGAACTGCGGGTATTTCTCGGAGGAAGTGGGGTCGAGCTTGATGGTGACGTTGCAGCGCTCGGCGATGACGAGGGTGTTATCACAGGCCTCGGGAATGTCCTTGAAGATGCGGCGCATTTCCGCAGGCGTTTTGAAATAGACCTCTGGGGTGTAGCGCATGCGGGTCTCATCGATGACCATGGAGCCGGTGCCGATGCAGATCATCACATCGTGCGCCTCGTGGTCGGTGCGGTTGAGGAAATGGACATCGTTCGCGGCGACGACGGGGAGGGAGAGTTTTTCCGCGAGAGCGACGAGCTGGGGAATCAGGTTGAGTTGGGCTTCGAGGCCGTGGTTGTGGAGTTCGACGAAAAGATTGTTGGGACCGAAGATGTCGCGGAGCTCGGTCATCATCTCCAGAGCTTTTTCGGTATCGCCTACTTTGAGCCACTCGTTGACTGGACCGGAGATGCAGCCGGAGAGGCAAATGATGCCGGCGGAGTGGGCGCGGAGGATCTCGCGATCCACTCGGGGCTTGCCGTTATACATGCCATCGAGGTGGCCGATGGAGGTGAGCTTTGAGAGGTTTTGCCAGCCCTCGTTAGTCTCGGCGAGTAGCGTGAGGTGGGTGGCGGACTTGCGGTTCGGGATCTTTTTTTTCTCCGAGATGGTCTCCGGGGCGAGGTAAATTTCACAGCCGAGGATGGGTTTCACTCCGGCTTTCTGGCAGGCTTGGTAGAATTCGATAGCGCCGAAAAGATTGCCGTGGTCGGTCATCGCGACGGCGGGCATGCCGAACTCAGAGGCGCGCTTGGCGAGCTCATCGGTGCGGATCATACCGTCAAGAAGCGAGAATTCCGTGTGCAGGTGGAGGTGGACGAAGGATTCGGACATGCGGCTACGCGATTGAGGATTGTGGATTGAGAATTGTCGATGGAAGAAAGAAGAAGATGATTATACGGTTGATTTCGTCGGCGCGGGTGTCTTGCATGGTCGTGCGCCCGTGTGGCGAATGAACTTATGTCCACCAAGAATACACTCTCAGTAGATTCCAGCGGCCCTTTGGGCGAGATTTCACAGGCACCTCCAGCACTTGAAATCTTCCTCGATAAGCACCAGACGAAGATTATCGTCCTTGCAATCATCCTGGCGATTGGTGCGGCGGCCTACGTGGTTTACCAAGGTATTATACAGAGCGGTGAGGAAGCGGCGGGCGGACTGCTTGCCAAGGCCAAGGATATTTCCGAACTCCAGGGAGTTGTGAAAAATCATGAAGGCACGGCCGCCGCATACAGTGCGAAGATTCTGCTGGCCGACAAGCAATGGGAGGACGGGCAGCAGGACGATGCAGTCGCGACGCTCAAGGCTTTATTGGAGTTGGGAACGGAGCACCCAGCTCTCCCGAGCGTGAAGGCAAGCCTCGCCACCAAGCTTCTCGCACAGGGCAAGCAGGACGAGGCGGCGAAGATGTTCCGCGATATTACGGAAGATCCGGAAACTCGTTTCCTAGCCGCCTATGCATGGATCAGCCTCGGCGACATCGAGGCCGCCAAGGGTGACACGGATGCCGCCAAGAAAGCTTACGACATGGTGAAAACAGAGTTTTCAGACAGCTCCTTCGCGCGCGATGCCGATCAGCGCGCCCTTTTACTGAAGGCAAAGGTTCCCGTCGAGGTAGCGGCGCCACCCATCACCGTTCCTGATACGAAACTCACCGATGATGATAAAGGATCTGCCGCTCCCGGGGACCTCAAGACCGAAGATATGATTAATGTCCTTGAAGAGAGCTCTGGCGATGCGGGAACAAACCCCCTTCTTGAAGAAACGCCGGCTAGTGAGTAATTTTGGGGAAAAGTCGATTGACAGGCAAATTGCTAATTTATAGTTTTCGGCGTGTTTAAAAAAGTCATCGGCCAAAATTCCAGCGAATCACAAAAGCCATCGCTGACCACTCCAGAGGAGCGCTCTCCAATCGCTCCAACACCTTTTACGAAGGATTCCGCCAACCATTCTTATAGCTCGGCTGCTCCCGCCCCAGCAGCCATTGCAAAGCCACCGAGCGTCACTACGCGCAACGTTCTTTCCTCTGATGTAGAGATCAAGGGAATCGTGAAATTCCAACACGACCTCATCGTGGACGGCAAGATCGAGGGAGAAATCCATTCGGCCGGAAACCTTACCGTTGGCGAGAACGCCCGGATCAAGGCCGAGATTAAGACTGGTACGGTTGTGGTTTACGGAAAAGTACACGGCAACATCGCGGCCACGGATCGTATCGAACTCAAGGCAAGCGCCGAAGTAGTAGGCGATATCAAAACGAAGACTTTGGTGATCGAGGCCGGCGCGATTTTCGTCGGTAAATCAACCGTGGGCACACCCACGCAAGCAGCCTCTGCCGCAGTAGATACGAAACCTGCACCTACCGCTCAGCCAGCCTTGGTAATGAGCTAAGACGCAATGTGGTTTTTCCTCGAAGATATATGCAATAATGGGTGTTGAAGCGAACGCAAGGCGCATCGAGCTAATCTGCCCGAAGTGTGAGAGTCACCAATTTGAGCCGGCTATGGTCATCTCGACTCTGTGCCGATCCTGTGGTTTACACATGGATATTAGTGATGGGAAACCCGTGGTGCGGCCCAATCACGCAACCAAGCTAGCCACCGCTGGCAAGCCTCCTATCCAGCACGCATCGACGGGAGGAGCGGACTCCGAACCCAAACCGTTGAAACGCGAAGGAGTAAGTTTTTTCCGCAAAATATTCCAAAGCGAGCCTGAGAAGCGCTCTGTGGATTGCTTCCACTGCGGCAAGCTATTTGATGTCGTGTGTGACGCACAATCAAGCCAGTGCCCGAAGTGCGGTGGATACATCAGTCTGAAGGATTTCGGAGTGGATAACGACTGGCGGCGCCGCATCCAAACGCGCGGCGATGTCATTATTCTAAAAAGCGGTAGCATCATCGGGGTTGATGTGCAGTGCCATGACCTTACGGTTTTCGGAAAGCTGGAGGCGTCGGTCGAGTGCTCCGGCACCCTGCGTATCAGGAGCCACGGAAAAATCGTCGGTAATTTGAAATGCCGGGAACTTCGCGTGGAGCGCGGCGCGGTAGTCGAATTCCAAGGCGAAATCCACACGGAAAGCGCTTTTATCGACGGAGATGTGAAAGCACAGATCACCTGCTCCGGTACGATTACGCTAGAGAAAAAAGCCCACCTTCAGGGCCTAGCTAGAGCGGGTGGTCTCATCGTAAAGGCCGGGGCGAAGCACACCGGCATGATGGAGATCGTGAAAGTGTCTTCCGACGACGCCATAGCCGTTTGACGCTTGCATCTTCGCAAGGCAAGGGGAAGGTTTTCACATGCAGCTCGCCTTGGATCTGAAAGCGGAAATTATCGAACTCAAGCGTGCGAGAAACGCCGTGATTCTGGCCCACAATTACCAGACTGGGGATATTCAAGATGTGGCAGATTATGTGGGGGACTCTTTAGGTCTCGCCTACCATGCCAAGGCCACCGATGCAGATGTGATCGTTTTCTGCGGCGTGCATTTCATGGCGGAAACCGCGAAGATCGTGAACCCTTCGAAGATCGTAGTCCTGCCTGATAAAGATGCCGGCTGCTCACTGGAGCAATCCTGCCCTGCCGATCAGCTCGCCGCTTTCCTCGATACGAACAAGGAAAAGAACTATTATGTGATCGCATACATCAACTGCTCCGGCGGTGTGAAAGCGCTCTGCGACGTGATTTGCACATCGGGAAATGCGGTGAAAATCGTGAATCAAGCACCCGCCGACCGTCCCATCCTTTTCGTCCCGGACGCAAACCTCGGCGCATGGGTGATGGAGCAGACCGGTCGGAAAATGGATCTCTGGCAGGGTTCTTGTTATGTTCATGTCGAGTTCACCCGCGATTCCATCAATCGCATCAAGGCGGAGTATCCAGATGCGCTGGTCGTTGCACACCCGGAATGCACCCAGGCCGTGCGACTCCTCGCGGATGAGGTCTGCTCGACTGAGAAAATGGTTACCTATTGCAGAAATGCGCCGGTGAAGGACATCATCGTCGTCACTGAGAGCGGTATGCTTCATCGCCTGAAGCGTGAGTGCCCTGATAAAAATCTGATCCCCGGCCCGACCGACCGCTGTGCCTGCGCGGACTGCCGATACATGAAAATGAACACCATGGAAAAACTCCGCAACTGCCTCCGCGATCTCGCGCCGCGCGTGGAGATGGACGAGGCAACCCGCAAGCGCGCCGAACTGCCTCTGCTGCGTATGCTCGAACAATCGAAATGATCTTTCAGAAATCCGGTTGCTTTTAGATCACTTCTGTGTTAAGTAAATACGTTGTCCATGCCTGATTTGTCTATCATCACATTGACCAATTGCGCGTCGCATCTCAATCAACAAGAACAATAACCCATGAAAACCCCATCCCATACTTCTTCATCAAAAGGCTTCACGCTCATCGAATTGCTAGTCGTGATAGCGATTATTGCAGTCCTCGCCTCCGCAGGTTTTGCTGGTGGTGCGGCCATAATGAACAAGGCCAGAAAAACTAGCGCTCAGGCAACTGCTGTTTCTATCGCCCAAGCTGTCGATAATTTCTACACGGAATACTCCGCATTGCCCGATCCAGCCAGCAATAGTGCGGACAAAGATTTTTCCACCGATTCAGCTGATTTACTCGATATACTTGCGGGTGGCATTACGGCTAAGGCAGTCGAACAAAATCCCCGAAAAATCCGTTTTCTCAGCGTCAAGGAGGGCAAGAACAATAAGGATGGTGCTGTCTACAACGGAAATGCGATCAGCAAGATTTTTGATCCATGGGGAAAGCCTTACGTTATCAGGTTGGATTATGATTACGATGAAAGGCTCACAGTTGATCCGGAAGGAAGCGCACCTTCCTCTACACTCAACGGACGCAGGGTCGCTGTTCATAGCCTTGGTGTGAGAGCTAACGAAACACCTAACGCCAGCACCTTGGTCAAGACCTGGTAATCCTTCGGATTTTCTGAAAATCAGGTTTACAAAAGTATTTTCCAGAAATATAATTTTCAGATGAAAGTGCTCTTGCTAACCGCTGTCGTGTTTTCCCTGGCTTCCTGCAACACCTCCATCGGTGTCTGGCGCGATTCTAAAGCAGCTTTCAAATGGTCGGCCAATAAGATTTCGAATGCCAGCAATGGCGGCGGTGGACAATACGATACCGAATACGGCGCTCCAGTGTATTGAAAGGAGCCGTGTTAAGAAACCACGACTCCGTGGCTAGAAATCACGACTGCAAAGGGAGCAGGCTGCACTGGCTATTCGCCTAGCAGTTAGTGTTTTCTAAATCGCGGTTGAGTTCCTCCCCCTAGACCAACCGCGCACCCTTCATATCTCGATCTCGCCTTCGAAGACAAAATCCGCAGGACCGGTGAGGGTGACATTTTTGAAGGCGGTTGCGCCTGCTTTTTCGAAGCCGACGGAAAGGGTGTCGCCACCTTCAACATCTACTTTGATCGGAGATTCATCGCCGGTAAGCAGGTGATGAATGAGTGCGGAGGCGACCATCCCAGTGCCGCAGGCGAGCGTCTCATCCTCGACGCCGCGCTCATAGGTTCGGATGGAAATATGCCCGTGGGAGAGGACTTTCGCGAAATTCGCGTTCGTGCCCGCGGGGGCAAAATGCGGGTGGTTGCGGATCGCGTGGCCATGGTTGAAGACATCCACCGTTTCCAGATCCTCGACAAAGCTGACGGCGTGAGGGACTCCGGTGTTCACGAAATGCATATCACCCGCAAAGCCTTCGATTTTCGCCGGGCAATTCAACTCAAGATCTTTCGGATCGGACATAGCGATGCGGACATCGTCGCCGATGATTTCCGCTGTCAGCGTGCCGGCAATCGTCTCGAAGCTGACGCTGTCTGGTAGCTCTTCCTCTCCAGAAAGGTGGGCGGTAAAAAAACCGAAGCAGCGTGCACCGTTGCCGCACATCTCCGCCTCGCCGCCGTCGGCATTGTAGTAACGGAATTTGTAATCCGCACCTTTTTCGGCAGGTTCGACAGCGAGCAAACCATCGGCTCCGATGCCGCGGTGGCGGTCGCATAGGGCGGCGATGGTGTCCTCGTCGAGGGAGATGGAGAGATCGCGGTTGTCGATGACGATAAAGTCATTTCCCGCGCCGTTCATTTTGTAAAAGTGGAGGAGCATAAAAATTCAAATTTCAAAATTGCCTGATGGCTATAATTTGTGGCTTCGCAGGTAATGTATTGTTCGCTATGCTCACCGGTCGTTCAACTCTCAAGGAAGAACACATGGGCGGCGGGAATATTGCGGAGGCGTCTTGCGTTGGCAAGGCGGCAATTTGATTCAGCCTCAGCAGTCCAAGAGCGCGTTGCCCTCTTCTTTGAGAGTTGAAATTTGAATTTTGAATTTTCACCGTATCGCGTCGATAAGCGGCTTTGTAAAATCCTTCACGGCTTGGGCCGGGTTTGTCAGGTTCAGCTCCACCTGTTTCACGATCGCGGAGCCGACGATCACGCCGTCGCAGGATTTGGCGACCATCGCCGCCTGCTCTGGATTCGAGATGCCGAAGCCGACGCAGACGGGTGTGTCTGTATGTGCCTTGATTGCGGCAACCAGTGCCGGGATCGTCTCAGCTGGGGCGGAGTGGCCACCGGTCACTCCGCTGCGTGAAAGAGCATAGATGAAGCCCTCCGATTGCTCGGCGAGAAATTTTACCCGCTCCGGTGGTGTAGATGGCGCGATGAGGCGGATGTGGGAGAGGCCGTGATTTTCTGCGAGTTCCTCGGATAGTGAAGCCTCATCAGGCGGCAGATCTAACAGTAAAATCCCGTCTGCCCCGGCTTCCACCGCCTCCTTTTGAAATTTTCCGAAGCCGTAGGTGAAGATCGGATTTAGATAGGTGAAAAGAACGAGGGGGGTCTTTGTGTTTTTTGAACGGAAAGCTCGGATGAGATCCAGTGTGCGTGCCGTGCTCATGCCGGACCTGAGTGCGCGGTCGGCGGCCATTTGATTGACGACCCCGTCCGCCAGCGGATCTGAAAACGGCAGCCCCAGTTCGATCACATCCGCTCCGATTTCTGCGAGCGAGTGCATCACCTCCAGTGAGAGATCAAAAGATGGATCACCTGCCGCGACATAGGCGATAAAGGCTTTCTGATTGGTGGCTTTCAGGGCGGCAAAGGTATCGGCAAGGCGCATGACGGTGAGGCTAGACACCAATCCCACAATGGGAAACTTAAATTCCGGCGATACGCATCAGATTCTAAAAGCCGCTCGATTCTTCCTTTCCACGCCACGCCCTTTCCTCTGGAATCTCTGCCGACATGGCATACCTCGACGAAAACTTTCTTCTCCTGTCAGACACCGCGCGAAGGCTTTACCATGAGGTCGCAGCGCATCAGCCCATCATTGATTATCACAACCACCTGTCTCCAAAAGAGATCTCAGATAATAAGCGTTGGGACAATATCGCCGATATGTGGCTTGGCCACGATCATTACAAGTGGCGGCTCCTGCGCGCGAACGGCATCAACGAGGAGCGCATTACCGGAAACGCTAGTCCGCGCGATAAGTTCCAAGCTTTCGCCGAAACTGTGCCCTACACTCTCCGCAATCCCATGCACCACTGGGTTCACATGGAGCTTCAGCGCTACTTCGGGATACATACTCTGCTGACTCCCGAAACCGCCGATGAGATTTGGGAAAAAACGAATGCCTGCCTCGCCGATCCTAGCTTTTCTGCCCGCGCTCTTTTGAAAAAATTCGATGTCCGCGTCGTCGGCACTACGGATGATCCCGCCGACTCGCTTGATGACCATCTCGCTATCGCTGCTTCCGGTATCGACTGTAAAGTCGTCCCAACTTTCCGCCCGGACAAGGCATTCCAAGTCGATCGACCCGATCTTCTCAATCCGTGGCTCGACCGCATGGAAGCCGCTTCCGATTGCTCCATTCACAGTCTCTCAGATCTCCTCGCTGCTCTGCAGAAGCGCCACGACGATTTTCACGCCGCCGGTGCCCGCCTTTCCGACCATGGTCTCGACCGTTGCCCAGCTCTCGATTGTTCTGACGGGGAGGCGGCGGAAATTTTCGACAAGGCGCGTTCCGGAAAAGCCGTCTCCGAGGAGGATAAGGAACGCTTCTCTTTCTACCTGCTAGTTTTCACTGGCCAGCTTGATGCCGCACGTGGCTGGACTAAGCAGCTCCACCTTACACCTGTTAGAAATACGAACACCCTCATGTTCCAGAAAATCGGCCCCGACGCTGGTTTCGATACCATGGGCGACACGCAGCAAGGCAAGGCGCTATACACTTTTCTTGATGCCCTCGCTAAGCGCGAGTCCTTGCCGAAAATGTTGCTCTACAACATGAACCCGCGAGACAACTACCTCTTCGCTGCCATGACCGGTGCCTTCCAGGACGGCACCGTTCCCGGCAAGATCCAGTTCGGCTCTGGCTGGTGGTTCCTCGATCAGAAAGAGGGTATGGAAATGCAGCTCAATGCCCTCTCCAACTGCGGCCTGCTATCCCGCTTTGTCGGCATGCTTACGGACTCCCGCTCATTCCTGTCGTTCCCTCGTCACGAATACTTCCGCCGCATCCTCTGCAATCTCATCGGGAACGAGGCGGAAAAAGGCGAGCTGCCCGACGATTTTGAAACTCTATCGAAACTCATCGCCGATATCTGCTTCCACAACGCGAACAGCCATTTTGGGTTCAACGTTTAAACTAGTCATCATGAAAACAGCCCTCTTCCTCGCCGCGCTCAGCGTTTCACCAATCATCGCACATCCAGTTTACATCGGCACCGCAGCCGATGGAATTTATCTAGCGGATTTCAATGCCGAAACCGGCGTTCTGACGGCACCCAAGCTCGCTGCAAAATACCAGGCACCCGGTTTCCTCGCGCTCCATCCTGAGAAGCCCGTGTTACACTGTGTTGGCGGCGGCAACACAGTCGCTTCTTTCTCCATCGCGAAGGATAATTCGCTCTCCTTGCTCGGTTCTGCTTCCTCCGGCGGGAATGGCCCGTGCCACCTTGCCATCGATGCATCCGGCCGCTCGCTTGCGGTTGCGAACTACGGCGATGGCAGCTTCGCGACGATCCGCTTGGATTCCGAGGGAAAGCCTGGCGAGGTCGTATCGCTCTTGAAAATGGAAGGCTCTGGCCCGAACAAACAGCGCCAGAACGAAGCGCACGCTCACGGTGTGTATTTCGACAAAACCAACCGCTTTCTCTTCGTGCCTGATCTCGGCATCGACAAAGTCGTGATCCGGAAATTCGATCCCGCTACCTCTGAACTGTCAGCCAACGAATCCGCTGAAATGATTTCCCCACCCGGCGGCGGTCCGCGCCACCTCGCTTTTTCCCCTGATGAAAAACACGCCTACGTGATCAACGAACTTACCAACACGGTCAGCGTCGCAGAATTTAATTCGGAAACAGGCGCGCTGAAACCGATCCAGGAAATCGCCACGCTGCCGGAAGGTTTCACCGAACAAAACACGACTGCCGAGATCGAGGTGCATCCGAACGGTGACTTCGTCTATGGCTCGAACCGCGGCCATGACTCCATCGTGGTTTACAAACGCGATCCGAAAACCGGCAAGCTCACTCTCGCCCAGCACGCTCCCTGTGGCGGCAAGACCCCACGACATTTCAAGATCCATCCCTCAGGTAAATGGCTGATCTGCGCCCACCAGAACAGCGACACCATCTCCGTCCTCAGCCTCGACCCCGCCACCGGCCTCCTCGGCGATCCGAAATCCACCGTCTCCGCCCCGAAGCCAATCTGCATCCTTTTCCCTTAGCTGGAGCGTAGTCTTTAGAATACCAAGGAAAGGGGGTTTTAACCCCCTGTGGAAACTCGCCGTGAAAATTGGCTAAAGCCCAACACCTCGCAGGGGTTGACCAATCGAGTTTCCCGGCTACACATACCCGACATGCAGCAGGACGAACCCCAGAATCACGAAGAAATCGAGGCTACCGAAGCCCCGGAAGCAGCCGCCGAAACGGCAGTGGAGCAAGATCCGTGGGAGCAACTTGAGGCGGAGGCCACGAAATGGAAGGAAGTTTCCCTCCGCACCGCCGCCGAGATGGAAAACCTCCGCAAGCGCACCGCCCGCGAACGTGAAGAGGCGATCCGCTACGCGAACCAGCGCCTTCTCGAAGAGCTTCTCCCCGTCATCGACAATTTTGAGATGGGCATGCTGGCCGCCGCGCAGGACACCTCGTCGATGATCTACATCGGCATGGATATGGTTCGCAAACAGCTCAACGAATTCCTTTCCAACCTAGGAGTTGAGGAAATCCCTGTCACCGGTCAGTTCAATCCTAATCTCCATGATGCTGTCTCCGAAGAGCCGTCAAACACGCCCGAAGGCGAGATCCTCCGAGTCACCCGCCGGGGCTACAAACTCCGCGATCGTCTCCTCCGCCCCGCATCCGTTGTGGTCGCTGCCGCAAGCTCTCTTCCTTGAGAGTTGAATTTTGAATTTTGAATTTTGAATTTTAGATTATGCCCCGCGATTACTACGAAATCCTTGAGGTCCCGAAAAACGCGGACGCTGCCGAGATCAAGAAATCTTACCGCAAGCTCGCGGTAAAATATCATCCGGATAAAAATCCCGGCGACAACACTGCCGAAGACAAGTTCAAGGAACTTGGCCAAGCCTACGAGGCCTTATCCGATCCCGACAAGCGCGCGGCCTACGACCGTTATGGCCACGCCGCATTCAACGGCGGCGGGGGTGGCGGCGGCCGCGGCGGTTTCCACGATCCAGCGGATATTTTCTCGCAGGTTTTCGGCGGTGGTTTTGGTGGTGGATTCGAGGAGTTTTTCGGCGGCGGCGGACGCAAGAAATCCGGCAAGCAGCGCGGCTCCGATCTCCGTTACGATCTTGATATCACCTTGGAAGAGGCCGCGAAAGGCGTGGAGAAGGAATTGCAAATCGAGCGCAATGTGCCCTGTGGTAAGTGCAATGCAACCGGTTCAAAAGGCTCCGGTGGTGTCAAAACTTGCTCCACCTGTGGCGGACGCGGGGTCGTCGGGCGGCAGGCGGGTATTTTCATCCAGCAGACTACCTGCCCGGAATGCCGCGGCACCGGCGACATCATTTCCGATCCCTGCGGCGATTGTCGGGGGGCGGGTCGTGTCGAGCGCGAAACTCGCATCAAGCTCCGCATCCCGGCGGGCGTCGATACAGGCGTCCGTTTGCGTTCCTCTGGCAATGGCGACGCGGGCGTGCGCGGCGGCGAGGCGGGTGATCTCTACGCCTTCATCAACGTCTCGGATCACGATATCTTCGAGCGCGAGGGAAATACACTTTTCTGCGATGTTCCGCTGCCCTTCAGCACCGCAGCTCTCGGCGGCGAGTTGAAGGTGCCCACTCTCGATGGCCAGTCCTCGATCAAAATCCCAACCGGCACCCAAGGCGGTACTACTTTCCGCGTCCGCGAAAAAGGCATGCCCTCACTTTCCGGCGGTCACCGCGGCGATCTCAACGTCACCGTCCAAGTCGAGGTGCCGACGAAGCTCAACAAGGAACAGGAGGAAAAACTCCGTGCGTTTTCCGAGTCAATCGGCGATCACAACTCGCCGGTGCAACACGGTTTCCTCGAGAAAGCCAAACGCTTCTTCGATCTTTAAAAGTCATCCTACCCAGATCGATTTCAGATAAGATTCCTCCGGAAAATCCTGCGGCATCGCGGCGGGTTGCATGTTCGGCATGGCGATCATGCGCATGAAATCGTTTTCCGTTATCCCCCGGAAGTTCGTGCAGCACAGCATCCAGCCGCCCTTTGCGAGCACCTTTGCCGCCAGCTCCGCGAGCTCACCGAAGTCTCTTTCCACGCGGAAGACCTTGCCTTTTTCGTCGCGGGAAAAGGTCGGCGGATCGATCACGATCCCGTCGAATTTCCGGCCCTGCTTCGCGAACCGCTTGAGCCAATGGAACGCATCGCCTTTGCAGAAGTGGTGCGCGGCATCGTCCATTGCGTTGTGGCGGAAGTTCCGCTTCGCCCACTCAAGGTAAACGGCAGAGAGATCGAGCGTGGTTGTTTCTCCGCCGCCCGTCGCACCCGCCACCGAGAAGCCGCCGGTGTAGGAAAATAGGTTGAGCAGTTTTCCGCCGCCCGCCATCCGCCGCATGACCTCTGCGCGGTTCAGGCGTTGGTCGAGGAAAATTCCCTGCGAGTATCCACTCTCGAAGGATACCTCGAAGGTTAGTCCGTTCTCGCGGATCAGGAAGGGCGTTTCCACCGCCTCGCCGTAAAGATGCACCGGTGAGTCCTTCTGGTGCTTATCGAGGCGTTTCCAGTAAACGCTTTTTTCGCTGGCCTTGAGCCATGATTTCACTTCTCCCGCAATCTCGCTGCCCGGAGTTATCGCCATCCATTTCCCGGCATAGCTCTCCAGCGCGAAGCCCGGCACCGCATCACCCGCGCCATCGACCAGTCGCAGCGCGTCCGTCCCGCCATCTAGGATCGCGTCCCTTTTATCTACAGCCTCATCTAGCAACTTCCCAAGCACGTCGGGGAGTAAACGCTGAACACTGAAAAGCTGAAACACTGAAATTCGACTTTCCCGCCCCGCCTCATCCCCCCATCCTCCGCGTCTTCCTTGAAAGTTGAACGACCAGTGAGCATAGCGAACAATACATTACCTGCGAAGCCACAAATCATAGCCATCAGGCAATTTTGAGTTTTGAAATTTATGAAAGTCCTCCTCACCACCACCTCCTACCAAGACACCCCAGGCTCTCACCACGATCTCCTTGCTAGCCAAGGCTGGGACATCACCCGCGAGCGCGGACCACTTTCCGAATCCCGCATGTTAGAGCTTGCGGAAATGGGTTTCGACGCCTTCCTCTGCGGCGACGATGCCATCACCCAGGCAGTGATTGAGAAGTCGCTCCCTCAGCTCAAAGTGATCAGCAAATACGGGATCGGCCTTGATAAGATCGACGTAGCTTTCGCTACTGAGCGGAAAATACCTGTCCTCAACACACCCGGCGTGAATCACACCACCGTGGCAGAGCACACCTTCGGTCTTCTCCTCGGAATCACCAAGAAGATCATCGAAAACGCCGCTGACGTTTCGAATGGCAAGTGGATCGCTGGCTGGAAAAAGCCGGTTGGGCACGAGATTCTCGGAAGCACCATGGGGATTATCGGTCTCGGTCGTATCGGCAAGGAGGTCGCCACCCGCGCCAAGGCTTTCGGTATGTCCGTGATCGCTTATGATCCCTATTTCGACGAAGCCTTCGCGGCTGCGCACGAGGTGAAACGTTGTGCTACGATGGACGAGGTTCTCCTCGGTTCCAACGTGGTGAGTCTGCACTGCTTCCTCGATGAATCGACCCGTGGGATGATCAATCGGGAAAAAATCGCGGAGATGAAGGACGGAGTTATCGTCCTCAACTGCGCTCGTGGCGAACTCGTCGTGACCGATGATATTTACGAAGCACTCGTCAGTGGCAAAGTCGGCGGCTACGGAGCAGATGTCCTCGACGAAGAGCCGCCCCGCGCTGGCCACCCGCTCTTCACCGCCCCGAACTGCGTCATCACCAGTCACATCGCCTCACGCACTCACGAGAGCGTGGAGCGCCAGGCACTCCGATCGACCCACAATCTCATCAACGCATTATCTGGCCAGGGCGATTGCAACTGCGCCAACGGCGTAATTTAAAACATCCCCATGAAAATCCACAAAGCAGTCATTACCGCCGCGGGTCCTGATCAGAGGCAGCTGCCTTTGCAATCCATCGTCAGCGCCACCGGCGAGAGTAAGACGGCGATCGAACTTCTCCTCGACGAGATTTTCGAAGCGGGCATCCGCAACGCCGCCCTCATCGTCGCGCCCGGCCAGACGGAGGCCTTCCGCGCCGCCGTCGGTTCACACCTCCCGCAGATCGAGTTCATCGAGCAAGCCGAGCCGCTCGGCTACGGCCACGCCGTGCTTTGCGCGAAGGATTTTACGGGCGACGAGGCGTTCCTTCTTCTCGTTGGCGATCACCTATACCTGAGCAACAGAGATAGATCCTGCGTCCGGCAGTTATTGGAAACGGCGACTCGTGAGAAATGCTCTGTCTCCGCCGTGCAGGCTACTCGCGAGGGCAAGCTGCCTTACTACGGAGCTGTCAGCGGCAAAAACATCCCCGGCAGCCGCGATCTGTATCAAATCGAAAACATCCTGGAAAAACCCACGCCCACCGTCGCCGAGCAGGAACTCATCACCCCCGGCCTGCGGCAAGGTCATTACCTTTGCTTTTTCGGGATGCACGTTCTCACCGCCACCACGATGCGGCTGTTGGAAGATGCTTTGGAGTCATCAGGAAAAAGCCTGCCGCTCACTCCGTCGCTGGCCGCCGCCGCGAGGAGCGAGCGCCACCTCGCATTCGAGATTGCCGGGCAGCGCTACAATATCGGTGAAGCCTACGGCCTTCTCCGCGCCCAGCTCGCCATGGCGCTCGCCGGCCCGCAGCGGGATGAGATCCTCACCATGCTTGTCGAACTCATGGCAACCTCCCGCTGACCATGCTCACCGACATCATCACCTCAGACGAACCCGCCCTCCGCGACCGCCCGCTCGCCGAAGCCTGCGCCGGGCTTTCCCGCGAACAGCTTCTTGCCGAGGCCTCCGCGCTCGACTCCTTCCGCCGCACCAGCGGAAACCTCTACCAGCGTGTCCGCGCCTTGTTTTTCCTCCACGCCATCCACCGCTACCATCTCTCGGGTGAGACTTCGGAAAACGACGGCCACATCCCCTTCGAGGGATACCGCCATCTCCTCGCGCGGCGTTTCCCCGAGGCCATCGATTTTTTCCTCGCCTCGCAACGCGAACAAGGTTCCGGCGACGCGATCTCCTCTGCCCTCGCCGCCGCCTATCACCAACTCGCTTTCCAGACCCTCGCCGACCAAGTTCGAAAATCCGTCCGCACGGTTCGCGGCAATCAATGGATGTTTCGCATGGGCCACCCCGCCGAACACCCGCTCCGCATCCGCCGCGAGTTGCTCGCGCACGATGGACACAACTACCCGATCCTGCTGGAGCGCACTCCTGTCCGCATGGATCTCACTCACTCCGCTTGGTCGGATATCTTTTTCCTCGGCATGGATTTTCCCGAGGGCGCGAAGGTCATTAACGTCTCCATCGACCTCGCGATCCATGGCTCCGGAAAAATACCCGCGCCGCCCGTTTCCGCCTACCTGCGCGTGATCGACCGCCCGGTGCTCCGCCTTACCAGCATCGACCTAAAGGCCACCGCTGAGATTGATGCGCTGGCCGATGTCTTCGATTTCGCCAAGGACCACCTCGGCCTCCTGAAAGCGGCGGTCATCGCCTCCGGCCTCATCCCTCCCGGTATCGAGGGCTCGGGAAAACCGCTTTCGGAAATCCTCGCCATGCTCGTCGGCCCGGGCCGCGGACTGGAGTTGGTCTCCTCGGTGAATCACATCCCGAAAGGCTCGCGCCTCGCCGTTTCCACAAACCTCCTCGCCGCGCTGATCTCCGCTTGCATGCGGGCCACCGGCCAGGCAGCCAGCCTCACAGGAGAGCTGGCGGAAAACGAACGCCGCCTTGTGCTTGCTCGCGCCATCCTCGGGGAGTGGATCGGCGGTTCGGGCGGCGGCTGGCAGGATTCCGGCGGTGTCTGGCCCGGCATCAAGCTCATCGAGGGTAGCTTCGCCGCCGAGGGCGATCCCGAACAAGGCGTCTCGCGCGGGCGTCTCATGCCCACGCACCATGTCTTCGGCGAAAACGAGATTCCGGCGGCCGCGCGCAAGGCCTTGCAGGATTCGCTCGTCCTAGTCCACGGCGGCATGGCGCAAAACGTCGGCCCCATTCTGGAGATGGTCACCGAGAAATATCTCACCCGCGCCAGCGCCGAGTGGGCGGGCCGCGGCGAAGCGCTTTCGCTGTTGGATAAGATTCTAACAGCTCTCCGCTCCTCTGACGTCCGCGCCCTTGGCAAGCTCACCACGGAAAACTTTCGCGGCCCGCTGCAGACCATCATTCCATGGGCCACGAACCTCTACACGGAAACCCTCATCGCCCGCGCGGAGGAGGAGTTCGGCGGGGATTTCTGGGGCTTCTGGATGCTCGGCGGCATGTCCGGCGGCGGCATGGGTTTCATCTTCGATCCATCTCGCAAAGCCGAAGCTCAGGCACGCATGCTCGCGATCATGTCGGAAACGAAAACCCTGCTCCGCAACGCGTTACCCTTCGCGATGGAGCCGGTAGTCTATGATTTTTCCATCAATCCCCACGGCACCTTCGCAACCTTGCTAAATGGCGCGGAAGCCGCCCTGCCGCCGGATTACTACCAGCTCCACCTCGCCCCGCTACTACGCGCCGAACCCGGCGATCTATCTCCCGCCCAACGCGCCGAGCTCTCCCGCTTCGCCTCGCTTTCCCGCAGCAATCCGGACTTCCGCGCCTCGCTTTCCAATCTGCTCGAAACCCTTGTCCCTTCGGGCGGTGGCAGTTCCCCGCAGTCTGGAGCACTCGCCGAACTTCTTGAAAAATGGGGCTTCGATCCCGAGCAGCACGAGGCAATCCGCCGCGACCTGCTCGCCGACCGCATCGGCCTCGCACGCAACCGCCTGCCCGCGATCACGGAAATCACCGATGTCCTCCCCGAGGACTACACCGATCTCACACGAACTCCGCCCTCTGTGGAAACCATCGACCTCGGAAAAGCCGCGCTCGCCGAGGGATCGGTCGCCGTTGTGTCGCTCGCCGCAGGTGCCGGGTCGCGCTGGACGCAGGGCGCGGGTGTTTGTAAGGCGCTCAATCCTTACGCGAAGCTCGGTGGAAAACACCGCACTTTCATCGAGACCCACCTCGCGAAATCCCGCCAACGCGGCGCGGAGGCGGGCGCGACCATCCCGCACGTTTTCACCACCTCGTATCTAACAGACGGGCCGACCCGTGAATTCCTGGAAAGCCACGGCAACTACGGCTACCCCGGCCCGCTCCATCTCTCGCCCGGCCGCGCCGTGGGCCTGCGGATGATCCCGACCGAACGCGACCTGCGTTTCGCTTGGGAGGAAATGCCGCAGCAGGCGCTCGACGAGCAGCAGCAGAAAATGCGCGATTCCCTCCGCACCGCCCTCATCGGCTGGGCGCGCGGGGCAGGGGAGGCGGGCGATTATATCGACAACCTACCGCTCCAGTGCCTGCATCCCATTGGGCATTTTTACGAGCTTCCCAACCTCCTCCTCAACGGCACCCTCGCCCGCCTTCTAACAGAACGCCCCGGACTGAAAACCCTCATGCTCCACAACATCGACACCCTCGGGGCCGATGTCGATCCCGCCCTCCTCGGCCACCACCTCGCCAGCGGAGCCGCGCTCACCTTCGAGGTCATCCCGCGCCGCTTGGAGGATCGCGGCGGCGGTCTCGCTCGGGTCAACGGCCGCCCGCGCCTCCTCGAAGGCCTCTCCATGCCCCGCGAGGAGGACGAGTTCCACCTCTCCTTCTACAACTCCATGACCACATGGATCGACATCGACCGCTTCCTCGCGCTCCTCAAACTCGACCGCACCTCCATCCTCGCCGGTGAAACGGCCGCCATCGCCGCTGCGATCCGCGCCCTCGCCGCCCGCATGCCCACTTATCTCACCTTGAAAGACGTAAAAAAACGCTGGGGCAACGGCCAGGAAGATGTTTTTCCCGTCACCCAGTTCGAGAAACTATGGGGCGACCTCACCCTCCTCCCCGATATTGAAACCGCCTACGTCGTCGTCGATCGCCTCCGCGGCCAGCAGCTGAAAGACCCCGCCCAGCTCGATGCTTGGTTCCGGGATGGATCGGCGGATCACATCGCCAAACTCTGCGGCTGGGGTGCGAGAGGGTGAAATGGATCAGAATGTTCGGTGGGCGAGCAGTATTTGAGGGGAGCGCACGCGCCCTCGCGTGCTGTTTCTGGCGCCCTCGCCAAAAACTCGGCTGAAACTACGGACTGGCTCGAAACATGATCCCACGGCGATATCGTACCCCATTCCAGCCGCCGAGCAGCGAGGGCGCAGCCCGGAACACGCGAGGGCGCGTGTGCTCCCCATCGGCTTCGCCGACGCTAAACCCACAACTTTCAGTCTTTTGCAGTGAATGGTCTATCCTAGCGGTCTATAGATAAAAAGGCGGTGGTGCACGAGCTTTGCGTGTTGAGGAATTCTGTTAGAAATCAAACAGGTTCATCTGCGGCGAGTTCGCCTGCGGTAGGTTGTCCTCTAGCTTTGTTGTCTTCGGCTTCGGGTGCTTTTCTATCGCGTCGGGTTTGGTGGAGTTCATCTCTAGGTGGGAGAGGATGGCTTTGGCGCGGGCGAGGACGGGTTTGGGTAAACCTGCCAAGCGGGCGACCTGGATGCCGTATGATTTATCGGCTGGGCCGGGGAGAATTTTGTGGAGGAAGATGATTTCCTCGTTCCATTCGCGGACAGCGACGTTGTGGTTGGTGACGGCTTCGCGGGTGTTGGCGAGGTCGGTGAGCTCGTGGTAGTGGGTGGCGAAGAGGGTGCGGCACTTGATCTCATCGTGGAGGTGCTCGGCGACGGCCCAGGCGATAGAGAGGCCGTCGAAGGTGGCGGTGCCGCGGCCGATTTCATCGAGGATGACGAGGGATTTCTCGGTGGCGTGGTTTAGGATGAGGGCGGTCTCCGACATCTCTACCATGAAGGTGGATTGGCCGCGTGAGAGGTCATCGGAGGCACCGACGCGGCAGAAGATGCGATCTACTAGGCCAATCGTAGCTGCGTCTGCTGGGACGTATGCTCCGATCTGCGCCATCAAAGTGATGAGAGCGAGTTGGCGGATGTAGGTGGATTTTCCGGCCATGTTGGGGCCGGTGAGAATCTGGAGGCGGGAGCTTTCTGGGAGGAGTTCGGTGTCGTTGGGGACAAATTTGGTTTCCGTGAGGGTCTGCTCGAGGACGGGGTGGCGTCCGTTTGAAATGATCAGTTCGGTGCCTTGGGTGAGGGTGGGGCGGGTATGGCGGTGCAGCTGCGCGGTCTCGGCGAGGGCGCAAAGGACATCAATCTCGGCGATCGCGGCAGCGGTTTCTTGGAGGGGGCGGAGGTGGGTAACTACCTGCTGGCGGAGGCCGAGGAAGAGTTCGTATTCGAGCTGTTTCGAGCGTTCCTCGGCACCGAGGACTTTGTTCTCCATTTCCTTGAGCGCGGGGGTGATGTAGCGCTCGGCGTTCGACATGGTTTGCTTGCGGGTGTAGTCATCGGGGACTTTGGCAAGCTGGCTGGTGGTGATCTCAATGAAGTAGCCGAAGACGTTGTTGAATTTAATTTTGAGAGAGTCGATGCCGGTGCGCTTGCGCTCGTCCTCCTGGAGGCGGGCGATCCAATCCTTACCACCGCGGGCGGCGGAGCGGAGTTCGTCAAGCTCGGGGGAGTGGCCGTCGCGGATGATGTTGCCGTCTTTGATGTTGGCGGGGGGCTCGTCGCTGAGAGCGGCTTCTAACAGGTCAGTGAGTTGTGGGAGAGGGTGGAGGTGGGAGAGGATTGTTGATTGATGATTGATGATTGTTGATTGGAAGAGGGAGGAGAGATCGTCCTTAAGAGCGGGGACTTGCTTTAATGAGATGCAGAGGGACTGGAGGTCGCGGGGGTTGCCGGAGTTTTGGGAGAGGCGGGAGGTGGTGCGCTCAATATCGCGGATGTTTTTTAGGGACTCTCTGGCTTTCGAGAGGAGGAAGGGTTCGGCAAGGAGGGCGGCGATGTTTTCCTGGCGGGCGGTGAGGGTTTCGATTTCGCGTAGCGGATGCAGCAACCAACTGCGAAGGAGGCGCGCGCCCATGGGGGTATGGGTGCGGTCGAGGACGTGGAGGAGGGTGTGCTTGGGGCCGGAGCGGGAATCGATGAGGTCGAGGTTGCGCTGGGAGGCTTGGTCGATGAGAACATGGCGGCCGTTTTCTAACAGTCGCGGGGCATTCAGGTGCTCGCAGGGGCGGCGGAGCTGGTGGATGAGGTAATGGAGGGCGGCACCGGCGGCCGAGGCGGCGGCGTGGAGGTTTGCGCAGCCAAAGCCATCGAGCGAGTGGACGTTGAAATGCTTTTTCAGCAGATCGACAGCATGTTCGGGCAAGAAGGTATAGCCATCGTAGGGGAGGGCGTGGGGGTGGTTTTCTGAGAAATCGGAGATCTGGTGATCGGGGATCAGTAGCTCGGAGGGGGAGATGCGGGCTAGCTCGTCGAGGAGCTGGGCGGTGTCGGTAAACTCGGCGATGATGAACTCGCCGGTGGTGTGATCGATGGCGGCGAGGCCGAAGGAGGTTTTATTTTTCGAGAGGGCGGCGAGGTAGTTCGGGCGCTGGTCGTCGAGGAGGGTGAGGTCGTCTATGGAACCAGCGGTGAGGATGCGGGCGATCTCTCGATCAACGAGTTTCCCAGGGATCGCCTCGGAAGTTTGCTCGGCGATGGCGACGCGTTTCCCCGCTTTCAGCAGGCGGGCGATGTAGTTTTGCGCGGCATGGTAGGGGACTCCGCACATGGGCGTGCCGCCGCGTTTTGTGAGGGCGACGTTGAGGATCGGCGCGGCGGTTTTAGCATCCTCGAAGAACATTTCGTAGAAATCGCCCAGCCGGTAAAAAAGGATGATGTCAGCAGGCAGGCTTTTCCTCATGGCGAGGTATTGAGCCATCATGGGGGTGGTGGTGCCGGACATGCGGGGATGCTGCGTGGCGAAACTTTAAACTTCAAATTTTAAACTCAGAGAAGAGGGGAATCTGGTGTTGTGATTTTCTCTGGGCTGTCGAGGATGGGGCCGTGAAGGATTTGCGGAAAGTGCGGGATGTGGTGTTTGGGGGAATTGATTTCGAGGGAGCTGGGGCGCAGCGTGGCAAAGAAGACTGGCCGGTGCAGATCGGGATGGCGACTTGGTCTCTGGAGGGCGGATTTGGGGATTTATTCGTGTCCTTCCTTGAATGCGAGGGCCAGGTGGATTGGTATGCGAAGAAGATTCACGGCATCGATGAGAGTAAGTTGGCGGGTGCGCCGAGTTTACTTTCGCTGTGGCCGGAGGTGAATGGCCGCTTGGGTAACGGGGCCGTGCCGGTGGCTCATGCGAAGGGGACGGAGAAGCGGTTTTTGCGAAAATTTCCCGGAAATCCCTTTGATCCGTGGGTGGACACTCTGTTGTTGGCGCGCGCGTCGTTGCCGGATTCCAAGAAGCACTCGCTGGGTATTTTCTGCGAGGATGTGGGTGTAGCGGACAAGGTTAGGGAATTGGTGCCGGGGCGGGACTGGCATGACGCATTGTTCGACGCCGTAGCGAGCTTGGTTTTGCTGGAGTGGATCATCAAACGATACGGTCTGGAAGATCTGCCGCTGTGGGCGTTGGTGACTCCGAACACCGGCGCGTGGTATCGTTTGCGTAAGGCGATGACATGATGTCCGCCCCTCAAATTCTAAACTTCAAAGCTTAAGGAAGATGATGAGGCGGGCAGTGCAGGGTTTTTTCGGGGTGTTGTTTGTGGCTCTGATCATTTTCGTAGCCACGAGAGAACCGCGCAAGCCGTCTCTGCTGAGGTGGGAGAAGCAGGAACGGGTGATGAAAAGCGCGCTCAACAAGGCCGCCGATCGCAATGCGGATAGCGCCGATATCGAGCTGATCAAGGGGCTTTTGAAAGAGGATCTCTCGCACCGTGATTTCGACTTCTCTCTTGTCGTGGAGGCGGTCTCCGGGAAGAAGGTATTGCCCGCAAAGGGAAGGGAATCGCAGGATCGGGTAGCTGCCGCCATCACAGCTGTCATGGATCGGTTGCTTTTGGAAATGAACGCGGATGACTCGCCGATACGCGGGTTGCGACGCATCAACGAAGGCTCCCGGTTTTTCGAGGATGGCTTGCTGGAGGCTTTGGAAAAAATGGAGGGCGTCACCTGCAGCATACCGCCCACACGCGAAGGCTCCGCTCAGCGATCCGGATACCCTGATCTACGCATCACCGACGAGGCGACGGGCGATGTTTATTATCTTGATCCAAAGCTCATGGAACGAGGCTCCACTACGAGCAGTCTGCGGACGTTCTATTTCGAACCCAAGGACAACACCCTCAAAATCACCGATGACGCGACGCATCTTCTGCTAGGCATCGAGCACGATGGAAAAGACGGCGAGTGGACATTTCTCGGCTACCAACTCGTCGATCTCTGCGGGCTCAAAGTCAGGCTGAAGGCGGAGTTCCAGGCATCGAACCGGGATCTTTACGCGGAGCCATCTGTTCTTGAAAAGCGGCAGCCCGCCGGAAAAAATGGCGGCGGATGACAAAATCCACTTCGAATTGAACCAGCGGTTCAGTGGCGATGGACGATTACCTCGAGCAGATCCTTCATCTTATCGAGGAGAAAGGCTACGCCCGCGCGGTGGACATTTCCTCAATGCTCGGGGTATCCTAGGCTAAATTCTATTTCCGACACTTTCTGTGTGGTCAACCGGCGGGTTATGCACCATGGTTTCCGATGGGTGGAGCATAAGTTGCTACGCTCGTTAAATTAACCAATACCAATAAAAGCTATGCAAACCGCAAACGTAAATCTGCCAATCACCGTTACCGTGAGACATGAAAGTGTAACTGATTCCTTGCGAGAGTATGCCAAGAAGAAGATCGAGAGTCTTCATCTTGATTACCCGAAAATCATCGAAGCGAAGGTGATTCTGGACGTGCAGAGAAACCGTCACATCGCCGAAATTATTCTTTTTTGCACAAACCACATCACCATTGAAGCGCACACGGAAGAGCGTGATATGTATGTTGCGCTCGACGAGACGATCGAGAAAATCGCGAGGCGCATGCGCAAGCACAAGACCCGGCTTCTCAAAAAAAGCCGCCCGCACCGCAATCAGTCGATTCGTTATCTCGATGAGCGTTATTTCACCGAAGAAGCGATGGATCACCCTGAAGAATCCGAGCACGATCCAGTGCCGTTCATCATCCACCCGGAGAAATACGCGGTGAAGACGATGTTCAAGGAAGATGCGATCATGGAGCTGGAACTCACGGATCGTCCGTTCGTTCTCTACAAGAGCGCTCGTCGCGATTGCCTGACCATTGTTTATCGCCGCAAAGACGGCGAATACGCCGCGCTGGATGTGAACAGCTAGAACATCGCGTCATAGTTTAGACTCCCGAGGGGCGGCCGAGTGCCGCCCCTTTTTTACTACCCTCCGCGTAAAGGCAGGCTTGCACCGAGGAGGGGCTATGGTGTTTGTTTTACTCATGACTAAGCCCTATCCAACAATCATCCCCGGTCTCCGCAGCCCTCACGAAATGTTTGGAGGCATCGTCTATTTCGGGCGCATGCTCGATAAGATCCGCCTCCACTCCAATGGGAAACTCCCCGATGAATGGGCCACTATGGTCGGCGACAGCCACGCGGGCAGTTTCGATTCCCGCTGCTGCCACTTCCTCGGAATCGCTTACGCCGATCTCACCACCGAGACACTCAAGGGCGGCAGCGACGAAGAACTCCTCGCCTGGGCCTTCGCCAAAGGCCACAAGCCGGATGCCGAGGACATCGAAGTCTGGAACGGGTTCATGACCAAACGCGGCTGGCGCGACTCCGCCTCGCAGCGCGTCCGCGAGCGACTCAAGGAAATCGGTATCGAGCCCGGCACCGTCGAGACCATGTTCGACTTCATCGACCTCGACGAAGGCCGCCGCTAAGAAGAAGGAACGGCTCGCCGCGCCGTCCGAATTCTATCACCGCCGATCTGGTGAGGTTTTAGCTCGGAGCACCCATGCAGATCCAAGAGGTCTTCGTCGGGTTCCAGAAGTTTCTGTATGTGTTCGCGGCGTTATTGGGATTTACATGGAGGAAAAGGGGGCAGCGAGAAACACTCGACAAAATTTCCGCACCAGGAAACGAATGACCGCCCCAATATAAGGGGAGGGAAGGGAAAAGGAGGTGGCCCGAGCCGGATTCGAACCAGCGACACGCGAATTTTCAATCCGCTGCTCTACCAACTGAGCTATCGGGCCTCACAATGCCCTTGCGGGCGGGTGGTGAGTAAGTCTCCGTGCTATGGCTTTGACAACCCAAAAATGATCTTTGCTCCATTTTCCTAGGATCTCTTTTTTCCAACGTCTCCGAGATGGCTTAGCCGATGTTGCCGGCGAGCCAATCGCGGAACGATTGCCAGTCTTTCGGAAGGGTAGTGGCCACCTTTTCCTTGTCGGCGAGGATGGCGAGGCGCTCGGGGATTTCCACCGTGCCCGCGCCGAGTTCGGCGTCCATGACGTCCGGGAATTTCGCGGGATGCGCTGTGGCCAGGGTGATCGTGGCACTACCAGGATGAGTTGCGTGCCATTGTTTTGCTGCAAGCCAGCCTACGGCAGTGTGAGGACAAACTTCGTAGCCGTGAATGGATTTTACCTCGCGGATCGCTGTGCGGGTTTGCTCATCCGAGAAACTCATTCCGCTTATGGAGGATTTCATCGACTCCCATGAGTTTCCGAAAAGGGCGGCCATGCGGACGAAGTTTGAAGGCGAGCCGACATCCATCGCGTTCGAGATCGTGGCGACGCTGGGGCGCGGCGTGTAGGTGCCGGTTTCAAGATAAGCAGGCACAACGTCGTTGCTGTTCGTAGCGGCGAGGAAATGACCGACGGGAAGGCCAAGCTGTTTCGCGAGCAAGCCGGCGGTGAGGTTTCCAAAGTTTCCCGAGGGGACTACGAAAACGGGTTTTACATTCTCTGCAAGCTGTCTGGCACTATGGATATAGTAGAAGCTCTGCGGGACGAGGCGGGAGAGATTGATCGAGTTTGCGGAGGTAAGGTTCATCCGCTCTGCGACATCGCGCTCCAGAAAGGCATTCTTAACCAACGCCTGGCAATCATCGAAGGTGCCTTCGATCTCCAGAGCCGTGATGTTTCCACCCAGGGCGGTGAGCTGCTTTTCCTGGAGGCCGGAAACCTTGCCCTTCGGATACAGGATGATGACGCGCGTGCCGGGGACGTTGTGGAAAGCGGATGCCACCGCACCACCTGTGTCGCCAGAAGTGGCAACCAGGACGGTGAGTTGGCGGTCCTCGCCGCGCGTGAGATGCGCCATCAAACGCGCCATGAAGCGTGCACCGAAGTCCTTGAAGGCGAGAGTTGGCCCGTGGAAGAGCTCTAGGATGTGATCACCCGGCGAAAGGGTGACGACAGGCGCGTCGAAGGTCAGCGTTCCTTCCACGATCGAGCGCAGGTTCTCCTCCGGCACATCCTCGCCGAAAAATGCAGTCGCAACTGCAAAGCCGATTTCCTGGAACGAAAGCCCGCGATAGGACGACCAGAAATCTGCGCCGAGAGACGGCAGCGTGTTCGGCATGTAGAGGCCGTTGTCCGGCGGCAGCGAGCGTAGGATCGCTTCCTTGAGATCGACTTGGTGGGATGGGTTGTTGGTGGAGTGGTATTTCACGTAACTTTTACTTCACCACATGCACCCCGCGCGGGTTGATCTTCGAGACGTGAACCTGGCAGTTGATCGGGATGGCAGTGAATACTTTTTCCACGGCAGCGCCGACCTTGCGGGCGATTTCCTCGCCCTCGCAAAGTGCGAAGACGGAAGGACCTGCTCCGGAGATGGAGAAGCCGAGGGCACCGGCGCCGAGTGCGGCGCGTTTGGCCTTGTAGAAATCTGGGATGAGCTTCTGGCGGCGGGGCTCGGCGATCACGTCGTGGATGGAACGTGAAATGAGGCCGTAGTCCTCTTGGATCAGGCCGAGGATCAGGCCGCCGAGGTTACCGATCTGTTGGGTGGCGTTCACGAGGGGGATTTCCTTGGGCAGGATTTCGCGGGCGACCTTGGTGAGGATTTCGATATCCGGATGCACGACGGCGGCCCAGAGATTAGCGGGGGAGGGTATCTGGGCAATATCGAGTTCCTCGTTGGAACGGATAAATACAATGCCACCGAGAAGGCAGGGGCCGACGTTATCCGCGTGCCACGCTCCGTCCGCTGAAGCCTCACCGGCCATGGCGAAGGGCAGGAGTTGGCGTTTCGAAAGCGGCTCACCGATGAGTTTGTTCACTGCATAAACACCTGCCACAGCAGAGGCAGATGATGAACCGAGGCCGGAGCCGAAGGGCATTTTCTTGTGGATCTCCATTTCAATACCGCGATCCAACATGCCGAGGTGTTTTAGGAGATCGAGCGCGGCTACACCCGCCGTATTTTTTGAAGGTTCCTTGGGCAGTTTCCCGTCGTCTCCAGTGATCTTGGTGATCTGGAGCCCGGGTTTGTTTGAGTTGCGGACGACGATTTCATCGCCCGGTGAGTCGATGGCGAAACCGAGTACGTCATAGCCGCAAGCGACGTTTGCAACGGTGGCGGGGGCGAAGACGCGGATTTCCTGGTTGGCGGACATGATGTATTTCCCTGTGAAAGGCGCGGGAGTCTGCTTCGAATCAGCGCTGCATATCAAGCCCGACTTTGCTTGGTTAGTTGCTGTTTCAGGCAAGATCATCCGCCGTTACGGAGCGCTGTTCGCGGCTACCGAGCAAAACCGCCTGACTTACAACCGTCTCGGGTTCGTCATCGAAGCGGAAGCTGTGGCAGTTCGGGCAGATTGCCGTGGATTTACCCACGATGGACTCACAGCCCTCGCAAACCTTGTAGTTGCCGGGGTTCGAGGCGATCTTTGCGGCTGTTTCCGCGCGGTTGGAAGGAGGTGTCTGCATGGCTAGGGCACGAAAAAAGCGGCACCGTGAGGCCGGCCCGCTTATGATTCGTCGGGAGACTTCCCGGAGCCGGAATAGTCGATCAGGCGATTGCAGCAAGGGCCTTGGCGGTCTTGCTCTTGAGATTCGCTGCTTTGTTCGGGTGGATCAAGTTGCGCTTGGCTGCCTTGTCCACAACGGAGGAAAACTCGGAAGCAGCTTTGGCGGCAGCATCTTTGTCACCGGAACCGATGGCGGCGATGGCTTTTTTACGGATGGTTTTCATCCGGCTTTTTTCGGCGCGGTTGCGCTCGGTGCGGACGATGGTCTGGCGGTTGCGCTTGATTGCGGATTTATGGTTGGCCATGGTATTGTGAAGAAATTTTTTGGGTCTGAGCCTCTTTCCGGCTCAGGGGGCGGCAAGCTAGGAGAGATGGGGTATTTCTGTCAAGCTGATGTTTTAGGAAAAACAGCATTAACGTGCGACGATGTTATACGCCTTGAAAGCTACTGATTGCGGCAGCGAACCGCGCGTCACATAGACATCGGCGCCCAGACCCACCCGGTTATAGAGATCGACGACATCATTGGTTCCCATACGGATGCAGCCATAAGATGCGGGAGTGCCGAGTCTGTTGACCTCGGGGGTGCCGTGGATATAAATGTAACGGCGAAATGCGTTGCGGTTATTTAAGTCCGTTCCGGTGAGCCAAAGGATGCGGCTGACGATGGGGTCACGACCGGGGGCGTTTGGCTTGAGCACTTCGCCGGTGGGGCGTCTGCTCTTGAATACGGCACCGGCTGGTTGGTTACATCCAATTTTTTTTGCGACCCTCATACTCCCGAGGGGTGTGCGGTTGGAACCAGGCTGGTCGCCGAGACCGAACTTCGATGTGGAGATTTTGTAGACCTTGACTGGCTTGCCTTCGCATACGAGTAGCATTTTTTGGTCGCGGACGCTAACAATCATCTTGTTACGGCCGTCAATAATGGGACCGCAACTATTCAGGAACGGAATAATGCAAAGGAGGGGGAGAAGAAGGCGGGTGATACCTTTTTTCATGAGTCAGTGTGGATCAGATACGTTGGCGGCTGGCGTTTTGATAGGCTTGGGACTTGAGATGGAAGGCAGCATACGTGCCAATGATGAGAGAGAGGTATACAGAAATCCTACGGGGAATGGCAGCAAAAGAATCGCAGATGAGAAGTTGCCTTTCATGGCTGCCTCGATAACGACAAACAAGAAGAAGAATCCAAACAGCAACTCCACGAAGGGTGTAAGTGTCTTGATCGCTTTGTAGCTGCTTTTTTTCCAATCGGAATTCTTTAGGGAGACACCGTATTTTGGCGTGCGGATGAAGGCTGTCTGATGGTTGCAAAGCGCCTCGATTACGGCTTTTGTGTTGGTGATCGACATGCCAATGCCGAGTGCGAGGAGCAGGGGTAGGTAAGGGATTTCCTTCCACCAAGTGTCCGGGCGGAGAGCCTTCTGGGAAGTGAGGTAGAATAGTATTACCGAAACAGATGCGAAGAAGAAGATCGGGACATTAATAATATAATAGCTTAGCTTGCCGAAATCGGGCTGGAACTGCTGGTTCGGGTAGATGAGGAAGCAGAGACAGATTAGTAGAAGGTAGGCGAAGTTCGAGGTCAGGTGCGCGGTGGCCTCCATTTTCACGAACAGTGGGACTTTGCTTTTCCAGATAGCGGGGAGTACCTTTTTACAAACTTGGATGGAGCCCTTTGTCCAGCGGTGTTGCTGGCTCTTGAATCCGTCCATGTCCACGGGGAGCTCGGCGGGTGTTTCTACGTCGTTGAGAAAGATGAAACGCCAGCCCTTTAGCTGGGCGCGATAGCTGAGATCCATGTCCTCAGTGAGGGTGTCGTGCTCCCAGCCGCCGGCGTCGGCGATGCAGGATTTCCTCCAAATACCGGCGGTGCCGTTGAAGGTAAAGAAGCGCCCGGAGCGGTTGCGGGCGGTCTGTTCGAGCTCCAAATGCCCGTCGAGGAACATTGCTTGGATGCGGGTGAGGATGTTATACGTGCGGTTCAAGTGACCCCAGCGAGTCTGGATCATGCCGATATTGTCGTCCGAGAAATAGTGGATCGTCTGTTTCAGGACATCCGCGTTAGGGACGAAATCCGCGTCCAAGATGAAGAGATATTCACCCTTTGCGAAAAGCGTGCCGTGCTCAAGGGCACCCGCCTTGTAGCCGGTGCGGTCAGTGCGGTGGATATGCTCGGCATCGAAGCCCTGTTCTACGAGGCGAGCGATTCCTGCGCGGCAGATTTCCACGGTGTCATCCGTGGAATCGTCGAGAAGCTGGATCTGAATCTTGTCCTTCGGGTAATCGATTTTTGAAACCGAATCGAGGAGCCGATCCACCACGTGCATCTCATTGAAAACGGGGAGCTGGATGGTTACCAGAGGCAGATCCTGGAATTCGCGTAGAGGCACAGGCTTGTTGCGCGAGTGCTTCAGATAGAGGTAAATGATCGTAAGGCGGTGTGAACCGTAACCAGCCAAGCCGATCAGAACGGTAATATAGCAAAAATACCAGAGAGGTGATGTGAGGTCCATGAGGATGAGGATTAGTGGTAAGTAGCCGCAACTGAGTTGGGGACGGATTATCCGGGTGGTGTGGTAGAAACTTGCTGTAGCTTCGACTATGACTACTGGCGCCGGGGCGTAGATCAACAGGGAATCGAATGCGTGTCAAGCCTGTAACTCCCTGTAACTCCTTGGAGCTGCGGGCGCGAAATACACGCATCATGAATGTAAGTTTAAGTAAATGAATCAAAAAACTTGCCGCTGATTTAAATCTGATTTAACTCAAGGATGTGAAACACTTCGCCCGCTTACTTCTTATTTTCTGCGTTTTCGCAGGGATGAGCGCGGGCGTAGTTCATGGCTTTTTACATGGCGAAAATGACCAGTGTGTGTCCCATTGCGAATCCGATCACGGTAACCACGGGAATCCTCACGATCACGATAGCCCAGACTCCGAGCCACACCATCACGCTTGCTGTCACCTACCAAGTGCCGACCGCTTTAAAGATTTCCTTTCCCTGCGCATAGGTTTCCAGTGTGTATTGGTGAAAATCGACGCTGACCGCGCACTGGCTCCTGAAGAGCTGTTGTTTGCGCTGGATAAGCCGCCGTTAATCTGAGGCGCGCCTTTCCGCGCACCCTCGTGCCATAATGGTGCGATTTTTTCCCGCTGACTCTTCGCTGCGGAGATCCTTCGGTACTTTTTCCCCGCAGTTATTGCTGCCGACTATCTAGATTTCACAGTCAAACCACTTTTCCAAAATATGTATCCCTTGCCCATCTTCGCACTTATTGCACTTCTAACTCTCAATACCCGCCTAATGTCGGAACCTTGCCTTGTGATCAACCTCAAGGGCGTGACGGAGCGTATCCGCGCCCAGAATCCCGATCTTGCCGCTGCCCGGTTCCGCATCGATGAGGCATTGGGTCGGATGAAACAGACCGGCCGTCTGAAAAACCCCGAACTCGAAACCTCGCTTGAAAACAACGCCGATTTCCGCGAGGGCAAACTGGAGGTCGGATTTTCCCAACGTTTTCCCATCACCGGCAGGCTTAGTTTGGAAAAGGGAATTTCCGTCACCGAACTCAAGTCCGCCGAAGCGGAAATCTGCGAGATGGAACGGCAACTGGTGGCTGGCGCGAAAACATCCATGATCCGCGTTCTGGCGATACGACAACGCCGCGAGCTTCTGAGAAACCAGATCGCCCTCGCCTCCGAGTTTTCCGAAAAACTCTCCGCCGCGTCAAAAAAAGGGGAAGGCTCGGCGCTGGACGCCGCCACCGCCCGGCTCGAAGTGGCAAGTATTTCCGCCCAGATTCGGCAGCTCGACGCGGAGGAAGCCGCCGCCGTGGGTGAACTGAAACCGCTTCTCGGGATGCATGCGGGTGAATCGATCAGCGTGGGAGGCACCTTGGCTCCGCCCTCCATTCCCGAGAGCGATGTAAACCCCGCGCTGCGTCCCGATTTCCAAGCGGCGATGCTCGAAGTAGATGCCGCCCGCCAAGGTATGGATCTCCAGCAAGCCCTCCGCTACGATGACGTGGAGGCTGGGCTTTTCGCCGCCGCAGAACGCACGGAGGACGTGCCGAACGGATACGACAACGAGGGCATTTTCGGTTTACGTTTCCGCATTCCTCTCCCTCTCTGGAACAACAACGAAGGCGCCATCGAGGAAGCGAATGCCACCCACGAGCGCCGGAAACTCGAAGCCACCGCCCTTGCCCGCCACATCCGCCTTGAAGCGGAATCCGACCGTGCGCAGATGATCCAGTGGGCGAAGCTCATCCGCGAACTCGATGAAACCCTGCTGCCTTTGGCGGCGGAACAATCCAAAGCCGCATCCGACGCCTTCGACCAGTCCCAGACTAATATTCTGACGGTCTTCCGCGCCCGCGAAAAAAGCCTCCAACTCGCCGCCACACGTCTCGACGCGCTGCGCGAATTCCACCTCGCCCGTGTGCGCCACGAAGCATCCCTCGGCAACCACTGACATCTTCCATCCATGAAATACACATTCCTCTCCATACTTTTCATCGCTTCCGCTTACGCCGCCGAATCACCACCCCGCAACGAGAACACCATCGTTCTCGATCCCAACGCCATTGAAAACCTCGGCATCGAAACCGTCGCCGCCGAGGAATCTTCGTTTGAACGCACACTCCCCGTGCTCGGCGAGATCGAGCACACCTGCGAAAGCCACTCCGTCCTTTCCAGCCGCATCCCCGGCAAGATTATAGAAGTCTTCGCTCATAAAGGTGACTTCGTCAAAAAAGGCGATGTCCTGCTCCGCATCGAGAGCCGCCAGCCCGGCGATCCGCCGCCGGTCATCGAGCTGAAGGCCCCTGCCGACGGACTCGTCATCATCTCGGACGGCCACCTCGGCGCACCCGTCGAACCGGACAAAGGTCTGATGGAAATCCTCGATCTAAAAATCGTGTGGGCGGTCGCCCGCGTCCCGCAGCATCAGGCGGCGATATTGCAGGAAGGCCTCACGGCGCGCATCCGGATCCCCTCGCTAGGGATAGAGGAAACGGTGTCCACTTTTCTCCGGCTCAATGCCGAGGATGAATCCAACCCCACCACGCTGGGCGCGATCTTCGAACTGCCGAATCCCGCTTCCACACTCCGCCCTGGCATGAGAGCGGAGGTTTCCCTCATCGTATCGAAACGCGAAAACATCCTCAGCATCCCGCGCGAGGCATTGCAGGGTGATCGCTCGAACCGCTACGTTTTCATCAAAGACTACGAGCTTGAGAATGCCTACGTCCGCATCCCCGTCAGCGTCGGAGAGATCAGCGGGGAGCGCGCGGAGATCACCGCCGGCCTCCTGCCCGGAGACGAAGTCGTCACGAAAGGTTCCTACTCATTGTCCTTCTCAGGCAAAGGCAGCGTCTCGCTGAAAGAAGCTCTCGACGCCGCCCACGGCCACCCGCACAACGAGGATGGCACCGAAATGTCCAAGGAGGAGATTGCCGCATCCGGCGGCGATCATGGCCATGACCACGAACACGGCAGCAACAGCCCGCTCGTTGTCTTCCTCGGCATCACGTGCGGCGTGCTTTTGCTGCTGCTCATCGCCAGCGCGTTCATACGCAAAAAATCATCGAGGGAAACCACATGAAGCCCATTACCTTACTCCCACGGATTCAAAATACTCGCTCCACTTCTGCGGAAATCTTTGGTGTTTCTCGTCACCATCGTCAATCCGTGCACCAAGGCGGTCGCTGCCATCAGCCCGTCCGTGTCTGGCAATCTCTCATCAAGACTCAAGCTCCCCCATCGCTCGGCCACCGAATGAGTCACAAGAAGGATACGATCTCCGAATTGGGTGATCGTGGTTTCCAGCCATCTCTCAAGAATTTCAGACTGCTTGGAATCCTTCCTCCGCTTGAGTTCAATTCCAAAACGAATTTCGCCCAAGCAAAGTACGCTGACGTACAAGTCAGCCGCTTCGACTTGATTCCACCACCTCATCACGTTGGCATCTGCTCGTCTCCCTTTGCGAATTTCAGAAAGAACATTCGTATCCAAGAGATAGCCCATCACAACTCCAGAGGTGGACGATTCTCAAGACTTCTGGGTCGATCAAAAGAAACATCGCCCTCCACTTCAGAGAGTGCAGAGAGATGGTCTTTGAAATCGTATCGAGCTGCCTGTTTCTCCTTGCCGAGGTTTTCGACCAAAATCCGCCGATGCTCTTCCTCGGCGGAAACCCCGTGTTCCGCCGCTCTAATTTTCAACAACCTCGCCACCTCATCAGGGACATTTCTCACCAATAACTGAGCCATATCCCAAATTGCTATCAATGCTATCACCCGTCAATCTCATTTTTTAGATGCTCAACCACCTCATTCACTTTTCTCTTCGGAACCGCGTTCTCGTCCTCGCGATGGCGCTACTTGTCCTGTTGCTAGGTATCCGCACCGGAACCGAGCTTCCCGTGGAAGTCCTGCCGGACATGACCAAGCCCACCGTCACCGTGCTGACGGAAGCCCCGGGCCTCGCGCCGGAGGAAGTGGAGACCCTTGTCACCCGTCCGCTCGAAAACGCCCTCTTGGGGATCGGTGGACTCGACCGCTTGCGCTCGAATTCCGACGTCGGTCTCTCGCTCGTTTTTGTCGAGTTCGGCTGGGGAACGGACATTTACCGCGCTCGCCAACTCGTGCAGGAACGTTTGCAAGCAGTCAAGTTGCCGCAAAACACCCGTGCGGGCATGACCCCCGTTTCCTCGCTGATGGGTGAGATCCTCCTCGTCGGCCTACGCTCTACGGACGGAGCCATCGAGCCGATGGATCTGCGCACCTTCGCCGAGCTGAACGTCGCCCGCCGTTTGCAGAGCATCCCCGGTGTCGCGGAAGTGCTCGCCATCGGCGGTGGCGTGAAACAAGTCCACGTCGAGCCCGACCCGCTGAAAATGCAGGCGGAGGGCGTTTCGTTGGATGAGCTGGAAAAAGCCGTCACCCTTTCCGCTGGCAACGACACTAGCGGATACCTTCAGTCCGGTGCCCGCGAGATCATGGTGAGGAACCTCGCGATGACCGCCGATCCCGCCGACATCGCCGCCTCATCCGTGAAACATACCGGCGACCGCATTGTCACCATTTCCGATGTCGCCACGGTGAAATTCGGTGTCGCCACCATGCGCGGCGATGCGGGGATTTCCTTCGAGAACGACGACCATGAAACCGCAGGCGTAATCCTCAGTATCGATAAGGCTCCAGGCTTCGATACGCTCAAGCTCTCGGCTGCCATCGAGAAATCGCTCGAAGATCTCCGCCCCAGCCTGCCCGCCGGAGTCGAGGCGGGCATCCTTTTCCGGCAGGGAGATTTCATCGAGCACGCCGTGGGAAATCTCAAGGAAGCGATTCTCGATGGGGCCATCATGGTCACCATTATTCTGTTCCTCTTTCTGCTGAACCTCCGCACCACTTTCATCACCCTCACGGCCATCCCGCTGTCCTTTGCGATCACGCTGATCACTTTCAAATGGTTTGGCACCGGCGTGAATAGCATGACCCTCGGCGGCATCGCTGTCGCCATCGGCATGGTGGTGGATGATGCCATCGTAGATGTGGAAAATGTCTTCCGGCGATTGCGCGAAAACGCCGCGCTGCCGCAGCCAAAGCCGCGCCTTGAGGTCATCGCCTCTGCCTCCAGCGAGGTGCGCTCCAGCATTCTCTACGCAACCATCTTGATCGTGCTGGTGTTTGTTCCGCTGCTTGGTCTCGCGGGATTGGAAGGCCGCCTTTTCCAACCGATCGCCATCGCGACGATCGTCAGCATGGCCGCCTCCTTCGTCGTGTCACTTACGGTGATTCCCGTACTTTGCTCCTTTCTCCTGAAACCCAAGGAAGGCAAGGAGCACCGCGACGGACTGCTCGTCCAGGGGTTGAAATTCATCACCCGCGTGACTTTCCTGCAAGCCGCTTTCAAAGCGCCGCTCGTGGTCGTTGCCGTGGCCGTCCTGCTAGTCGTCGCAGCCGGGATGCTCTACCCAGGAATGGGCAAGGAATTCCTACCGACTTTCAACGAGGGCAGCGCCACCATTTCCTTCGCCAGCGCTCCGGGCACGTCCTTGAAACAATCGAATGAGATCGGTGGCCGCGCGGTCAAACTGCTGTTGGAAATTCCCGAAGTAAAAACCGTCGGACGACGCGCCGGACGCGCCGAGCGGGACGACCACGTCATGCCGGTCTCCGTCAACGAGTTCGATGTCGAGTTCAACGAAGGCGGCCGTCATCGCGAGATCGTCTTTGCGGAAATCCGTGAAAAGCTCAAGGGCATCCCGGGCACTTTCGTGAATGTCGGACAGCCCATCGGCCACCGCCTTAGCCACATGCTCAGCGGCGTTTCTGCAAAGATCGCGGTGAAAATCCACGGGCCGGATCTCGATACGCTACGCCGCCTCGGTGCGCAGGTGAAGGAAGCCGGCCAAGCCATCCCCGGCCTCACCGATGTGAACCTGGAGGCGCAGGTGCCCATCCCGCAGATTCGCATTGAGGTGAACCGCGAGCGCGCCCGCCGCGAAGGGCTGGCACCCGGCGAGATCAACGCGCAAGTCTCGCGATTATTAGGCGGCTCCATGCTCGGCGAACTCCGCGAGGGCGAGGCCACCGTCGAGCTTGTCCTGCGCCTTCCCGAAAGCTGGCGGACCTGGCCGGAAAAGATCGGCGATCTCCTCATCGAAGCACCGAACGGTCGTCACATCCCGCTTTCCCTCGTCGCCGATGTCCAAGAGGTCAACGGCCCCAATGTTATAAACCGCGAGAACGGCCAACGCCGCATCGTGATCGGCGCAAACACCGGTGAGCGCGACCTAGAATCGCTCGTGGAAAATTGGCAGAAAGCCGTCGCGGATACGGTCGAGGTTCCGCAAGGTTACATCCTGCGTTTCGAAGGCGAATACCTCGCCCGCCAAGAAGCATCGAAGCGCATCCTCATCCTCTTCGGCCTGATCAGCGGCGTCATCATCGTGCTGTTGACCGGGTATTTCCGCAGTTTCTCGCTAGCCCTTCAGGTCATGCTCAACCTCCCGCTCGCCCTCGCCGGTGCGCTTGCTTTCACGTGGTGGAAAATCGACAACATCAGCATCGCTACCCTCGTCGGATTCATCGCGGTCGGCGGCGTCGCGGCGCGCAACGGGATTATGATGATCTCCCATTACCTCCATCTCATGCGCCACGAGGGCGAGGCTTTCGGCATCCCGCTCATCACCCGCGGTACGCAGGAACGTCTTGTGCCGGTATTGATGACCGCGCTCGCCGCAGGCATCGCCCTGATCCCGCTCGTTCTCGCCCCCGGCGAGCCGGGCAAGGAAATCCTCCATCCCGTCGCCGTCGCCATCGTCGGTGGCCTCATTTCCTCCACTCTCCTCGACCTCGTGGTCACCCCCGCTGTCTTTTTCCTCATCGGTAGGAAAGCGGCGGAAAAAGCTCTCAGGCTGGACGCTCCAGCCGCCCGATAACAAAACGAACAACACAAATATAAAAACCAAACTTACCACCATCATCCTCGCCCTCTCCGCCGGTTTCGCCTTCGGACACGGGGATATCGAACTCGGCCCCAACAAGGGTCGCATCCTCGAATTCAGCACTAACGAAACCATGCACGGCGAAGTCACCGACAAGAACGGCAAGCTCCACATTGCCATTCTGGAAAAGGATATGAAACCCGTGAAAGCCGAAGCGCAATCCCTCACCGCCACTGCCGGCACCCGCCAAGCACCGGTGAAACTGGAGGTCGCCAAGGATGAAACCGGTTTCACCCTCACCCCGCCCAAAGAAGGCGAATGGATCATCATGCAATACAAGGAAACCGAGTTCGGAAAAACCATCACCGCCCGCATCCATTACGACACCCGCAAATGCGCCCCCTGCGGCAACCCCGAGTGGCGCTGCGCCTGCGGGGAAAAGAAGAAGAAGTGAGGCATGGAGGGGCGGAGCGTAGGCTTCAGCCTACCAAGGGGCGCGGGCTTCAGCCCGGCGTGGTTCCAAAGAATGGGCTAAAGCCCATGACCCATGGTAGGCTGAAGCCTACGCTCCTTTCCGGTTCTGCGGGGGGCACAAGGCCAGCCGACCGGAGGCACGCAGCTCCATGCCGCCCACCCAAGCCAGATAATCGGCGTTCACCGCCGCAACGGGGATCTCGAAGAATCTTCTTCCTGAGGGCGATCCTATGCCATCGGAGTCCCCGTCACCCGCATCAAGGCACCGGCGGTGTCTCCGGCGTTCTGTCAGGTCGCACAATCCTTGTCGCCGTCGCCCACTCCGTCCGCAAGGATCACAAAAATCCCGCACGGAGAGAAAAAAGGCGCACACGCAGCCGGAAAATCACGGACATGTCACAGCAGTTCACAGCCAAGCCGCCGCCTTCGCCTCTAGCTTCTCCAGCCTCCATGCAACCCGACCCCCACTGCGACACTGTGATATCCGGGAAATCACCCATCCACTCCCACCAACACCTCCACCCGCCTGATATACAAACCCTTCCCGGGGAAACACCTTGATATCCAAAAGATACCCCCCTTTCCTCGCGGAGTGAGGCGCTTTTCATCCTCATGCAGGCTGCGGTTTCCATCGGACGGATGAAGCGGTCGCGGTATTTGAAGATCTCAAGTCAGCATGTCCGGAAGGGGAGTATTGGAGATGTAAGCGGGCAGTGAGAGACGCTGAGAAGATGCTGAACTTTGAGCTTGCGCCTCGGCCATTATACTGGTAACAGAGATAAAGAACGGGTTGTGATGCACCATCAGGCATAAGCTTTTTCAATTTGATTTCAACATTCCTTAAACCGCGCCGGTGGGCGCACATCAAACGTTCGAAAGAAATATATGCGCATCGCAACACTCACATCTCTGATCATCGTCTTACTCGTTGGATGCTCGACAACAATTCCCCGTAGCGGGTCGCCTCCCACTACAGCCGAGTGGAAGAAAGGGGATTTTCGGGTGCGCTTTCAGGCGGCACCGGGAGGGAAAGATGGCAGATCATTTTCCTTCTACGACATCACGCACACAGCCGCACAGTTTGAACGGAGCTTGTTCATGGAGAGTGCACACACCCTTGAAGGATTTAATTCCAGGATGCATGGCGATCCTAAGAACTGGATTCGAATCATCGAAGATTCTAACGGAAGAGCGCTATTAATTGAAGAAAATATCCCGAATGACTGCGGCCCACGCATGAATTACGTATTCATACATCTCGATTCGAATGGACGTGTCGATGGGGAGTATCTCAAGCTCCCAACGAAGGTCACAGGCCCTGCAAATGCACCGATTAATTATTCGTATCCCAAGGTGCGTTCCCTTGATGGCGATGTTCTGAGATACGACTACAGCACAGGTGGAACCGTTACCAAGCGTATCGACCAGATCGAGAAGTCCGATCGCCCCACGCCACCCGGATAGGTCTCCAGTATGAACACTAAGAAAGCGAACATGTCAGTGGTGGTAACGGCGGACAACGCCCCTGATTAGCTTAGCTCTGGACGACTTGTTGCCGCCGTGCCACACCTAAACGTCTATTGCAAGAAATGAAGACTTTCGCGATTACCGTCTCCGCGCTCGCTCTACTGTCCGGTATCCTCGCTCAAGGAAGCTTCGGACACGCGATTGTCGTAATGAGCACGTTGTTCTTCATAGGAGTCCCATTGACACTATTTTTGGTTCTCTGGCTCATGATCGGCATGAAGCGCAGCGGTGGAATACCCTCTGGATGGCGGAAGACCTCAACCATCACAGCGATGATAGGCGGAGGCCTGATCCTATCTTTCGGGACGGGTTCGCTGATTCATCACTGGGAGATACGCAATGTGAGGCAGTTCGTTGAAGCGACTGTTCCTTCCCTCGACGAGTATTACCACAAGAACGACACCTATCCATCGGTACTAGAGGAGCTAGGCATTTCATCGGTACCGAAGCTTCTCAGAGAGTCCAGCGGCTACTCCTCAACCCAGAATACATTCATATTCGAGTATTGGGATGCGGCAGGGATGATGGATGGCTATATATTTGACAGCTCAACACGTAAATGGACCTACTTCGACTAATTAAAGAGCCCCAGCAATAATGGTGCTGCGAGATGCCCTTCGTCACTCACGACCGCGCCAAGGGTAACCGTTGACGGGGTGCGACCATGCTGAGGCGATAGCGGATGTGGCGGAGGCGGTTGCGGATCTGGTGGAGACTGATTGTTTGCAACTTTCCCCAAACCGTTCTTGCCGACACGGGTGAGCTCTCCGTAGGGTGGCGCAACCTATTCCATTTCGTGTCCCAACTAGCCTCTAATCAACACATCATCGGCGTTCTTCCCGCGCGATGGGGTTCCACCCGCTTCCCCGGGAAACCCCTGCATATTATCGCAGGAAAAACGTTGATTCAGCACGTCTGGGAACGTTGCCAGTCTGCTATAATGCTTTCTGAAATCCTCGTTGCAACCGATGACGAGCGCATCGCCTCGGCGGTGGAAGCTTTCGGAGGAAAGGCCGTGATGACCTCGCCGGATCACCCGACCGGAACCGATCGCCTCGCCGAAGCAATCCAAGCCATCCCGCAAGCCACCCACATCCTCAATATCCAGGGTGACGAACCACTCATCGACCCCGCGCTCATCGACGAACTCGCCCAAGCGCTCATCGATGATCCAGCTCTCCACATGGTCACCGCTGCCAATCCGCTCGATTCCGCCGACCCTGCAGTGGCCGATCCGAACGTAGTGAAAGTCGTCCTCAAACAAAACGGCCACGCTCTCTATTTTTCACGCTCGCCGCTGCCTTTTTTCCGCAACGCCGTCCCTGGCTTGCAAGTCCTCCGTCACAAAGGCATCTACGGCTATCGCCGCGATTTCCTGGAAACCTTCGTCACCTGGCCGCCATCCCCGCTCGAGCAGGCAGAGTCACTCGAACAACTCCGCGCCCTCGAAAACGGAGCAAACATCCGCGTCCTAATCACCGACGACACCTCCCCCGGCGTCGACACCCCCGAGCAGGCTCTAGAAATCGAGCGCCTCCTATTCCGTCTTCCTTGAGAGTTGAACGACCAGTGAGCATAGCGAACAATACAAAACATGCGAAGCCACACCTCATAGCCATCAGGCAAATTTGAATTTTGAAATTTATATGAAATACATTTTCGTCACCGGCGGCGTAGTCTCCTCACTCGGCAAAGGCCTCGCTGCGGCCTCCATCGGCACGCTCCTCGAAGCTCGCGGCCTCAAAACCCTGATGCAGAAATTCGACCCCTACTTGAACGTCGATCCCGGCACGATGTCGCCGTATCAGCACGGCGAGGTCTATGTGCTCGACGATGGCGCGGAGACCGATCTCGACCTCGGCCACTACGAGCGTTTCACCTCCGGCGTCATGTCGCAGATGAACAACCTCACCTCCGGCCAGGTCTTCGATTCCGTGATTAAAAAGGAGCGGCGCGGCGAATACCTCGGCAAGACCGTGCAGTTCATTCCCCACGTTACCGACGAGATTAAGGAACGGATGCACAAGGTCACTACGAACAACCCCGATGTAGATGTTCTCATCACGGAAATTGGCGGCACGGTCGGCGATATGGAAGGGCTGCTTTTCATCGAAGCGCTGCGCCAGTTTGCGTTGGAGGTTGGCAAGGACAACGTCTGCTTCATCCACGTCACCCTGCTGCCCTACATCAAGGCTGCCGGCGAGGCGAAGACCAAGCCTACCCAACAATCTGTGGCAAAACTTCGCGAACTCGGCATCCAGCCGGACATCATCATTTGCCGCACCGAGACCGATCTCGACGAGGACAACCGCAAAAAGATCGCCATGTTCTGCAACGTGGAGAAAAAGAACGTCGTCGCCTTTCGCGATGTTGCCCACACGATTTACGAGTGCCCACTCGATCTACGCCGCGATAAGATCGACCGCCTTGTCGTCGATAAAATCGGCCTCGGCTACACACCGTCCCCCAACCTTGAGAAATGGGAAGCCTTCGTCCAACGGGTAATCCACCCCAAGCACAAGGTCACCATCGCCGTTGCCGGGAAATACATCGAGCTGCAGGACGCTTACAAATCCATCTACGAATCCCTCATCCACGCCGGTGCTCATCACGATACGAAAGTCCAGATCGTGCGCGTGGAGGCAGAGGCGATCGAGGATCACGGTGCTAGGGCGGTGATCGGCGATGTCGATGGCATCCTTGTCCCCGGCGGTTTCGGCGATCGCGGGATCGAGGGGAAAATACTCGCCGCGCAATACGCCCGCGAGAACAAGATTCCTTATTTCGGCATCTGCCTCGGCATGCAGATCGCGACCATCGAATACGCCCGCAACAAGTGCGGACTCGCAGGCGCGAACTCCACGGAATTTGACAAGAACACTCCACATCCTGTCATCTGCCTTCAGGAAGAGCAGAAAGGCGTCGAAGATATGGGCGCGACGATGCGCCTCGGTTCTTGCGAATCCATCCTTTTCGCTGGCACCAAGGCCGCCGATTTATACGACAACACCGATCGCATCCATGAGCGTCACCGCCATCGCTACGAGGTGAATTCCGACTACCAGGACAAGCTCCAAGAATGCGGTCTCGTGATCTCATCTGTCTCCGCCAAGGAAGGCCTTGTGGAGATTGTCGAGCTCGCCGATCATCCGTTTTACCTCGGTGCGCAGTTCCATCCGGAGTTCCTCTCCAAGCCGAACCATCCGCACCCGCTCTTCTCCGGCTTCGTCGCCGCCGCTCTCGCAAAGGCGATCGTAGAGGAAAGCGCATGACTTGCAGCAAACATGAGAATCGGAATCGCACAGATCAACGCGGTGGTGGGAGATTTCCCGGGGAATGCGAAACGCATCCTCGCGGCGTATCGTGAGTGCTTGGAAAAAGGCGCGGAACTGGTGGTGACACCGGAGATGAGTCTAGTCGGCTACCCGCCGCGAGATCTCGTTTTCAAATCCCAGTTCGTCCCCAAATGTCTCCAGGCGCTCGATTACCTCGCCGATGAGGTGAAGGCGGTGCCGCTCATTGTCGGCTATGTCGATTTCCATGAGGGAGAAACCGGCAAGCCCTTTCGTAACGCCGCCGCGTGGCTGGAGGCAGGGGAGATCAAAGCAAAGTTCTGGAAGACCCTGCTGCCAACCTATGATGTCTTCGACGAGCGCCGCTACTTCGAGCCGGGCGAGTCGGCTGAGCCATATTTGTGGAAAGGAAAACGCATCGGCGTGACGATCTGCGAGGATATTTGGACGGAGGATTACCTCCAGCGTCCCTACTACGACCGCGATCCCGTCGCCGAGCTTTCCGCCAAGGGCATAGATCTTCTCATCAATCTCAGCGCCTCGCCCTTCCATCTCGGCAAGCCCGCATGCCGCCGGGAAATGCTTGGTGATATTGCCCGCGAGGCCGCCGTGCCTGTCGTCTATTGCAACTCCGTCGGCGGCAATGACCAACTCGTTTTCGACGGACACTCCATGCTAGTTGATGCCGCCGGAAACGTCACCGCCCAACTCAGCGGCTTCACGGATTCTTGCCGAGTAGTGGATGTTTTTTCGCCAGCGGAAACAGAAGACCTCGCGACCTGCGATACAGAGCAGCTTTACGATGCCCTCGTGCTCGGGCTACGCGACTACGTCCACAAATGCGGTTTCTCCAGTGTCTGCCTTGGACTTAGCGGTGGGATCGATTCCGCACTCACCGCCGTCATCGCGGCGGACGCCCTAGGTGCGGAAAACGTGCGCGGCCTCACCATGCCCAGTCCTTATTCCTCGCGCGGTAGCGTGGATGATTCCTTCGCGCTTGCCGCGAACCTCGGCATCCGCTGCGACGAGGTCTCCATCACGGATGCCTTCGCGGCCGTGAAACAATCCATGGCGACCGTCTTCGAGAGGAAAGGGGAGGACGTCACCGAGGAGAATATGCAGTCTCGTCTGCGTGGACTTTTCCTAATGTCTCTCTCTAACAAGGACAATCACCTGCTTCTCACAACCGGCAACAAGAGCGAGCTCGCCGTAGGCTACTGCACGATCTACGGCGACATGTGCGGCGGCCTTGCTGTCATCTCCGATCTCCCTAAAACCAAAGTCTTCGAAGTCTCGAAATGGGTGAACCGCCACGGCGAGCGCATCCCTTGGAACACGATCACCAAGCCCCCCAGCGCCGAACTGCGCCCCGATCAGAAAGACCAGGACACACTCCCTGAATACGATGTGCTCGACGCCATCCTGGAACTCTACGTCGAGCAACATTTGGGTGCCGAAGAAATCGTTGGCCACGGCTTTGATGAAACCATGGTTCGCTGGATTCAGCGCCGCGTGGATTTGAATGAATGGAAACGCCAGCAAGCCGCCCCCGGTCTTCGCGTCACCTCGAAAGCCTTCGGCATGGGAAGGCGTATGCCGATCGTGCAAAGGTTTGTATAGAGAGCCTTTGATTGCGTAGATCCATGAAGCCCGTAACCACTCACGCTACCTCGCGCACGCCAGACGGAGAGCCGCTTCTTCTTCAAGAACACGATGGTCAGTATTTCATGAAGGTCGGCGGCGTGCAGCTCATGGGCACGAACGCTTACTCGTCCGAAAAGGAAATGGCGGATCTCGCCTGCACGAACCTGCCGCGTGGCGCGCGCGTCCTCATCGGCGGGCTCGGCTTTGGCTACACCTTGCGCCGCGTGCTGGAGCTTTGCCCGCCGGAGGCCAGCGTGGATGTCGCGGAGCTGCTGCAAGTGGTCGTCGATTGGAACCGCGAGTTTCTGACAGGCGTGAACGGCCTACTCGTCGATGACCCGCGTGTGAATATCCACGTCCGCGACGTCGCGGATCTCATCTCCCTCGCAAGGAATAATCGTTACCACGCCATCTTGTTAGATGTAGATAACAGCCCCGATCCCCTTGTCCAAAAAGGCAACGCCAAGCTCTACGAAGGCGACGGCCTCGCCCGCACAAAAGCCGCCCTCCATCCCGGCGGCCGCGTCGTCTTCTGGTCTGCCAATCCAGATAAATCCTTCGCTCGCTCGATGGCGAAGCATTTCGAAAACGTCCAAGCTATCGGCGCCAAAGCCTACCCAAAGGCGAAGCGTTTCACACACACATTGTTCGTGGGCGAGCGGGTGTGATGGGCGCAAGGAGTGGCTGACGCCTGTCTGCCATGACGCACCGAGAGTCATCCTACCCTTTCCCGCCGATCTACTGCGCGGAACATCATATCGGGTGAGCGTCCAAGTCCTCACGGATGGTTTCCTTGCGCACTTTCAAATCGATACCGACTTCGGAACGTTATCCGCGTTCATTTGACAGAAATCGGGGAACTTTTTTGTGCCTGTTCATCTCGCTTCGCACGGTTGTGGTTAGAATTCTTATCGTCCCTAGTGTAAAATCCCTGCCCCGTTTTTTTTCTGAATCGGATTGCCAGTCTGGTGGAATATGGCATAATGCGCAGGTATGCAGTTCTTGAATCTTGGAGCTTTACAACGGAATCGGCTCGCCTTTCTTGCGGGTTTTTTCCTCCCGTGTCTTGCTATCACCATTCATCGCTGCCGACCTGCTCGCCCCAGTGCTTAAAGAATGCTCGGAATCCAAAAAATCTCCCACAACAGACATACAACACCACACACCATGACATTGAAAAACAAAACACTCGCTGAGTTCTTTGGTACCTTCTGGCTCGTCTTCGGCGGCTGCGGCAGCGCGGTTCTCGCGGCGATGTTCCTCACAACCGGTGACTCTCCGGTGCAACTCGGCATCGGCTTCGTTGGCGTTTCCCTCGCCTTCGGCCTCACCGTGATGACCATGGCCTACGCCATCGGCCACATCTCCGGTTGCCATCTCAATCCGGCGGTCACGGTCGGCTTGGTCGTCGCCGGGCGCCATCCGAAATCCGAAGCCATTCCTTACCTCATCGCCCAAGTCCTCGGCGGCCTCGCCGGTGCAGGCGTTCTCTATCTCATCGCCAGCGGCAAATCCGGCTTCGATGCTTCGGCTGGTTTCGCCTCCAACGGCTTTGGCGATCTCTCGCCCGGGAAATACTCGATGGTCGCCGCCCTCGTCGCGGAAATCGTGCTGACCTTCTTCTTCCTTCTCATCATCCTGGGAGCCACCGACAAACGCGCGCCGAAAGGCTTCGCACCGATTGCCATCGGCCTGGGTCTCACACTCATCCACCTCATCGGTATCCCGGTCACAAACCTTTCCGTTAACCCGGCCCGCAGCACCGCACCCGCGCTTTTCGCAGGTGGATCCTACATCTCACAGCTCTGGCTGTTCTGGCTGGCCCCCATCGCCGGTGCCGCCCTAGCCGGCATCATCTACCCATTCATCTCCGGCGGAAAAGACAAAGCCTGATATTCTCCAACCTAACATTCCAATACAGAACACTATGAAATTAAATCGAATTCTACAAACCGCAATCTGCGGCGTGATCGCCCTTGCGGCCATCGCCTCCGCCCAGACCAAGAAACCCAACATCCTCGTCATCTGGGGTGACGACATCGGCACTTGGAACATCAGCCACAACAACCGCGGCATGATGGGCTACAAAACACCGAACATCGACCGAGTCGCCCGCGAAGGTGTCGGCTTTACGGACTACTACGCGCAACAAAGCTGCACCGCCGGCCGCGCCGCTTTCATCAGCGGCTCGTCCCCCGTCCGCTCCGGTATGACAAAGGTCGGCCTGCCCGGTGCGAAGGAAGGCTGGCAAAAGACTGACTGCACCATGGCCACCATCCTCAAGAGCCAAGGCTACATGACCGGCCAATTCGGTAAAAACCACCAGGGCGACCGTGATGAGCATTTGCCTACGGTGCACGGCTTCGACGAATTCATCGGCAGTCTCTATCACCTCAACGCCGAGGAAGAACCCGAGCTACGCGACTACCCCCGCGACATGAAGCTCGCAAACGGCAAGACCTTCCTCGAAACCTTTGGCCCGCGCGGCGTCATCAAAAGTATCTCCGATGGCAAAGGAGGCCAGAGCATCGAAAACCTCGGCCCGCTCACCAAGAAGCGCATGGAGACCATCGACGAGGAGACCCTCGCCGCCGCCAAGGATTTCATCACCCGCATGAACAAGGAGGGCAAACCCTTCTTCTGCTGGTGGAACGGCACCCGCATGCACTTCCGCACCCACGTGAAGGAAGAGCACATCGGACTTTCCGGGCAGGACGAATACGGTGACGGCATGGTCGAGCATGACATGCATGTCGGCGAGTTGCTCAAGCTCATCGATGAACTCGGCATCGCCGACAACACCATCGTCCAGTATTCCACCGACAACGGCCCGCACTATAACACCTGGCCCGATGCCGGCACCACGCCCTTCCACGGGGAGAAGAACTCCAACTGGGAAGGCGCTTTCCGCGTCCCTTGTTTCATCAAATGGCCCGGTAAATTCCCTGCGGGAACCACCCTCAACGGTCTCGTCTCACACGAAGACTGGCTGCCTACCTTCGCCGCCGCCGCCGGTGCTCCGGATATTAAGGAAAAGCTGCTCAAGGGCGGAGTGGAGCTCAACGGACGCACCTACAAGAACCACGTCGATGGCTACAACATGCTCGATTACCTCAGCGGCAAAACCGACAAATCACCGCGCAACGAGTTCATCTACCTGAACGACGCCGCCCAAGTCGTCGCGATCCGAGTGGGCGATTGGAAAGCGACTTATATGGAAAACCGTGCCAAGCAGCTCCAGGTCTGGCGCGAGCCCTTCATCCACCTGCGCGCTCCTATGCTCTGCAACTTGCGTCGCGATCCATTTGAAAAAGCCCAGGAAAGCGCCAACAACTACAACGATTGGTATATCGACCGCGCCTTCGTGCTTGTCCCGCTCCAAGGCGTGGCCAGCAAATTTCTGATGACGATCAAGGAATTTCCACCTACCCAAAAACCGGGTGACTGGAGCCTCGAGTCGCTTGAGAAACAAGTCAAAGGAATGACCAACTGAGATTAGATGAAGTCCAATCTGTTTCGATTGTGAAACACGCGGGCCGTCTCGAAAGGGGCGGCCCGCGCATTCACCACCGAAGAAAGCGAATCCGACTCATGAAAGCAAAATACCTCATTAACGCCGCACTTGCTTGCGCCCTGAGTTTTTCCACTTCCCTCGTCCACGCCGCTGATCCACTCCCCTCATGGAACGACACTATACCTAAGCAGTCCATCATTGCCTTCGTCGAAAAGGTCACCAAAGAAGGCTCTGCCGACTTTGTTCCAGTGGCCGAGCGCATCGCCGTTTTTGATAACGACGGCTGTCTTTGGGTCGAGCAGCCGATGTATTTCCAACTCTTTTTCGCGCTCGACCGGATCAAGGCCCTCGCGCCCCAACATCCCGAGTGGAAGGAAAAGGAGCCATTCGCGGCGTTGCTCAAAGGCGATGTTAAAGCCGCGCTGGCTGGCGGCGAGCACGCGCTGGCGGAAATCGTCATGGCCACCCATGCCGGTCTAACCACCGAGGAGTTCGAGAAAGTTGTCACCGACTGGATCACCAACGCCAAGCATCCGAAGACCGGAAAACTATATACCGAGATGGTCTATCAGCCTATGCTCGAACTGCTCGCCTACCTTCGCGCCAACGGTTTCAAAACCTTCATCGTCTCCGGCGGCGGCATCGAGTTCATGCGGCCATGGACGGAGAAGGTTTACGGCATCCCGCCCGAGCAGGTCATCGGCTCCAGCGGCGGACTAAAATATGAAATCCGCGATGGCAAACCCGTCCTCATCAAACTTCCGGAGATCGCCCACAACGACGACAAGGAGGGAAAACCCGTCGGCATCCAGCGCCACATCGGCCGCCGCCCGATCTTCGCTGCCGGAAATTCTGATGGCGACCTGCAGATGCTCCAGTGGACTGCCGCCAACACCCGCCCAAGTTTCTGCCTCTATATCCACCACACCGATGCCGATCGTGAGTTCGCCTACGACCGCGAGTCCCACATCGGCAAGCTCAACAAAGGCCTCGATGAAGCCAAGGCAAAGAGTTGGACGGTCACGAGCATGAAAGAAGACTGGAAGACCATTTTTTCCACTCGAAAAAAATGATCCCATACCACCTCCACCTACGCTGCCTTCTGTAAAATGCTCACCAAACCAAACCAAACCATGAAAACAAAACTGACCACCGCCCTCGCCGCCCTGCTTCTCGCTAGCTGCGCCACTAAGATGTCCAACGATTCCAATGCACCCAGCGGTCCACCGGACGCGACTGTCAGCATAGACATCGACCAGGCGTCCTACTACGGCTCCGCAGCCAGCGGCGGCGGCACCCTTCGTTATCAGGGACGCAGCCACCCGATCTCGATCAAATCAATTGGCGCAGGGGGGCTAGGTGTCCAAACCATCCACGCCACCGGTAATGTCTATCACCTCAAATCACTTTCCGCTTTCTCCGGCACCTATACCGGAGCGCGCAGTGGCTTGACCTTGCTTAACGGCAAGATGCATGAGCGGCTCGCGAATGACAAAGGCACGGTCATCTACCTCACCGGCAAAACCGCGGGGCTATCCACCAACTACGGCATCGACAAGTTCATCATCGAGCTCAAGTAAATCTCTAACATAAACATTCCGTTGAAAACAACAATCACCCTTCTTGCTATCGCCACCACAGCGCTTCAAGCGCAGGATGCCGACCTTGCCCAGAAGCTCGCTAATCCCGTCGCTGCTCTCATCAGCGTTCCCATCCAGAGTAACTATGATTTTGGGATCGGAGCAGGTGACGGCACCATCTGGCGCACCAATATCCAGCCGGTGATTCCTTTCAGCATCAGCGAGGATTGGAACGTGATCTCGCGCACGATCCTCCCCGTCATCGATCAGGAAGGACTCGCTCCTGCCGGCGATGCGCTTGATGCATCCGGACTCGGCGATATTACCCAAAGTTTCTTTTTCTCGCCGAAGGAAAGCTCCCCGATCTGGGGTGTCGGCCCGGCGTTTCTCATTCCCAGCGCCACCGATGTTCTGTTAGGTGGCGAGAAATGGGGTATCGGCCCTACAGCTGTAATCCTGAAGCAAGAGGGGCAATGGACTTACGGCGCACTCGCCAACCATATCTGGGACTTCGCGGGCGATGACAGCCGCGGCGCGGTCAACGCCACCTTCCTCCAGCCCTTCGTTTCCTTCATCACGCCCACCAAGACCACCTTCAGCCTCAATACGGAAACCACCTACGATTGGCAAAACGAACAATGGATCGTTCCCGTGAACTTCGTGGTTAGCCAGCTCTTCAAAATCGGCGACCAGCCGGTGCAGGCCTTCGTCGGCGCCCGTTACTACGTCGAGACGCCCACCGGGGGTCCCGAGTGGGGCTTGCGCTTAGGCATGACTTTCCTTTTTCCTAAAAGCTAACCAACTAATCATTTCTCAAAACTGAACCATGAAAACGAAACTCGCATTCTTCATACTCGCAATCGCTGCCTCCCCCGCTTTCGCCGGAACTCCGACCGTCGAAACTGCGGAAATTCAAGTCAACAAACAAGATTCCTCCTGGTGGCTTACGATCACCCCTTACGGCTGGGTCACCGCCACTGAAGGTGATATGGGAGTGGCTGGGAACGTCGCACCCGTGGACATTTCGTTCAAAGACACTCTGGAAGATCTCGAAATAGCCTTCATGCTTGCCGCCGAGGCCGGATATGATCGCTGGGTCTTTGGCTTCGATGGTATCTACGGCGCTTTCTCCTCCGGTGGCGCTTTGCCAGTAGCTGCTGCCCCCTTCACCAATGCGACCGTCGATTTCGACCAGTTTTTCGGCCGCGTCCACGCAGGTTATCAAGTCATCAGTGAAGATAATGCCAACCTCACCGCGTTCGTCGGAGCACGCTATAGCTATCTGTCCACGGATATCGCCTTCACGGGCGGCGGGGCTCCAACGCTCAATGTGGATGGCAGTAAATCATGGATCGATCCGGTCATCGGCATGCACGGTTCGTGGGAAATTAACAACCGTTGGTTTCTCCAAGCGGGCGGAGATATCGGTGGTTTCGGCGTGAATTCTGATCTGATCTGGCAGGCTAACGCTGCTCTTGGCTATCGCTTCAGCGAGAATATCTCCGCGCTCCTCGGCTACCGGGGACTGGGCGTAGATTACTCGGACGGCGGCTTCCTAGTCGATACCGTCGCTCACGGTCCGGCGATTGGAATGACCTTTCGATTCTGATACCTAAAATCACAAGAAAATTATAAGAGACAGAAATAATCAAAATATTCTGGCCCATGACTTGATTTCGCCGACAAAATTTCTAGAGCGAGAATCTTCTGATCATTTCTGTCTCTTGTTATTTAGAAGGGCGACGCTCCGCACTCCGGAGTGCGCGAAGCTCTGCTCGCGCCGATGGTAGCTCCGGCTCTGCCGGATGTGGCGCGGAGCTCTTAACTGCGGATGTGCCGCGAATGGAAAGAAGAGGAGGCGACCGCCGCGGTCCGGCCGCCTTTAAAACGGTAGGGCTGACCCGCCGTGGTCCGCCCACTTGTCGCCATCGGCGTGAATCGTTCTGGCTCGCGAGAGAAAATCCCCAAAGCAGTCGCATTCCATCACACCTCAGCTTCAGGGCCAAAGTCGGCCTACCACGGAGGGTCAGCCCTACCGAGTGTGGGGCGGAGCTCTTCCGTGTTAGAGAAGAGGAAGAACTCCGATCCTGGCACCTATTTTGAATTCTGGTGGGCGAGACTCCCACCCTCCTTGAGTTACGCCTGTGTTAACCGCTGTCGGCCGACTTTACCCATGAGGGTGTGATGCGATAAAATGCGATTTCTTCGGGAATTTTCTTTCGCACACTTGGACTATTCACGCCGATGGCGACAAGTCGGCGGACCACGGCGCGTCAGCCCTACCTTTTTAAGGCCAGCGAATGAATTGCAGGCTCACCTCGTGTAGCACGATCCAGATGGCTCGCAGATCAGGAACTCCCTGTTCCTCCAAGCAACCGTTGTTGAGCGCGAATCGCACAATCTCGTTTTGGCTCATCCGCTAGTAGCCATATATCTAAAAAATCCTATCTATCAAGCCCTTTACCGGCCTACCTCTATCTGAGCATCCCACTCTGCTGCATCAAACGTGCTGAAGCATTCGCGGAAGACCGCCAGATCGTTACGACCTAGTTGCTCGACGGCGTTTTCGATGGATTTGACGGCGTTACTCATGCAGCGAGTACAGCGTCGAGGTTCTTGGCGATCAATTCTTTATTTTCCGCCAATACGCTTGCAATATGACACGTAATCCACAATTTCTAATGCCTACCGTGACCGAAGAACCATTACCTCCACGCCTAAGCCCCTTGAGCAGTTTGATTTTCAGCTCGCGCTGGCTACAACTTCCGCTCTACCTCGGCTTGATCGTCGCACAGGGCGTTTACGTGGTGCTGTTCATCAAAGAACTGTGGCACCTCATTTCCGGGGCCACCAGTCTCACGGAGCAGCAGATGATGTTGATCGTGCTTGGCCTGATCGACGTGGTGATGATTTCAAACCTGCTGATGATGGTCATCGTGGGCGGTTATGAAACCTTCGTCTCACGCTTACGCCTGCACAACCACCCGGACCAGCCCGAGTGGTTGAGTCACGTGAACGCCTCCGTGCTGAAGGTAAAACTGGCGATGGCGATCATCGGGATTAGCTCGGTGCATCTGCTCAAAACCTTCATCGCGGCGGGAAGCATCGGATTGCCGCAGGTGGCTGGCCATGGTGCGGCGACGAGCGCGCCGATCACCTCGGAGGGAGTGATGTGGCAGACTATCATTCACGCAGTTTTCATTCTTTCCGCGCTGGGCATCGCGTATACAGACCGAATCATGCAGGTTTCACCTGCTTCGAAGCCACCGAAGCACTAGAAAGATGATCCTGTTATCGTCTCCCAGAGTGGGTGGTCTGAGCATTATTGGTTAGAATATCGGCGGAAGATTCCTCGTCGACAATCACGGTTTGCTGCAAGCGATTAGCGGGTGGGTTGAGCCATTTTTTGCCAATGACCCCAGTGGATGATTTTTAGGAATGCGGGTTTATGATGTTAGGTAAATTTATGTATATAATCAGGAATTCAGTTATAGATCAGTTTGTCGGTTTTAGTGGGCTTCAAGACTGCGGGTGGAAACGGGCGGATTAAAGGGGCGCTGAAGCCATTTTTTCAATGAATTGGGCTCGAAATGGGGTGGCTTTTTCGGGGGGGATTTCACGCCAGAATTTTGCTCTGAAAATTTAATTACAATCACGCAATGAAATCTCTTGTGCTGTATTTTTTAGGGCGGTAAATCTTTGGGTGCTAGATTTCCATTAACCCTAATTGTCAAAAAATATGAATGCTATCCTTTGCGAGATCATGTTGAGGGCGGAGTCGGTGTCTCCTGCCAGTGCCGCGGTGTCACACATTCCACACGTGTTAGACGAGACGGAGTACTCGTATTTCAAGTGTATGCCATTGGTTTCCGACTACGACGAGGAGTGGATGACCTTCGTCGAACAACACGCAAGAGAGAACGGATGGGTTGCGAGTGGCGAGGTCGCGGCGGATTCGTCGCCTCGGGTTTGGAACTTGCCTCACGCGTGATACGAGGCTCATCCTCGAAACGGATAACAAGCACACCGGTCAAATGCGGGGTGCTTGCAATATGCTATACAAATCCAAAGGGAATTCCAACCTGCGGTATAGTGGATACCTACCAAGTAGGAAACGTGTGGAAAGTTTGAATGGCTATTAATTCGGCTCAGGAGAGATCGAGCGGACTGGGAACCTCGACCTTGCCAGCTTGACCGGAACGCTTCCAATCGGTCCGCCTCCAGACCCTGGAAAACGAGGTTCTCGTGGCATTCCTCGCGAGGCGGTGGGGAGCACCTGAGATTGCCGCGAGATTGCGCAAGGGCCAGGGGCAACGTGAGGGCGGGGATGGCGGATTTGGAGATACGGTTGGTGAAGGCCTGAGGAAGGGCCTGATGCGGAAAAGGAAATTCTGTCAAGATTTGCACACTGACCCCATTTTTTCCTGACCCCATTTTCCCGGCAGTTAGGACGGAGGTGGCGTTGAAATGTCAGCGGCGCTTGGCTGGGGTACCCAATTGAATAATCCATCCACTTTGAGTTTTGGCGTCATTTTTTGCTGGGAATCTAGTCATTTTAAAAACATTACTTGAACAATCGAGCAATATTTTGTATTGCTCTTTTCAAGATGAGCGAACTTCCACTTCGAGTGGGACCCAGAAAAGGCGGCGAATAACGCCGACAAACATGGCGTCACATTCGAGGAGGCCAAATCGGTGTTCTATGACGAAGATGCGCTTGTGATTCCAGACCCAGAACATTCAATGGATGAAGAGCGTTTTGTCATCATGGGACTTAGCGGCAACTCACGAATGCTGGTGGTGGTCCACTGCTTCAGGAAGGCCGGATCATCCATCAGAATCATCTCGGCCAGAAGAGCCGGGACAAAGGAACAGAAACCCTACTTGGAGAAAAAAAGATGAAAACGGAATACGATTTTTCAAAAGCCAAAAAGAACCCCTACGCGAAGCGTCTGAAGAAGGCCGTCACAATCCGTCTGGAGCCTGATATCATCAATTACTTCAAAACGATGTCAGGAGAAAATGGTATCCCCTATCAGAACCTGATCAACCTCTATCTGCTGGACTGCGCGAAAGCCGGCCGCAAGCTTTCGCTCGCCTGGAAGAAATGATCGGTGGATCGAAAGGTTGAACCCGAAAATTTATTCATTGGTTCATGGTGTATTGAGAAATGCAGTTAGTCTGACAAGAAGACCGAAAAAGTGAGTGACCTTTCCTACCAACCGCAATGCGAAAAATAGCTTGTGATTAGTCCGTAATGCGGACGATATTACGTATCGTTTTAATGGTTATTACTGCCCGTGATGGCGCTAATTTAAGGGTCATTTCGGATGAAATCAGGGCTTCATGGGGAACCAGTTGGTGTGCCGATTCGGATGTCGGCGAAGCCTGTAGAACGGAGGTTTTCATAGGGGCCACATCACGAGTTTTGGTGGAGGGCTGCAACTCATTGTATATGTGGGGAAATTCCTTAAGTTAGCGCCATTCCACACTGACCCCATTTTTTCCGAAGAACTTTTGGCCAACTATTTTAGGGACTTTCAGAATCTAACGGATCCCC
>CAMBTP010000002.1 GCA_945870855.1 Prosthecobacter debontii
CCGCGTTCTCCAGAACGCGCGTGCGAAGGACTCGCGTTCTGGAGAACGCGGCTCCGATAAAAACGGATATCAATGCTCCCTGCAGAACTGTTCGAAGCGGGTGAGGCCTTCGTTGAGGACGTCCAGCGTGGTGCAGTAGCTGAGGCGGATGCCCTCGTCGTAGCCGAAGGCGATTCCGGGGACGGCGGCGACCTTGTAGCGGGAGAGCAGCTTGTCGCAGAGGTTCATGGACTTGATGCCCATCTGGCCGGTGTAAACGAAGAAGTAGAAGGCACCCTTCGGCTCGACGACGCGGATGTTGTTGATGGCGCTGAGGCGGGCGAACATGAACTGGCGCTTCACGTCATACTCGCCGCGCAGATCCTCGATGAAGGTCTGGTCTCCCTGGAGGGCGGCGAGCGCACCGTATTGGGCGAAGGTGGTGGCGTTGGAGACGGAGTGGTTCTGGACCTTGTCGATGGCGTCGGCGATGGCTTTCGGCGCGGCGGTGTAGCCGAGGCGCCAGCCGGTCATCGAGTAGGCTTTGGAGAAGCCGTTAACGGTGATGGTGAGGTTGTAGAGCTCCTCGCTAAGGGAGGCGATGGAGACGTGCTCGGACTCGCCGTAAACGAGCTTTTCGTAGATCTCGTCGGAAAGGATCACGATGTCCTCCTCGAGCGCGATCTCGCCAAGGGCGAGGAGTTCGGCCTTGGTGTAAACGGCTCCAGTGGGATTGCCCGGGGAGTTGATGATGACCATCTTGGTAGCGGGGGTCATCGCGTCCTCGAACTGCTGTGGAGTCATTTTCCAGCCAGTAGATTCCTTCGTTTCGACGATAACCGGGATGCCGCCGGCCATACGCACCATTTCCGGATAGGAAACCCAGAACGGTGCGGGGATGATAACTTCATCGCCCTCTTCGACGATGGCGAGGATCGCGTTGAAGCAGGCCATTTTTGCACCGGAAGTGACGCAGATCTGGTTCGGCGCGTAATCGACGTTGTTGTCTTTCTTGAACTTTTCGGAAAGCGCCTGGCGGAGCTCCGGGATGCCGCCGGAAGGGGTGTATTTGGTGCGGCCTTCCATGAGGGCCTTGACGGCGGCTTCCTTGATGAAGGTCGGAGTGTCAACTTCAGGTTCGCCGCCGGCGAGGGCGTAAACTTCTTCGCCGTTTGCGATCATGGCCTTGGCCTGTGCGGTGACGGCGAGCGTGAGGGAGGGAGAAACCTTGTCGATACGTGATGAGATGCTGTGCATGGTTGGCGCTTGGATTGGTGTGATGTGGCGCAGCGGCGGCGGCGCAACAGTCCATTGATGCACCCCCGAAACGGCGGCGCTTGTTGTGGCGGCGGTATCCGTCGCTGGCAAGAGAAATGGTGGCGAAATGCGGTCAGGGTGTCAGCACTGAGGAGCTGAATGAGCTTCTGCCCCACGGAATGAAGATATATCGAACCGCAAAGCCGCTAAGACGCAAAGTTTCTCGAGTTGTCTTCTCCCGATAAAATGGATTTCCTTCGCGTCTTTGCGCCTTCGCGGTTCAAAAACCGTTTTTTAGCGAAGTTATGTTGTTTGTATCCTCGGAGTGGTGCCATGGAAATCTGGGGTTCATTTCCCGAACACCACGACATCACCGTGGGCGGCGTGTAGAACGACCTCATCGCCGATCTCGTGGATCAAGTGAGGGTTCATTTCCACCACTTGCTGGCGACCGATGGAGGTCTCGACGAGATACTCGATGCGCTGCCCGAGATAGCTGCGTGCGGTGATTTTTCCGGAAATCTCGTTCTCTCCATCGGATTTATGGAGCCGCCAAGCCTCGGGGCGAATGGAAACGGTAGCCGCCTCCCCCGCTTTGGCATGCCAGCCGGTAACGGTGATTTTACCAACAAGCACATCTCCGTTCGTTTTCACGAAACAAAAGCCGTCGTGCATCTTTATCACCTCGCCCTCGATCAGGTTCGTCTCCCCAATAAAACCGGCAACGTATGCGTTCACCGGAGTCCTGTAAATTTCCTCCGGAGTGCCTACCTGCGCGATTTTCCCTTCAGAAAGCACGGCCATCCGATCCGCCATCGCCAGCGCCTCCTCTTGGTCGTGGGTAACGTAGATCCCGGTTAGGCCGTTTTCTTTCACGATGCGGCGGATCTCGCGGCGCATCTCCACGCGGAGTTGAGCGTCTAGGTTCGAAAGCGGCTCGTCGAGAAGAAGGCAGCGCGGTTTTACCACCAGCGCCCGTGCGAGGCTGACACGCTGCTGCTGTCCGCCGGACATTTGGTCGATAGAGCGATCGCCATAGCCACCCAGACGCACCATTTCCAAAGCCTCTTCCACTCGGCGCTTGATCTCCGTCTTGGGGACTTTCCGCTCCTCCAGGCCGAAGGCAATATTCTGCCCGACTGTCAGGTGCGGCCACAGCGCGTAGCTTTGGAACACCATTGCCGCCTCGCGCTTATGAGGGGCTAGTGCGGTTACGTCCGTTTCTCCGAAGAAAATTTTCCCATCAGTAGGTGTCTCTAATCCTGCGATGCAGCGAAGCAAAGTTGTTTTTCCGCAGCCCGATCCGCCCAACAAGAAAAACAATTCACCAGCCCCGATCGCCAGATCCAATCCGTCCAAGGCAATCACCTTACCTCCGAAAACCTTGCGCACATTTTCAATCCGAATCGCTTCCATAGCTCCGCGGTCACTATCTAACCAAAACTCCGTCCAATGCAAGCTTCAGTGCGTCCAGGGAAATAACCACGTGAGAATTCACCTTCAGAAAAAACCCCGCCCACTTTTGCCTTGTAGCCTTAGCCGCTACCGTTAGTCTTGCGTGTCCACCAGCCTGAATACGGGTTGGTGATCAAAGCAACCAATAAACAAAACTACTGATATGAACATGATCAAACTCGCCATCGTTGCCACTGTCGCGGCCTTCTTCGCAGCTTCTTGCTGCCCGAGCGCTCCTGCAGCACCTACTTATCAGGCTCCTGCCAAGTAAGTCTGGCTCCGCCTCACCCGCTTCCACGGAATCGGGTGAGGCTTTTTTCTGACCTCAGTAATCAAAAATTCTTTTCAAATAAAACACCTAAGCTACAGAAAGCCCACCATGATCCGTTACTTCCTAGCCATTTCCGCCAGCGTCATCGCTATCCTTTGCACTTCCTGCGGATGCTGCACCGGCGATTCGTCCGCACCACCACTACGCTCGATGCCTAGCTTCCGGGAGATCCCCACCACTACCGCCACCCCCGCTCCTGCTCCCGTGCAGGTGGAATACTCCAAGTAAGGCGCATCCCTACTCTCTGTAGAAGCAGACCTAGGGCTTTCACTAAGTCTAGGTCTGTTTTTTGCGCATAAGAAAGCGGCGTCTAAAACGCATAAACCCATGCCATATACATCGCTGAACCGGCGTGGGGAGAACCTAAAAAAGGTATTTTCGCGCCGTTATCATGATGCAATCGGTACCAAGAGCCCCATCGTTACAAAATCGAGGCACTACATTCCAATCCTGCGACGCAAGGATCGCGCTCGTCTGAAGAAATTGTGTGCCATTGGCTCCATTCTGCTTTCCTTGATCCTAGCGGTGATGCTCTATCGTTTAAAGCATTCCTAGGCGCGGGCCACGCATTGAAAAGGTTCTTCAAGATTCGCAATGAAATCAGTTGCGGACATGCTAGGGTGGGGATAACTGGAAAGTGTGCGCAATTTATCTGAATCAAGACAAGGAACCGAAAGCATCTGACCAATCAGATGAATTACAATAACTACACCAAGCTGGCAAACGCCGCTCTTGTCTCCGTTCTGACGCTGATTTTCGTGGGAGCTATTGTAAGAGTCACGGGTGCCGGAATGGGCTGCCCTGACTGGCCTACATGCTGGGGATTGCTGATCCCTCCGACCAGTGTGGAGGATGTTGATTTTGACAAACTCGACATTGAAAAATTTCAGCGCAAGGCGGAGCGGATGGGGCGCGATCCTTCCACGATCTCGCGTGAGTCCTTGCGAGCGGAGTTCAATCCACGCCATGTCTGGACTGAATTCGCGAACCGTTTGTTCAGCCTTCCCGTGGGGTTCTTTTCTCTCGCGACTTTCATCGCTTCATTCCATTTCAGGAAAAGTCGGATCCATCTGTTCTGGCTCTCATTTTCCGGGCTCTTACTGGTTCTGGCCAATGCATGGATGGGCGCGAGAGTCGTCTACAGCGGAATTGCTCCCGGCGTTCTCAGCACCCACCTAGCCCTCGCCATGGCGCTGATCTGCGTGCTCACATATTGCGCGTGGGCGGGAGCGGAACGCCCGCTGAAAGTTCATCTTTCCGGCAACGCCCGATTGATTCGAATGACCTTACTTGCCCTGCTGATCCTGGTGGTGATCGAAGGGATTATGGGAACACAAATCCGTGAAATGACCGATGAACTCGCCAAAGCGCATCGCGACGCACCGAGAGAAACATGGATCGGTGAACTGGAGCGAAGCATGATTTACTACATCCACCGCAGTTTTTCATGGCTACTGCTGCTCACGACGATTTTTGCCTTCACTCTGGCTAAAAAGAACCAAAAAGATGGAGCCACCCTTTCACAGACTGGGGTATTGGTAATCATGTTCGCACAGATGCTGCTCGGTCTGGTAATGGCGCAGATCCACATCTATTCGTGGGTGCAGGTTCTGCACGTCGGCCTGGCGGCTATCCTGCTCGCCTTGGTTTTCCGCTGGTATCTCATCACACCAGACGGAAAACGCCCGCTTGAAAAAGTAAGCGGGCACTTGGTTTGAAACGGCTGTTTCAGCCTTCACCTAACGAGCGGATAACATCATTTCCACTACCCGGCGATTCACCGCCTGCGCCAGGTATTTCGCTTTGACGCCCAGCACCGCCCTCATCGCTACCCGGCGAAAACTCGCGCTGTGCGGGCGCTGCCGGACTCTCCATAATCGGCGGCGGAAGTGCGGGAGTGCCTTCAGATCCATTTTGGTGTTCCACTCCGCGGTTTATCGGAAAGGTAGGCTGCGCTTCCGCTTCCCTTGGATTTTCCCTACCGAATCCACCCCTATCTGAATCCTCGCGAGCAGTGGAAACCCTACCCAAGGCATCGCTACCCCGCGAAGGAAAACTACCCTGGCTCTGCGAAAAACCCGAACCGTGGGATTGGTAGAAACCACGATCCCGGGATTCACGACCGACATAGCCCGGGTGCGGTTGATGAGTAGAGGCGGTGACGCTCACATTCCTCGACCAATCTCTACCAAGCGAGCGATAGCATTGGGCACGGTCGGCGTAATTATCGATCGTGTAGTTACGGATTCTACTGGGCGGCGGGCAGTAATTGCTGCCGCGCGACCATCCATAGGGATGGGGAGCTCCAACCACATAACACGGACGGTATCCGACCGGATAGTAGCCGTAGATATGGGGATCGTAATACGCCCGGCGCGTGTGGTCATAGTAGCATGCGGCACTCGGATCGTATGCCCAGCGGGGATTCCCAGTACTCACGAAAAAGGAAGTCGAGAAATTCGAGCCGCCGTAGCCATAACCGCTCCCGTAGCCGCTGCCATAACCGCCCGAGTAGGATGTTCCTGAATAATACGGATCATAAGTGCAGGATGAAACCGCAAGCGCGGACAAACCTGCGAAAAGGCCGAGGAGTGCGAGTCGATGTTTTTTCATAACGAAACTTTAGACCACGCGACAGCTCCGTCCATTCAAGATATTTTCCCGGGGTATTGCAGAAAGCACCGAACTTCTATCGCTGCAGTCTTGCACCGTGGTCCAATGCGGGGTTTCCTCTCTGCGAGCAAATGTCAGACCAACCCATTCTCATCACCGGCGGAGCCGGATATATCGGTTCCCACACCGTCCGCCACCTCGTCGCCCAAGGCATCAAGGTCGTCGTCCTCGACAACCTCGCATACGGCCATCCCACAGCGATTGTGGACGAGGGTGTAGAGCTGGTGATCGGCGACACTGGCAACCGCGATCTTGTCCGCTCGCTTTTTGAAAAACACCGTTTCGGTGCCGTGATCCACTTCGCCGCCTTCGCCTACGTAGGCGAGTCGGTGACTGATCCGCTGAAATATTATTGGAACAACACCGCAGAACCCATCGCACTGCTACAGGTGATGCAGGAATTTGGCTGCAAGGCCTTCGTTTTCTCCTCCACCTGCGCCACTTATGGCACTCCGGCGAAAATACCCATCGACGAATCAAATCCGCAAAATCCGATCAATCCCTACGGCCACAGCAAACTCATGGTCGAGCGCATCTTGAAAGACTGCGACCACGCATGGGGACTTCGCTCCGCCTGCCTGCGCTACTTCAATGCCAGCGGCTGCTCCGCCGACGGCCAGATCGGAGAGGATCATAATCCTGAGACTCATCTTATCCCCCGCGTCCTTATGGCCATCACCGGCGAAATCGATGTCCTTGATGTTTACGGCACGGATTATCCGACGCCGGACGGAACCTGCATCCGCGATTACATTCACGTCGAGGATCTCGCAGAAGCTCACGCGCTTGCACTGAACCATCTCCTTTCTGGCAAGGAATCACTACGCTGTAACCTCGGCACCGGGCAGGGTATTTCCGTGAAGGAAATCATCTCCGCCGCCGAGAAAGTCACTGGAAAAACCGTCCCCGTCCGCTACGCACCCCGCCGTGAAGGCGATCCGCCAGAACTTGTCGCCGATCCCACACTTGCCAAAGAGACCCTCGGATGGACGGCGAAACACCGCAACGTATTGGAAATCGTCGGCTCGGCCTGGGCGTGGATGGATGGCAGCCGGAAAGGACGCTATCCCGAATAGCGCCATTCATTTTCGAGACTAAGCCTCAAATCAGTACCTGCGATGTATTGACAAAAAATCTTGCGGTTCGGCGCGAAAAGTCCAATTTACCCGAAAGGCAATAACCCACTCATTCAGCCTCCATGAACCAAACCTTTATGAATGCACCTCTCCGTCCCAGCGCGCACAAGCACCGGGGATTCACCCTCGTGGAAGTCCTCACGGTAATCGCCATTATCACCATCCTTTTGGCAGCAGGTGCGATCGGAGTCGGCAACCTGAATGCCGGCAAAGGCGTCACCAGTGCCGTGGCCACATGTGAATCCCTTTTCGAGGAAGCCCGCACCATCGCGGTTTCCAAACGCTGCAAAGCGCGCGTGATGGTCGATGTTAATGACAAGACCAGCGAAAACTATCTCCGCAAGGTCTTGATTATTCATGAAAAAATCAATTCCGACGGCACTGTTACAGCCGGCACGTGGATTCTTGCCAACCGCGGCTTTGAAATGCCGAAGGGAACCTATTTCAGTAAGCTTTATTCGAAGAAAAATAGTGGCAACTTGGATGAGGGAAACATGACCATGCAGACCGATTCCGGCAAAGTCCTCGCTGCCTTCACCGGAAATTACGCTTACTACGAATTTAACGCAGAGGGAATCTTCGAAAACGCGGGTTCGGGCTTTGTTGTCGGCAGCGGCGTTCGTCCGAAAGGACAGGAACCAAAAACCACCAAGGGGGCCGCGCGGGATTTCGCGGGTTTTGTCGTCTGGCGCAACGGGCGGACTTCCACTTACAGCAATCCGGAGCAAATCCCAAATCTTCCGGACGCTGCCCAACCCTTTAATTTCTAACGCCTCTATGAAAACCCCTTCACATCCATACGATCTTCCCAAGCTCCGCTCAGTCGGTGCTTTCACCCTGATGGAAACCGTGATTGCGATCGGCGTTCTCGCCGTGCTGTTGACAGGTTTCATGGCCGTCTTCACACCCGCCGCGCAAGGCATCCGCCGCTCGATCAGCTCCGAACAAGCCGCCCGGCTTACAACTACACTAGAGAATGAACTCGCGACCCTGAGGGAATCACAGAAAGCTACTCTGCTTCCAGCCGGGACAAACGGCTTCGACAAATCTTTTGGATGGATTAGATCTGGGAATGTCGCTGCAAATGCGATTTTCGTTTACCAATATCGCGGAAACCCGGCCGTTATCCGCGGCGACGGCACGCTCGAACCCATGGTAGGCATTTCCGGAGAGCCAGGCAAAGACTACATCGTGCAATCGATGGTGCGCAGAGTTGGGGAAAAAGAAAATGGGAAAGATTTGTTGGAAGAAGACCTCAATGCCATCGAGGGGTCTGTTTTCTTTGTGAAGCCCACCCAGCTTGTATTTTTTGCTGGCGAATTAATACCTAATAAACCCGGAATGATCCACAACAGCTCAAACGGCCAGCCCGCAGACGATGCCGCCGCTTACAAAGAAGCGGTGATCGCATTCTCCGCCGAATTTCACAGTATGCCGACAAAATCATTGAGTTATCTGAATTCAGATGAGTTCAAACATCCGACAAAAGGTAAATTTTACACTTCTAAACCCATCTTCACCCGCAATCTCGCAGTGCGCCGCTAATCCGGAGGAACCATCATCATGAAAACCCCATCCAATCATTCCAAGCGCGGCTTCTCCCTCATCGAACTGCTGGTGGCGATGGCGATAACTACGATCATCGTTACCGTCCTCGTGTCCGTAACGGCAATGGCACTGGACACATGGAACCGCAGCCGCGCGGAAATCCGGGCCGCCCGCCAAGCCAAGTCGATGATCGACTCAATGGCGCGCGACTTCGAATCCTTCGTGTCCCGCAAAGGCAACACCTTCGAATGGCTTTCCGCCAAATCCACCCCTCCGAGCGAGGGGCCGAATGGCAGCCTTAGCCCCAACGCAATCGATCTCGTCTTTTTCTCGGCGGCCACTGACCGCTACAATGGTAAAATTGGCACAGCCACCGACTTGGGTGGTGATGTCTCCACCGTTGGATACAAACTAACTTACAAGGACCCCATTGCTGGTGAGGACAAGGACGAATATAAAACTTTTGTTCTTTATCGCAAGCTAGTGGATCCGAAAGAGACGTTTGAAAAAATTCTGGGACAAGCAATCATCAAAACCCCATTTGACGCGGCAAGTGGAACTGCCATCGACAAGAAGGAGAACTTCATCTGCGAGAACGTCTATCAGTTCACTCTTACTTTCCATGTGGGTACCACTATTACCACCGGTTTAAAATCCGTCACCGTCCCCGTAGGAAAGGGTGCAAATTCCACGGAGGAATTCCGGATCACGGGAAGCGGCATCCAAACTACCTACGACCCAGACGGCGCGAAAGAACCGGACAATGCACAGCTAAAAGCCGGACGCCTCTCCGCTGCGGAAATATCCATCACCGTACTCAGCGATTTCGGCATGCAGCAAATGCGCAGGCGCAGCGATCTCACCGGAGCCAAACTCGCTGAATTCATCGCGAAGCACTCCTACCAGTATTCAAAGGTCGTGCAGCTGCCGGGTTCGTAGGAGTCTGCGCATTTTCTACTGAGCATGCCGGAGCGTGCCGCAGATTTCGAAACTTGGACTGCTACAGCCTGCTGTAGCTTTCGGCCATGCAGCCTGCTGCGAACCGGACGGCATTGGCAACTTGCGGCGCGATCACTTCCAATCCTCCGCCGCTGACAGCAGGCTGTCTCACGGAAAGCTACAGCAGGCTGTAGCAGTCCATAGCCTGTCGGCAAAGTCCGCCACGCTTGATCATCTCCCCAGAATACTCTTGGACTGATCCAGATTCAGCGAGCGCTGCTCCTTCCAATCGATCACAGAGGGAGCTTTATAAGTCTTACGCTGGCTTTCGATCAGCGCGTTCGTCGGCCTATCGATCGCAGGGTTCCTGCTCTCAAGTGCTGATTCACGCGGCAGAGTGTTGGTCTTGAAAGGATCTGAGATTCTCGCAGCCTTGCCATTGTAGCGAGCCACTTGACCGTCCTGCTGAGCCTGCTTCTGGAACCTAGAGCCGTCGGTATTGCCTTCGTAGGATTTCTTCCCGTATTCCTTACTGCCCCACCAGGATTTCTTCGCATAGTCGCCAGTCTTGTAGCGCTCCATGGGTTCGAGCTTGTCCTTGAAATACGGCGTATCGCGCTGGCTGTCGTAGCTGCTGCGCTTATCGATCTTGGGCACCCATTCGCCCTTCTCGTTCTGCTTGTAGCCTGCGTTTTCGGAAAGCCTTTCCTGCAAGCCCGGTCTCTCCGCCTGAGTGGGCTTCGAGTTATCGACCTTTTCCCCAGCGCAAGAAACCATCAAGGCGCACGCAGCCGTCAGCGGAAAAAACGCTATCCAACCTTTGCTCATCGCTTGTCCTCCAATTTAATTTCCAGTGCCTGGTCGGGTAGCGCTCCCCGTTCCAAGGCTTTCTGATAAAACTCGCGCGCCTCCTCAAGGCGCCCGCTCTTCGCGTAGATGAGTGCGAGGTTGAAGTATGGCTCACTTGGAACCGGATCTGCCGTAATGGCCGATTTAAAATTCGCCTCGGCATCGCCCATTTTGCTCAGACGGTAAGCGATGGTTCCAAGCAATAGATAGGCCTTGGCGTCGTCGGGTGCGAGTTCGACACAGCGCTTCACATGAAGTTCCGCAGCCGCGATATCACCTACCTTGAGGTGTGCGTAACCCAGCATACGATGCGCATAAGGGTTGTTGGCATCCAACTCCACCGCGCTAGTGAAACTCTCTGTGGCGGATAGCGGATCATCCAATTTCAGTTGCACAACACCGAGCTTGCAGAGCGCGGGCACGTGACCCGGATTTTGCTCGACCATGAGTTCGAAAAGTTCACGGGTTGGAAGCAACCGGCCGGCTAGATAGGCTTTCGTGGCCGCCCGGTCATAGCTTTCCATTTCGCGGTTCAAGTCGGAGGTGGCGCGTCCAACCGTATTGCGATCCCTTGCGAACGGGGAAACGAACTCACCGTCAACCTGTTGGTCGGCAACGAGTTTTTGTTCCTCCGGGGTCAGTGCCATCTCCGCACCGACAAAAAGCTCGATCGCTTCGTTGAGGCTTTCATCCTCTTTGCCAAGCTGCTTCGCCGCCTCGACGATCACCTCTTTTGCCTGCCTCCGATGCTCCTGCACGCGGAGTTGGCGGCGGATCACTTCCCGCAGCATCTCCACTTCCGCAGGGTCGGCGTTCACTTCGCCTTTTGCCAAGGCGGCCTCTTCACTGTTGAGTCTGGCCGTGAGATCCGAAAGACGCTTGGTTTGCTCACTGTTCTCATGCTGGAGGCGATTGATTTGACTCTTCGCAACCGCAAGGTCACGCAGGGCATCTAAGGTATCATCCTTGGCCGCATTATTATCCTTGTTGAGGCGATCCACCTTTTCGTTCGCCTCGCGCAGGTTTTTCGCAAGACCCATGTTCTGCTCGATGAGTTCCTGCGTGCGATCCGCCTCGCTCAATTTCAGCAACGCCGCCATCTGGTCGCGCTCGAGCAACAGGCCGTCGCGTTCCTCACGCAGCTCGGCAAAGGCATCGCGGCTTTCCTCCAGCTCGTTCTTCAAGGCAGTGATCTCACCTTGCGCGTCGTCAAGTTCCTTGGATTTTTTCACAAGTGCTTTTTCAAGCATCTCCATCTGTTTACGTTGTCCCTTTACGACATCGTTTGCCACCTCGCGTTCCTTCACCAGATTGCGGTTCAGATTTGCCTCGGCCTGGCGTAGTTCCTCCGCCTGTTTCTTTATGATATCCATGTCCGCAGCAAGGATCTCGATCTTGGAAAGAGCTTCCGTCTGTTGTCCGCGGCTGGTTCTCAGCGCCATACCCATCGCATCTCGCTCCTGCTCCAATTCCTCGATCTTCTTGTTGAGCGCATCCATCTCGCTCTTGACTGGCGCGGTGGCCATCTGCGCCCGCAGCGACTGGACACTGGCCTCAGCTGCCTGAAGCTGACGGGATAGAGTATCGTTCTGCTTGCGCATGTCCTCGACACGCGCCGCGTTACGCATGGCCTCATTGCTACCAGCAACGGCCTGCGCAATCATCTTTTTCAAGCGCGCCACTTCGGCTTGGGCTTCTTTTGCGCCGGTATTCGCCTGCGCTTTTACCTCGGCCTCCTTAAGCTTCTGCGCCAAGGCCTCATTCTGTCGCTGAACGTCCTGTAAACGCGTCGCGTTGCGCATCGCCTCATTGCCACGCGCATCCGCTTCGGAAATCATTTTCCTGAGTCTCGCAAGTTCTGCCTCCGCATCCTTCAGCCGACGCGCCGCCAACGGATCCACCTCTAAGATACCTCGACTAGGAATTTTCGGAATGACCGGCTCCGTCTGAGGCGACGGTTTCGGTGTGACACCTGGGTCAGCAGGTTTCGGTATCATAACCGTCTCCTTATCTGGCGTAGCGCCCACTTTCACACCGCCCTCCAGTTCAGCAATCACTCCCTTTTCCCTATTGAACTGCTCCCCCGCTTTCCCGCGCACCACCTCGATTGCCTTCGTGGTGAGATCGCGGCGGTTTCCCACCATACCCGATTTCCAGTCAGGATAATATTTTCCCACTGAATCGAACAGCTTCCCCGCCTGTTCGTATTTTTTAAGAGAACCTAGAAAATCGCCGTCCTTCTCAAGCTGTTCGGCTGCTCGGATTTCCAGATACGCTTGAAAATAGACATCCGAGGGATCGAAATTTGAATCCACCGGAGCCTGGGCCATGACGCGGCAAAGCGTGAAGACCGCGAAGCCCGTCATCATCACCCAGCTGAAACGCGCTTGAGTTCGGGTAAAAGCTTCATGCATCAGGCCTTCTGTCTATCACCGAACCCTTATCCCGCAAGCTCATATTGACCGAAAGGAAATCACCAATGACAAAATACTTAGGTTTTCCAAAATACACATAAGCACAATATGTAGTATGCATATTGATAATTTAACACCATATATCGTGCTCCGCGCGACTCTCGGCTTGCCTCACCAAAAACATTCTCTAGGGTCTTTTCAATACCCAATCCGATCAGGGCACCCCTTTCCAATCCAACTCACCCACCCCATGTATCTCAAGACCCTCGAAATCCAAGGCTTCAAATCCTTCGCTGACAAGACCGTGTTCGAATTCGCAGAAGGCGTCACCGGCATCGTCGGCCCGAACGGCTGTGGCAAATCGAACGTCGTCGATGCAATCCGTTGGGTTCTCGGCGAGACCTCCGCGAAAGCCCTGCGCGGTGGCGAGATGGCCGATGTCATTTTTAACGGCACGGAAAAACGCAAGCCGCTCGGCATGGCGGAGGTCACGCTGACGATGGCGAATTGCGAGGAGTCGCTTAAAGTTGATTTCAATGAGGTCGCCATCACGCGCCGGGTGTTCCGCGATGGCCGCTCCGAATACCGCCTCAACGGCACTCTCTGCCGCCTCCGCGATTTCCACGATCTCTTCATGGACACCGGCATCGGCCGCACCGCCTACTCGATCATGGCGCAGGGTCAGATCGACCAGATTCTTTCCTCCAAACCCGAGGAACGCCGCGCGGTGTTCGAGGAAGCCGCTGGAATCACGAAATTCAAACGTGAGAAAAAAGACGCGCTCCGCAAACTCGAATATACCGAAGCAAACCTGCTTCGCGTTTCCGATGTCCTCGCTGAGCAGGAGCGCCGCATGAATTCTCTAAAGCGCCAGGTCGCGAAAGCCCGCCGTTTCCAAGGACTCTCCAACGATTACCGCATCCTCGACACCAACCTCGCTCACAAGCGCTATACCGAGATCACCGCCGAGCGCGCGGAACTTACCACTTCGATCCGCTCGCTCGACGCGCAGGATTCCCATCTCTCCAGGCAGCTCCCTGAAAAGGAAGAACTCGTTTCCGAAGCCCGCTCCGCCGCCCGCTTGTTCGAATCCGAACTCGCCGAACTCCGCCAGCAACTCAACGAGCACCGCAACGCTCTCGCATCCGCCGAGGCGCGCATTGCTTTCAACAACGAGCGCAAATCCGAACTCGACAGCCGTATTGCGCAGAACCATTCCGACATCTCCTCCACCCGCGAAAAACTCGCCCAGCAGGAATTCGATTTCACTGCCGCCAACGAAGCGCTTGATCAGATCAACCGCCGCATTGCCGAGCAAGAGCTGGATCTCCAGAAACTCGAGGAACGCACCGTCACCGCCCGCGAATCCCGTGCGAACCTCGAAACCGCCCTCCGCGCCTCCCGCGCCGAGGCAAACACTTGCCAGAACCTCATCGCCTCTATGCAGGCGAAAATCGAGTCCGCCCTCGCCCAGCTCGAAGGCAACCGTGAGCGCGCCCGCCAGCTAGCCGAGGAAGAGCAGCGCCTCAACATCAGCGTCGAGGAGTACATCGCTCAGCAGACCAACATCGCCGCCCTAGTTTCCGAAACCGGCGCACAACTTACCGAACTGGAAGAGGCTTTCCAACATGCCGAGCGCAGCTATCAGCACACCCGAGGCGATCTCGATGCCGCCCGTACCGCCGCCACGGAATCCAATAAAATCCTAGCCCAGCGCTCCGCTCGCCTCGATGCGGTGAAGCAGCTCGTTGCATCCGGCGAAGGCTTCGCGAAGGGCACGCAGAACCTCCTAAAAGGTCTCGACGCCCCCGACGAATTCAAGCCCTCCATCGATGGCGTGCTTGCCACGTTCATCCAAGCTGATGACTTCGCCGCCCGCGCGATCGAAGCCGCACTCGGCGCGAAGCTTCAGACTGTCCTAGTCTCCGATTCTGCCATCGCGGAAACTCTCATCCAACGCCTCACCGAGAAGAAACTCGGCCAAGCCGCCATCCTTCCAAAAAATCTTATCCCGAAAGCCGCTGGCACCCAAGTCGAGACCCTCCCTCCCGGTGCCACCGCATGGGCGCTCGACAAAGTGAAGTCCGAGCCACAGGTCGCTGCGATCATCGAGCAGCTCCTTGAAAAAACCCTCATCGTCCCGGATCTCGCCACCGCGCTGAAACTCCGCACCGACTACAGCACTCTAACTTTCGTCACCCTCACCGGTGAAACGCTTTCGCCCGAAGGCACGATCCAAGGTGGTGCCTCTTCCGGCCCCTCCACTTCCCTTCTTGAAAGACAGAATGAAGTCCGCTCGCTCGAAACGGAAGTCACAGCCCTCCGCCAATCTGACGAGGAAGCCCGCACCCGCGTCACCACGCTTGAGTCCCAGCTCGAAGCGCAGCGCGAAGCAGTCGAGGTCTCCCGCGAGCGCCTCCAGCGCCAGAAAGTGGAACTCTCCACTCTCCAAGGCCAGCTCTCACTCGCCACCCGCGAGGTCGAGAATTTCAACACTCGCATCGAGAACGTCCGCTGGGAACGCTCCGAACTCGACAAGCGCGAGAACGCCGCGGCCGATTCCCGCGAGTCCCTCGAATCCGAACTTGCCTCCTCGCGCGATCGTCTCGCCGCCATCGAGGATCAGACCCGATCACTCCAGTCGCAGTCGGATTCCGCGATCTCATCAGAACAGGAACTCAGCGCCGCACTCAACGAACTCCGCACCATCCTCGCCGTCGAAAAACGCGCCAAACAAGCCGCCGAGGAACAGCAGCGCCCGATGGAAGCCCGCCTTTCCGAACTCCGCGAACTCGCCATCCGGCGGGAAGCAGAGATCGCGAATTTCACCAATCGCATCCAGGCCGCCGCCGAGGAAAACGTCTCACTGAAAAACCAGGCTGAGGATCACCGCATCGAGGCCGAGGATCTCCAGATGGTTCTTTCCGAAAAAGCCGAAGGCCGCAGCGAACTCATCAAGGCGATCGAGGAAGCAGAAACGCAGCTCTCCGCGATCCGCAAACAACTCGCCGCTACCAACGAGCAGAAAGGCCGCGAGGAAATCGCCGCCACTAAGCTCGATCTCCGTTTGGAAAACCTCATGGATGCCACCGAGGATCGCCACCAAATCACCCTCGCCACCTTCGAGCCGGACGCGCATTTGTTGCTGGCTACGCTGGCAAGTCGCAAGGCGCGCAACGCTTCCGGAGCGGATGAAACCGATCCAGAGGTAGCCGAGGAATCCACGGCCAACGCAGATCAAAAATCCCCAATCAACAATCCTCAATCATCAATCGACCCTCTTCAGGACATACCCGGCGAGCCGAATTGGTCTCAGGTCGAGTCCCTTGTCCACGACCTCAAGCGCAAGATCGAGTCCATGGGCCCCGTCAACGTCGATGCCATCGAGGAATACGACGAACTCGAAGAGCGCCACAATTTCCTCCGCAACCAGCACGACGACCTCGTCAACTCCAAGACCGAGCTTCTCGCTGTAATCGAGCGCATCAACGAAGAAACCCAGCGCCGCTTCTCCGAAACCTTCGCGCAAGTCCGCATTAATTTCCGCGAAATGTTCAAGGAACTCTTCGGTGAAAAAGGCGAAGCCGACCTCACCCTCATCGACGAAAACGACCCGCTCGAATCCGGCATTGAGGTCATCGCGAAACCTCCGGGCAAAAAACTCCAGTCCATCACCCTCCTCTCCGGCGGCGAGCGATCGATGACCGCCGTCGCGCTGCTATTCTCGATCTACATGATCAAGCCCTCGCCCTTCTGCGTCCTCGACGAGCTCGACGCCCCGCTTGACGAATCGAACATCAGCCGCTTCGTGAAAGTCCTCGACCGCTTCATCGACCGCTCCCAGTTCATCATCGTCACTCACTCCAAACGCACCATGGCCCGCGCCGACGTGATGTATGGCGTCACCATGGAGGAATTCGGCGTTTCAAAACCCGTCGGCATGCGCCTAACCGCTTCCAGCGACGTCACAAAAACTGAAGCCAAATCCGCCGCACAGAAAGCCGCGCTGAGACTGGATGCGTGATGCCCTCCTCACACCGCCACGGGAGAGCCGATGGTGGCGGACTCGTAGAGGGCGTCTATGATCAGCATCAACTTGTGCGCTTGCTCAGGGGTGTTGAACGGAGCGGCCTTGCCATTGATTGTATCGATGAAGTTTGCAGCGGAATTAATCCGACCCATATCTTCACAGGCTTCGGTGATGATAGTGCGGTTCACGCTGTTGCCGCTTTCCTGAACGTAGAGTTCGCAGGTGTCGATCGCGGTGTCATCGAGTCCGTCGCGACCGAAGAGCCGCTCGACCTTGCCGCCCGCCTTGGTGCCTTGGAACACGACAGAGACTTCCTCGCGCTTCACCATCTCGGCCCATGAGACCTGGAGAGAGAGAACTTGGCCGGTCTTGAAAGTCACGAAACCGTGGACAGCATTCTCCACATCCGTGGTGCCACCGACGCGGTCGGGGATGCCCCACGGACCTTTGAAACCGGGATCGGTGATGTGGTCGTTGAAAGTATTTGCCAACACGTGAGCCGGCTCTGGGTAACCCATAAAATAGAGGGCGAGATCGATCATGTGCAGAAGATCGATGGTAGCTCCGCCACCGGCCATGGCCTTGGTGGTGAACCATCCGCCGAAGCCTGGGATGCCAGTGCGGCGGATCCACTTCGCCTGCGCGGAGTTGATTTTTCCGCAGGTGCCGTCTTCCACATACTTCTTCATCGCCTGTGATTCGGGGCGGGCGCGGTTGTTGAAATTGAACATCAGAGTTTTACCGACCTCCTTGGAAACGGAGACCATCTCCGCGACCTCACCGGCGTTGAGGCCGGGAGGTTTTTCGCAAAAGACATGTTTCCCAGCGCGCAGGCATTGCAGCGCGAGTGGGGCGTGGAATTTATTCGGCACGATGATGCTTACGGCATCCAGATCTGGCGTTCCGGCGAGCATTTCCTCCACGGATGTGAAAACACCTGCGATGCCCCATTCCTTCGCTGCCTTCTCTGCCGCACCCGGTGCTGGATCCGCCACCGCGACGATCTCCGCCCCGGCTTTGCGGAATCCCTCCGCGTGATATTTCACCATCCAACCCGCTCCGATGACTCCTACTTTCAGTGACATGATCGTGATCGATTATTGGTTCTTTTTGTCGAAGGCCGCGTCGAACGCGAGGTTGGAGCCGGGGAAATCGACGTTTCTCACAAACGCTGCCGCCTCGGTCGCGCCATGAACGCGATCCATGCGGATATCCTCCCACTCCACGGAGAGCGGCCCTGCGTATTTAAGGTCGTTGAGCGCGACTATGATGTCCTCGAACTCGATGTCGCCATGGCCCAACGAACGGAAGTCCCAAAAGCGGCGGGCGTCGCCGAAATCCGTGCTGCCGCCGAAGACACCGACCGAGCCATCGCCGTGACCCCACCACGCGTCCTTCATGTGGACGTGATAGATGCGGCTGCCGAGGTCGCGGATAAATTTAATGTAGTCCACGCCCTGATAGCCGAGGTGGGAGGGGTCGTAGTTGAAACCGAAACGCTTGTGATTCTTCACCGCCTTGAGCGCACGCTGCGCGGTGGCGATGTCGAACGCGATTTCCGTAGGATGCACCTCTAGGGCGAAGTTCACGTTCTCCTTTTCAAAGGCATCGAGGATGGGAGTGAAGCGCTTTGCAAAATCCTCAAAGCCCTTGTCGTAAAATGCCTGGCTCGTCGGAGGGAACGCATAGAGGCCGTGCCAGATCGAGGAACCGGTGAAGCCGTTCACCACGCCGGGAAACTCATCCTTGTTCTTGCGACCGGGTTTCGCGTTGAGGAAAAGGCGTGCGGCCTTGCCAGTCTTGATCATTTTAAGCGCCGCGCGTTTCCGCACACCCTCGGGATCGCCGTTGCCCCACACATCGGGCGGCAGGATCGCCTTGTGGCGCTCGTCAATGTTGTCGCAGATCGCTTGGCCAACGAGATGGCTGGAAATCGCATAGGAAGTCAGGCCGTGGTCGGAAAGAAGCTCCCACTTCTCTTTCACGTAAGATTTTTTCGAAACAGCCGCATCGACATCGAAGTGATCGCCCCAGCAGGCGAGCTCTAGGCCATCGTAGCCCATTTCCGCCGCAAGCGGCACGAGTTTCTCAAGCGGAAGATCGGCCCACTGGCCGGTGAAGAGTGTGACAGGTCTGGACATGATATTTTTGTGGTTAGGTTACGCCCACATGTTGGCAGCGGCAGTGAGCGTGGGGGAAGGAAAAAGAATCGGGAAGGAAGCGGACGTGCGCCCTGGACTGCTACAGCCCGCTGTAGCTTTTCGGCCATGCAGCCCGCTGCGAGCCGGGCGGCATTGGCACGGAGAGGCTTGTTCACTCCCAGTCCTCCGCCGTTGACAGCAGGCTGTCTCACGGAAAGCTACAGCAGGCTCGGAATGATTCACCTGCCTTGGACTGCTACAGCCCGCTGTAGCTTTTCGGCCATGCAGCCCGCTGCGAGCCGGGCGGCATTGGCACGGAGAGGCTTGTTCACCCCCAGACCTCCGCCGTTGACAGCAGGCTGTCTCACGGAAAGCTACAGCAGGCTGTAGCAGTCCAGGGCTCCACTTTTCGGCTATGCAGCCCGCTACGAGCCGGACGGCATTGGCACGGAGAGGCTTGTTCACTCCCAGTCCTCCGCCGTTGACAGCAGGCTGTCTCACGGAAAGCTACAGCAGGCTGTAGCAGTCCAGGGCTCCACGACGGCACTGAGCAGATAGCCCCCATTTCGTTACTCGCGCACCGCCAAACAAACATAGCTGTTTATTCCTTGGAGTTTGCGCCCGGATTTTTATCGTCCCCCTATGAAAATTACCCACGGAGCTCCTTCATTCACTCTGAACCACGATCTTGTATCCCTCCATGTCACCTGCGAGGGCGGCATGCTCGCCCCTGTCGCGTTCCGGCTCGGAGATCGTATCGTATCGCCCTATTCGCTCTCGCCGTGGAAGCCGAATGAGATAGATGCCGATCTCCCCGTGCTTCTTAAAAACCTGCGCGGTGATTTTTTCTGCCTGCCCTTCGGCCCTCAGGAAAACGGCCTGCCGCACGGCGAGACGGCGAACTGCGCATGGCATCTTGTTTCTGAAACGGCAAACTCCCTCACCCTCGGGATCGACGCCACGGACGTCGCGGCGAACGTCACGAAAACCATCTCTCTGCGCCCCGGGCAGACGGCTATCTACTATGAACACCGTATCTCAGGTCTTGAGGGCGATTTCAGCTACGGCAACCATCCGATCCTAGATCTCTCCGCGATGCCTGATGGCGCGGCGCGGGTCTCCGTCTCGCCGTTCCGTTGGGGTTCCGTCTATCCCGAGGTATTCTCAAATCCCGCCGACGGCGCGAAGCAATCTCTGAAAATCGCCGCGCTTTTCAGCGACCTCCGCGAAGTCCCGCTGGCCGATGGCGGCACGACCGATCTCACCTGCTACCCCGCCCGCGCGGGTAACGATGATCTGGTGATGATGGTTTCCGAGGACGCGACGCCGGAGCAGCCCTTTGCTTGGACGGCGGTGGTGCTCGACGGTTATGTGTGGTTCTCACTGAAGAAAACGGCCGATTTTCCCGCCACGCTGTTCTGGCTTTCCAACGGCGGCCGCTCCGCCGCGCCATGGGAATCCCGCCACCTCGGTCGCCTAGGGATCGAGGACGTTTGCTCCCATTTCTGCGACAGCGTGGATCTCTCCCGCAAGGATCTGCTGCGCAACCTCAGCATCCCCACCACCCGCTCTTTCAACAGGGACGAGCCCGTCACCCTCCGCAACATCCAGGCGGTCGCCGCCGTGCCGGAAAATTTCGGCCTCGTGAAATCGATCAAGCCTGATGGTGCAGGCAGGGTGATGATTACGGATGGAGATGGCTTGTCTGCCGTCTCGCTCGTGGATTGGAATCTGGTTTGAGAAAAATCGACACGTTCAAGACACACCCACTCCGCCACCGCTTCCCCAATCCACTGGATCAGCCCCAGTGTTTCCGGCTAACGCAGACTTCTTGATCCGTTAAAATATCCCTTCGACCTGCCGCCGTTTTCGGTTCAGCGTCGCTGCAATGAAAAAAATTCTCCTCTCGCTCATAGCCGTTTACATAGCCGCAACCGCCCTCGCGGCAAAGCCGAACATCGTCATCCTCTACGCCGACGATCTGGGACTTGGCGACCTGCGATGCTTCAACCCGGATTCCAAAATCCCCACTCCGAACCTCGACAAGCTCGCCGCTGAGGGAACCCGTTTCACCGACGCCCACAGCTCCTCCGGCATCTGCACGCCCTCGCGCTACGCGATGCTCACAGGTCGTCACCATTGGCGTGATTTCCACGGTATCGACACTGGCTTCGACAAGCCTTTCTTTAAGAATGGTCAACTCACGCTTCAGGAAATGTTCCGCAAATCCGGATACACCACCGCCTGCATCGGCAAATGGCACCTCGGCTGGGACTGGGACTCGATCCGCAAGCCGGGAACTCCTCCGAAGTCGAAAAGCCATGCGGACTTCGACTGGACGAAACCTTTCCGCGGCGGCCCGCTCGACCATGGATTCGACCATTACTTCGGGGACAACGTGATCAATTTTCCTCCCTACGCCTGGATCGAGGACGACAAGTTCCCGGTGGCACCTGACATCGACTTCACCAAGACCCCGAAGGCGACGAAGGAGGGAAGCTGGGAGTGCCGACCCGGCCCCGGGCGATCCGACTGGGATTTCTACAAGATTCTGCCGACCCTCACGGAAAAAGGAGTGGAATACATCCGCTCGCGCAAGGGGAACGAGCAGCCTTTCTTCCTCTACTTTCCCCTACCCTCGCCCCACGCGCCCATCATCCCCAACGATAAGTTCGATGGCACTTCCAAGGCCGGAGCCTACGGCGACTTCGTGGTTCAAACCGACGACAGTTGCGGGCAGCTCCTGAACGCGCTGCGCGAGGCGGGAGTTTACGAAAATACGATCATCATCTTCTCCGCCGACAACGGTGCGGAGAGATATGCCTACCCCCGCGACGAGAAGTTCGACCATTGGTCAACCCATCCACTGCGCGGTCTGAAGCGCGATATCTACGAGGGTGGTCACCGCGTGCCGACCATCATCAAGTGGCCCGGTCTCACCAAGCCCGGCACAGAATCCGCCGCCCTGATCTCGCAAATCGACTTCATCGCCACATTCGCATCCGCGCTGAATTTTGAGCTGCCTGAGAACGCCGCCGAGGACTCGCACGATCTCCTACCGCTCCTCAAGGGCGAGAAAGAATCCGTCCGCACCACCCATGTCCACAACACCAACCCGAACAGCTACGCGATCCGCCACGGCAAGTGGACGCTCATCGATGCAAAGACCGGCTACGTCTCCGGCGTCGATAAGGAATGGGAAAAACGCCACGGCTATAAACCCGACGACAAATCGCCAGTGGAGCTCTATGACATGGAGAAAGATATCGGGCAGAAAAACAATCTCGCCGAAGAGCATCCGGAGATCGTCAAGGAACTCCAAAACCTCCTCAAAAAAATACGCGAACAGGGACACTCCGCGCCCCGTTTAAAGAAAGAGTAAGCACCGAAAACTCGCCCTTGGCAGTGGTGCAAAACACATTTAGCGTAAAGATATGTTTCGATTCGCCCTGCTCCTTCTGTGCACAACATTCTCTACTCCGCTCATCCTCGCGGCAAAGAAGCCACTCTCCTCTCCTTTATGGCAATCCAACGCAAATGATGGCTACGATCTCGGCGGCGATTTCACCATCGCCACGAAATTCCGCAGTGAAGGCAATGGTACGCTCGTAGCAAAATGCGCACCCGAAGGAAAGTGGAAACCAAACCACAAGGCGCTGTTAATAAAGGGAGGAAAGCTCGTTTATAACATCGGCTCTGTAGGTGCGATGGGATCCAAGCAACCGGTCACCGATGGCAACTGGCATCACGCTGTCCTGACGAACGGCAACGGAAAGGCGCAGCTTTTCATGGATGGTAAACTCATTGCGGAGAAGGAGGATTTCTCCACAAAGGACACAGCTGACTCCTTGCTTCGCATCGGCGCGGCAGCTGAGGATTTCGGGGGCGCTTTCGGGGGAGAGATCGGCTATGTGCGATACTGGAACCGCGAACTACCGATGGAAGAGATCGCTGCGCTCGGCAAGGGCAACGAAGCAAAAACCAACACCCCGCAGCTCAACTGGAAACCCGCCGACAAAAAGGCCACCGCCGAAAATGCAGAGATCGATCACGCGCGGCTGATCCGTTCGTGGGATCAAAATTCCATGGAACGCGGCGCTCGCATCTACAACGGCATGTGCATCACCTGCCACGGCAACCAAAAGACCGAAGGCAGCCTGCCCACCGCCCTACGTTTCCACTCCGGTGATTTCAAGAACGGCAACGATCCCCACTCGATGTACAAAACCCTCACCCTCGGCTACAACCAGATGACCGCCCAGCCGTGGATGACGCCAACTCAGAAATACGATGTCATCCACTACATCCGCGAGACCTTGCTGAAAAAGGACAATCCGAAATATTACACAAAGGTGGACGACGCGTATCTCGCGGGACTGCCCAAAGGCACCGGCATCGGCCCTACGAAAGCGACGATGTTCGGCGAGAACCAAGTTCCCAAGCACAAGAAAATGGACTTCGGCCCAGCGCTGTTCTGGACGATGCAGGCCGAGCCGGAAAACATCGCCTACAAGGGCATCGCGGTGCGCCTCGACGAGGGGCCGGGCGGGGTTTCCAAAGGCAATAAATGGCTGCTCTACGACCATGACACGATGCGCGTCGCAGCGGCATGGACAGGTGACAAATTCGTGGACTGGAAAGGGATCGCCTTCGACCAAAGCCACGGCACCCACACCTCCATCGTCGGCGACATCGCCTACACGAATCCCGTCGGCGCCGGCTGGGGAAGGCCGGGCGATGGCAGTTTCGAGGAAGTGCGGCTGCGCGGACGTGATGACAAACCTTACGGCCCGCTACCCCGCGATTGGGCACATTACAAAGGGCTTTTCCTCCATGGCAATCGCGCGGTGATCAACTACACCGTCGGCGATGCGGAAATCCACGAACTGCCCGGATATGAAATGAACGGCACAGAAACTGTCTTCACCCGCACCTTGGAAGTTGGGAAATCTTCCAAGGATCTGAAGCTGCGCATCGCTCCTTCAAAGGCCGCTGTAGCCGCCATCGGGGGCGGGAAACTCTCGCAGGATGCTGGTGGTTTCCATGTGCTCGATATCCCTGCGGCATCGACACCCCTTTCCGTGAAAATCCTCACCGCCGCCTCCACCGACAGCGATGCTTTCGCGAAGTTTGCAGAGACTTCCGGCAAGCCTATCGCTCTGGCCACACTCAAAGGCGGCGGTGAAAAAAGATGGCCAGAAATTATCGAAACAGCGGGAAAGATGGGAGCCGAGGGCAAAGCCTTCGAAGTCGATGAGATCGAGCTACCGGGAGGCGAGCGTAGCCCGTGGAACAGTTGGATGCGCCTCGGTGGATTCGACTTTTTCAAGGATGGCAAGCGCGCCGCCGTGGCGACATGGCTCGGCGATGTATGGATCGTCGATGGGCTCGGCGGGGACTTCGGAAAGCACCGCTGGCAGCGCATCGCCACAGGCCTTTTTCAACCGCTCGGTGTGAAAATTGTCAACGGCACGATCTACGTAAGTTGCCGCGACCAGATCGCAGAACTGCATGATCTGAATGACGATGGCGAAATCGACCACATTCGCAGCTTCAACAGCGACCACCAGGTGACCGAGCATTTCCATGAGTTTGCGATGGGCTTGCAGACCGACGCGGAAGGAAATTTCTACTACGCGAAAAGCGCCCGCCACGCCAAGGTCGCCGTAGTCCCCCACCACGGCACCCTTCTAAAAGTCACGGCCGATGGGACGAAGACGGAGATCATCGCCAACGGTTTTCGCGCAGCGAACGGAGTCTGCCTAAACCCCGACGGCACCTTCATCGTCACCGACCAGGAAGGTAACTGGAATCCAAAAAACCGCATCAACTGGGTGAAAAAAGGTGGCTTCTACGGCAACATGTTCGGCTACCACAATGTCACCGACGAATCGGATGCTGCGATGGAACAACCGCTTTGCTGGATCACGAACAAGTTCGACCGCAGCCCAGGCGAGCTGATGTGGGTGCCGAAGGAAGCGAAGTGGGGCGCACTCAACGGATCGCTGCTCAACCTCAGCTACGGCATGGGCCGTATTTACGTGGTGCCGCATGAGCAACTCTCGGACGGACGCGTCCAAGGCGGGATGGCCTCGATCGGCCTCGATTTCCCCACCGGTATCATGCGCGGGCGTTTCCACCCCGGCGATGGCCAGCTCTACTCCATCGGCATGTTCGCATGGGCCGGCAACAAGAACCAGGACGGCGGCTTCTACCGCATCCGCCACACCGGAAAATCGACACCTCTCCCCACCGGCCTGAACGCCACCAAGGATGGGATGACCTTACGTTTCACTGATCCGATCGACGCCATAAGCGCTGCTGACGTTGCCAACTACCAAGTGAAAGTCTGGGGACTCAAACGTACGGAAAACTATGGCTCGCCACACATTGATGAGCACCCTCTCAAGGTCACATCCGCGAAGTTGCTCAAAGACGGCAAAAGCGTGGCCATCACCATTCCGGACATCGCCCCGACATGGTGTATGGAAATTGAATACGAACTAAAAAATGCAGAGGGATCTTCTTTCACCGGATGCATAAACAACACGATTCACGAGACCGTGAAGTAACCTCAATACCGCGTCACGGCGCTGCGCTCATCCCCAGCCTCGGGCTCTGGAATGGTGTCGCGTATCGCTTGAATCTTCGCGCAGACCGCATCCCATTTCCCCTGTGTGAACTGGGTGGGAGGCGAGAGTTTTTTCCGAAAAGATTCCACCCTCGCCCGCGCATCGTCGCGGACACCTAAGGGTAATTCTGCGATGGCTTTCGCGGCCGTTTCCGCCGTCTCCGTCTGGTGGCAAATCATCGCGAGATCGTTGCCAGCGGAGATTGCCAGCTTCACGTCCTCGCCGCGACCGTAGCGCTTCATAATCGCGCCCATATCGAGGTCGTCGGTCATCACCAAGTGCTTGTCGAAGCCGAGTTGATCACGCAGCCATCCGGTGACTATACGTTTCGAAAGAGAGGCGGGAAACTCCGGGTCGATCTCCGGAAACATCACGTGAGCCAGCATCACCGCGTCGAGCTCCGGCATCAGCGCGGTGTATGGTATCACATCCTCGCGCATCAGTTCCTCCTTGGTCGCGTGGCAAAAAGGTAGGTCTTCGTGAGGATCGCTCATCGCCCGCCCGCAGGCCGGGAAATGCTTTCCGCAGCCGAGCATCCCGCGTTTCCGCGTCCAACGATTCCACATCCCCGCTCGATTGATCACATCTTGGGAATCCCGCCCCCAGCACCTCTGCCGCAGCGCGTTCTGCATCCCGGGAAAATGATCGAGATCAAGCACCGGCGCGAAGTTCAAGTTCAGCCCCAGCATCCGCAGCAACTCGGCTGTCGCCTCCCCCGCCCTGGCAATCTGCTCCGTCTCGGACTTCGCTGCAAATGCTGCCGCTGAAGGACATGCGGGCGCGATCCCCGCCGTCCGCGTCACCCGCCCACCTTCTTGGTCGATGCCGAGGATGGGATCATCGTTGGAAAGCCCGCGGAGATCGTCCGTCAATTTCCGCACCTGCTCAGGGCTGGCGATATTTCGCGTGAAAAGGATAAACCCCGCCGGCCTCAGTTTTTTGAACAACGCCGCTTCCTCAAGGGAAAGCTCCGCCCCCTTCACACCGAGCAACATAAGCGATCCGTCCATGCACGTTAGCGAAATGGAGAGTGAGTGAGTTTGCAAGCATGGAGGGGCGGATCAGAATCCGCCCTTGCCCATGAAGTGACGATGGAATGAGCGGACGCACCCCACATCGTCCCCCCATGGTCTTCGGCGGATTCTGATCCGCCGCTCCTTGAAAAGCCGACCTTGTCACGCGCGCTTCCGCAGGATAGCGTCCACGCAGGTTTCCCGGAAGCCCCTCGCATTTAGGCGCAGGAGGACGGGATGCAGCCACCTTCATTGCTTCCCAAATGCGCGAACGAATCCTCGACCTTCTCCAACAGAATCCGGAGAAAACTTTTTCCAAAATCCAGATCGCGAAAGCGCTCGAAATCCCCGCCGACCGCAACGGCGAGTTCGGCGGTATCTTGGAAGATCTCACTGCCGCCAAGCTGATCGCCTGCGGTTCGAAAAAACTGTATTCCCTTCCAAAACCGCCAGAGGAGAAAAAGAAGCCCGAAGCCAAGCCTAGTGCAAAGCCCGCCACAAAAGGTTCACTCACCGGATCGATCAAGTTCCTGCCCAACGGCCACGCGTTTTTCTACCCGATCATCGGCGATACAGAAAACGCGGCGGCGGGCATCGATTTCACTATCCACTCCCGCATTTTCATCCCCCGCGACAAGACAGCCACCGCGCTGGATGGGGATTCCGTCCGCATCGCCCCCTCAGGCCCGACATCGAAACCCCGCCAACGCGGCCCCGCTCCGGACGATCAGGAAATGCGCGGAGCTGTGATCGAAATCCTTTCCCGCCGATCCGGGCGCATCGTCGGCGTTTTCCGCAGGAAGAACAAATTCGCGTGGGCGGAGACCGATGACAAGGCGCTTGAAGGCCGCATCAACATCACCGGCGACACCACCGCGGAGCCGGGGCAGCTCGTTGTTATCGAGCTGGAGAGCTGGGCGAACTCGAATACCGATCCCATCGGGCGCGTCATCGAAGTTCTCGGCTGGCCCGGCGACGCGGGAGTCGATATCCTCTCGACCATCGCCCGCTACGGCCTGCGCACCTCCTTTCCCGAAGAAGTCCTGCGCGAGGCACGCGCCGTGCCGGAGCAACCCGATGAAGTGGAGATCGCCCGCCGCCGCGACCACCGCAACAAGCTCGTCATCACCATCGACCCCGCAGACGCGAAGGATCACGATGATGCAATCTACATCGCGAAAACCAAGGCCGGCGGCTGGCTGTTAGAGGTCCACATCGCGGACGTTTCCCACTACATCAAGCCCGGCTCGCCGATGGACAAGGAAGCTGTCGAGCGTGGCAACTCCACCTACCTCGTGGATCGTGTGCTGCCCATGCTGCCGGTTGAACTTTCTAACGGAATTTGCTCGCTCAAGCCAGACGTGGATCGTCTGACAAAATGCGCGATCATCGAGATTTCCGCAGATGGCCACATCCTCAACACGAAATTCGTCGATGCCGTGATCCACTCCCGCGCGAAACTTTCCTACGAGCAGGCGCAGGCTATCCTCGATGGCAAAGGCGCACCGGAAGGCTCCGATCCATTGCTGATCGGCTCCGTGAAAGAGGCTTGGAAAATGGCGTCCCTGCTGCGGAAAAACCGCTTCGCAAACGGTGCGCTCGATCTTGAGATGACCGAGATCAAGATCAAGCTCGATGAGAACGGCCGCGCCTGCGAGGCGCACACGGTTGTCCACACGGAGTCCCACCAACTCGTCGAGGAATGCATGCTTATTGCCAACCAATCCGTGGCTAAAATCCTGCGCGAGCGCTCGAAGCCTTCCATTTTCCGCATCCACGAAGATCCCGATCCATCCCGCCTCCTCGACTACACGGAGACTGCGAAGCAATACGGCTACACGCCCGGCGACCTCACGAACCGCTCCCACATCCAAGCCTTATTAGATGCCTCCAAAGGCACCGCAGAGGAGCACCAAATCAAGCTCGGCCTGCTAAAATCCCTCAAGCGCGCCGCTTACGCCGCCGAGCCGCTCGGCCACTACGGCCTCGCGAAAACGGACTACACCCATTTCACCTCCCCGATCCGTCGCTACGCCGATCTTATCGTCCACCGCTCGCTGCAGCCGTTTTTGGAAAACCCGCCGAAGCATCCCGACCGCACCCCGTCTCAAGCGGACTTGCGCGACATCGCCCGCCACATTTCCGAGACCGAGCGCACCTCCTCCGAGGCCGAGTCCGAGACGAAACAGATCAAGCTTCTTGAATACTTGGAGCTCATCGCCTCGACTGACCTCGCCAAAAATCAAGGGGAGGAAACCACATTTAACGGAGTCATCACCGACGTCCGCCCGATGGGCTTGATGGTCGAAATTCCCGACATGGGCGTCCGCGGTGTGGTCAAGCGCGAGGATCTTCCCCGCTCCAGTAACTGGCGCTTCGAACAACACAACATGGCATGGACCTCCTTCGACGGCCGCCGCCTCGCGCTCGGCATGAAGCTGCCGCTACGCATCATCGCCATCGACAAGGTGAAACGCTTCGTCGATTTCGCTGTCGCCGGTGCGCCCACCACCGAGGGAGTGAAAATGTCCGGAAAATCTCCCGCTCCTCGCGGTGTTGCTAAGCACCATGGCAAGAAACCCACCCCGAAGCCCGCCGCTAAAACAGGTCCACAGAAAAAACGGAGCGGTTCTTCGAAAAAGCGGAGGTAACTTTTCACTGCGACAACGTCTCGCCGCTTTCTTCCCTTGAAACGAGTTCGTGGAGTTGCAGGCACTAATCAGCGCGGCAGACAGGCGTCAGCCACTCCTGACCGCTTCTCCCCCACCCGTCCATCGTCCTTGAAGTTTCCTCCGACAGGGATGATGTTTCGCCTGTGGCCTACGATTCCGCGATATCCGAACAATCCTTCTCGCTCCGCGGGCAGTTGCTGATCGCATCACCGAGCCTTGCCGACGGCACCTTCGACCACTCCGTGATCATCCTTTCCAAGCACACTGCCACCGACGGCGCGGTGGGAGCTATCATCAACCACCGCACGGATTCCACTGTCGGCGAGTTGCTCTGCGGGCCGCAGTTCAAAGCCTTGCGGAAACTCCCCATCCATCACGGCGGCCCGCTTGCTAAAGACGAACTCACTTTTTGCTCCTTCTCCTGGAGCGAGACCGACGGACTCCGCTACCGAACGGGTATCTCTGCCGAGGCCGCCGCGAAACTCGTTGGTATGCCCGGGCAAGTGGTGCGCGCCTGCATCGGTCACTCTGCGTGGTCGCCGGGACAGCTTGAGAACGAGCTGACCCAGAATACCTGGATCACTCTCAAACCCTCATCTAACTTGCTCTACCAAGCCCACGATATCACCCTCTGGGCCACCCTACTCAAAGAAATTTCCCCCTACCATCACCTCCTCTCCCAAGCCCCGCAGAATCCCTTTCTCAACTAAATTTCAAATTTCAAATCTCAAATCTCAAAAACCTAGGGACTTCCGATTCACGCCTCTTCCACTTCTAACTTCTAACTTCTAACTTCTAACTTCTAACTTCTTCCACTTCTCACTTCTTCCCCATGTCTTCTCTCATCTTCCACCCCATCAGCGAGGTTATCGCCGCAATCGCCGCCGGAAAACTCGTGATTGTCGCCGATGATCCGAACCGCGAAAACGAGGCCGACCTGATCGGAGCCGCCTCGCTCTGCAGCGCTGAGATGGTGAATTTTATGGCCATCCACGGACGCGGCCTGATCTGCGCTCCCCTCACCGCCGAGCGCGCCGAGAAACTTGATCTCCCGCAGATGACTCGCCGCAACCTGGAAGGCATGAAAACCGCCTTCACCATCTCGGTGGACGCTGCGAAAGGTATCTCAACGGGGATCTCCGCCGCCGACCGCGCCCTCACCATCCGCCTTCTTGCCGATCCCAAAGCGGACGCTGATGACTTCGTGAAACCCGGCCACATCTTTCCGCTCCAAGCCATGCCCGGCGGCACTCTCCGCCGCGCAGGCCATACCGAGGCCGCCATCGACCTCGCCAACCTCGCAGGCCTCCCACCCATCGGCGTGATCTGTGAAATCATGGGCGAGGACGGCACCATGGCGCGCGTCGGCGAGCTCGGCGAGTATCAGGAAAAACACGGCCTCAAGGCATGCACTATCGCCCAGCTCATCGAGTATCGCCGCCGCTCCGAGAAATTCGTAAAACGCGACCAGACCATCCTCATGCCCACGGAGTTTGGCGATTTTGACTGCCACCTCTACACCGTTTCCCTTGACGATTCCCACCACCTCGCCCTCACGAAAGGCGAGATCGCCCCAGAGAAACCGACCCTCGTCCGCGTCCATTCCGAATGCCTCACCGGCGATGTTTTCCACTCCCAACGCTGCGATTGCGGCCCGCAGCTCGCCGCTGCGATGAAACGCATTTCCGAGGAAGGCGGTGTCCTGCTCTACCTCCGTCAGGAGGGTCGCGGCATCGGCCTGCCCGCAAAAATCCACGCCTACAAACTCCAGGAACAGGGTTTCGATACCATCGAGGCGAACGAAAAACTAGGCTTCGCCTCCGACCTCCGCGACTACGGCATGGGCGCCCAGATTCTCCACGACCTCGGCGTCCGCCGGATCAAGCTCCTCACTAACAACCCCAAGAAAGTTGTCGGCCTCGAAGGCTACGGCCTGGAAATCACCGAGCAACTCCCCCTCTCCCTCCCCCCCAACATTCACAACCAGAAGTATTTAGATACGAAGCGGATCAGGATGGGGCACACGTTGTGAAACTTTAAGTTTTAAACTTTAAACCCTAAGGTTCGGAATCGAAGCCGGGAGTAACGATGTTCAAGTTTCTCATCATTTTTCCGATCCTAGTTTACTTATACCATTAGCCAAAAATCCTTACGCATATCCATACCGCCGGAGGCTTTTAACTGCTGCGGTTCTCATCCGCAGCTTTTAGGGTTAGCGATGGAAATACGAAGTAAGCTGGTTGCAGCCTGTGCGATTGGGAAGATTTTTGAACCGCCAAGACGCAAAGACGCTAAGCTGGGGTTGTGATGGTTAAGTTTTCCCGCCTCTTCCTTGAAATTTGAGATTTGAATTTTGAATTTTCAGCCCTTGCCAAGCCCCGCCGACTCCCCTACCCATCCAGACACCATTATGCCTAGCGTCAACGTAATCAACCTCCGCAAGGGACATGCAGTCCGCCACAACAACGAAGTCTGCCTCGTCATCGAGCACGAGCTCAAGACACCTCCCCGCATGGCGTCCTATGTGCAGATGTCGATCCGCAGTGTGGCCAGCAAGAAAGTCTCCAACCTGCGCCTCACTTCCAACGACTCGGTCGAGGGCGTCCACCTTGAAAAGATCGCGCACGAGTATTCCTACAAGGACACCGAGGGCTATCATTTCCTCCATCCGGAGACCTACGACGACATGGTCGTTTACGCGGATCTCATCGAGGGCGTGAAAAATTACCTGATCGAAGGTCAAGCCTACACCCTTATGATTGCGGACGGCCTCGTCGTCAGTATCGAGCTGCCGCTCACCATGGTCATGACAGTTGCCGAGTCCTCTGAAGGTGTTAAAGGCGACTCCGCGAACAACGTTTACAAGCCTGCCATCATGCAAACCGGCCTCAGCGTCAACGTCCCGCTTTTCATCAATCAAGGTGAGCGTATTTCGGTGAAAACGGAAGACGGCACCTATCAAGGTCGCTCGAACGACTGAAATTCCTGATTTTAGGCGAGGATTCGACTTGACGGCTTGAAATCCCGAGCCATTCTCCGCCCCCCACTAACCAATTTTCATTATGGCACGTATTTGTAGTATCAGAGGAACCCGCGTCCGCTCAGGCGGCAGAATTCACCGCTCAGGCTTGGCCAAGAAAAAAGGCGGTATCGGTCGTCACGTCACCAAGGTGACCAAGCGCACCGTTTCGCCGAACCTTCAGACCAAGCGCATCTGGGTTCCTGAGCTGAACAAGTTCATGCGCATCAAGCTGAGCTGCCGCGCATTGAAGACCATCAACAAGAACGGCGCTTTCGTGACTCTCAAGAAGGCGGGTCTCGTTAAGTAAGGCGGCGATGCACGGCTTTTCCTACAGGAACGGCGAGCTGTTCTGCGAACACGTTTCCCTGAAATCCCTCGCCGCCGAGCATGGCACTCCCCTCTACGTCTATTCGGCGGGGACTATCACCGACCATTTCACCCGCCTAGATAAGGCGATGGCGGGGGTCGATCACGAGATCGCATTCGCGGTCAAGGCGAACTCCAACCTCTCCGTCCTCCGCCTGCTCGCCACCAAAGGCGCGGGCTTCGACATCGTCTCAGGCGGTGAACTTTTCCGAGTAATCAAGGCTGGTGGCGATCCCGCCCACTGCACCTTTGCCGGCGTCGGCAAGACCCGCGAGGAAATCATCTACGCCCTCGAACAGGGCATCTACTCTTTCAACGTCGAGAGCGAAGAGGAACTCCGCTACCTCAACGAAGTCGCCGGGGAACTTGGAAAAATCGCTCCCGCCGCCGTCCGCGTGAATCCCAATGTGGATGCGAAGACTCACAAATACATCTCCACTGGCAAGAGCGAGAACAAGTTCGGCGTCGATTTCGGAGCCATCCCTGATCTCTACGCCCGCGCCGCCGCAGAGCTTCCGAACATCCGCCTCCGTGGCTTGCAGATGCACATTGGCTCGCAACTCACCTCCATCGATCCGTTTATCGAGGCGGTGGAAAAGGTCATTCCGATGGTGACAGCCCTCAAGGCGAAGCACGGAATCGAGTTTTGGTCTATCGGTGGCGGCATCGGCATTGTCTATCATGATTCCCTCCAGTCCGGCACGCCCGATTGGTGGTCTTCCAAGGACGAGAGCGAGCGCCCGCTCACCATCGAAAAATACGGCCAGGAACTGGTTCCCCGCATCAAGGATCTCGGCCTGAAAATCCTCCTCGAGCCCGGCCGCTACATCGTCGGTAACGCCGGCGTCCTCCTTACCCGCTGCCTCTACGAGAAAAAGGGCTCCGCGAAAACCTTCAAGATCGTCGATGCAGGCATGAACGATCTGATCCGCCCCGCCCTTTACGAAGGCCACCACGAGATCGTCCCACTCACCGAACCGGCCTCCTCCGAACTCACCAAGGTCGATGTGGTCGGCCCGATCTGCGAGAGCGGAGATTTCTTTTGCCAAGACAGGCTGCTCCCCGATTTCCAACCAGGCGACACGGTCGCGCTGATGTCCGCCGGAGCCTACGGCTTCGTGATGGCCTCCAACTACAACTCCCGCCCCCTCCCCGCCGAGATCCTCGTCGAGGGCGAGGACGCGACCCTGATCCGCAAGCGCCAGACGCTGGAAGATCTGATCGAGGGCGAGCTGTAAGCGAGCCTTGGACTGCGGCAGCCTGCTGCCGCTTTCCGCAAAGCGGCCTGCTGCGAGAGGGTCGGCATTGGCACGCAGGAGCCGGACAAAACCTCAGTCCTCCGCCGTGGACAGCAGGCTGTCTCACGAAAAGCTACAGCAGGCTGTAGCAGTCCAAGGCCTTCGGCGGGCCGTCCCGCACAAAAATCAATTTCCTCCACGCTTGCGCCGCCTCTGCGATTCTTTTAGAAACGCGTAACAATATGGCAGCAGGATACACGGAAGACGACATCAAGAGCTTGGATTGGCGGGAACACATTCGGATGAGGCCGGGGATGTATATCGGCAAACTGGGCGACGGGTCAGCGGCGGATGACGGGATTTACATCCTTCTCAAGGAAGCGGTGGATAACTCGATCGACGAGCACATCATGGGCCACGGCAAAGAGGTGCGCATTGAGATCGATGAGGAAGGGCGCGTGGAGGTTCGCGATTTCGGGCGCGGGATCCCGCTCGGGAAACTTTTCGACTGCGCGGCGCAAATCAACACCGGCGCGAAATACGACAGCGAGGCTTTCAAGAAATCCGTTGGTCTAAACGGCGTCGGAATCAAGGCAGTGAATGCCCTTTCCAATTTTTTCGAGATCCAAGCGTGGCGCGAGGGGGAGACAAAAGCTCTGGAGTTCTCAAAGGGACAGTTGACGGTCGATATGAAGAAGCCGCGCAAGGACGACGGGCTCAACGGCACGCGCCTCGCCTTCGACATCGACCGCACGATCTTCCCCGCGAAGACGAAATTCCGCGATCCTTTCGTGGAAAAAATGTGTCGCTACTACTCCTACCTGAACCCAGCGCTGACGATCCATTTCAACGGCAAGAAATTCCGATCGAAGGACGGGCTGTTAGATTTGCTGCGCGAGGAGATGGAAACAGAGGCACTGTATCCGCCCATCCACCTGATCGGGAATGATATTGAAATCGCGTTCACGCATTGCGCGGAAAGCAGCGAGGAATATCACACGTTCGTAAACGGCCAGAACACCTCGCAGGGCGGCACGCACCTCGCCGCATTCCGCGAGGCGCTGGTTCAAGTGATCCGCGGTTTTTACAAAAAGCAGTATGACCCCGCCGATATCCGTGCGGGCATCGAGGCGGCGATCTGCGTGCGCATCATCGAGCCGGTATTCGAATCGCAGACGAAGACGAAACTCGGCTCCTCGGTGATCGCGCCGGGCGGCGAGTCGTTGCGCGGGTTCATCGGGAATTTCCTCAAAGCCTCCCTCGACAACTACCTCCACAAGCACACCCAGGTGGCGGAGGCGATCCAGAAACGGATCATGGCGGCGGAGCGCGAGCGCAAGGATCTTAAAGGCATTCAAAAGATCGCCCGCGAACGCGCGCGTCAGGCGAAGGTGCACAATAAAAAGCTGCGCGACTGCCGCGTTAGATTCGATTCGAAGCACAAGCGCCGCGAGGAAAGCACCCTGTTCATCACTGAGGGCGACTCGGCCTCTGGCTCGATCACGAAGAGCCGCGACGTGGAGACGCAGGCGGTGTTTTCCCTGCGTGGCAAGCCGCTCAACACCTACGCGCTTCCAAGAAAGATCGTGTATGAGAACGAGGAATTCGCTCTGCTGCAAGCGGCGCTGAACATCGAAGACGGGATCGAATCCCTGCGTTACAACAAAGTCGTGATCGCGACCGATGCCGATGTGGACGGCATGCACATTCGTTTGCTGCTACTGACATTTTTTCTACAGTTTTTCCCGGAAATGATCCGCGACGGTCATCTCTTCATTTTGCAGACACCCCTGTTCCGCGTGCGCAACAAGAAGGAAACGTTCTACTGCTACACCGATGAGGAACGAGTGAAGGCGATCGAGAAATGTGGCAAGGCCGCCGAGATCACCCGCTTCAAGGGGCTTGGCGAAATCTCTCCGGACGAGTTCAAGTTCATGATCGGCGCCGACATGCGACTCGATCCCGTGGAATACGAGGAGGGCAAGGGCGTAAAGGAACTCCTCGCTTTCTACATGGGGAAAAACACTCCGAGCCGCCAGGAATACATCATCGAACACCTTCGCGAGGACGTGGACCGGCAGGTCGCCTAAGCTGGCCTATTGCCGATATTTTTCGTAAGCATTCACGATATGCTCAACGATAGGATGGCGGACGATATCGGCTGATGTAAATCGCGTGAACGCAATCCCCTCGATGCCGCCGAGCGCATGCTCTGCCTCGTGGAGGCCGGAGCGCACGCCGGGCTTGAGATCGATCTGCGAGGAGTCCCCAGTTACGACAAGCTTCGATTCCTCGCCGAGCCGGGTGAGCGCCATAAACATCTGTTCGCGGGTGGTGTTCTGCGCCTCATCAAGGATCACGAACGAACGCGACAAGGTCCGCCCACGCATGAAAGCCAGCGGCGCGATCTCAATAATCTCCTCGTCGAGGTAGCGCTGCGCCTCCTCGGGATCGAGCATGTCGTGGATCGCGTCGTAAAGCGGGCGGAGGTATGGGGCTATCTTTTCCTTTAGATCCCCGGGAAGAAAACCAAGAGCCTCCCCCGCCTCCACAGCCGGACGCGTGAGGATGATGCGGTGGATTGCGCGCTTTTTCAGCATGTGAAGGCCGACAGCCATCGCGAGGTAGGTTTTGCCGGTGCCGGCTGGGCCGAGGCCGAAGGTTACATCGTTTTCCTGGATCGCTTTCACATAGCCGAACTGGTTCGGGGTGCGCGGAGAAACGGTTTTGCGGTTCCGCGAGCCGACGAGGCGGACCGTGGAGAGTGAGTTCAGCGGGATCTCGCCGGACTGCCGGGCAACATCCACCGCCAGCCGGAAATCCCGCGCGGAGATGTGCAGACCGTTGCGTTGGGTAGCTTCAAGATCGTGAAAAACCTTTGCGGCAATCAGAGTGGAATCCTCCGCGCCGGTGAAACTGATCCATCCATCGCGGGTAACGGTTTTTAGTTCCAACTCCTGCTCCATATAGGAAAGGTTCCGCCGGTCGTTCGCGAACAGCCCTTGCAGGAACTGCGGGGTATCGAACTCAAGTTTGAGGGAGGTCGTTTTCATCTGTCTACGGGAGAATCAATGATCGACGTTTCGCCTGAGAATGCAATCCCTTCGGAAAAAGATAGGGTTTTGAGAAAACAGGCGCGATGGGTACTTGCGGATTTTTGCGGGATGGGGAAAACTGCCGCCATGCAAGCGGTGACGGATAAGTTGAGAAATTTTCTACAGTTTGTGGCGGTGAAACTTATTGATGAGCCAGCCAAGGCACAACTGAAGGTCGCGTTATTGGGGCCGAAAAAGCTGCGCTTCAAACTGATCCTAGCCAAGGAGGACGTGGCCATGCTGATTGGACGAAACGGCTTCACCGCCTCCGCGATCCGCAGTGTCCTGAAAGCGGCGGCGGACAAGGAGGGGGTGCAGGTCACCCTCCAGATCCACTCGCATGAGGAAGAGGCGGAGTTTCTCGCAAGAGAGGTCTGACTACGGCTTCCGCATTGTTGACATACTAGTGGAGCTGAACTCCGCCGCTCAGAAGGCTGTGAGATACAAGATTCGCCTAGAGCCTAGCGCGCAGACACCCGAGGAGACTTTGAAAAAAGCCTCTGATATCCGCTATCCAAATCTTGCGGCGAAGGGTGTAATAAAATAGCCCTGAAAAATTCAATTTTGCCGTTGCCAAGCCCCGTCAGTATTCCATAGCCTTTCCCTGCATGAAAAAACTACTCGTTGCAGCCACCACACTTTGCATCCTCAGCGGATTCACTGCGGCAGATATCCATACACCTCCCGGCTCCCACTACACATCCGGCCGCAAGCTTGGACGTGCCTTTAGCAACATTCTCTACGGATTCATCGAAATCCCAGAGCAAATCGTGCGTAAGTCCGAGACCCACGGTGCTAAGGCAGGCTGGTCTTACGGTGTCGTTGATGGCACCAGCCGCGGTTTGCAGCGCCTCGGCTACGGTTTCTACGAGCTAATCACCTTCAACTGCCCCACCTATCGCGGCACCTTCAAGCCTCCTTACGAAAAATGTGGCCAAGACAACCGAGTTGAAATGAACGTCCTACAAGGACTCTCCGAATTTCCTCCTGAACTCGGTTCTGAGTCTTACTACCGTCACTCCCGCACTCAGAGTTTCTGATCTCAGAGCCAGTGATTTTTTAAACCCGGCCGGATTCGTCCCGCCGGGTTTTTTCATGTTTGCATAGCAGAATTACAGTTTCCGCAAAACTCGCCAAAATTTCGCTTGTCGGCACCAATGATTTGAAGCAACTTTCGCGCCCGCCCTTCTCTGGGCAACACCGTAACAAGCCACACCATGTCAGTTTCTCTCCGTCTCAACCGCAAGGGCACCAAGGATCGCCCCTACTATAAAATCGTCGCCGTGGACAGCCGCAAGCGCCGCGATGGACGTTATATCGAACAAATCGGCACCTACGATCCAATGCTCGAAGGCACCAACTACGAGATCGATCTCGAGAAGGCCGATAAATGGCTCTCCGTCGGGGCGAACCCTTCCGAAACAGTGAACAGCTTCATCCGCAAGGCTCGCACCGCCTCTGCAAAGTAATTTTCAAGAATACGAATTTTTCCACAACCGCGCGCCCCGCAAGGCCGCGGTTGTTTTCGTTATGGCTACCGGGAATTTTGAGACCGTTGAGCAATTCATGGCGCGGGCGCTCCATGATCCCGTGCGCGGCTACTACGCCCGCAATATCCGCAGCATCGGAGCGCGCGGCGATTTCACCACCGCACCGCAGCGATCCGAAGCTCCCGCAAAAGCCATTGCGACTTGGCTCGTGCGCTCCCTCCACGAAACGAAAACACGCCATGTGATCGAGATCGGCCCCGGGCTAGGAACACTCACCGCCCAAGTGATCCGCAGCTTACCTTTCGCAGTCCGTCTCCGTAGTCGTTTTCACCTTGTCGAGTCTTCGCCAAGGCTAGCCGAACACCAGAAAGCCCTTTTTGGAAAAAGGGTCTCGCATCACTCATCCATACTCGAGGCAATGCAAAGTTGCTCAGGCGAAGCTGTCATTTTCTCCAATGAACTGGTGGACGCTTTTCCCGCACGTATTTTCAAGAAAACCCCCGAAGCATGGCAGGAAGTTGCGCTCGACAACTCCATGAAAGAGATCTTGTTGCCACCTGCAGAATTACCGCCCTCGTCCATATTTTCCATCGATTTCAAACAAGGCCAAACAGTGGAGGTTCATGATGCCTACCGGATATGGCTGGAATCATGGCTTCCATACTGGAAGCGCGGCCAGATACTCACCATCGACTACGGGGATACAGCGGAGCAGCTTTACCACCAGCGTCCTCAAGGCACATTACGCGCTTACCTCCTGCATCAACGCCTTCATGGCTCCGCCGTCTTCGAAAACGCCGGGCTTCAGGACATCACCGCCGATGTGAATTTCACCGACCTAGCGACTTGGGCTTCCCCATGGCTTGCGTCCTCTCCAACCACCTCCTTCGCGGATTTTATCCGCGACTTCGCCGATCCATCCGAAGCTCCGTTCATCGAAGCGGCCGCACATTTCCGGGTTCTATTTCAGAAACCTCGACGCTAAATTCGACATTTCAGTAAACTTGCAGGCATTTCCCAATGTGGTCGGTTGACACCTCCGCCCGACTTGACCATCGTATGCACCTGCCCATAAGTCTGGAGGCTTTGCCGCCAAACCCACAAACCCATACCCAGCCAAGTATTCCTGTGTTTACTAACGAAGACTATCTTGCCGAATTGCTTGTAGAAAGCGGCATCATCGATGCCGAACAACTCCAAAGCGCGCGATCCACACTAAGCGGCGGCCAGACGATCGTTCAGCACCTCATCAACCGTTCGGATGTAACTGAAACGCAAATCGCCGAAACTCTCGCAACCAATGCAGGCATTCCTTTTGTGGATCTCGCCAGCTTCCACTTCGATCCTTCTGTCATACTCACCGTCTCCGAGGACATCGCACGCCGTTATCGCGTCATTCCCGTAAGCGACGACGGCCTTTACCTCACTGTCGCCGTAGCAGATCCCCTCGATTTCGAGACACTGGACAGCCTTCCTCACGTCATCGGCAGGGAGCTGAATCTCGCCTGCGCCACGCATACTGACATCAGTCATCAACTGATGCAGTTTTACAATGTGTCGGAAAAAAGTCAGGACGACAAGGCAGACGGTTTCTTCGTCTCAACCGGTGACTCCGAAGCAGGCATGGAGACCAACGACGCGCCCATCATCCGCCTCGTTCAACAGACACTGACTGAAGCGTTTCGCCTGAGGGCCTCAGACATTCACATCGAGCCATTGGAAACATCCGTCCGAATCCGCTATCGCCTCGACGGCAAACTCGTCCATGTAGACACGCATCCTAAAAAACTCCTCCCTGCCGTCATCGCCCGCCTCAAGGTCATGAGCGGCAGCATGTCCATTGCCGAAAAAAGACTCCCGCAGGACGGTCGCATCCAACTCAAGATGGGCGACAAAGAGGTTGATCTCCGTGTCTCTTCCGTTCCTTCGAACCACGGCGAGTCCATCGTCATGCGGATACTCGACAAGACCGCCCTCCTCCTCGGACTACCCGAACTCGGCTTCTTTTCCGATGACCAAGCCGAGTTCGAGACCCTGCTCAAGCTGCCGGATGGCATCATCCTTGTAACCGGCCCTACGGGTTCAGGTAAAACCACTACTCTTTACGCCTGCTTGAACGTCATCAACAAGCCGGACAAAAAAATCATCACCGTAGAGGATCCCGTCGAATACGAACTCCCCGGAATCAACCAGGTGATGGTGAAATCGGAGATCGGCATGACTTTCGCCGCCGCACTCCGCGCCATGCTCCGCCAAGCTCCCAACATCATTATGATCGGGGAAATCCGCGATGCGGAAACCGCCAACATCGCCATCAACGCCTCACTCACCGGACACCTCGTTTTCTCCACCCTACACACAAACGATGCGCCCTCCGCGATCGCCCGTCTCGCCGATATCGGGGTAAAACCATTCCTGATCGCCTCCGCTGTCCGCTCCGTCCTCGCACAGCGCCTCGTCCGCAAGCTCTGCCCTGTATGTAAAGCTCCAGCCGAACTAAATGAAAAGGAAATGCGCGCCCTCAACCTCGATGCCGCTCGCGTCGCGCAGGCTTCCATCTTCGGCCCGGTCGGCTGCCCAAAATGCCGCGGCAACGGCTACCGCGGACGGATGGGCATCTTCGAACTCTTCAATATCGATGATGAGGTCCGCGGCATGGTCAACGGCGGCCTGACGACGAGCCAACTCCGCCGACGCGCCCGCGAACTCGGTATGCGCACCCTGCGCGAGGACGGCATCCGCAAAGTCCTATCCGGCCTCACCTCCGGCGCCGAGGTCGTCCACGCCACCATGGGCGATTTCGACTAAAACTTTAAACTCCAAACTTTAAATCCCAATTTTAAGCAAGGCGTATCGACCTTCCCTATCGCACCGCACCATTCCTCTTCATTGAGTTTTAAAGTTTAAAATTTAGAATTTCACCACCTCTCATGGACAATCGCCAACTCCTCGACCTTTTCCAAGCCCGTAACCTTATCGACGCGTCCCTGTCCGAGGAAATCCTCGCAGAAGTCGATAATAGCGGGAAAAGTGTGCCCGAACTACTGGCTGATTTCCAAGTCATCCAATCCAAGGACGACGTTTGGCCTATTCTCGCATCCGAACTCGGGGCCGCCCTCGTTGATCTGCGTAACTGGACTCCACCTGACGCGCTGCTTGATCTGGTTCCCGCTGGCACTGCCCGCCTGCACGGCGCTTTCCCGGTGAACTTCGATGACCAAGGCCTACACCTCGCGCTGGTCGATCCACTCAATCCGCAAACCGTCGAGGATCTACGCTTCGCCCTCGGACGAGAAATAATCGTCGTCATCGCGCCTGATTACCTTGTTGAAGCAAAGATCAACGAATGTTACGGCGGCGAGGGAAAAGCGATGGGAGACCTCCTCGCCCAACTCGACACCAATGGCGAGAATTTTGACGAAGCCAGCGCCGAGGCCGAGGCGAACTCGGCTCCCATCATCCGCTACGTCGATCTCGTCCTCTACCAGGCTATCAAGGAAAAGGCATCTGACATCCACTTCGAACCCTTCGAGAAAGAGTTCAAGATCCGCTATCGCGTCGATGGTGCGCTTTACGAAATGGCTCCCCCACCCGTCCACCTCGCCCTGCCCATCCTTTCCCGCATCAAGGTCATGGCGAACCTGAACATCGCCGAGCGTCGGATACCGCAGGATGGCCGTATCGTGAAACAAGTCGGCGAGAAACAAGTGGACATGCGGGTCTCCACTCTTCCCACCCACCATGGCGAATCTATCGTGCTACGTGTCCTTGACCGCTCATCGGTTAACCTATCCTTAGAGAACCTCGGCCTTCCGGCTGCCATCTACGAATACATCGGCGAGACCATCGAGAAGCCGAACGGAATTTTCATCGTAACCGGTCCAACTGGTGCGGGTAAGACCACTACTCTCTACGCAGGTCTCCGCCGCATCAACACTATCGATGCGAAACTCCTCACCGCCGAGGATCCCGTAGAATACGATATCGACGGCATTATCCAGATCCCGATCAACGAGGCCATCGGCTTGGATTTTCCGCGCATTCTCCGCGCATTCCTCCGGCAAGATCCTGACCGCATCATGATCGGGGAGATGCGCGATAAGGAAACCGCCACCATAGCCATCCAGGCCGCGCTGACCGGGCACCTTGTGCTATCCACGCTGCACACCAACGATGCGCCGGGCGCCGTCACCCGTCTCATTGACATGGGTTGTGAGCCTTTCCTTGTCGCCGCTTCGCTTGAAGGTGTTCTAGGCCAGCGCCTTGTCCGGACGATCTGCGTGGAGTGCAAAACTCCATACGAGCCGAACGAAGCCCTACTCTCCCAACTCGGAATTTCACCCCACGAACTTGGCGACAAACAGTTCTATACCGGTGCTGGATGCGAGGTCTGCGGCCAGTCTGGATACCGAGGTCGCGCGGGCCTCTACGAATTACTAAACATTACCGAGCCCATACGCGAACTCATCACAAACCGCGCACCAAGCGTAGTGATCAAACAAAAAGCCATCGAGCTGGGTATGAACACCCTGCGCGAGGACGGTCTCCGCAATATTTATCTCGGCAAAACCACCATTGAGGAGGTGCTGAAATACACTTAATTTCGCCAATTTTTCCGTAGCCAAAGCCCATCCAATATTCTTCAATTAGCTTAGTTCAACAAAAAACATCATGCCCAACTTCCACTACACAGCCCTTGACGCTAAAGGCGAACAAGCCAACGGCGAAATAGATGCCGCCACCGAAGCCGAAGCCGTTCAGAAACTCCGCGCTCAAGGTCTTTACCCAACCCACATCGCCGAGGATGGCAAGGGTAAGCCCGGTATCTCCTCGAAAGCCTCAGGGAAAAAGAAGGCCAAGCCAGTCAACATTTCTTTCGGAAAAGCCAAGTCCACCGTGAAACCCAAGTTGCTGATGGTCTTCACCCGTCAGCTTGCCACCCTTATCGACGCCGGACTACCGCTGCTCCGCTCCCTCACCGTTCTTGGTAAGCAAGAGCCAAACCCCGTGCTAAAAGCCACAATCAGCTCCCTCGCGGACTCGGTTCAGGGTGGCTCTACCTTCTCAGAATCCCTCGCCCAGCATCCAAAAATGTTCAACAAGCTGTTTGTGAACATGGTCAAAGCCGGTGAACTCGGAGGTGTTCTAGAAGTTGTCCTCAACCGTCTCGCAGAATATCAGGAAAAGGCTCAGAAACTGAAGAACAAGATCGTTTCCGCCATGGTCTATCCGGCCATTGTCATGTTCATCGCCGTCGCCATCCTTGTTTTCCTAATGATTTTCATCGTCCCGAAATTCAAGGAGATGTTCTCCGAAACCGATTCCGATCTCCCGCTGATCTCCCAAATCGTGTTCGGCTTCTCTGAGTTCTGTCTCGGCAGACCCATCGCTGGCATTCCAAACGTTGTCTGGGTCTTCGTCGCCCTCGGCGGTCTCATCACCGCACTGAATGCCTTCGGTAAAACTAAGGGAGGACGCCTGTTCATCGATAAACTCAAACTCCACCTCCCTATCTTGGGCGATGTCACACGCAAATCCGCCGTATCGCGCTTTGCCCGCACACTCGGAACTCTCGTAACATCCGGTGTCCCGATCCTTCAAGCACTCAACATCACCCGGGACACCGCCGGCAATGTAATCATTTCCGAAGCGATTTCTAAAGTCCACGAAGCAGTCAAGGAAGGCGAATCCATCGTCACACCCCTCTCCTCCAGCGGGGTTTTCCCCAGCATGGTCATCTCCATGGTCGATGTGGGTGAGGAAACCGGTCAGCTTCCTGAAATGCTCCTGAAAATCGCAGATGTTTACGACGATGAGGTGGACAACGCCGTCACGGCTCTGACATCCATTCTTGAGCCTATGATGATCGTGTTGCTCGCCCTCGTCGTCGGAGCCATCGTTTTCGCCCTCTTCCTACCGCTGATCAAGATGATCTCGGAAATGAGCGACCAGTGATCCCTCGGTTTTCCCGTGAAATATTCCGGAAACGGCGTATCTTCCCAGTAACAAAATAAACCATGAAAACCCATCCTTCATCGCTACTTCGCCGAGGCTTCACCCTCATAGAGCTCCTCGTCGTAATCACCATCATCATGATCTTAGCGGGTCTCTCAATGGGCGGCTACGGATACGTCACCAGAAAACAAGCGGACTCACAAGCCGCCATCCAGATCAGCCTGCTTTCCAAGGCGCTGGAGGAATATAAACTGGATAACGGGGTTTATCCGGCATCGAACAACCTTGAACTTTTTAATAAACTTTATGGCGATGGCGCTGCAACCACTCCTCCCGGCAAGATCTACCTAGCTGCACTCGACCCGAAAGACAGGAGCCAAGGATGGGTCGAACCATCGGGAGGCCCCTTCTCGAAGCTCGTTGATCCTTGGGGCAACGAATACATATATAGGAGGGGCGATCACGCTGAAGCCAAGAACCCCGATTTCGACCTTTTATCGAAGGGTAAGGATGGCTTGACCGGAACCACTGCCTCATCCGCTGACGACATCGACAACTACTAGCGGCTCCGCTTACCCACCATTCCCATGCCCACTGAAACAGACGCCGCCTCCAAAAAAGCGGCCAGCGAACCCAAGGTTCGCCGGATTTCCAGCAAGCCTCCACGTAAAACCGCAGAGCCTGAAGCTGCCACCACGGTTGAGCCCAAAGCAGACACTCTTCCTAAAACGGATCAGAAACGCAGCCGCCGCCGCCGCGGAAAGGGCAAGTCCGCTCCGAAGGAATCTGAAACAGCTATCTCGCCGGAACTGATCGTTGTCGAGGAAACCATTCCCCTTGCGCCGGAAGCACCACAGCCTCGTCCCGAAAAAAGGGAACAACCAGAGCCGCGTGATAAGCCACCGGAAAACCGCCCGCAGCCACAAAAGCCCCGGCGTAAGCTCGACCCTGGAAAGGTTGCCAAGAATGCCTGGAAAATTTTCCTCGCCGAAGTCAGCGAGGAAGGCGTCGCCCTCATCGGCGACAACGATGCTCGCGAGCTCGCCCGCCGCTGTTTCCGTCTCTCGGAAATTTTCCTAGAGGAGGAAGACAAGCGCGGCTGATTGGATGCCATCTTCAGCACCGCGAAAAGATGGGGGGAGCGCACGCGCCACCGCGTGCTTTTTCCGGCGCCCTCGCCGGAAACTCGGCTGGCGATAGTGCGAACGTTGATTTATCTTAGCGACGCACAGGATCTTTCCAGCCAGCAGACCGCGAGGGCGCGCTCCGCAACACGCGAGGGCGCGTGTGCTCCCCGCAGATTTCCCCATCTTTTCGCACCGCGAAAAGATGGGGGAGCGCACGCGCCACCGCGTGCTGTTTCCGGCGCCCTCGCCGGAAACTCGGCTGGCGATAGTGCGAACGTTGATTTATCTGAGCGACGCACAGGATCTTTCCAGCCAGCAGACCGCGTGGGCGCGCTCCGCAACACGCGAGGGCGCGTGTGCTCCCCGCAGATTTCCCCATCTTTCCGCACCGCGAAAAGATGGGGGAGCGCACGCGCCCCCGCGTGCTGTTTCAGGCGCCCTCGCCGGAAACTCGGCTGGCGATAGTGCGAACGTTGATTTATCTGAGCGACGCACAGGATCTTTCCAGCCAGCAGACCGCGAGGGCGCGTGTGCTCCCCGTAGATTTCTGCCTTTCCTCATCACCCTTTCACGCATAAGCAATGCCCCGTGAAAACAACCGGTCTTCTCATCCCTGCCTTCTCGACCCGCCGCAGCGGCGATCTTGGAATCGGCGATACCTTGGCCGTGCGGGAGTGGATCGATTGGGCGGCTGAGCATCATGTCGGATTCCTCCAGTTGCTGCCGATCAATGAGAACGGTGCTGACGAAAGCCCCTATTCCGGCATCTCATCCATCGCGCTCGACCCGATCTACATCGCCTTCGAACCGGAGCTAATCCCCTGCCTGACACGCTCGGAAATCGATGCTGCTCGCTCCTCACTTGGCTCACGCTTGAGCAGTGATGTAATCGACTATCCCGCCGTGCGTGCGATAAAGAACCATCTACTGGAGATCTCTTTCGCACGTTTCCACGGAAAGCCCGATCCCGCCCTTTATGCAGATTTCCAAGCATTTCGCGACCGTAACACGGCGTGGCTGCCGGACTACTGCCTGTTCAAACTCCTCATGGAAATCCACGGTTCGCACCTCGCATGGGATGAGTGGCCTGTGGAATCGCAATGCGCGGATGGTGCCCGCGAACTCGTCGCATCTCTGCGAAAAGAGAATCCTGGTCATATCGATTCCCGTCTGGAAGCCTTCGCATACGCGCAATGGCTGTGCTTTCGCCAATGGTTGGATCTCCGTGCCCACGCTGACCGCCGCGGGGTGAAGCTCATGGGTGATCTTCCCATCGGCGTCTCCTTCCATTCCGCAGACGTGTTTTTCCAACGCTATAACTTCCACACGAACTGGTTCGGCGGGACTCCTCCCGAAGGTTACTCTGCGGAAAATCCCTTCATCCACGAGTGGGGACAGAATTGGGGCGTTCCGCTCTACAATTGGGATGCCATGGCGCAGACAGGCTTTGCATGGTGGCGGGAGCGCATCACTCGGCTTACGGAAATCTTCAACATGTTCCGTATCGACCACATTCTCGGCTTCTACCGGATCTATGGTTTCCCATGGCACCCAAGGGATAACCGCCAATACCTCGGCCTCGACCGTTGTGGCGCCGAAAAACTCACCAATGGCAGGGCTCCACAGTGGTTCAGCCATCCCGACGACACCTACGAACACAAGGCCATCAACCGCGCCAACGGCGACTTCCGCCTCCGCGCGATCCTCGATGCGGCGTGCGGTGCCGAGGTCATCGCCGAAGATCTCGGCTGGGTGCCCGAATACGTCCGCCCCCACCTTGATGAGCTCAACATCTCCGGATACCGCATCCCTCACTGGGATTCCTACTCGGACGGCTCCCCTGTCCTCGGCAATGTTTTTCCTGAAAATTCTTTCGCCGCCTACTCCACCCACGACCACGATTCCCTATGCGTGATATGGGAAAACTGCTACAAGACCATCCTTCTCCAGAGAGAACAGCCAACCGAGCACGGCCACTTGGCCGCAGAGGGCGCCGCCCACTCACTTCGCCTACTTGCTGGTTTTTCCGGAATCCCCATCCCCTCGGATAACGTATGGCCTGCCTATTCCGATGCGATCCACTGGAGACTTATCAAATCGCTCCTCCAGTCGAACTCTCGTTACGCTGTCCTCATGGTTACAGATCTTTTTGAGCTGAAAGACCGCATTAACACCCCCGGCACAGCCAGCGAGGGGAACTGGCGGCTCCGTCTCAACCTTTCCGAACACCAGCTTTCTGAGCGCGGCCGCATCCTCTCAACGCTGATCAATATCTCCGGCCGCTGACCATTTTGTGGAAAGCCTTCCAGAAAATGAGTTTCAGGTTTGAAAAAAATGTAATTACTGCGAGGTATAAATTACAGAAGTTGAGCCGTCGCAATCATGATTATCACCAACAAAACTATACATGGACTATTTACGGTCATCCCGCTGCTAAGTCTCGCGCACTTGTCTGCGGCTCAGTCAGAGTTGACCAACAGCGGTTTCGAGGCGGATGTGCCAGCTGCAATTGGTTACTCTGAGTTGGTTCCTGCTTCTTGGGCGGGCTCGGGAGAGGGGTCGAAATTTGTAGCCAATACCACATTGCTGGGTGCGGGTAAAATAGCTCCCAGCGGCGAACGATACTTCCTCGCGCACGCCACCGCCGGTCTTCAATCGAAAATTTCCCAAGAAGTTCCCAACCTAAACTGGTCTTCCCTCTCTGTCGGCGACACCCTAACCATTTCAGCCTCAACAACCTACCGCACTGATGTCTCAGGCGCCGCCCTCACCCACTTCTGGCTCAACGCATCCGATTCCTCGGGTCTTAACTCATCACCCATCGATGTCACCCTGGACACCGCCCCGGGTGAGTGGAAACGCAGAACATGGAGATATGTCATAACCCAAGCTACCCTAAGCCAAGCTATCGCAAAAAAATGGGGCAGCGTGGAAGTAGGAGTCGGAATCGTTTGGAAAAATGGAAAAGACTCCAATCAACAGGTCGCATTCGATGACGTAAGCGTCACGCATACCCCCGCTCCCAAGCTCGCCTCGACGTCCGCTGGCGGCCCCAACTTCAACCGCGACATCCGCCCCATCCTCTCGGAAAACTGTTTCCTCTGCCACAGCCAAGATCCCGATCACCGTGGTGGGGACTTACGCCTCGACATCCGCGAAGATGCCATCGCCGCAAGAGATGAGGGGCCCGCGATCATTCCCGGAGATACTAAGAACAGCGCCATCATCAAGCGCATTATATCCAAAGATCCCGATATGGTGATGCCTCCGCCGAAAGCACACATGGCGAAACTCAAACCGGAACAACTCGCCATGCTGGAGAAATGGATCGCTGACGGCGCGAAGTATGAGGCGCACTGGGCATTCGTTCCTCCGCAGAAAACGGAAACATCCGCCGCAAATCCCGTAGATCACTTCATCGCAAAACGCCTCAAAACGGATGGTATTAAAGCCGCACCGCTCGCCAATGATCACACCCTCGTCCGCCGGCTTTATCTCGATCTAACAGGTCTCCCCCCCACACCGCAGGACATCGATACCTACCTCGCCGACTCCGCACCGGATCGCTGGGAAAAACTCATCAACCGCCTGATGGATTCGCCCCATTTCGCGGAGCGCTTGGCTCTGCCCTGGCTCGATGGCGCACGCTACTCCGACACTCATGGCTACTCCATCGACGACCACCGCGACATGTGGGCGTGGCGCGATTGGGTGATCAACGCGTTCCAGAAAAACCAACCTTACGACCAGTTCGTGCGCGAGCAGATCGCCGGCGACCTCATCCCCGGAGCGACACCGGATCAGATCGCAGCCACCGGTTTCCTCCGCAACAGCATGAACACCCACGAGGGCGGCACCATCGCCGAGGAATACCGCGTCAACTACACGGTCGATAAGGTCGATGCCGTCTCCACCTCGATCCTCGGCCTGACGATGAAGTGCGCCCAGTGCCACGACCACAAATACGATCCGATTTCGCAGAGGGAATATTTCCAGATGTTTGCCTTTTTCAACACCTCATCGGAAGCTGGCCTTGGTGCCACAAACGCAAGTTCCCCGCCGGTGATGGATTACAAATCGCCTCTCGGTGATGGCGGAATGGCGCAGCTCAAGGCGCGCATCGCGGAAATCGAGTATTTCAAGGCAAACCCGCCGGCTGATTTGGCGGAATTTGTGAAGCAACAAGGCAAATCCCTCGAAAACGAAGTCAACAAGACCGCCAACGAGGAGATCAAAGTGCTCAAACGCGATCTGGATCGAGGCCACACCTCGGTGATGGTGATGGATCACAAGCCGGACCTGCGCAAAACCCACATCCTCATCCGCGGCGCTTACGACCAACCCGGTGAGGAAGTGACCCCCGGAGTCCTTGCCATACTGCCGCCGATGGAAGCCAGCGCGAGCCCCTCGCGCCTCGAACTCGCAAACTGGATCACTCGTCCAGATCATCCGCTCACCGCACGCGTCGCCGTGAACCGCATGTGGCAGATGGTCTTCGGACGCGGTATCGTGGAGACCGCCGGGGATTTCGGAAACCAGGGCTCATGGCCCACTCATCCGGAACTACTCGATTGGCTGGCCGTTGATTTCACAGAAAACAGCTGGGACATGCGACACCTACTGCGCACGATCCTCACCTCGGAAACCTACCGTCGCTCCGCCGCCTCCACGCGAGAGCATCTGGAGAAAGACCCACGCAACGAACTCCTCGCCCGCTCACCCCGCGTCCGCCTCCCCGCGGAAATCATCCGTGACCAGGCACTCGCCGTGAGCGGCCTGCTCAACCCCGCTATTGGCGGCCCCGGCGGCCACCCGCCGCAACCGGATCTCTGGCGTGAGATCAGCCACTTCGGATACGAGGGGCATCCTTTCACCGCGCAAATGTTCATTCCGGGATTCGGGGAATCGATCTACCGCCGCAGCCTCTACTCGTTCTGGAAACGCACTTCGCCGCCGCCTGTGATGGCGCTCTTCGATGCCCCTACCCGCGAAACCTGCTCCGTCGTGCGCGGCGCAACCAACACGCCCTTGCAGGCACTGGTCGTGATGAACGAACCGCAATTCGTCGCGGCGGGAGTGGCCCTCGGAAACCGCATGATCCAAGAGGGCGGCCCCTCGGCAAGCTCCCGCCTCAACTACGGTTTCCGCCTCGCCACCGGGCGCGCACCGGAATCACGTGAGATGGCAGTGCTGGAAAAGTCCCTCTCCCGCCATCTTGAGCGCTACGCGAAAAACGAAGCCGATGCGAACGCCCTCTCCGGCACCCCCGAGCAAGCCGCCTACGCCGTCCTCGGCTCCACCCTCATAAACCTCGACGAATTCATCAACCGCCCATGAACCCCATCGAACAATACAGCAACGCCCTCTCCCGCCGCAGTTTCCTCGGCCTCACAGGTCTCGGCATCGGCGCGATGGCCGCCCGCTCCCTGCTCGCAGCTGATGCGAAATCACTGGTCGGCGTCGGCGGCATTTCAACGCCCTCTCATTTCGCCCCGAAGGCGAAGCGCGTCATCTACCTTTTCCAATCCGGCGGCCCATCCCACATCGATCTCTTCGACTACAAGCCGCACTTGGAAAAAGTCCACGGCCAGGATCTCCCCGATTCCGTCCGACAGGGCCAGCGCCTCACAGGCATGACCTCCGGCCAGAAAAATTTTCCCGTCTGCAAGAGCCTAGCCAAGTTCAAGCTGCGCGGCGCCAGCGGCCAGTGGATCAGCGACCTCCTGCCCTACACTTCGGGCGTCGCCGATGATATTGCAGTAATCCGCTCCATGCATACCGAGGCCATCAACCATGACCCCGGCATCACCTTCATCAACACCGGCTCGCAGTTCCCCGGCTCCCCCAGCATGGGCTCGTGGGTTTCCTACGGCCTTGGCAGCATGAACGAGAACCTGCCCGCCTACGTCGTCCTTGTTTCTCAGGGCACCGGCAAGAACCCGGACCAGCCGATTTTCTCCCGCCTCTGGGGCAGCGGTTTCCTGCCCTCGAACCACCAAGGCGTCCAGTTCCGCAGCAGTGCCGATCCCGTCCTTTACCTGAACGACCCCGCCGGCATGGAGCGCACCGACCGCCGCGCCATGCTCGATGGCCTTGCCGATCTCAACCAGATCAACCACGAGAACATGGCCGATCCGGAAATCCTCACCCGCATCAGCCAATACGAAATGGCTTTCCGCATGCAAACCTCCGCGCCAGAGCTTTCGGATCTTTCCGATGAGCCGGACTGGGTCTTCGACCTCTACGGCCCGGAATCCCGTACGCCCGGCAGCTTTGCCTACAACTGCATCCTCGCCCGCCGCATGGCTGAGCGCGGCGTGCGTTTCACCCAGCTCTTCCACCGCGGCTGGGATCAGCACAACACCCTCCAAACCCACCTCGCCAACCAGTGCCGCGACACCGACCAACCCACCGCCGCCCTCATCACCGATCTCAAACAGCGCGGCCTGTTGGAAGACACCCTCATCATCTGGGGCGGCGAGTTCGGCCGCACCGTTTACAGCCAGGGGGAACTAGGCTCCGGCCGCGATCACCACGGGCGCTGTTTCAGCACATGGGTCGCTGGCGGCGGCGTGAAAGGCGGTGTCAGCTACGGCGCGACCGATGATTACTCCTACAACATCGTCGAAAACCCCGTCCACATCCGCGATCTTAACGCCACTATCCTCCATTGCCTCGGCATGGATCACAACCGCTTCACCTTCCGCTTCCAAGGCCTCAACCACAAGCCCACCGGCGTGGAACCCGCGAAGGTCGTGAAGGGGATATTGGCTTAGGTTTTACGATCCGAAAATTACGGGTTGCCGCTGGTTTGGCGGGAGCATAAGAATCCCCGCTCATTAATGTCCAACCTTTCCACCCAACTCACCGACCGCTCCCACCCGCTCCACATCCATCTAATCGGCGTGGCGGGCTCCGGCATGAGCGGACTCGCCCTCCTACTGCTAGGCATGGGGCATAAAGTTTCCGGCTGCGACCGCGTCACCACTTCGGAAACAGATCGCATGCAAGGCCTCGGCCTGCTTTTTTCCTGCCCGCAAACAAAAGACTCCGGCGCGGGCGCGGATCTCGTCGTCTACTCCTCCGCGATCCGCCCTGGCAACCCCGCCTACGACGCAGCGGTGAAAGCCGGTGTCACCATGATCCGTCGCGCGGAATGCCTCGCCGCCATCCTCCACACCAAGGCGGGCATCGTCATTTCCGGCACTCACGGGAAAACCACCACATCCTCGATGACCGCCCATATCCTCCGCGAGTGCGGGCAGAAACCCTCGTATTACGTCGGTGCGGAAATCCCCATCCTCGGCGCGAACGCCCGCTGGGAGGAGGAGGGTCGTTCCATGGTCGCCGAGGGCGATGAATCCGACGGCACCCTCGCCCTCTACCGCCCCGAGCATTCCGTGATCCTAAATATCGAGGCCGAGCACCTCGATTTCTACCGCGACCTCGATCACATCAAGGAGGTTTTCACGAAACTCGCCGACCAAACTACGGGAAGCATAGTATATTGCGCCGAGGATCCCGTCGCTCGTGAAATCTGCTCCCCGCGACAAAACGCGCTTTCCTACGGATGGGAAAGCTCCTCGGAGAAAACCAACTACACCGCCTCCGACATCCGAGATCTGAAAGGCTCGTCCGCTTTCACCGTGAAAAAAGATGGCAAGGTTCTTGGCGATATCGAACTCGCCATTCCCGGCGAGCACAACATCCTCAACTCACTCGCCGCCATCGCCATCGCGGATCAATGCGGCGCGGAGTTCTCCCTCATCGCCCGCGCCCTCTCCTCCTTCGCCGGTGCCAAGCGCCGTTTCGAAACGAAATATCTCTCCACCACTTGCCGCCTCGTCGATGACTACGGCCACCACCCCACCGAGCTCGCCGCTACTCTCCAGACAGCGCGCTCGCTAAAGCCCTCCCGCCTCGTCGTCCTCTTCCAACCACACCGCTACACCCGCACCCAGGCGCTCGCCGATGATTTCGGGAAAGTCCTGCAGGCCGCTGATGTCGTCTTCATCACCGATGTCTATCCCGCCTCCGAGCCGCCCATCCCCGGCATCACCGGCCAGACTTTGGTGGATGCCATGAAAGCCCATGGCGACATCCCCGCGAAATTCCTCCCAGACCTCGCCACCGCCCACCACGCCGTCGGCAACTCCCTCGAACCCGGCGACCTCCTCATCACTCTCGGCGCGGGCAACGTCCACGAAGTCGGCACCCGCATCGCCGCCGACCTGAAAATCCTCGACGAAATGCGCGCCCTGATGCCTCCCGGGGAAATCGACGGGAAACTCTACGAGCCGATGCGCAAACATACTACGCTTCTAGTAGGAGGCTCCGCGCAATACTGGATCGAGCCGCACTCTTTCTTCGCCTTTTCCTTCCTCGTTGATTACTGCCGCGGGCGCGGAATCCCCATCCGCGTCGTCGGCCGCGGATCGAATCTCCTCGTCCGCGATGGCGGCATCCGTGGCGCAGTCATCCACCCCACCGGCGGCGCGTTTTCCGAGCTAACCATCGACGCGAAAGGCCACGTCACCGCCGGAGTTGGAGTGCGTTTGAAAAAACTCGCCTCCTACGCCGGAGCGCACGGAATCGGCGGCTTCGAGTGGATGGAAGGCATCCCCGGCAACGTCGGCGGCTCGCTGCGCATGAACGCCGGAGCCATGGGTATCGACACCTTCGATCAAATCGTCCGCGTCACCTTCCTCGATGAGGACGGTGTCATCCGCACCCGCGAACGCGATGAAATCATCGCCACCTACCGCAACGTCCAGGAACTTCGCCGGAACTTCGCCCTTCAAGCCGTCTTCAAAGGAAGAAACGACACCCACGAGAACATCAAACAGCGCTGGCAGGAGTCCCGCGACAAGCGCAAGGACTCCCAACCCATCGCCGCCTCCGCCGGTTGCACCTTCAAGAACCCCGAGGAAATTCCCGCCGGTCGCCTCATCGACTCCCTTGGCCTCAAGGGCAAATCCATCGGTCAAGCCGCCGTCTCCGAAGCCCACGCCAACTTCATCGTCAACAACGGCAAAGCAACTGCGAAGGACATCCTTGCCCTCATTGAATCCATCCAAAAAACCGCGAAAACCAAACATGGCATCGACCTCGAAACCGAAGTAAAAATCATCGGCGATGACGAAACACAGTTTTAGGAAACCTCAAACTTTAAACTCTAAAGCTTAATTCCATAAACAACTCCAGCTCCGCGACCTCTGCGGTGAACTCTTCCACTACCATGTTATCCGAAATCAAAATCGCCGTCTTAATGGGTGGCCCCGGCTCCGAGCGGCAGGTCTCTCTCGCCTCAGGCAAAGCCGTCCTCAACGCCCTCCTCTCCCTGGGCCTCGATGCCGTCCCGGTTGATGTCACCGGCACCGATATTCATCTCCCCGCAGGCACCGGCCTCTGCTTTAACGTCATCCACGGCACCTTCGGCGAGGACGGGCAGCTCCAGGAAATCTTGGATGCGAAAGGCATTCCCTACACCGGCGCCCGCGCCGCCTCCTCCCGCCGCGCCTTCGATAAAAGCTTTGCAAAACAAGCCTTCCTCGCCGCTGAAGTCCCCACGCCTAAGTCCGAGGTCATCGACTGCACCCACGGCCCCGCCCTACCCTCCTTACCCGCCCCCTTCGTCGTGAAACCCCCGCGCGAAGGCTCCTCTGTCGGCATCGAGATCGTGAAAACCCAGGCCGAGGCCGCCGCCGCCATCGCCAAAGCCGCCACCCATTCTGCTGATCTTCTCATCGAGGAATACATCTCCGGCCCCGAACTCACCGTCCCCGTCATCGACGGTAAAGCCTACCCCATCGTCCACATCATCCCGCCCGAGGGCGTCTATGACATGGCCGCGAAATACCCGTGGCTCTCCGGCACCAAAGGCTCCCAATACATCTGCCCCGCCGATCTCGACCTCGAGACCACCATGGCCGTCCAAGCCGCTGCTGTCGCCGCCCACAAAGCCCTCGGCATCGAGGTCTATTCCCGCGTCGATGTCATGCTCGGAGCAGACAACCGCCCCTACGTCCTCGAAGCCAATACCATCCCCGGCATGACCGAAACCTCCCTCCTTCCCAAATCCGCCGCCGCCGCCGGCCTCCCCTTCCCCGAACTCTGCAAGCTCATCGCCGAGCTTTCGTTAAAGAGTTGATCTCCCGCCGCGTGATATCAGTCAGGCGGGAGCTTTGGACTGCGGATTTCTCGCCATTTCCAGAAACCGAAGTCTTTGCTTCCGGCGGGGGTTGACGTGATTTCAAAATCGCGTTTCCTTCCCTTATGGACACCTATCCTGTCACCTGCCCCACCTGTTACGAAATATTCGAAATCGCGATCCCGCCGGAATCCGAGATGCCGACGGAATACGATTACGACTGCGAGGTCTGCTGCCGTCCCATGATCATCATCCTCAACTCATCGGAGGATATCTACGCGCAGTCGTTGGCGGACTAGCGCTCAAGTAGCGACTAGCTTTGGCTCACCGTTGCAGCCCGGCAGCCGAAGGCAGCCGCTCCTTGTGTTAATCTAACAGATCGGGATAGCGTTCCCGCGCGACGGCGAGGGTGAGCTCCATGATCGCCGCCGAGCCAGACGAGCGCAGGGCTTCCTGAGCCGTGGCCTTGCATTGCGCAAAATCGAGGGAGCGGATCACTTGGCCGACCTTGGGGACGCTCTTCGGGGAAACGGAAAGCTCTTCCACGCCCAGACCGATGAGTAGCGGGGTGAGGCGAATGTCACCGGCCATTTCCCCACAAACACCCGTCCAGATACCGTGCTCGGCGCCGGCCTCCACCGTTTTCCCGATCAGGCGGATCACGGCGGGGTGCGTGGGCCTGTAGAGATTCGCGACGTGCGGGTTCACGCGATCCACAGCGACGGTGTATTGGATGAGGTCGTTCGTGCCGATGGAGAAAAAGTCCACGTGAGGCGCGAGGAGATCCGCGCAGATGGCGGCGGAAGGCACTTCGATCATGACTCCAACGGGAAGTTTGGGATCGAAGGGCACACCCTCGGCATCCAGCTCGTCCATGCAGCGTTTTAGCGCCTCGCGCGCTTGGAGGAGTTCGGAGAGCCCGGAGATAAGCGGAAACATTACCGCGATCCTGCCGTGATGGCTGGCGCGGAGGATGGCGCGGAGCTGTTCCCGGAACATCGCCGGGCGCGAAAGAGAAACTCGTATGCCGCGCCAGCCAAGGAAAGGGTTCGGCTCCGGCTCGGTGAGCGGCTCGACAGGCAACTTGTCTCCACCCGCATCCAGCGTTCGGACAATAACAAGATCGGGTGCGACTTCCTTCGCTACTTTTGTGTATGCTGCTGTCTGCTCTACCTCGTCAGGCATGTCGCTGCCGTTGAGCAGCAGAAACTCCGTGCGGTAAAGACCGACACCCTTCGCTCCGCTTCGCTTCACCTCATGAAGCTCCTCAAGGAACTCGATGTTCGCGGAAAGCGTGACCTTGTGGCCATCGAGAGTCTCCGTCGCCTCGTCGCGCATCGCGTCGAGCTCTGAGCGTTGCTTTTCCTTCTCAAGAGCGAGGGCAGCGTATCCGGCCAGCGTCTCTGGCGTGGGATTGAGCACCAGTTTCCCGGCGTAACCATCAATCACAGCGGGAGTCAGTGTCGTGACCTGAATCACAGAAGCACCGAGACCGACCACGGCAGGAATTCCAAAGGAGCGCGCAAGAATCGATGTATGGGAGTTTACGCTACCCTGCTCTATAGCAAAACCTAGCAGGTGCCGCCGGTTCATTGAAGCGGTATCCGAAGGCGAGAGATCGTAGGCCAGCAGGATGTGAGTGTCATCTGGCGTCTCGTGGTCAACATCCTCATCTACCTTGAAATTCCGCAGGACTCTCTGGCAGACATCCTCAATGTCGGCGGTGCGCTCGCGGAGATAGGAATCAGGGATGCGGCGCATGGCCTCCAGGAAATTCTGCATCACCGCATAAAAGGCATACTCCGCGTTTTGCTGGCGGCTGGCGATCGCCTCGGAAACTTTGTGGAGCAGAGTCTTATCTTCCAGCAGCATCACGTGCGCCTCGAAAATTTCGCTGTCTGCGTTGCCGGAAAGGGACTCCAACCTTTCCTGAAGATCGATGAGCTGCTTTTTCGTGACCGCCACTGCGTCGTCGAAGCGTCCGCGCTCGTATTCGATATCGGCCTCGGAAATCTCATAGATCTCCGGCGCGGAAAAGCCGCGCGCGATCACATGGATCGGCCCCACCGCAATACCGGGTGATGCCGGGATGCCCGTGTAGGTGATTTCCTGAGGTGTCGTGGTTTTTACCATTCGCTGAAACGGAAAGTGGGGGTTTTCGTGATCGGATGCAAGGTTTCTAGGGTGCGCCCGAGGAGATCCGCTGCCTTCAAGAAAAAACCGCCTCCCCCATAGGGAGAGACGGCTTTCTGTTGGGTGAACTAGATCGATTTCAGGGAATCAAGGAGTCGGAACTTCCGAGATTGTCTTGAGAATGCGGGAAGCGATCTGGTAAGGGTCGCCTTGGGAATTCGGACGGCGATCTTCGAGATAGCCCTGATACTTGCCATCTTTCACGAAGCTGTGCGGAACGCGAACCGAAGCACCGCGGTCTGCCACTCCGTAGGAGAACTTGTCGATCGACTGGGTCTCGTGAAGGCCGGTGAGGCGCATGTGGTTGTCTGGGCCGTAAACAGCGATGTGCTCTTCGACATTCTCGGCAAATTTTGCCATGAGTGCCTCAAAATACGCCTTGCCGCCTACCTCACGAAGATACGTCGTGGAGAAGTTGGCGTGCATGCCGGAACCATTCCAATCGCTGTCGCCGAGCGGCTTGCAGTGATATTCCACGTCGATGCCGTATTTTTCGCAAACACGCTGGAGAAGATAGCGAGCAACCCACATTTCGTCGGCGGCTCTTTTGGAGCCTTTTCCGAAGATCTGGAATTCCCACTGGCCTTTTGCCACCTCGGCATTGATTCCTTCGTGGTTGATACCGGCATCGAGGCAGAGGTCAAGGTGCTCCTCGACGATCTGACGGGCGATGTCTCCCATGGTCGAGAAGCCGACTCCGCAGTAGTAAGGACCTTGGCCGACCTTGGGGAAGCCATCGACAGGGAAGCCGAGCGGACGACCGTCCTGATAGAGGAAGTATTCCTGCTCGAAGCCAAACCATGCGCCCGTATCATCGAGGATGGTTGCGCGTCCGTTGGAAGCATGAGGAGTGCCGTCTGGCATCATGACTTCGCACAATACGATGGCACCGTTCTTGCGCGTGCTATCCGGGAAAATTGCAACGGGCTGGAGCACGCAATCGGAGCTGCCGCCGGGTGCTTGCTGGGTGGACGAGCCATCGAAGCCCCAGAGCGGGAGTTCTTCAAGGGCAGGAAAGCTGGCGAACTCCTTGATTTGGGTTTTGCCGCGAAGGTTCGGAACGGGGGTGTATCCGTCGAGCCAGATGTATTCCAATTTGTATTTGGCCATTTTGTTTCTTTTTTATGTTGTGGTTAGCGATGGTTTTTTGTCCGGGAGACAGCGACAGTTATCCAGCCGCCGACTTTACCGACAAGCAAAATACAGCATTATACATGCCATTTTAGCTACTGGAATTCGAAATAGTCTCCGCATCAGGTCTCAATCGATGCGGATGACGACGAGCGTTGTATCGTCCGTTCCCGAATTGTCGATGGCTCGTTTCAGGAGGTTTCCACAAACTTCGTGAGGCGGAGAATCGGCGGCTAATTCGTCGGAAATGTGGCGTTCCCAGACACCGTCAACGAGGCCGTCGGAACAGATGAGAAAACGGTCGCCCGCTTGATAAGGCAAGGCCGCGAAATAAGGGTAGAGCTGGGCGTGCCCGCCGCCAACCACCTCGTATAATACGGCACGGCGCGGATGGCTACGGTATTGGATTTCCTTGATTTCACCTCGCTTCCACTGACTCCATGCCAGCGAGTGATCCTTGCTGAGTTGCTCCAATTTCCCGTCACGACTCCGGTAAATACGCGAGTCGCCGACGTTTGCCAGATACATGTTTTCCGGCGTGAACCAGGCCAACGCGAGCGTCGCCGCCATGCCTTTCCTGTCATCCATGCCGGATGCCGCCTCGTTAATGTGCTCGTGTACTTCCTTGAGCGCCTGCTGGAGGTGGGCGATGGAATCGGGGAAAAAGCCGGCCGCCGCCGCGCGGAACGTTTCCGGAATAATCGCCGCCATGCGTTCCAAAATTAGGGAGGAGGCGAGATCACCTGCGTTTCCGCCGCCCATGCCATCGGATACGGCGAAAACGAGATCCAGTGTCGAAATGGATGCCTCACCGGTATCGCCTAGTTTCGTTGGGCCATAGATATCGGAGGAAAAAACGATCCACGAGTCATCATTGCAGGGCTTGCGGCTACCACTCACGGAGGCACCCGCCCATCGGAACTTTGGTTGCTTTGGCACGATGTTTAGAGGTTTCGCGATGGATGGGGATCGGGCAGGATTTCCGCCAGTTCGAAATCGATGATGCAGAAGCGCCCGAGCTTGTCAGAGTAAGTAATATTACGCGGTTCGGCATCGAGATGCCGAACGCCGAAATCCCGCTCAAGTGCCGCGAAGAGTGAATCGGCCTTTTCTTTCGTGATTTGCGGGGCGGGGCGACCGCAATTCGTGGAGACGAAATAATACTCCTCCGGATGTTCCTCCAGAACCTTTGGAACGTAGGGGCACCCCCGTTGCTCCAAGACTTTGAGCACCTCCACCTCTTTTGCGTAGCGACTCTCCACGTCGCTTCCCCGCATCCGCTTGTGAACATTTCCGTAGAAATCGATCCTCACAAGGGATCGCAATCCGTCTTTCATCGGTTCCATCGACATCGGGGATTAGCCTAATCCACTTCCCCTGCCCCGCACAACCGTTCTTCCTTGAAGTTTGAAGCTTGAAATTTGAGATTCTCCCCCGCATGCGGATCATTTCAGGAAAAGCCGGGCGAATCGCCATCAAGGTGCCAGCGGCGGTTGCACGGCCGACCACCGACTTCGTCCGTCAGGCGATTTTCTCCATCCTCGGGGAAACGATCGACGGAGCGCGCGTGCTCGATCTTTTTTGCGGCTCGGGCGCGCTGGGTCTGGAGGCGCTCAGCCGGGGCGCCGCCTCCTGCGTGTTCGTGGACGAGCACCGGCAGGCCATCGCGGTTACGGAGGAGAATCTGAAAAAATCCCGACTCGAAGGCGGCCGCTGTGTGAAGGCCGAGGTCTTTTCTTTCCTTAGCCGTGATGCCTCCAGCTACGACCTTATCCTCGCTGACCCGCCCTATTGGAAAGGCTACGGCGATACCGACCTCGCTGCGAAACTCCTCGCCTTGGAAAGTTTCCCGCAAAGACTCACCGGCGGCGGTTATCTCGTGATCGAAATTTCCTCCTCCCACCCCACCCCGCCATCGAGTCATTTCCGCCTTATCGACCGCCGCGAATACGGCTCCAGTGCGATCCTGATCCTCGCCCACCCCACGACATGAAAGGTCATCTGTCACTGCTGATATATCGGGCGCTGCTGCCGCTTCTTTTTCTCATCGCGTTTCCCAGATGGGTTCTGAAAATGCTGCGCCGCGGAGGATTCGGCACGGCGCTCAACGAGAGGATCGGAATCTATTTCCGTGAAGCCGAGTTTGAGCCCTCGGGCGCGATTCACTTTCACTCAATCAGCGTCGGTGAAACGGCACTCGCGCTGAAACTAATGAAAGCGTGGGCTGCGCAAAGCCCCGGCACCCGCTTCGTGCTCGCGACCGGCACCGCCACCGGCCACCACTTCGCCAACTGTGCCGCCATCCCCGGCTTGCGGGTCACTTACTCACCGCTCGATTTCCCGTGGATGATTCGCCAATACATCAACCGCTTCGAGCCGGAGCGCATCATTCTCATCGAGGGCGATGTCTGGCCGAACCTGCTGCGCATCGCCGAAAAGCGTGGCATCCGTATCGACCTCGCCAACGCCCGCAACTCCCCGCGCTCTGCCAGCAGACTCCTGAAATTCGCTCCCGCACTGCGCCCATTTTTCTCAAAACTCTCTACCGTCTGCATCCAGGAGGAGGAGCACCGTGCGCTGTGGCAGGCCCTTGGAATTGCCCCGGAAAAAATTCATCAAACCGGTAGCATAAAATTCGATGCCGAGTCCTCGCCTGTGCCCTCACCGAATCCGTCTTTCGCGGAAATGCTAGCCGCGTTCGGAATAAATCGACCCATCGTGCTCGCCGCCAGCACCTTTCCCGGCGAGGAGGAAATGCTCGCTCAAGCAATCTTCGAAGCGAATCCCGCCGCGCTGCCCGTAATCGTCCCCCGCCACGCCGAGCGACGCGCGGAGGTCGCCAAAGCGCTTTCCAAATCCGGCTTCGCCGTGACCTTGCGGAGCGCGTTTTTAAAACCCGTTTCCTCATCCCCTCACGCCTTCGTTATCGACACCACCGGTGAACTCGCAGCCTGGACCGCCCACGCGGATGCGGTCATCATCGGGAAATCCTTTCTCTCCACCGGCGGCCAGAATCCCGCCGAAGCCATCCTCGCCCACAAGCCAATCATCCTCGGCCCACACATGGATAACTTCCAGCCGCTCGTCCGTCATCTGTTAGAAAAGGGCGGCGCACTCCCAGCACATGACGAAGCCTCGATCGCGCTCGCCGTCCGCGCCGCTCTCGATCCCCAATGCGCTGCGGATCTCACCGATAAGGCGATGCAGATTTTATCCTTCCACAACGGCGCAACAAGACGCCATCTCTCGGTCTTGCAAGACACGCGCCCATCTGCCTGAATCCTCTGCAAAGCAAGTTTGTCTTTCTGAAAATAAGTCCCTACCCTCCACGCACGTGAGCGATAATCCTCCCAATCCCCTTAATAGCCTTTTGACCGAATTCGCACTCGGCCCCTCGTGGGCGCGTGCTAAATCCGAGCCATCAGCGAAGCACACCCACGAATCCCCCGAGCGCGAGCATCCGCAACGCCGCCGCGATGACCGTGGCGAAAACCGTGGACGCCGCGAGGGCGGAGAACGTCGCGAGGGAGGAGACCGCAGAGGCCAGCGTGATGACCGTGGCCAGCGCGATGGAGGAAACCGCCGCGATTTCCAGCAAAGCCGTGGTCGTGGCCCAGAAATCATCCGCCGTGAGGAATTTATCGCACCCACTGAAGGTGTTAACGTATCCATCGTCCCGGACAAAGCGGCGATCCAGCTTATCTGCAAAGAGATCAACCAAGTCGCACGCGTTTATCCGCTCTTCGATATCGCGGATATCATCCTCGCAGAGCGCGCCCGCTGCCGCGCCATTTTCGAGATCTCAGAAAAACACGAACCCTTCTACCGTTGTAAAATTGACGATGCGATTTTTCTCACCAAAGAAGAAGCACTTCGCCACCTACTCGACTCTCCGTGGAAAAACCGCTTCGTCGCGGAAACCACCTCCGAGATCGATCCGCCGAAGGGTAATTTTCAATCCGTTGCCCGCTGCGGCATTTCCGGCAAGCTCCTCGGCCCGCCGAACTACCACGGCTATCAGACCGAGATCCGCCGCATGCACCGCGAGTTTTTCTCGGAAATGCCCTTCGAGTCCTACACCGCAAAAATCCGCACTGATCGCTCCGAGGACGCCGTCGGTGCATGGTTGGACTCCATGAAAACCCAAACCCGCTGGCGCATCCTCTCCGACGAGGAATCCAAAGCCGTAGCGGCAGAAATGGCCAAGCCAGCCGAAGAGCCAAAACCCGAGCCAGCACCCGTTGCGGAAGAAGCCGCTCCCGCCGAACAACCTGCCAACGAGGAATCCGCGACGGAGGAAACAGCAACCGAAGAACCTGCATCCGAAGAGGCAACCCCCTTCACCGAGGAACCCGCCGCCGAATCCTCCGAGCCTGAACCCGCAGAAGAAGCTCCCGCCCCGGATGAACCCGCTGCCCCGGAAGTGAAATGGTTCACCGACCGCGCCGAGTTGGAGCGCGCCCTCATCGCGGATGTCCTCAGCAAGGTTTTCCAACTCACGCGCAAAGCTAAAATCTCCGCCGCGATCCCGGCGAAGAACCTCTCCCCCGGCCTACTCGTCCGCCTCAAAGCCAGCGGCTCACATCACCGCAAGCACCCTGCCATTCTCATTCCAGAGGTCTGCAGAATCCTCGAGTCCGAGCACATGCCCGTCTTCAAACGAAAAGGCAAGCTCTTCACCGGCCCCGCCAGACCACAAGCCCTCGCCTTAGACGCGATCCTCGCTGAGCGCCCCGGACAGATGGTGAAATGGATCCGCGAAAACCCGCCCGCCAAACTCGAAGGCCTCTGGCAAGCCATGCTTCCAGAAGGCTCCACCGCCCCACCCCAAGGCTACGCCGCCGATCTTTTCTGGCTCCTCCAGCAAGGCCACATCCTCCTCTACACCGACGACACCCTCGTCGTTCAGGATCCACCGAAGCCCCAAGAACCCAAAAAGCCCAAGCAGCCAAAGAAAAAGCCCGTGGCGGCAACCGAGCGCAGCGAGATAGCGGGACAAAATAACTCCCCAACATCTCCCGCAGATTCTATCCGCCCTGCCAAACCCTCCTCAGAAGAAATATCCTCACAGGAAACAGCTTCGGAATCTCAGGCAGAACCCGAAGCAACCCTAGAAGAACCTTCCTCTAGCGAAGATCCATCCCCAGAAGTTTCCGAATCAATCTCAGAAACTGAAGAAGCTTCAACTGAAATCCAAGAAGTCACATCCGAAACCACGGAAGCACCCATCCAGCCCACAGAACTCGTGCGCGAAGCTGAGGAAGAACCATCCAAAGACCCTCTTCCTTGAGGTTTAAAGTTTAAATTTTAAAGTTTCATGTCCCAACAACAAACCCTCGCCAAGACCGCCACCCTCGAAGGTACTTCCCTGCACACCGGTCAAAAGGTAAGCCTGACACTCAAGCCCGCACCTGAGAATTACGGTTTCAAATTCCGCCGCATCGACCTGCCGGACCAACCCTTCATCAGTGCCGACGCTGACAAGGTTCAGACCGTAGAGCGTGCCACCACGCTCGCCGAGGGCTCGGTGAAAGTTCACACCATCGAGCACGTCCTCTCCGCCCTCACCGGCATGGGCATCGATAACGCGATCATCGAGATGGACGCCAACGAGCCGCCCATCGGCGACGGCTCCGCCCGCCCCTTTGTTGAGTTAATCAAAAAAGCCGGGATCAAATCGCAGAATGCAGTCCGCAAGGTTTGGGAAATCCGCGAGCCCATCCACCAGGAAATGGGTGATGGCACACTCATCACCATCGTCCCATCGAAAACCTTCCGCGTCTCCGTTACCAACGTCGGTCTGGATGGTCGTTTCACCCAATACTTTTCCTCCGAAGTCACCCCGGAACTCTACGAAAAGGAAATCGCTCCCGCCCGCACCTTCGTTCACTACGAGGACGTAAAGCCCCTTCTCGACAAAGGCCTGATCAAAGGCGGTTCGCTGGAGAGCGCGGTCGTCATCCGTGGCAATGAAGTGATGTCCAAGGAACCGATGCGCTTCGACAACGAGTTCGCCCGCCACAAGGCGCTGGACCTCATCGGAGATTTTATCCTCTCCGGCAAACGCATCCACGGCCACGTCATCGCCGTAAAACCCGGCCACGGTCCAAACACCAAGATGGCCGCGACTCTGAAAAAAGAATACGAGCGGATGCGCGCTATGGTTCCCGCGCCGATCACCATTCCCGACGGTGAAAGCGTGCTCGATGTCAACGAGGTCATGCGCATCCTCCCTCACCGCTATCCGTTCCTGATGGTGGATCGCGTGATCGACTTCGGCGAAAACTCCTGCACCGGCCTCAAGAACGTCTCGATTAACGAGCCGTATTTCCAAGGCCACTTCCCCGGGCATCCCATCATGCCGGGCGTGCTCCAACTCGAGGGCATGGCTCAGGTCTCCTCCATCCTCATGCTCCGCAAGCCAGAGAACCTTGGAAAAATCGGCTATTTCCTCAGCGCCGATAACGTCAAGTGGCGCAAACCCGTCATGCCCGGCGACACTCTCATCACCGAAGCAACCACCACCAAGATCCGCGGCAACATCGGCCAAACAAGCTGCCGCTGCCTAGTCAACGGTGAGGTCGTCTCCGAAGCGGATCTCAAGTTCGCGCTGTTCGATCGATAGGACTAAAGGACAACTAGCCTACCAAAACGGCGGTTTCGCGATGACTGCCCCATTGGCAAGATTGATCGTGGAAGGCAGTTGCGCCGCTTTTAATAAGTTGATCCGGATACCATCATTTCGGGTTCTTAATTCCTGCCGTAGTCTATTGTCCCACCGATAATGCGTTCCCCGATAAGCGGTGGCTACCTGCTCCAAGTGGTAGCTGTTGCGCCTTTGCGGATTCAGGACGAGAACCCGTTTTGAGAATTCCTGAATGACCATCCGGATCGGTGTAGCCAAATCACCGTCGCCACTAACCACAAGCGCCGCATTAAAACGATCACGACATGCATCCAGCAACATGTGGGAGGCTATATTGACATCCGATTGCTTCTCTTCGCTCCTTATGATTCGGACTTGTCGCGAGCCGCTAGCAGGTGGCTGAGCAAGTAGAGCACTCGTTTCCTTGACCAGATAATGCCCCTCGATGATCTGAACCCTCGGAAGACTCGATAGCGCAGCAAGGTAAGCGGCTTGCCGCAGACAAGACCCAGAATCCCCTTCGAACGGCTTCACCCGGGCGGTGAAGTATTTGACGGTGGTGATCCTGTTATTAGGAAACTGGCGGTCGAGCCATTTTTCCAAATCAAGCCACTTGCATTGATTAGGTTTCAGCGCTCCGAAATAGAGGTTGAAGGCATCAATGTAGGCGATGGTGTCCATACGTAAAAATGGCAAGAGCCGCCCGAAGGCGGCTCTGCGCTCGGCTTTTGGCCGAGGGGATGATTCACTAAGATAAGATTGGTAGGTTAAGTTGCAAGTCAATTATAAATCATTTTCACACCTTCGCATCCAACCATTTCCCCTTGAAATGCAGGCGGGTGAAAACGGCGGCCTGCGTCACGAGATCGAGTCCGAACAGCACCCACACGCCGGTGAGCGAGATCCAGCCGAGGTGGGAAAGCACCCACAGCACACCGATGCGGTAGAACAGCATGCTGCTGAAGGCCCAACTCATTACCAGCTTCGTCGCGCCAGCGCCGCGCATGGTTGTTTTTAGGATGATGCAGGTAGCGAAGAACGGTTGAACGAACGCGCAAACCACCAGTAGCGGTGTCGCCAATTCCGCGTGGAGTTCGCTGCCGGGTGCCAATAGGCCAATCAGCCACGACCTCCCGATAACGAAACACAGCCCCATGAAAGCCATCATAAAGACCGATAGTTTCCATGAGAAACGAACCGCCTGGACGGCCATTTCCTTGGAACCTGCTCCAAGGTATTGCCCAGTGAGCGCCGCCGCCGCCGCCGCGATTGCAAAGCCCGGCAGGTAACTCATCGACTCCAGCCGAACCGCGATGAAGTGCGCGCCCAGCGCCCCCTCGTTATTGAGATTGGAAATCACGCGCAGACCGTAGGATTGGATCATCCACATTCCGGCGATCTCGATGGCCTGCGGAATACCGATACGCCAGATACGCAACATCGTTTCTCCGTGGAAAAGCAGGCCCTCGCACGTCCAGCGTAAGCCCTCCGTTTTTTTCAGCGCGAGGATGACCACTACGGTGAGCAAGCCGGCGCTCCAGCCAATCACCGTGCCGAGCGCGATCCCCTCCACACCCATCCCGCCGAATGGCTTGGGGCCGAACACGAGCAAAACGCTTGTTCCTATGTTGACTAGGTTCACCACCACCATTGCAAGGAACGGCGTCTTCGTATCGCCGGAGCCGCGCAAGGCGGCGTTCACCGCCAACATCGCACCCGCCACCGGCCCGGACCAGGCCAACATCAGAATGTATGCCTCGGCATGAATCGCAGCCGCCGGACTCAGACCCATCCAGCGGATCAGCGGCAGCGTGCTGATCTGTAGGACGAGGTAGGCAGCCACGCCCGCCAACGCTCCCAGCCATAGCCCCTGCCCCAACGCCATGTCCGCGAGTTTGAAATTCCTTGCGCCCACCGCTCGGGAAACCAGCGCCATCACCCCCGTCGCCACCGCGCCTTGGAAAATATAAATGAACCACCCCACATAACCACCCAGCGCCATCGCATCAAGGATGGCGACCCTTTCCTCGCCCGCCGCCATCCGCCCAGCAATGAGGAGATCTGTCGTCCCTACAAAAAACGCGAGTATTTGCTCCAACAACGGCCAAAACGCCAGCGTGAGGACCTGCATCACAAGGGTCATACCGCCGAGCTTTCCGCCCAAACGGATCTCCTCGCCCCGCTCGCTTACCTCCACCGAAATCCTAGGCTGATCCATTCGCGCGGAGACTGATACTTCATCCCGCGATCTTCAACCCCTCATTGAGTTTGATTTTGAACGGTGTATTTCCACCGCTGCTGAAACTATGCGGAGCGCGAGTCTTTAGCCCGTCCCAGAGAATCAAGTCCCGATAAAGATGGCACTGGGGCGGGCTAAAGACCCGCGGTCCGTTCAAATCCAACGTGATTTTGATCGGCGTATTTCCACCGCTGCTAAAACTATGCGGAGCGCGAGTCTTTAGCTCGCCCCAGAGAATCAAGTCCCGATAAGAAAAAGATGGCACTGGGGCGGGCTAAAGACCCGCGGTCCGTTCAAATCCAACGACCGTATGTTACTGAGCTATAGCGAAAAACATCCCCCACCTTGCGACTACTTTTTAGGTGCCTCTTCTGGAGCTGGTTGCGCGGGGATCTCAATGGGCGGGGTCACAGCAGAGATACCTTCTGGTATCGGCGGTGCTGCGGCTTCTGGACCGGGCCCCTTGTCCATGAATTCAGCCCGCGCTTTCAGTAGGGCATCGACGGTGAACTTACTTACCTCAAAAGTGCGGCTTTCCAGAGCCTTGGCTTTTTCAAAACTATCGGTTAACGCCTTGAGCCGATCGTCGAAGACTTTTTGCGCGGCTTCGGCATCCTCGGGCTTTTCGTCTTCGGGCTTCTTGCGCTCCTTTGCAAGATCAGCTTCAACAGCGACGGTCATGAGATAGCTGTCGGCGGCGGGTGGTGCTTCGGAAACTACTTTCGCAGCAACTGGCTTCGCGGGTTGCAGGTTGATTCTATACGTAAAACCTTCGAAAGTAGTGATGATGACCTTCTGGAGTTTTTCGGGCGTTGCTTTTTTCTCTACCTCGGCTGCGGGCACTACATCATCGAAACGCGCTAAGGAGAAAAGAGACTTCAGTGGCGCGGTGGCGGTGGCATCCGTCTTCACGCCCGGGTAAGCCTCGGTGAAAGCGAAATCGGCATTCTCATCGACACGGGTGAACTCCCACTCGTTCTCATCCGAACCTGCTTTCGTGACCGAGACCCCCTTGATTTTCTCGACCTTGATGAAGTCTTCGGAAAGCCAGTTTTTAGGATCGGCGGAGAGTGTGCCGAAAACCTCGGACACCGCATAGAAGCCGGATTCGTCGGCGTGGTCGCGGACGAAGCGACCGTTCGCACCGCCACCGTAGGGCGAGGAGGGAGCTGCTGATTCGAGATTCTTGCCGAAGGATACTTTCGCGAGTTCTTTACCGGAGGCGTCCTTGAAAACAGCGGTGAGGCCGCGCGTATCTGCTGCGGAGGAATTCTCATCCATGCCAAAGCGCGGGGCGAACGAGGGGCCGGCCTCAATCGCTTGCGAGACTTTCAGCTCGGCGAGCGTGCGGAGCAGATCGTTGATGTTGCGGCTGTTGGCAGGGAAGTTATCGCGTTGCACGACCGCCCACTTGCCGTCCTTGAGAGCGAGGGTGGCGGATTGTTCCGCGCCGGTAACCTCGATAGTTGCCGCTTTGTCGGCGGCGAAATCGCCAAGCAGGGTATCCCCTGGAATTCGTTTCGTAGCGTTCTTATCCTCACTAGAATTAGATTTTTTCACGAAATAGACGGATACACCGAGAACAAGTGCGATGATCCAGAGGATGATGATGGTGCGGGGTTTCATGCTTTGGGAATGAAGTTAAACGTTAGAGGTTATTTGTTAAACGGGTTAGCTTGTGCCGCTGCAGTTATCGTGCGCGAGTGGAGGAGCGGCGTTTCAGGAAGAGTCCGAGGCCGATTAATATGACCAGCGCCGGCATGGCGGCGACATTGAGGAGAGTGATTTTGCCACCCAGTTTATCTTTGTCGCGGCGGAGATCCTTTTGCTGTTCGCGAATGAGGCGGGAGTAGATCACTTGCTGTTCCTGCAGTTTTGCAATCTCCGCTTTTTGCTCGGGTGTGCCGAACGGGCTGGAGGATTCGCCACGCTTTGTTTGAAGTTCCTGTAGCTTGGTCATGGCTTCGGTCTGCTTCTGCTCGAATTCCTCGATCTTGCTACCGACTTTCTTTTCAAACTCGGCTTCCATTTCCTTGACGACAGTGAATGGGCGCCGTGTGGCGGCGCGGGAGCGTGAGCCGATCAGGTATTTCGAGCCGACTGCTTGGTCGAGGAGATTGAAAAGCAAGCTAGGGTTACCGTTCATTGGAGATGCCATCTGCATGCCGCCGCCGAAGTTTTGAACGTTATAAGCAAAGCGGTCGTAAAAGGCGTCGATATCTGCGATTAGAAACACGTTACCGGGTTTAATAGCATCTTTCAGGGATTCGTCCTTCGGCTTCTCGGCCTCTTCTTTTTTCTCCTCACCGGGGGCTGGCTCAGGCTCTGCCTCCTTGGGTTTACCTTCGGGGAAAGCGGTTTTGAAATTTCCCGAGAGGTGAGTGACGAGATCGTAAGCCGTGCCGTCGGCCTTCAAGCTGGTGTCGAGCGAGGGATCGAGTCGCGAGGCTTTCATGGCATCGACAAAGCCTGCACCGGTCGAGGAACGGACGAGGGAATTCGTAGCTACCCCCACTCCGCCCGTGCGCTTGAAGGCACCGGGGAGGTAGAGGGTGATGGAATCGATGGCCTTGGTGATGATGTTGTCCTTTTGGGGCATCGCGCTCTGCGGTAGGCTGAGAACGGCGATGCCCTTGCGCTCGCCGCCGAGCAGGGTGGCGTAAACGGGATCTGCTAACACTCTGTCTGAGACAAACTCCACGCCCCATGCGGAAAGCAACGTGGGAAGTGTCGAGGAGGTGGGTGCGCCGCCAGGTTGGCCGGTCATCGGGTTCGGTTGTCCGCCTATCATCTGCGCGGCAACAGAAAACGCGTCAAGGCAAGCGACCACCGTGCCGCCATTTAACAGGTATTGATCCACGAGGAATTCCGCCTCCTTGCTAATCTCCGCCGGATGGAAAAGGAAAAGAACCTTGATTTCATTCGGGTCGATTTTTTCCGGGGTCATGCCCAGATCCCTGAGGTCGAAGGATTCCTTGAGCTGTTGGTAAATGACCCAAGGCTGCTGTGGCTGCTGACCGGGCATCATCGCTGGCGTGCCTGCTAGATCAAAAGCAGACATGATGCCGATAACAGGCTTCACGGGCGTAGTCACCTCGGCGATTGCCTTGGAGATCTGATATTCCAACATCGTTTCCTCGCTGGGATTCAGAAAGGGCAAGACGACTTTCTTATCAAGGGCGGAGACAGCAATGCCGAGGTAGAAGTTACCTTGTTCGTCGACGGAGCGGATGCCATCGAGGTTCGCAGAATCCTCCGCATCTGTATCGGGCTCCGGATCGATATTCTCGATGCGTATTTTGTCATTCGAAAGATTTTTATACTCCTTGAGCAAATCATCCACGCGGCGGATGTGCAACTTCAGCTGACCGGGTGTGTAATCCGTATTACGGGATGCGTAGTAACGAATCACCACTTTGGTATCAAGCTCTCCGAGGATCGATTTCGTCCCATCGGAAAGTGTGAAAATCTTGTTCTCCGTGAAATCCGCGCCGCGATTACCGGCGGGGGTCAACGAGACGAGCCAATTGGCGAGGATGGCAATGATTAAAAAGGCGGCGATTCCTAGGGCGGCGCGGGTGATAGGGACTTTCATGAAATTTTAAATTTTAAAATCTAAACTCGAAGGTAGAAGGCTTATGCGCGTTTTGCAGAGAGGATGGTGGAGGTTCCGATGAGGCAGAGGCTGATGAATCCGGCAAACCAGACAGCATCCTGCAAGCGGAGAAGTCCGCGGTTCAGGGAAGTAAAATGATCCCAAACGCTGAATGCCACAATGGCTTCGACTGTCCCAACTGAAGTGGCTTTAGCCAACTCGCGAGTCACAGGATCATAGCCGCAGAGCACCATCAGGGTGCAGAAAGCGACGGAAACGATCAGGCATACGACTTGATCGCGAGTGCATGCGGAAACCAACATGGTGATGGCGATGAAGGTGCAGCAAACAAGGAAGGAGCCGATGTAGCCGGCGATGATCGCTCCGTTATCGGGTTCACCGAGGTAGTTCACGGTGATTACGATGGGGAAAGTCAGAACCAATGCAACGAGCGAGACAGCGGCGGCGGCTAGGAATTTCCCAGTGATGGCGGCCCAAGTGGATACGGGGAAAGTTCCAAGCAATTCGATCGTGCCGTTGCGCTGCTCATCGGACCAGAGTTTCATGGCAATCGCAGGCGCGAGGAGCATGTAGAGCCACGGATGCCAGAAGAAGAAAGAAAACTGGAGCGAGGCATCACCTACGTTCATGAAATCGCCGAATGTGAAGGTGAAGCCCAGCGAGAGTAGGACGAATATGACGATGATCGCGTAGGCCGTGGGTTGGGCGAAATACGATTTCAGCTCGCGGCGGAAGATAGTTAAGGAAGACATTGGATAATGGATATTGGAATAGTGGTTTTTTGGATGCGGCAACCGGAGATCGACGTTACGCGGCGGTATCGGATGTGGTCACCTTACGGAAAAGCTCAGTGAGCGAGCCGTTGGGGGCTTTCGCGATGAGTTCAGCAGGGGTGCCATCCTCGACGATGCGACCGCGATCTACGATGATCGCACGTGTGCAGGACGCCTCCACTTCCTCAAGAATGTGGGTCGAAAAGAGGATCGCTTTGGTCTCGCCGAGGCGCTTGATGAGCTGGCGAACTTCGTATTTCTGGTTGGGGTCTAGGCCGTCGGTAGGCTCGTCGAGAATGAGCACCTCGGGATCGTGAAGAAGTGCCTGAGCGAGGCAGGTGCGGTGGCGATAGCCTTTCGAAAGAGTATCGATGGACTGGTGAGCGACGGATCCGAGGAAACAAGTTTCGATGGCACGCTCAACCGCGTCCTTTTTCGCTGAGCCAGATAACTTGCGGATCGAGGCGCAGAATTTCAGAAAGCCGATCACGGTCATATCGTTGTAAAGCGGCGCGGACTCAGGCAGGTAGCCGATCTTTTTCTTCGCCTCAGTGGGGTCGGTAGTGATCGATATTCCACAGATATTCGCTTCGCCGGAGCTGGGCGGAATGAAGCCTGTGACCATACGCATCGTGGTGGATTTCCCCGCGCCGTTCGGCCCTAGGAATCCGAGAACCTCGCCTTTTTGCACCGTGAACGAGAGTTCATCGACGGCGACTTTGCTTCCAAAATGTTTACTGAGATTTAAGACTTCGATCATGGGTGGGGATGGGGATTCCGGTAAGGGGGAAAATTTGTTTACGGCTTACGTAGTTTTAGCGACACTTGTTTCAGTTTTGTTTGAGAAATTTCGGAAAATTTACGGATTTAATTTCAGAGAATTTCCGCGATCTGCACGGCGTTGAGTGCCGCGCCTTTACGCACTTGATCGCCGACGACCCAGATATCGAGGGCGTTATCCAGAACGATGCTCTTGCGGATGCGACCGACGAGGCAATCGTCCTTGCCTGTGGTATCGAGCGGCACGGGGAAAAGCTTGTTCGCCGGATCGTCCACGACGCAGATACCGGGCTTACCTTGGTAGGCAGCGCGGGCGGCCTCCACGGAAGGCTCCTTGGAAAACTTCGCGGTAATCGAGACCGAATGCGAGCGATAGACCGGCACGCGGACGCAGGTGCAGGAAACTTTGAGGGTGGGATGGCAGAGGATTTTCCGACCCTCGTTGAGCATCTTCATCTCCTCCTTCGTGTAACCGTTGTCGGTAAACGAATCCACCTGCGGGATCACGTTGAAAGCGATCTGGCGGGGATAGACTTTCGGTGTGAATTCCCGACCGTTTGCAATCGCCTGGATCTGCTCCTCCAACTCCACAATCCCCTGCGCTCCCGATCCGGAAACAGCCTGGTAGCTCGACGCAATCACCGACTCCAGGCCGAACTTTTCGTGTAAAGGTGCCAGAGCCATCAGGGAAATGATCGTAGTGCAGTTCGGGTTTGCGATGATGCCTCTTGGCCTGTTCTTCGCTGCCTCGGGATTGATCTCCGGCACGACGAGCGGCACACCCTCATCCATTCGGAACGCCGAGGAATTATCGATCACCACCGCACCCGCCGCAGCGGCGGATGGCGCGAACTCCAGCGAGATCCCACCGCCTGCGCTAAACAGCGCGATATCGATACCCGCGAAGGAATCATGCGTGAGTTCCTTGACCACGATATCCTCGCCACGAAACTTCAGCGTTTTTCCCGCCGATCTCGCAGACGCCAACAAGGTCAATCCACTGAGAGGAAAATTCCGCTGCTCCAAGCAAAGGAGCATCTCGACTCCGACGGCACCCGTCGCTCCGACAATCGCTACATGAGGGTTGTTCATTTTCAAGAAAACCGGCCTCGCGCCGGGGCGCGAAACATATCCGTATCGCCATCCCTTGCAATCCCTAAGAGGAATAGAATAGCCCGGCCCTGTCCGGCTGATTCGTATGCCTCAATATCAGTTATCACTCCCATCTGGTGGTGATCGACGCGCGGGGGAGTGGCTGACGCCAGTCTGCCATAATCCCATCTGCGAAATATTAACTCAATCCAGACTCATTGACGCAGAAAACAAGCACCGAACACCAAAGCCAGCGCCAGTCGATAGTTGTAACTCGTCATCATTTTCCCAGCCCACACCATCGTGCGCTTATCCATCTCGCTCCGGATGATTTTCAAACCGCCTACCCAACTCTGCCCGGAAAGAAAGAAATCCCTCCCGAGAAATTAAGAAATAACCGCTGGCCGCAATTTTCCGGGTACACTTCAGCTTGTGGCGGAGATTGAGCCACTCATCTATGGGTTCTGCGACCGCAGCTTTCTCCTGTAGTGCGCCCTTCTGATATTTGAGCGGATCGACTCCGCCGACGTTCGGATGCTGCATTCCGATCTCGCTCAAAATTTCCCCACCCGCCGTCCTTTGAAAACAGATTCTTGATCGGTCGGTAGTTAACCGCTAATCCTAGCGCGGTAAGCCGATCAACGGTCGGCCAAGCGCCACTCTCATGTTCGGAAATCCCCTCGGCCTCCTCAGCCTGCTCGCCATCCCAGCGATCTTGGCGATCCATTTCCTTCAGCGGAAATCAATCACTCTGCCAGTCTCGACGCTGTTTCTGTTAGAGCGCACGCAGCGTGAGGCAACCTCCGGACGGCGCTTCGAACGGCTCATCCCTTCCGTTCCACTGTGGATGCAAATCCTCGCCGTGCTGTTGCTGGCGTGGCTGCTTTCCGAGCCTCGTTTCAAAAAGGAAAACTCCGTCCAGCGCGTCGCCATCGTGGTGGACGCCTCCGCATCGATGACCGTTTTTAAAAAGGAATCCATCGCCGCGCTGAAAGAAATGATTCCGAAGCTCCAAGGCAGCGCCACCGCAATGGAGCTGACCCTGATTCCCTCCACGCCCGGCGAGGACAGGCTTTACGCCGGCTCCTCAACCGAGCAACTGCTCGCCGCGCTCGAAGGCTACACGCCCGACGGCGGTCTCACCGACCCCTCGTATTCCCTCCGGCTCGCGCGCTCCATCGTCTCGAAGGATGGCACCGTGATCTTTCTCACCGACACTCCCGCCGAGGCATTGCCCTACGATTCACAGCTCGTCTCCGTCGGCAGGCCGCTGGGGAATGTCGGCTTCACAGGGATCAGCTTCGCGGAAAAGGAAGGCGCGCTCACCTGGCAAGCGATCATCCGGAATTACAGCGACGAACCCGCGAAGAGATCATGGTCACTGAAAACAAAAACCTCCGCCACCGAGCCGTGCGAATTCGAGATCGGCGCGAAGTCTTTTGTCACCATCCAAGCCGCTTTCCCCGAGGGCGCAGAGGAAGTTTGCATCGAGCTCTCCCCCGATGATTTCACGCTCGACGACACCATGCCCGTGATCGCTCCCCGCCCCAAGGCACTGGAGCTTTACACCGCCACCTCCGCCGCCTTCCGCGATCTCACCGACAAACTTCTCCGCTCCCTCGCATCCACCCGTCCCAGCAGCGACGCCACCAGTTCGGATCTCGCCATCACCAGCTACGATCCCCTCAATCCCTCGCTGCCGAATAGTAACGCGATCCTTTTTGTCGAAGATCCCACCTCAGCCGGGAAATACCTCAAAGGCGGCATCCTTGCCGAGGCGCATCCGCTCATGGACGGCATCAACTGGCAGCCCCTCCTCGTCCGCGAAACCCTCCAACTCCCCCGCAAACCGTCAGACCGCGTGCTCCTCTGGCAGGAGAAACGCCCACTCATTTTCCTCCGCGAAAACGGCGACGATCTCATCCTCTGCTTCAACTTCGACCTCCGTCTCTCCAACGCCACCCAGCAACCCGCCTTCATCGTCCTGCTCCACCGCTTCGCCGAAACAATCCGCTCAGAAAAAATCGCCTACCAAGCACTGAACTTGGAGACCAGCCAACCCATCCGCATCGCCACCGCCCCCGGCCTGACCCTCAACGTAACAGCCAGCGATGTCTCAGGGGAAAACATGTCCGCCCCGCCATCCGGTCGCGCCCCTTCCCTTCCCGGTTTCCTTTCCATCACCCAAGGCGAGACTCCCCTACTCCAAGCCGCCATCCACTTCGCCGACACCCGCGAGGCCGACCTCTCCGCCTGCGCCCCCACAGAAACCGAACCCCTCGCAAACATCGCCACCCTCGAACTCCACACCACCCCCGATCCCTTCGCGAGGATCTGGGTGCTCGTGCTCCTAGCGGCGCTGCTGATTGCATGGCACTTCACCGCACCAAAGGAACGGGTAAGCATCGCTACTGAAGACAGATTAGCATCACGCTGAAGCACCCTTTGAGATTTCCCTTCGCGACCGATGCCACAGAGCGGACGGCGCTGAGCGACCATCCCTGCCCGTTTCACGTAATCCGACATAACCCCGTGGCATCCGGAATTGACCCCATTTAATTCAAAAACGGGACGATCACATCCGAGGATGCCTCCGAAACGAATGGCGGAGCCACTTCGCACAGTTTCGGAAAAATACGGTCTGGAGACTCATACTCCCCATTCATCTTCGTGAGAGTGGAATTGAGCGGAACCTCCAAATCCTCAAGGAACTTGAAATCCCTCCTGTCCACCAAATTATCCAAATGGTACATCAGTTGATTTTGAAAAGAGGTCAAACTCCGCGCCGGCCCTGAGAGGGTACAGATCGTCAACTCAACTCTCGCAGGGCGTGGCACAGCGAATCGATCTAATGACCGCATAATCCCAGAATGAACCGCAATGAGGAGGGCTTTTGCATCCTTTCCGGGAATCCGGATGAGAACCGAATACCTCGTCCGCTCATTCGAAACCAAAATCACCTTCTCCTTCGTCCCTTTCATTCCGAAGGCCTCCTCGCAGCGCCAATTTGAAAACCAAGAGTGCACACTCCCCTCCCATTCCTCCTGATTTGCCATCTTCACCAGCTCAGGTGGTTTGATCCCACAGAACTTTGCCACCTTCGCACTCAGGAGAAGATCCAGCGCAAGCCTCCCGGTTCCGGGAATGATTCTCGGCTCCTTTGGCTCTGAATTCACCCGGATCATCTCGTCCTTCCACTGCCCGAATTCATCGAAGAGATCTTCGACATCCAACTCAGGATTGTTGTAGCAATCCACCCGCGAACACCACATCTCGAGATTCCTCTCCAGGATTTCATTCAAGTTATCAAACTCCGCCTTACCGATCTCCCCCCATCCTTCAAAAACACGAATGAACAGGCAGAAAGCTTGCACATTCTCTCTCACCGCCTTTGCATCCGCCCACATAGCCTTGCGGATGAACCAATTCCCCACAAACATCGGAAAAGAAGCCAGTCCATCCAGAAGACTGCCTTTTTCGTATTGCGCCAGATAAACGTTTCCAAAAAAACGCAGGGAATCGGCGTATTGATGCGCCCTAATCTTTCCAACAATCTTCTCTGTGACGACGAAATTGGTAAAGCGCGCCAACAACTCCTCATTCACCGGCTCCCAGCGGTTTTTCATCTCGTTGTAATCTTCCTCAGGCATCCCTAGGCACAACGAAAACCCCAAGCGCTTTCCATAGCCAGAAAATATCTCCGCCAATGGAGCACTAGGTTCGAAACGAGTGCATCGGTAACTGGAAACTCAAGCTACGCGATCCCGACCCGCAACGCCCGCATGCTCCAAATATTCTTCGCTGTTGAAGCATTCCCCCGCATTCGCCGCGCTCCGTTTATTCGTTTATCGGAAAACCTATCCCTGGCGGACTCGAAGGCTTCGTTGACGAATTCCTTACTCCCGATCACCGCACCATCAGTGAAATACCTCACCCGGTGCCTCAACATCTTCGCCATGCCCAACTCAGGCAAAACCGTTTCGCTGTCTTCGGATTCCAAAGCCTCCGCATCGTTCCTAGAAATTCGTATTTTCCCTGAAGTTTGGATTTTCGCGCTCATCGTTTTGCGCTCCAGCGCGATTCCCATCAGACGCCGGTATCTCCGCGACGCATCTTTCCATTTCCCTGCATCAAATCCTGTATCCCTGTCAGAGCTGATCGCCCGAACCAGCCCTTCCCGGGCTTTCTTCCCGTTCCCCTTGCTGCCTCCACCTACTGCCTCCCCGTAACTACTCCAACGGTATTCCGCCGGATCCTCAACCATTCCCGCCCGAACCGGATTCAGATCGATGTATGCCGCCATTGTCCGTGCCGCCGTACCGCTTTCAACAATGACGCTTTTGAACCTTTGTTCCCAGAGGGTTCCCGTCCGCTTGTGCCGTCCATTGAACCACTGAGTGAAACGCTGCAGCAGCCCTTTCATGAACTCCCCCAAATCGTGCATCCGGTAGGTGAAACGAGCCTTGATCTCCTCAACACGTCCCAGATTCCCCCCTTCCAATCCGCCCTCGCTCCGAGCCGCATCCAACTGCTCGGCCACATCCGCCACGAAATTCTCTCCGTAGATCGACGACAAACGCTTGAGGAAACCACCGTCCGCAAGCCCGCCCTGCGGCATCGGCGGAACCTCCAACAAAATGTGTATGTGGTTGCACATCAAACAGTAAGACAACACGCGACACCCTGTGAAATTTTCCATCATCCGCATCAACGTCCGGAACCGCTCCTTTTCCTCCACTCCAAACGCAAACCGCCGATCCACAACCCGTGAAATGCAGTGGTAAATAGCCGGCTTCGTCTCCGAATCCTTCCAGGGGGCGATCCAACGGGCGCGTCTCATGCAACTATTTTAACTGTTCATACGAACAATTCAAGCGAATTCTCCGTATGGGGTCTGTCCCTTTGCGAGTCTCCGTATGGGGTCTGTCCCTTTGCGAGTCCCTTTGCGCTAGGACACCGTTGGCTAGAAATGACAGGCCTGGCTCCAATTGCTAGAGCTTCCACTAATTATTACGCATAGGGTCTGGAAAAGCTTTTGCCGTAGAAGCGATCAAGAAAGAGCTGACGACGATTGAGTTCGGGGAGGTGTTTGGGAATGCCGGACCAGACGAGTTCGCGTGCGGTATCGGTCATCTGGCAGCCGATGATGAGGCGTTCCTCTCCGGACTTCTCCAGCATTTTGCGGAAAAGGAGGTTATTGAGATCCGCCGGTGTGTCCTCTATGGAGAAACCCGTGTCAGCATATCTGTCAGGTTCAATTTTTGAGACCATGTCTGTAAGTAGTTTTTATCGGCCCCGGTGGCTAGGAGATTTTCCACATCGGAGAGTTGCCTTTGGCTTTGGGAATCCCTTGCCCAGTCGAGCTTTGAGAGGATGAGGTCTTCCTTGCTGACGATCCAGAGGGATTGCCCCATGACCTCGATTCTTTGGCGGCGTTCGAACTCGATGAGACGGTAATCCTCGCTTTTGCGGATCATGAAATCGACTTTGATCAGGCTGTCGTTGTGGATGACATTGAATGACGATTGGCTGAGCACGGCTCCCCGTGCTGCCTCCTGGCTGAAATAGAAATCGCTGCCGAAAACGTGGGGGAGGATTTCGAGATCCCGGAGGACGAGTGCGATGACGATATCGATGTCGCGTGTCATCCGTGGCTGGGCGTAGTGGTTGAGAGCCATGGATCCGGTCAGCATGTATTCCAGACCCGCCTCCTCAAGACGCCGGGTGACGTCAAGGAGGAGATCGAGTTCGGAGAGCACGGGGGCGGTGGTTAGACGTTATTTGTTAAGAGTGATTGGGGAAGAGGGAGATCAGGCAGCGGCGAAGTCGAGATCCTTGGTGATGCGGACTTTGGGTTCGGGGAGTGGGGTGTTTTGCTCTTTGCGGTGCTGGATTTCATCGCGGACGATAGAGCAGAGTTTGGCGTAGCAGGTTTCCTCGGATTCGGAGTGGCAGACGCCGGCGAGGTAGAGGTCGGGGCAGTAGCCGATGTAGCAGGAGTCCTCATCGGACCAGCGGACGAAGCGGTGGTATTGGTCTTCCGGTTTCATGGTGGGAATCTAGCTTTCCTGTTTTGACTTGGCAATGACTTCGGCGATCTGGCGTTCCTAGTAGGTTTTCGCGTCGTCGCCTTCGGCACCGGATACGGTGATGACCCCGTTCACCTTCTGGTGCTTGAACTGGCGGTGGGAGCCTTTTTGGCGGTCGATGGAGAACCCGGCTGCTCGAAGATCCTTGAGGAGGTCGCGGATTTTCTTGGGCATGGGGATGGTTGTTTCGCCCCTTCAGGGCTATGGCTATTTTGTGGGTTGGAACCCGGGGCGATGCCCCGGGCTTGTGTATGTTTCGCCCCGTTGGGGCTTTGGACTTGGGTTGTGAAAGGGGTTGCAAACCCCTTCTCCTTATTGGCAAGCCTCGCACTCCCCGCCGTTCATCATCGCGTCGAGGGAGCAGACCATTTTTTCCTCGGCGGTGAACTCGCGTTTCGCGGTGGTGGCGGCGAGGTTGGTGGCGGCGGTGGCGGCGGTTTGGGTGGCCATGTGGCCGCGTTGCTCCTTGTTTAGCTCGATGGAGATTTTTTCGATGTTGGAGGCTTGGAGGGTGCGGAGGTAGTAGGTGGTTTTGAGGCCTTTGTCCCAGGCGCGGCGATACATGTGGCTTAGCACCTTGAAGTCAGGGGTGGAGAGGAAGAGGTTGACCGATTGCGACTGGTCGATCCACTTCTGGCGGCGGGCGGCGGCATCGACGATGTATTCGTAGCCGATGCCGAAGACGGTCTTGTGCTTCTGTTTGATAGCCTCAGGGATGCCATCGATGGCATCGATTTCGCCGTCGAAGTATTTGAGCTGATCGACCATTTCTGGGGACCAGAGATTGGCTTTCTTGAGGTCGCGGACGAGCTCGGTGTTGAGGATGGTGAAATCGCCGGAGAGGTTGGATTTCACGTAGAGGTTCTTGTAGTTCGGCTCGATGCAGGGGGTGGTGCCCATGATGTTGCTGATGGTGGCGGTCGGGGCGATGGCGAGGACGTTGGAGTTCCGCATGCCATGCGTGGCGATTTTCTCGCGGACGACAGACCAGTCCATTTTCCCGCCGCGCGGGACATCAATCTTGCGGCCGCGCTCCTGCTCGAGGAGATCGACGGTGTCCTGCGGGAGTAGTCCCCTGCTCCATTTACTGCCTTCGTAGGTGGAGTAGGTGCCGACTTCAGCAGCGAGATCCGAGGAGGCGCTGTAAGCGTAGTAGGCGATGGCTTCCATCATCTCGTCATTAAACTCGACGGCGGCATCGGATGCGAAGGCGAGGTTACGCTTGTAGAGGGCGTTCTGGAGACCCATGACGCCGAGGCCGATGGGGCGGTGGCGAGAGTTCGCGGTCTTCGCAGCTACCGTGGGGTAGAAATTGATATCGATGACGTTGTCGAGGGCGCGGATGGCGACGGTGATGGTTTCCTTGAGCATCTCGTGATCGAGGGCGCCATCGCGGTTGATGTGGGTATCGAGAACGACGGAGCCGAGGTTGCAGACGGCGGTTTCCTCATCGGAGGTGTTGAGGGTGATCTCGGTGCAGAGGTTGCTGGAGTGGATGACGCCGCAATGATCTTGCGGGGAGCGGACGTTGCACGGATCTTTAAAGGTGATCCACGGGTGGCCGGTCTCGAAGATCATTTTCAGCATGGATTTCCAAAGCTCGATGGCGGGGAGCTGGCGCGACCAGATTTTTCCCTCGGCGGCCTGGACTTCGTATTGCTCGTATTTTTCCTCGAAAGCTTTCCCGTAGAGGTCGTGGAGATCGGGGGTTTCGTTGGAGCGGAAGAGGGTCCAATTCTGGCGATCCTCCATGCGTTTCATGAAGAGGTCGGGCACCCAGTTTGAGGTGTTCATGTCGTGGCAGCGGCGGCGTTCATCGCCCACTCCGACGCGGAGTTGGAGGAAGTCCTCGATGTCGTTGTGCCATGTCTCAAGGTAGGCGCAGCCGGAGCCCTTGCGTTTCCCGCCTTGGTTGACGGCGAGGAGCTGGTCGTTGTGGAGCTTGAGGAAAGGAATGATGCCTTGGGACTCGCCATTGGTGCCTTGGATGTAGCCGCCGGTGCCACGGACGGCGGTCCATGAGCCACCGAGACCGCCAGCCCATTTTGAAAGGTATGCGTTCTCGGCGATGCCACGCTGCATGATGGACTCGATGGAGTCATCGACCTTGTAGAGGTAGCAGGAGGAGAGCTGGGAGTGGAGCGTGCCGGAGTTGAAAAGGGTCGGCGTGGAGGAGCAGAAGCGGCGGCCTTTGTATAGGTTATAAAGGCGGATGGCCCACTCCTCGGCCTTGGTTTCTTCCTTCTTGAAAAGGCCCATGGCGACGCGCATCCAGAAGAACTGCGGGGTCTCGATGCGCTGGTGCTTGTCGCCCGTTTTATCGACGATGAGGTAGCGGTCGTAGAGAGTCTGGATGCCGAGGTAGTCGAAATCGAGGTCGGCGGAGGGATCGAAGGCGGCGGCGAGCTTGTCGAGATCGTATTTCTCCAACAGATCCGGGTGGAGGCGCTTGATGGCGACGCCGTGCTTGAGGTAGGACTTGAAGCCCTGTTTGTGGGCTTGCTTGAGCTTGTCCACGCCATCGGTAGAGATAGACCAATCGAGGACTTCCTCGTAGATGTAGGAGAGCAGGATCCGGGCGGCGAACTTCGCGAAGTCGGCGTCCTTCTCGATGAGGGTCTTCGAGTTGAGGATGATGGTGGCTTTGAGGTCTTTGGCGGAAATTTCCGAGCCAATAGAGCGGCGGAGTTCGCGCTCGATCTCGGCCTCGGGGAGGTTTAGCGAGAGGCCGATGGAGGCGTAGGCGATACGTTTTTTCAGCTCCATGCCGTCCCAGAAGGAGGAGGTGCCATCGTCATTGGTGACGACGATCATGGAGTCCTGCGCGAGATCCTCGGTGGCCTCGCTTTCGAGATCACGGCGGAGGAGATTGCGCTGGGCGCGGTAGAGAATGTAGTGCTCTGCGGCCTTGAAATGAGCTTGGCGCATCAGTTCCTCCTGCACCATGTCCTGGACGTCCTCGATGTGAACAAAGGATTGGTCGCCACGGCGGATGCGCTCGGTGACGGCCTTGGCGATGTCGATGGCGGGCTCGGGGTTTTCCTTGATGGTGAGGAAAGCTTTTCTAACAGCGATCTCGATTTTCGTTTCCGACCATGGCACGACATTGCCATTGCGGCGGATCAAGCGGACGGGAAGTGCGTGCGGGCCGGAGCCAATATCGACGTGGCCGGTTTTCTCAAGGGAGCGGCGGAAAGCCAACGATTTCGCGACATCGTAGGCTTCGTTTTCGAGCAGGGCTTTTTCGATGAGGAGGTAGAGATCGGCCTCGGAAAGGCGCAGACGGCCGCCGGCTTCGAGGGATTTCGTGAGGGAGATGGCGACGTTGTGCGCGACCTGAGAGACGAAGTTGCGGTTGACGTCGGAGAAGATGGATTTCTCGTCCTCGGAGCGGGCGATGAGGAGGTCAGCAAGGGAATCGCCGATAGCATCTGCGACATCTTCAAGCGAGAACTGTGTCTCCTTATCGCCGCGGGTGACGATGATATCGGCGTGCGGGGTGCGTTTTTCCAATGGAATCGTTCCGCGCCAATCGTATGGTCGAGCCGGCGACGCGAGTTCGAAGCGGTCGGAGATGACTTGCTTGAGGATGTTGTCTTCGGCGAGGTTTAGGGAGCGGTACATGATTGAAATAGGTGGTGGTGTTTTTTGGTGGTGCGGACGTTGAGGCGTGGAGCGGAGGAAGATTTAGTGAGAAGTGAGAAGTGAGAAGTGAGAAGTGAGAAGAAGAAGAAAAGATGAGGCTTGGCTGGCGAGTGAGAAGTGAGAAGAAGAAGAAAAGATGAGGCTTGGCTGGCGAGTGAGAAGTGAGAAGAAGAAATGACGAGGGTAGGCGGATGAGTGAGAAGAAATAAATATCTTGGCTGATGTGGTTTATGGTTCGAGGCGGCGTTTCAGGGCGTTTATTAGGCCTTTGATCATACGTGAGAGTTCGCGGGTTTCGCTGATCATAGCGCGGGATTCGTCCATGGGTTGTGCGCCTAGACGGGCACGGACTTTCTCTGCTACGTAAAGCTGGGTTCGGAGTTCGCCGCAGGAGCCTTTGCTGTAGCGGAGGAAATTGATGAACTCTTTCGTGTTATCGCGCTCCGATCCTTCGGCTATATTTGATGGGATGGAGAGGGATGAGCGTTCCATCTGTCCACGAAGAGCAAAGTCTTTGGAGTTTGCCAATGACACATGAATGTCCACTGCTAGCTGACAACTACGTTTCCAAACGTCGAGGTCTTCAAAGGTGTCAATATCACTCATGGTTAGGCAGTAGCAGGAGCCGAATTAGGTCTTCTCACTTCTCACTTCTCACTTCTCACTCGGCACTAGTCACTTAGCGCCTTCGGCACTTACAGGTCGTCGTCGTCGACGGCGGAGAGGGCGGCGGCTTTCTGATACTCGGTCACCCGGCCTTCGAAGAAGTTCTGTTCTTTTTTGATGTCCATCATTTCTGCGAGCCATGGGAATGGGTTGGAGACGGATTCGTTGAGCGGGGCGAGGCCGCAGGAGGTCAGGCGGCGGTCGGCGATGAAATCGATGTAAGTTTCGAAATCGACAGAGTTGAGGCCGAGTCCGGAGATGGGGAGGCAATCGCGGATGAAGGCTTTTTCGAGGCGGATGCCCTCGGCCATGGTGCTGCGGAGATCCTCGCGGAAGTCCTCGGTCCAGATGTCGGGGTTTTCGTCGATGAGATCCATGAGGAGATTGCGGAAAACCTCGATGTGGTTCGACTCGTCGCGGAGGGTGTAGCGGAACATCTGGCCGATGCCGGGGAATTTGTTCTGGCGGTAGAGGGAGAGGATCATGCCGAAGAGGCCGTAAAACTGAGTGCCTTCCATGATCTGGCCGAACATAAAGATGTTCTTGGCGAGCGCTTGCTTGTTGGCGGTGATGGTGAGGTCGATGTCGCGGCGGAGAGCCTTGCTGTTGGAAACCACGAAATTGTTTTTCGCGGTGATGGTCGGGACATCCTCGAACATGGCCTCGCATTCGTGCGGGTTGATGCCAAGGGAGGAGATCATGTAAACGAGGCTGTCTGCGTGGATGTTTTCCTCGTGGGCATGGCGGCCGAGAACAAGCTTCAGCTCGGGCGCAGTGACGACCTCGCGAACGACATGAAGGACGTTGTCACCGACGATGCCCTCGGCGGCGGAGAAGTAGCCGATGCCCATTTTGATAATCCAGCGCTCCACATCGGATATTTCGTTGGAGCGCCATTGCTCGACGTCCTTCTGCATCGAGATGTCCTCTGGCTCCCAATGATTATTCTTCATCGTCTTGTAGAGGTCATAGGCCCAGGTGTATTTGAGCGGCAGGATATTGAAGAACATCGTGTCCTTGCCGTTTATGACTTTTTTCGAGTTGTAGGCGAGTTCGGCCTTGGCCTTATCAAGGGTGAACGTGCGGGCTCCGAGGGTGACTGTGGTGGTGGACATGGGTCGGGGTGAGTGGATCGTTATTTTAGTTTTAAAAAGTGGCGCTAAAGTCGCGTTTAACGCTGGACAGACTGAAGGCTTTTATCGACCCGAGTCAAATCGATTTTGTAGATGTAGTATCCACAAATTATTCACAATACAAGATGTGGTATGCCTATCTTACACTTACAAAGTAAAGCCCATTGAAAATCTTGATCTTAGAGAGCTCAATCAAAGAAGCGGGATGGGGGTGTAGGTGTAAAAAAAAATTCAGTAAAAATCGACTTCAGGGGGTGGCGCTCAAAATTTGAAAAAAATTATTAACTTATCCGTAATTTCTAGGAAATCGGATCATTTGATTTCCGGAACCCATTCATTTAACTAAGGATAAAAATTTTCGATTACAGGGAACGGATGAAGAAAATGGCGGCTAAGCTTCCCATAATGCGCGGGATGGGTTTGTTTGGGCGCATGAAACGGTTAGCAGGCCACTGGCAAATTCTCTTCGCACTCGTCCTTGCGACGCTAACAGCACTTGTATTAAAGTGGCTTTTTCAAAGTGCGGCGGAGGCATGATCCATCGGCTTTCCATGGGCATCGGCGGATTCTGATCCGCCGCTCCATGCTTTATGAATCCTGGAGGTAGTTTTTCGGGCGATAGATCAAAGCGAAGGGGATGAAGAGGATGGCGGTGACGCCCATGAGTGCGCTGAAGAACCAGAAATACGCTGCGCCTTGGAGGCGGACTTGGCCGCCGGCGAAGGTGGTTTGCTTGAAAGCCTCCCCTGCCCCGTTTTCTGATGTGGTGATGCCGAGTTCTGCTTTGCGTTTCGCCAGCCAAGGCTCCTCGGGGCGCAGCTTGTCGAACCATGAAGCTTTCTTCTCCGGCTCCGGCTCGGCCTTGGAGATAATCACGCCGACGTCCCATTTCGTATTCCATTTCCCATCGCCACCCGCGCTCCAGATGCGGACGGTGGTGGAGTTCATGGTAATGTAGCGGATCTGCCTGCCCCACTGATCCTTCATACCAGCGATGAGTTCCGCGCCATTTTTTTCACGGGGGAAACTTCCTGCTTTTTCCGCATGGGAAATGATCGTCTGTGCGGCACGGTTGAGAACTTTCTGGCTGGGGACTTCCAGCGGGACTTTCGCGTCTTTCCCAAGGCGGTAGATGTATGCGCCATCCACATCGCTCTTGTCATATCCGGGAAGGACGACGGTGCGGGGATCGCCCTGCCAATCTTCCGGTAAGGAGCCGATGTGTTCCGTTAGCTGTTCCTGCGCCGCGCTGGGGATTTGGATGTATTGATTCACACCCCAAACGAAGATATTCCCCACCGCCACGGCCGCCAAATAGAAGCACATGATGAAGGACTTCATTTTCCTCGGTGCTTGGGTGTAGGCAAACTCCAGAGCGACGATGGACACGAGGATCTCCGCCGCCGTTAGCAGCCCGAATGCGGCGATCTGCCACGCAATGTTCGGTCTACCGCCGCCATCGATCTCCACCTGGATGAAGCTAACCAGTACAAAGGCTGCGGCCATCAGGACGAAGCCCGTTCCCATTTTCCGAAGCGGGCTGAGCGGACAGAATTTCTCTACCCACGGGTAGATGATGAGGCTGAAAATCGGGATGAAAGTCAGGACGAAAACCGAGTTGAGCGATTGGATTTGCGAGGGTAGCCATTGGAAGCCTAGAAAATTCCGATCCATGTCCTGCGATTGGAAAATCCAGGTGGATCCGGTCTGATCGAATAGAGCCCAGAACATCGCGACGAATAGATAGACTGGTGCCAGTTTGAGCATGGCGTAAACACCCTCGCGGTTGAAGGCCTCCGTCAGGAAACCCATGCCGCCCGGCGGGACGTGGGCGAAGCGTTTCCTGCCGAGCCAGAAAATGAAGGTGGCGATGGCCATCAGGACACCTGGCACGCCGAAGGCCCAGTGTGGGCCATACCATTCCAGCAGCCACGGTGTGAGCAGCATGGAGGCGAACGCGCCGAGATTGATGGAGAAATAGAACCAGTTGAAAATGCGCGGCAGCAGGCGGGAATTGAGAGAGCCGAACTGATCGCCGACGTGGGCGGAGACGCAGGGTTTGATACCGCCCGCACCGAGCGCGATCATCACGAGGCCGCCAATCATCCAGTACTCCGAGTGGCCGAAGTGCCCCATCATCGCCAGCGCCGCATGCCCCGCGCAATAGACGATGGAGAGCCCTATGATGACCTTGTATTTTCCGAAAAACACATCCGCGAGGATCGCCCCGATGATGGGGGTGATGTAAAACGCAGCGTTAAAAAGATGCACAAGACCGGTAGCGCGTGCTTCGTCCATCGGTTTGCCGCCCGCACTGTCCATCAGGAAAAGGTATTGGCTGAGGAAGACGGCAAGGATCGCCTTCATGCCATAGAACGAGAAGCGCTCGGCGGCCTCGTTGCCGATAATATGCGGGATGCCACGTGGCATCCCCTCGGTTTCCTCTGGCTTCGTGCGATACTGCATGGCGTGGAAAGTCCCCGCTCACAGAGAAAACATCAAGCCCGCACTATTTTGGCAGGCCCGGCGATAACGCTTCCCAGCCGCTCTTGAAGGCCTCGTTCGTTTTCGCAAGGCTCTCGGCAGATGCGATGGCGCGTTTTCGATCACCAGCGAGCCAATCCAAAGCAATCGCTGAAATATTACGGCGCGTCCGATCCGGCTCGTTCGTGAGTCTTTTCAACAACTCGGTGTTAAGCTTGATGATCTGATCAGTCGCCAGATCTAGCCAACGAATCTCGCGGACTTCACCGCTCTGCGTTTTACTGAAAATCTGTTTATCTTTCAAAACCAGCGAAACAATCACCGTCCCATCCTTGAGGGTTAGGGGGAGATTGACGGCTCCCTTGACGAGATCCGCTTCGATTTCCGTGAGCAAATTCAGCGATGCCTGTGACACGAAAAGCAGGGATACGCGTTTGCATCCCGGAGGGTCGCCCTTGAACTCTTTTAATTTATCTACGCTTTCGGCGAACCTATAGCCCTTGGAAAAGAACTCGATATCCCTAAGTAAATTCACACCATCCTGAACCGTGGATACTCCAGTCTCATCAGGTTCTGGCGGATTGGAAAGGGTACGCTCCAGTTTCGCGAGGTCGAGCTGGCGGGCGCGGATATTGAAACGAGCACGTCCCTTGGTCTGCAAGAGTGTGAGGATTTCATTCAGTTCTGCACTCGACTTTCTGCACGCCTCCGGGGTTTTCGGATCTGCTTCTAGGGCGGCGGATTTCATTTTCTCGTAATCCGCGAGATAACCCTTCATTGCCTTTTGATACCATGCCAGCACGTTGTCATTTGAAATCGAAGCTTCGCTAGCGAACTCGCGGAGGAAAGGCAGAGCCTGTTCAAAACCACCCTGTTCCCAGTTTTTCAAACCCGCAATTAGTGAGGCCATATAAGCCTCGCGGTCCTTCGAACCCATATCGACATTTTTCTGATCGATGAAACTAGGCTCAGAAAACCTATCCAAAATCGGAGCCACCGCTGTTTGGAATGCCGACACGCTAACTGGCTGCGCACGTTGAATGTGATCCCTAGCTGCGGAGGCATGCTTGCGGGCGTCGTTCATCCGACCATCCATCATGGCCACAACCACCGCCTCCAGGCCGGCCCAAGTCCGCGTTGGCTCCTGCACGGCGCTATCCTCTAACAGAGCAGCGAAGTTTGTCTCCGCGACCCTGAGATCTCCGCGCCCCATGGCCATGCGTGCCGTCCGGTATTTCTCTGCGATCCGATTCGCCGTGTCCACCTCCACAGCCGGTGCTGGCTCAACCGAAATGACGATCGGTTTCGGTTTTGAGGAAGAAAAACCTCGCGATTGCATTACAACAATTGCTGCAACGACCGCGACTAAAAGCACGACGGCTACAGCCGCAAAAAATATGTATTGCTGCTTTTTCTTGCGCAGTTCCAAGCGTATCTGGGATTTTGTAATTCCTTCGTCACTTCTCACGAGCTCACCGTTAGCTACCTTCAGCGCCGTGTGGAGAGCGCCGATCATTTGGTCGTAGCTGGAGAAACGGTTGGCCGGATCAAAAGCCATCGCACGGTCAATCACTGCGCACGTCTCTAGGCTCAGGTCGGGAGCCGCCTTTTTCAGGGGTATAATCCTCCTTTTTGCCTCTCTCAAAACATCGCTGGCCATCGACTCCTCATTACAGGGTGGCTTACCAGCCAGCGCGTGGTAAAAGGTCGCACCGAAGGCGTAAATATCGGCACGGAAATCCTCGACGCCGCCCTCGATCGCCTCTGGGGGAACGTAGTATGGGGTCGCCCAGATTTCCTCGGCCTTGGCTTTTCCTCCCTGAGTCACCAGCGCGAGACCGAAATCCACGAGCTTCGCATTCCCTTCGGAATCGAGCAGAATATTGCCGGGCTTCACATCACGATGGATCAAGCCGGCCGCCTGCGCACCTCTGAGCCCCTCGGCGACTTGGATTGCTAGAGGCAGGGCCTCCGTTTCCGGAATACGTTCCCGCTCCCGGATGTGATGCTCGAAATGGCCTCCGGGGACGAACTCCATCGCAATGTAGAGGCGACCGAAAGCTTTCCCGGTAGTAAAAACGCGCACCACATTTGGATGACTGAAAGAGGCGGTCAGCCGGGCTTCATTCTCGAAGGCCGTGATGCGTTTCTCATCGCTGGAAAACTCCTCACTTAGAATTTTCAACGCTACCTCGCGGTCGAGCGCGCTATCCGTCGCTATGAAAACGGAGCTCATCCCACCGATCGCGTGCCGCCGGTTTAGGTCGTAGGGACCGAACTGCTTTTTCACTCGGTTCTCCGTTTCGCATGAAGGACAAACCACGCGGGAATACGGCGGATGCGCCGCGATATTCATCGGAGCACCACACGCATAACACACTATAATTTCCTCTTCGCCGTCGGCCATGTTCCTGATCCTAAGAGCTCTGTTTCCACCTGAAAACTTCGAATATTCGGAATCTTTCACACCGGAATCCAAGCATTGTTGCCTTTTTTTTCTGAAATCCAATACTTGGCGGCGAGCTTCACTCTTGCAACCGGCCGCGTTTCCTCCGAAACCTGCATCGTGATCGCAAGACTAAGGGGAAATATCATCGAGGCTTATCCAAACCGGCTGATCGTGGACTGCCACGGCGTCGGCTACGAAGTGATCATACCGATCTCCACCTACGACAAGCTCCACCCGACCGAGGGAACCTCCGTCGATCTCCGCACTCACTTCCATATCCGGGAAAACGCCCAAACGCTCTACGGCTTCGCCACTGAGGAGGAACGCGATGTTTTTCTCATGCTCATCGACCGCGTTTCAGGCATCGGCCCCGCCATCGCCATCGCGCTCCTAAGTGGCATGCCTGTGAACCATTTCAAATCCGCGGTCGTCGCTGGGGATTCCGTGCTGTTGTCGAAAACGAAAGGTATCGGCAAGAAGACCGCAGAGCGCATTATCCTAGAGTTGAAAGACAAGGTCGGCGTCACCGACACCTGGCAGGACGCCGCCTCCGGCCAAGTTTCCTCCGAAGCCGCCGATGCCGAACTCGCCCTCATCGCCCTCGGCTACAAACAAGTTGATTCCCGTAAAGCCGTCCGCGCCATCCTCGACAAAGAGCCTTCCTCCACCGCCGAAGCCCTCATCCGCGGGGCACTGCGCGCGCTGCAGAGTTAGACGTTATTGGTTAATAGTTATAAGTCACATATTTACCTCTTCCTTGAGGTTTCGAGTTTAAAATTTAAAGTTTATGATACGCACCCGCTTCGCACCCTCCCCCACCGGCTATCTCCACGTCGGTGGCGCCCGCACCGCCCTTTTCAACTGGCTCTATGCTCGCAAGCACAAAGGCACCTTCGTCCTCCGCATTGAGGATACCGATGCCGCCCGTAACACGGAAGCAGCCCGCCAGGCGATCTTCGACGGCATGTCATGGCTCGGTCTCGATTGGGATGAAGGTCCAGATCGTAGCGGCGATCTCCGGTCGCCATCGTCCTCTTCTTATTACCAATCTCAAAGGAAACCTATCTACGACGCCTATTTTGAAAAACTCCTCGCCGCCGATCGCCTCTACAAGGACGGTGATGCCTACCGTTTCCGCTTCGACCGTAAACCGATCACGATGCACGACCTCGTTTGTGGCGAGGTCACCATCGACTACCGCGACGAATCGAACACGCCCGATATGGTCATCAAACGCAGCGATGGCTCCTACGTCTTTCATTTCGTCAACGTCGTCGATGATCTCGAAATGGAAATGACCCACGTGATCCGCGGCGAGGATCACTTGATGAACACCCCGAAGCACCTCCAACTCTTCGAGGCGCTCGGTGCACAACCACCGCAATACGCCCACATCCCACTCATCCTCAACCCGGACGGTTCAAAGATGTCGAAACGTGATGTCGGAGCCGCCGTTGGCGATTATCCACGCCAGGGCTTTCTCTCCGCAGCCGTCGTCAACTTCATCGCCCTGCTCGGCTGGTCGTCGAAATCTGATGATGAGATTTTCACCCTCATCGAACTCGTAGATCGTTTCTCGCTGGAAGCAATAAACCGCGCGCCCGCCCGTTTCGATTTCGAGAAATGCAAATGGGTGAACCAGCAGCATATTGCGAAAATCTCCAAGGAAACCTTCGCGGATTTAGCGAAGCCTTTTGTCGAAGCAGAGAAACTCCCGATCACGGAAAACTACGCCGCGGTGATCTCTGCGGTGAAAGAGAAAGTGCGGCTCCTCACAGAAGTCCCCGCCGCCATCGACTTCCTTCTGACCGATAACGCGCAGCAAGATGAAGAAGCCGTCGCGAAAGCAAAAGCCAACCCGAACTCCGCCCTGCTTCCCACCCTCGCCGATCAGCTCGCGAATGGAACCGAATGGTCAGCGGAGATAGCCAAGGAAGCCATCGGCGAGGTCGCCGCCGCGAATGGAGCGAAGGCCGGGCAACTCATGTTCCCTGTGAGAGTCGCCCTCTCCGGCCGCGCACACGGGCCGGATCTCGGGGACATCTTTGCGATTCTGGGGAAAGAGCGGACGATTGAGCGCTTGAGGAGTTTCTGACTATTGGAGAGCCGCGCCTGTGGCCGGCTTCTTCGCAATGCCAGGAAAGCCGGCCACAGGCGCGGCTCTCCAATACTAATACCCCAGCCACGGCCCGAGCCACTTCTCCGCTTCGGCGAGAGTCATTCCCTTCCGCTTAGCATAGTCCTCAATCTGATCCTTCTGCAGCTCAGAGAGAGCGAAGTAATGACTCTCCGGATGCGAAAAATAAATCCCGCTTACCGCCGCGCCGGGATGCATCGCGCAGCTTTCCGTGAGATAAACTCCCGTTGCATCGGTGGCTGCTAACAGATCGAAAAGAATCGGCTTCTCGGTATGATCCGGTTGCGCGGGATAACCCGGCGCGGGTCGGATGCCTTGGTAGTTTTCATGGATCAGCGCATCCTTGGTCAACTCTCCCTCAGCTTCGTATCCCCACTCGATACGCGCCTTATGGTGAAGCATTTCCGCACACGCCTCGGCGAGCCGATCCGCAATCGCCTTCACCATGATGGAGCCGTAAGGATCGTTCGCCGCATCCAGTTCTTTCGCATACTCATCTGCTCCGTGGATACCGACAACGAAGCCGCCGATGTAATCTTTCTTTTCAGCTGCCAACCAATCCGAAAGCGCGACATTCGGTTTTCCCGAGGTCTTTTTTAATTGCTGGCGCAAGGTGTGGAATCTTGTGCGCTCGGTTCCGTCCTCGTTCCAGACGATGATGTCGTCCCCATCTGCATTCGCCGGGAAAAATCCGTAGATCCCGCGTGCTTGGAGGCGCTTTTCGGTAACCAGTTTTTCCAGATACTCACAGGCTTCTGCGTAGAGCTTCTTCGCCTCGGCCGCGCCGCCTTCGTTCTTAGTTTTGAGTTCCTTTTTCTCGCGATCCCATACGCCGCGCAGTTCCCATGCGTGGAAAAACGGCGTCCAGTCGATGTATGGCACGAGTTCATTGATCGCCGGTTCGAGTGTTCTCGTTCCGGTAAAAGAAGGCACCGGCGGCGTGTAGGCATCCCAATCATATTTCGGCCCTGCTGCCCGTGCTTGTTCGAGAGTTAGGGTTTCCTTCTTCGGTCCACCAAGGAAATTTTCCCGCGAGATCCGCTGTTTCTCGCGGAGTTCTCTAACAAATTCATCGCGTCCGTCCTTGGAAAGCAGCGAGGTCGTCACCGGCACGGAGCGCGAGGCGTCGAGCACATGAACCACCGGCCCGGAGTAATGCTCGGCGATCTTGATCGCAGTGTGCGCGGCGGAGGTAGTCGCGCCGCCGATCAGGAGAGGCACAGTGAAACCACGGCGTTCCATTTCCTTCGCAACGTGCACCATTTCATCGAGCGATGGCGTGATAAGTCCTGAAAGCCCGATCACATCCGCACCTAGTTCGATGGCCCTATCCAAAATCTTGTCACACGAGACCATCACGCCCATGTCAGTGACTTCGAAGCCATTGCAAGAAAGCACCACGCCGACGATGTTCTTGCCGATGTCGTGGACATCGCCCTTCACGGTGGCGATTAGGAAACGCCCGGCAGAGTTGCCGCGCTCGGCGACTTTCAAGGCATCATCAAAAGACATGCCTGGATTCTTCGCTTGGATCGCCTCGATATCGCCAGCGAGGTTCTCGGCCTTCTCGGCCTCCATATAGGGGAAAAGCCATGCCACCGCCTTCTTCATCACGCGGGCAGATTTCACAACCTGCGGCAGGAACATTTTTCCCGCACCAAACAGATCGCCAACCACGCCCATGCCATCCATTAACGGCCCCTCAATCACTTTCAGCGGCCTACCATATTTCACCCGAGCATCTTCCGTGTCTTCGTCAATAAAGCGGTCGATCCCCTTCAAAAGCGCATACTCCAGCCGTTTCTCCACCGGCTGCTCGCGCCATGAAAGATCCTCCTCCACCTTTTTCCCGCTGACTCCCTTGTAGCTCTCGGCAAGATCTAACAGTCGATCGGTGGAGTCGTCGCGGCGGTTCAGCAAGACGTCCTCAACGCATTCTAAGAGATCCTTGGGAATTTCATCGTAAACCTCCAGCATCCCGGCATTGACGATGCCCATATCCATGCCCGCTTGGATCGCATGGTAAAGGAACGCGGAGTGCATCGCCTCGCGCACCTTGTTATTGCCACGGAACGAGAAAGAGATGTTGGAGACCCCGCCTGAAATCTTAGCGCCTGGTAGGTTTTCTTTGATCCAACGAGTAGCGTTAATAAAGTCGATGGCGTAGTTATTATGCTCCTCGATTCCGGTGGCGACTGTCAGGATATTCGGATCGAAAATGATGTCGTTTTGATTGAATCCGACTTCATCGACAAGAATTCGGTAAGCACGCTCGCAGATGCGGATTTTCTCATCATAGGTCGCCGCTTGGCCTTTTTCATCGAACGCCATCACCACCACGGCCGCGCCGTATTTCATGATGTGTTTCGCGTTCTTTTTGAAAATCTCTTCCCCCTCTTTCAGAGAGATTGAGTTTACAATCCCCTTGCCTTGGAGGTGCTTCAAACCCTCCTCAAGAATCTCCCATTTCGATGAATCCACCATGATCGGCACCCGCGCCACATCCGGCTCGCCCTGGAGCAGATCCAGGTATTTCGCCATCATCGCCTTGCCATCGATGAGGCCGTCATCGAAGCAGATATCGATCACGTTCGCGCCGTTCGCCACCTGCTGGCGAGCAACCTCGATCGCTGCCTCAAGGTCATTGGCACGGACGAGTTTCGCAAACTGCGGGGAGCCTGCGACGTTCGTCCGCTCCCCGATCATCAGGAAACCCTTTGCTTCATCGTGGTTATAAGCCTCCGTGCCGGAGAGCCTGAGAGCTGGTTTAATTTGGTTCATGGTGGGATAATAAATTCATTTCATCTCGGCACTTTTCTAGGAGCCACGCCCCTCACACCTTCGGCGATGGCTCTGACATGCTCTGGCGTATTTCCGCAGCATCCGCCTGCGAAGTTAAGCAGGCCGCTTTGTGCGAATTCCTTCATGTATTCTTTCATATGCAGAGGTTCGAGATCAAAGCCGGTGGGAGCCAGTGGATTCGGTAGGCCGGCGTTCGGGTAGGCGGAAATATAGGTCCCCGAAACCTCGGAAAGTTCTTCCAAGAAAGGTCGCATCAGATCGGGGCCAAGCGAGCAGTTCAGGCCAATCGCAAGTGGCTTGCTATGTGCAAAAGCATTCCAGAGCGCACCTACTTTCTGAGCGGAAATCATCGTTTCCCCACCCAAGCCCACCGCTGCCGAAATGATCACAGGCAGACTGACATTGTCCTCATCGAAAATTTCCCGCACCGCCACCGCTGCGGCCTTGGCATTGAGGGAATCAAAAATCGTCTCGATCATCAGAATATCGCAGCCGCCCTCGATCAGCCCACGCACTTGCTTGCGATACGCCTCCAACACCTGATCAAAAGTTACCACCCGGAACGAGGCATCCTCGGCATCTGGCGAGTTGCTCAGAGAAACGGTCAACGGCCCGATCGCACCGGCCACGTAGCGTTTCACACCGGTGTCAGTGCCAATATCATCCGCCATTTTCCGGGCGAGCTGAGAGCCTTTCACATTCATTTCCCATGCCAGTTCGTTGAGAAAATCGTTCTCCAGTATTTTCTGAAAAAACTCCGGGTCTTTGCGCCCGCCCTTTTCGCGCGGATCTTCCACGAAAAACTCGCTCTGCGCGATTCCGGTGGCCGAGAAGGTATTCGTCTCGCAGATATCCGAACCAGCCTCGTAGAAGCGCTTGTGGATGTCCGCAATCACTTGCGGCTGAGTGATACTAAGGATATCGCCATTGTTCAGCAAATCCTTCTCATTGTTCGCATATCGGTCCCCGCGAGCAGCTGTTTCATCGAGTCCGTAGCTCCGAATCGTCGTGCCCATGGCACCATCTAACACCATGATCCGCTGCTCCAGTTCACTCTCCAATTCTGCCGTAAAATCCTCCTGCGCCATGCCGAGAATCTACCGCCTGAAACCCCGCGATCAAGTTTCAAATCATCAAATCACGATATGATGATGGATTAGAGCTGATACCTTGACGTAGCCCTGAAATGGAGATATGTATCTCCAGAAATGAAAACGACCATATTCAAATCCGGAGGCTCGCAAGCGGTCAGGATTCCCAAGGAATTCCGCTTCGACGCGAAGAAAGTCGAGATCGAACGGCGTGGAGCATCGCTGATCCTTACCCCGGTTCCGGAAAAAAGCGGCTGGCGCGAGGGCTATATAGAGAAAATTATAGCAAATGCGGCAGATACGGATTTTATCCGCCACCCGCAAGGCGAACACCGTGAGATGATCTGGTAATGTTTTTACTCGATTCTGACACCTGCGTCCATATATTGCGAGCGCGCCAACCACATATTAGAAGATATGCGGAATTGGAGCCGGGAACGGTGTATATCTCCGCAGTTACCTACCACGAACTCTATTACGGGGCTTTGCATGCAGGAATTACGAAAGATCGCCATCTGAAAACCTTGGAGGATTTTGTGATTGAGCTCACCATCCTACCTTTCACCACTTCCTCTTCCGCTTGCTCCGCCGGAGTTCGCGAAACCCTCGCCGCGAAAGGCTGCCCCATCGGCCCCCTCGACACCCTGATCGCCGGCCATGCGCTGGATCACGGACTCACTCTTGTCACCGGCAATGTCCGCGAGTTCTCCCGTGTGGATGGCCTAACACTCGAAAACTGGAATGAAACGTAATTGTCCATTGAGGTCGAGCGCATAAGCTTAGAACATGTTTGGAAATTACAGCGATCCCTCGACATGGCTTGGGTTGGGGATTTTGGTAACGTTTTACCTCCTAGGGATTGCGCACATCCTCCACGCCCTTATGAACGTAAGAACATCGCAGGGCACGATCGCGTGGGTCGTATCGCTCATTTCCGTGCCGTTTTTTGCGATGCCGCTCTACTGGCTTTTGGGTCGGACCAAGTTCTCTGGATATGTCCGAGCACGGCGCGGCAACGATGCGGAGCTGCGCAAGCTTGCGGCGGATATGCATGATCGCCTGCGCGGTTACGCGGTGGATCTGCCCGCGGAGGATGTGTTCGAGCGCGCCGCCGAGGAACTCGGGGGCTTACCCTTCACTCGTGGCAATGAATTGGAGTTGCTCATCGACGGGCAAGATACCTTCCGCCGGCTGTTTGAGGAGATCGCCGGAGCAAAGGAAACCATCTGCGTGAATTTCTATATCGTGAAAAACGACAAGGTGGGCGGGAAGTTCCAGCAGGCTCTCATCGAAAAGGCAAGGCAGGGCGTGCGAGTCTATTTCCTTTTTGATGAAATCGGATCGCACAAGCTTTCCTCAAATTTCCTGGGCGAAATGCGGAACGCCGGCGTGGAGTGCGAATCATTCGGCGCGAACCGACACTGGTGGTCCCGACTTCAGATGAATTTCAGAAATCACCGCAAGATCGTGGTGATCGATGGCGCGATGGCCTTTATCGGCGGCCTGAATGTCGGCGACGAGTATCTAGGCAGGGACAAGAAATTCGGCGACTGGCGGGACACGCATCTGCTACTGAAAGGTCCTGCTGTCGAGGCGGTGCAACTCGTTTTCATGGAAGATTGGTATTGGGCCTGCGAAAAAGTGCCGCATCTTTTCTGGCGGCAGGAGGCTTTGCCCGCGAATCAGACGGCGGCGATCATCCCCACCGGGCCAGCGGATCCTGTCGATTCCTGGCAGCTTCTGGTAGCAGAAGCGGCGAATACAGCGCGAAAAAGGCTATGGATTGCCAGCCCCTACTTCGTACCCGACGAGGGGGTAATGACCGCCCTCCAACTCGCTGCGCTGCGCGGTGTAGATGTCCGAATCCTCCTTCCGGATCGGGCGGATCACATCCTCGTTTGGCTGTCCTCTTTCAGCTACTATGATCAATCGATTCCCTATGGCGTGAGGTTGCTCCGCTACAAGCGCGGTTTCCTGCATCAAAAAGTGATGCTGATCGACAGCCGGATGGCAACGATCGGGACAGCGAACCTCGACAACCGTTCATTCCGCCTAAATTTCGAGATCACGGCGTTCGTTTCCGACGAAAAATTTATCGGCGAAGTGAGCGACATGCTGGAAACGGATTTCGCGAACTCCACCGAAGTGAAAGTAGAGGAATTCACCCAAAAACCGTTCTTATTCCGAGCAGTATGCCGTGCGGCTAGATTGCTTGCTCCCGTCCAGTGAAGCGATTTTCCTTAACGGGTGGCTACTTTGGCGAGATCCGGACGCTGGCGGGTAATGTTCGCGAGCATCTGGCGGCAATGCTGGTGTTTCGTGCGGGCACTGAGAATCTCAACACTGCGATTGAAGGAGCCCCACTGCACCACGCTGATCTCGACGTTGCGGCGACCCCACCTATTCATCAGCTCCTTGCTGGGCTGATACATGTCGATCGTGCCCGTGCCCGTTAGAGCTGAGCCGTAATCATCAACTACATAGAGTTCCGGCATGCCTTTCACGCGGAAAACGGTACCGACAGGATAGAATGACCAATCGGCGGCGGCACTGCGGACACGATTGGAATAGCGGAGAGCGGTGCCAGTGGCGTTTTTGCTGCCGTAAACGATATGATCATCCTCCGAGCAAGTATAGGCAGTGGTGCGGACGACGCGGTGACGCTCACTGAAGGAGTAAACCGGCATCGAATGCTTGTCTTTCGGCTTAGCAGATGCAGCGGCGATAAGTGCTGATGAGGGCGGAGTGACTTTAAAGTCTTGGGCGCTGCGCCCTCCCGAGTAGCCGTTTCCTGAAACAATTTTCAGTGCAGATCCGCAACTTGCGAAAAAAGGAAGCGCGACTGCTAGGGTGAAAAGATAAGTCAATCTCATGTGTATTATCGTGTTTTTGAAACGGTTTAGGCTCCTGCGGACAGGCTCGTGGCGGGAATTTTTTTCAACGGACGGCTGCATTCCTAGGTATCTGGGAAAGCCCCGGCAACCCAAAAAAGACCAAAATGGTTAATAAATCCGAAACATATCTTCTCGTTTGATTATAATAAGAGCGTCACAGCACTCCCATAATTTCGGAAATTCGCTCAAAAAGGGTCGAAAACACATCCTGGCCTAGAATATTCTCGGCGTTCTCCAGCCTCGCTGCGTCGTCATCTGGAATCTCCACCCATGACCGGCAGCCGCCGAAGCGGGTGTCGTAGGTGAGTTCAAGCGGCGGCTTAAGCGCCGATACGCGGACAAGGGCTAGGTGGATGCTGCCCGAGGCCATGCCTTTCCCCTCCCAGTCAAAACGCTCACGCAAGGTTTCCTCTGTATAAATGTGGTAAGGCTGGAGCGCCTCTACCTGCGCCCAATCGCTTAGAGTGCCGGCAAATATCGCTTCCGCATGGTGGGTGATCGCGAACCTGTCGCCGACCTGCCATTCCTTTTCCGGAGTGAATTGTCCCTCGCGGACGTGATCGGTCTGAGCGTGGAATTTGGTGGGAAAAAGGTGGAACGAGCGGTGCGCGAAGCTGAAACCCTCCCGCCCCTCATGAATGCCCCCTTTACGCAGCAGGATCGATTGCCGACCGGAGGCGAGAGCATCGCAGATTACCTGCCATTCTTTGAAAGCGATGGACATGGGAGTAGGGGATTGAATATTGAATATTGTAGATTCAGAGCGTTTTCTCAAACACCAGCGAGTCCCTGCCGCTGGCCTCAAACTGGGCGCGGCGCTTCGCGGGGAGAGCGGAGACATCGGTTTGGGTGTAGCCCGCTCGATTAAAGAAATTCGCGGCACGGTTCGTGAGAGCAAACACCCGGGGGATGTTTTTTTCGTAAGCAATTTTCTCGGCATGGGCTGCGAGCTCAATCCCGTAGCCACGACCCTCGTGCGCCTGCTTCACGTAAAGGCACGCCACCTCGGCGCAGTTTTCATCAGCATATTCATGGAGAGCGACACAGCCGACGACGTTATCGTCAATGGCCATCACGCGATAATCGGCGATCTTCGTTTGAATGTCCTCGTAGTTGCGGGCAACGAGTTTCGTGCGGCGCACGACGCGGCCGATCATGCCGAGAAGTTCCGGGATGTCTTCCTCGCGCAGCTCACGGATCACGCGATAGCTATCCGCGTGAATCATCGTGCCGACGCCTTCGTTGGAGAAAAGCTCATCGACAAGCACGCCCTGCTGGCGGCCGTTGAGGACATGCACGCGGGGAATGCCGCGGCGGCAGGCCTCGGCGGCAGCGAGCAAGAGATCGCGACCTTCCACATTTTCCTTTTCCAAAACAGCTGGCACATCCGCAGCTCGGATCGCGTGGGCGGGCTGACCGTTGACGAGAATGCTTTCCTCCAGAAGTGCTATGACTTTAGAAACTCCGATGAGCTTTGCGAAATCGACCACCGCCGCATCCAGCGGGCCGCTGCCGGAGGCATCGATGATCGCCGATTGGCCGCGCCCGAGAATTTCCTTCACCTCCTGCGCAGCGAGTTCGTCGGAAATGGGACGCGTTACGCGCGCGGCCATGATCTCGCACTCCAAGGTCCAGTCATAGAGATCCTTGAGATCGCCGCCGAGAACGCCGAGGACGAGCTTCACTCCGAGGTCTTCGAGGACGGCGAGATCGAGTAGCGTTTCGGCAACCGCAGGCTCGGGCAGCAGCCCTGCTTCGATGAGGACGCAAAAAACTTTTCCCCGGAACTGGGGGATATACTGGAGCACGGCACGAAGGTCACTTTTCTCAACCACGGGATGAGACTAGATGGAAATTTCAAATTTCAAATTTCAAATTTCAAATTTCAAGGAAGATCAATTCCTTCTGCTAAGTGTAATCCTCATCCCCGTTGCAGAGTTACCCGCTGGATACGTTCTAACCATTTCACTAACGTGAGCCCATGACAGCTAGATGAGTGGCGGGGACAGATGAGCCGCGATCCCGCTTGAGCTGTCCGCCGGGAAAGCCAAAGCTCCCGCATGAAAATCACAGTGCTCGATGGCCACACTCTCAATCCCGGCGACAACCCATGGACTCCCATCGAAGCCCTCGGCGAGCTCACCGTTTACGAAAGGACGCCCGCCGATCAGATTGTCGCGCGGGCGAAGGACGCTGACATCATCCTGACCAATAAATGTCCGCTCTCCGCCGAAACCCTGCAGCAGCTCCCGAACCTGAAATTCATCTCTGTCCTCGCCACCGGCTACAACATCATCGACACAGCCTACGCTGCCGCGCGCGGCATTCCCGTCTCCAACGTCCCAGTCTATAGCACCGACGCCGTCGCCGAGTTCGTTTTCTCACTTATCTTGGATTTCACAAAACGCCCCGCCCTCCACAGCGAACTCACCAAGCAAGGCGCATGGGAAAATAGCCCGGATTTCTGTTTCTGGAAAAATCCGAACTTCACTGAGCTCGCCGGGAAAACCCTCGGAGTGATCGGCTTCGGGCGCATCGGACAACGCGTCGGCGAACTGGGTGCCGCCTTCCGGATGAACATCCTCGCACATTCCCGCTCACGTTCCGCTGAGACCGCCTTCCCCTTCGCATGGGCGTCCATCGATGAGATTCTGGAGAAATCCGATTTCATTTCCCTCCACTGCCCGCTCACCCCGGAAACCCAAGGCCTGATTTCCGCTGCCTCGCTTGCGAAAATGAAGCCCTCCGCCTTTCTCGTGAACACCGCCCGCGGCCCGCTCATCGACGAGCAAGCCCTCGCCGATGCCCTCAACACCGACCGCATCGCCGGTGCCGCTTGCGATGTCGTCTCCGCCGAACCCATCCTCCCCTCTAATCCCCTCCTCCGAGCCAAAAAACTCACCCTCACCCCCCACATCGCCTGGGCCGCCAGCGAAGCTCGCCAGCGCCTCATGGCCATTACCGCCGATAACATCGCCGCATTTGTAGCAGGCAAACCAATTCATACAGTCTGAAAAATGCAGCAGACCAAACAAAAAATATCATGAAAATTATGCCTTCGAAATACCTCAGAAAGCTCCAGATTTGATGCTATTTCCAAGAGATAAAATCACTAGGAAATCATCTGAAATTCTCATTGATATTTTGATTTGATTTTTCCCTTGCCAGCCTCTTAACATAATTTTACCGCCGTTGGCCCCAACGGAAAAAATCCCAACGTATGAAAAAAATGACACGGAACCTGAAACTCACGATACTAGCCATGGCGGCTCTCACCCTCATCCCCAGCTGCGCCAGCGAACACGACTCAGTCGCTCTTTGCGAGCTCCGCAAGGCCGGTTACAAAGTCAAAACCACCCAGCAGGGCAAGGCTTCCTGGTATTCCGTCAAGTCGAACTACGGCACCAGAACCGCCAGCGGCCAGCGCCTTTCTAACAACGCCCCCACCGCCGCCCACAAGACCCTACCCATGGGCACCAAGGTTCGCGTGACCAACCTCGCAAACGAGAAATCCGAAATCGTCACCATCAATGACCGTGGACCTTTCACCAAGGGACGGGTAATCGATGTGACAATCGGCACCGCCGAGAAACTTGGCTTCGTGCAACATGGAGTCGTTCCTGTGAAAGTCGAAGTCCTAGCCAAGATTGACGACAGCAAGGACAAGGGCTGAGAAGCAGACGCGGTTTGCCTTTTGACAAGGCCGCTGCGCCCCATGACTCTCCGCGCGGAACATGACCACCCGCGCATCCGCAACGAGCCTCGCGCTCCAGCTTAAAAAGGCAGGCCACACGGCCTACTTTGCGGGAGGTTGCGTGCGCGACAAACTCCTCGGGCTTGAACCAAAGGATTACGATATCGCCACCTCCGCGCCGCCTTCCGCAGTCATCGCACTTTTTCCCGGAGCCAACGAGGTAGGAGCTCATTTCGGGGTGGTCATCGCGAAATACGAAGGCCATTACATCGAGATCGCCACGTTCCGCACCGACGGTTCCTACGGCGATAGGCGCAGGCCAGACACCGTCACTTTCTCCACTCCGGAGGAAGACGCTCACCGCCGCGATTTCACGATCAATGGGCTTTTCGAAGACCCGGAATCCGGCGAGATTATCGACCACGTCGGCGGTGTCCGCGATCTTGAGGCAAAGATCATCCGTGCGATCGGCACACCTTCTCACCGCTTTCAAGAAGACGCACTTCGCCTGCTCCGCGCAATCCGTTTCTCGACAACCCTTGGCCTTCCTATCGAGCCAAAAACATTCTCCGCCATTCAGGAAAACGCCCACTTACTGGAAAAAATTTCTCCTGAGCGAATTCGCGACGAGTTTTCGAAAATTATATCCTCACCGAACCGCCGCCGCGGACTTGAGCTACTAGTCGATTCCGGACTCATCGCCCATTTCCTCCCCGAAGTCTTACCCCTGATCGGCTGCGACCAGCCGCCCGAGTGGCATCCCGAGGGCGACGTCTATATCCACACCCGCATCATGCTTGAAATGCTCGCGCCCGACGCGCCGCTCGAACTCTGCCTCGCCACCCTCCTCCACGACATCGCCAAGCCCCCCACCCGCACCATCGACCCCGACGGGCGAATCCGCTTCAATGGCCACGACGCCCTCGGTGCGGAAATGGCCACGGAAATCCTCACCCGTCTCCGCTACCCGAACGCCGTCATCAGGGACGCTGCGCAGATGGTTTCCCGCCACATGCAGTTCATGAACGTCCAGCAGATGCGGAAAGCAAAACTCAAGCGTTTCATGTCGGAGCAGACCTTCCCGCAGGAAATGGAACTCCACCGCGTCGATTGTGCCTCCTCGAACGGTTTCACCGACAACTACGATTTCCTCCACGCGAAGACCGAGGAATTCGCCAGCGAACCCCTCATCCCGCCGCCGCTCGTCACCGGCAAAGACCTCATCGCCCGCGGCCTCAAGCCCGGCCCCCGCTTCAAAGAAATCCTCGAGGAAATCCAAACCGAACAACTCGAAAACCGCCTCAGCACCCGCGAGGAGGCATTGGCATATCTGGACAGTCTTCCACTGATCACTGATCACTGATCACTTCTCATTCGGCACTTCTCACTTCCTCCCATTTTCTCCGCAAGAATCAATCCTGCTTGGACGTTCTACATTACCCACTTAGCATCACCCCAATGACCTCATCCATCCCCACCTCCATCTCGGATCCCGTCAACTCGCAGATCCTCGCCGTTTCCGAAGATCTCGTATCTGGCTTCCAACGCCATCCGTTCCAGGTCATCGCCGAGAAATCCGGGGTCCCTCTCGATACCGTGCTTGAGCGCATCCGCGCGATGCAAGAAGCAGGCATCATCCGCCGCGTGCGCCAGACGATGCTTGCCACGAAACTCGCCCATGGAGCGCTGGTCGCATGGAAGGTGCCAGAGGAGAAACTCAACGACGCCTTCGAGTTCATGGCGAAGGAAGATCCGTTTTCCGGCCACGTCGTCATCCGCTCGACCGATCCCGAAGTGTCCGGCTCCGGTTACCGGCTCTGGACAACCCTGAAAGTCCCCGTCGGCGAGTCGCTGGATTTCCACGCCACCAAGCTTTTGGCGCTCACCGGAGCAACCGAATACCTGCTCATGCCCGCCAATGGAGTCTTCGCCCTCGGCGTAGGCCACGTGCGCCGCAAAACCATGGAACCCGGTGAGAAATCCGAAGAACCCGCCGTGATGATGACCACCGTTCCCGCCGATCTCAGCGAAGAGGAATGGGACATCCTTCTCATCCTGAAAGAGGAACTCACACTCGATGAAATCAACGAAAACCCTTGGGAAAAACGTGCGGCTCAAGCGGGCGTTTCACTCGACCGCTTTTGCGAGGTCGCCGAAGCGCTCAACGCGAAAAAAGTCATCGGCCGTTTCTCCACTTTCCTGGAGCACGTGAAGCCCTCAGCGGAAACTGGCGAGCGCGTCACCCGTTTCAACGGCCTTTTCCATTGGGCAATCCCCAAAGGCCGCGAAATCGAAGCCGGGGGCGAAGTTGGCCGTCATTTCTGCATGACCCACTGCTACTGGCGCGAGGGCGGCCCGCAGTTCGGCAATGTGAACATCATGGGCGTCGTCCACGGCACCGAAAAAGACCGCGTCCTCGCCCACAAGGCTGCTATCGACAAGCATCTGGAATCCGTCGGCATCCCCCTCTCCTACACCAACGTCTTCTGGGGCGGCCGCTCCGAGATCAAGCCCTCGGAGATTTCCCCAAAGGTTTACCGCGAGTGGCACGCGAAATGGTAGGGTCCTTTTGCCAAAATGACCCACGCAGCGTGTATTTATAAGGTGATGGCAGGAAAGCTCCGCATCAACGCCACGATAGGGTGAGACACGGATTTCAGATCTTATTGCACGCACACGGTGGGTCGTTTTGACAAAACGACCCTACCAGAGCCCGTATTTTCCATAGGCCATCGCGTAGATTCCCATAAGTAGATTCGCCACCGCGTGCATCACCACGCAGGCGCCGAGATTTTTGCTCCACACGCAAAGGACGTAGGTCAGCGATCCGTAAACAAAAGCTCCCGCCCAGTCGATTGGAGCGTGTGCGGACATGAACAGGCCGGTCACGATCAGGAAACTCTTCCAATGCGCCCGGCCGAAGGGCTGTTTCCAGTAATCGCCCTCCCGATCCATGCAAAAGCGCATCACGAAACCTCGCCAGAAAATTTCCTCCACCAGCGCAACCACCACCACCGCCCGAATGAAACGCATCGTAAGCGTGGCCCAGTAGGCTGCCGGATTCTCAAAAATTCCAGGATCAAAACCCTCGTCGCGCTTCGCAATCCCCAGCCATTTCATCCAACCCTCCGTCTCTCCGGTAAGCTTCCAAGCATCGTAAAGAGTCGTCGGCAGTAACCAAAAACCAATCCCCAACACCCCGAAAACTACCGCCACCAAGCTCCATTTTAAACTCCAATTGAAGCGGTAACTTCTCCAAAAATAAGCAAAGCATCCGATACAAGCAATCGTTTGAATCGGATATATCAAATGCGAAACATCCCTTTTCCACCATGAGGCCGACGGGTGATGCCAGCCGAATAGGCTATCACAAAGCTGGAGCAGGAGCAGGAAAACCATGAATACGGCGAAGGGCAGGAGATGCGCCTTGGTCAGCCGATCCGGGTTATTCACATCCGTTCCCATTTCCCCTCTTCCTTGAATATTAAAGTTTGGAAATTAGAGTTTCCCGACAAAGCGCTCCATACGATCCATCGCCGTCCTGAGATCCTCCATACCGGTAGCGTAGCAGCAGCGAAGGAAACCCTCACCGCTGGGCCCGAAGGCACCGCCCGGCACAGCGGCGACACTTTCCTGCTCAAGCAGGCGCATCGCGAAATCCTTGGAGGAAAGCCCAGTTTCCCGCACGTCGGGGAATACGTAAAACGCGCCGCCAGGAGTGTGGCAGTCGAGCCCCATGGCGTTGAGGCGTTTCACCAGAAAATCGCGGCGTTGATGGTATTCGTCGCGCATCATAACTACCTGCGGAGCGCCGTTTTCCAGAGCCTCGATCGCCGCGTTCTGGCTCATGATCGGGGCGCAGAGCATGGAATATTGGTGAATCTTCATCATCGCCTCGATGATTGGCTGCGGAGCGCAGGCGTATCCGAGGCGGAATCCTGTCATCGCGAAAGCCTTCGAAAAGCCGTGCATCAGAATCGTGCGCTCCTTCATCCCCGGCAGCGAGGCGATGGTCACGTGCTTGATGCCATCGTAGCGCAGTTCGCAATAGATCTCGTCGGCCAGGACGATTAGGTCGTGTTTCACCGCGAGTTTCGCAATCCCCACCAGATCCTCATACGAGGCTACGGCTCCGGTTGGGTTTGTGGGGAAATTCAGCATCAGCACCCTACTTTTCGGGGTGATTGCCTTTTCTAGCGCTTCGGGTTTCAGGGAAAAGCCATCGGCCTTCGTGGTCTCAACTCCTACCGCCACGCCATGCGCCATCACAATGCTCGGCGAGTAGGAAACATAGCACGGCTCGTGGTAAATTACCTCGTCGCCGAGGTTCAGCAGGGCGCGTAAGGCGATGTCGATCGCCTCGGAAACGCCTACAGTCACGAGGATTTCCTTCGCAGGATCGTAATCCACCTCGAAGAATCCGCTGACGTATTTGGAAATCGATTTCCTCAGGCTCAGCAAGCCGAGGTTGGCGGTGTAGGTCGTCTGGCCTTTTTCCAGTGAGTAAATAGCCGCCTCGCGGATGTGCCATGGCGTTACAAAATCCGGCTCGCCGACACCCAGCGAGATCACATCGTCGCGCCCGACTACGAGATCAAAGAAATCCCGGATGCCCGATCTCGGGATTGATGCCACATGCTTCGCGATTTTCGATGAGTAATCCATGGATTTCCGCCAACGGCGAGACGCAACCCAAGCCGAGTGAGCGCGAGACGTCAATCCAAACACAGCTATGAATGATCTGCGGATTTTTTCTCACCGTTTTCCTAAGATTCACCAGCCTTGGCAGAATTTCTTCCATCATTGGTTAAGATCACTTGATTCGTCCTTGTGCTCATCCGCCCATACGGGCAAAAAACCTTCCCGAAACCATGCTACTTAAACCGTCGATACCTGGAAAAATCATGGCCGCAAACCGTGGTGAAATCGCAATTCGCATTTTCCGCGCCGCCACCGAGCTCGGCCTCCGCACCGTTTCCATCTTCGCGGAGGAAGACCGCTTTTCCATCCACCGCTTCAAGGCCGACGAAGCCTACCAGCTCGATTCAACGAAAGGCCCGGTCGGCGCGTATCTCGATTACGAGGGCATCGTGAAACTCGCGAAGTCCAAGGGCGTGACGATGATACATCCCGGCTATGGTTTCCTCTCGGAAAACCCCGCATTCGCCCGTGCTTGCGCGCGTGAGGGCATCATTTTCATCGGCCCATCGCCAGAACTTCTGGAAAACATGGGCGATAAAACCGCCGCCCGCGCGCTTGCCCATAAATTCAATGTTCCCACCCTGCCCGGCACCGAGGAACCGATCACCGATCCCGACGAAGCCCAGACGGTCGCCAACGAAATCGGCTATCCGCTCATCATCAAGGCGGCTTTCGGCGGCGGCGGTCGCGGCATGCGGGTGGTGGAAAAACCGTCCCAACTCCCCGGCTTGCTCGCGGAAGCCCGCGCCGAAGCAGAGAACGCCTTCGGTAACTCAGCCGTTTTCCTGGAGCGCTACATCAAGCGCGCCAAGCACATCGAGGTGCAGATCCTCGGCGACCAACACGGCAACGTCGTCCACCTTTACGAGCGCGATTGTTCGGTCCAGCGCCGCTACCAGAAAGTGGTCGAAGTCGCACCCGCGATGCACCTCGATCCGGTCGTGCGGAAAGAGCTTTGCGACGCGGCGGTGAAACTCGCGGCGGGCATCGGCTACGACAACGCCGGCACCGTCGAGTTCCTATACGACATGGATCAGAACGACTGGTTCTTCATCGAGATGAACCCGCGCATCCAGGTCGAGCACACTGTCACGGAATGCGTAACCGGCATCGACCTCGTCCGCTCGCAGATCCTCGTCGCGCAAGGCCACGCGCTATTCGATCAGGAAATCGCCATCCCGGAGCAGAGTGAAATCCCGTGCAATGGTTTCGCGATCCAATGCCGCATCACCACCGAGGATCCAGAGAAAAATTTCGCACCGGACTACGGCCGCATCCTCAATTACCGCTCCGCCGCCGGCTTCGGAGTCCGCCTCGACGCCGCCTCGGGCGATGCTGGTTCGGTCATCACGCCGTTCTACGATTCCATGCTCGTGAAGCTCACCACAATGGGCCGCGATTTCCCGATGGCGTGCCAGCGCATGGATCGCGCCCTGCGCGAGTTCCGCATCCGCGGCGTGAAGACGAACATCCCTTTCCTCGAAAATATCATCGCCGACGAAACGTTCCGCTCCGGCCAAGCGCACACCAAGCTGATCGACACCAAGACCGAGCTTTTCAAATTCAGCAAACGCCGCGACCGCGCCACCCGAACCCTCGCCTACCTCTCGGAAATCACCGTCAACGGCAACCCCCACGCCAAAGGCTACCGCCCCGCCACGATCCTCGAGCCCGCCCCCACCCCGTCTTCCGCCCAACAATCCTCAATATTCAATCATCAATCCGCAATTCTTCTACGCGAGCTCGGCCCCGAGAAATTCTCCCAGTGGATCTTAGATCAAAAGCGCCTCCTGATCACCGACACCACGATGCGCGACGCCCACCAGTCGCTCATCGCCACTCGGATGCGCACTTATGACATGCTCGCCGTGGCCGATGCCTACGCGAACCGCACGCCGGAGATGTTCTCCCTTGAAATGTGGGGCGGCGCGACCTTCGACACCGCGATGCGTTTCCTCAACGAGTGCCCGTGGGAACGCCTTCGCCAGCTCCGCGAAAAAGTTCCGAACATCCTTTTCCAGATGCTCTTCCGCGGCTCGAACGCCGTCGGATACTCGAACTATCCCGACAACGTCGTCGCCGGTTTCATCAAGCACTCCGCGGACAGCGGAATGGACATCTTCCGCATCTTCGATTCGCTGAACTACCTGCCGAACATGCAGGTCGCGATGGAAGCCGTCCGCGAACACGGAAAATCTCTCTGCGAAGCAGCCATCTGTTACTCCGGCGACATCCTCGATCCCGCCCGCCCGAAATACGACCTCAACTACTACATTGCGAAGGCGAAGGAGCTTGAGAAAATGGGCGCACACATCCTTTGCATCAAGGACATGGCCGGCCTCTGCAAACCGCAGGCCGCCTACAACCTCGTCCACGCCCTGAAACAGGAAATCGGCATCCCCATCCATTTCCACACCCACGATACCTCCGGCCTCAACGCCGCATCCGTCATCGCAGCCTCCCGCGCCGGGGTCGATATCGCGGATCTCGCTATCGCCTCGATGTCTGGCTCGACCTCGCAGCCGAACCTCAACTCCGTCGTCGCCGCGCTGAAATCCTCCCCGCAGGATCCCGGCCTCGACCTCGACTCCCTAAACGACATCTCCGACTACTGGGAGCACGTCCTCGGTTTCTATAAACCCTTCGACTCAGCCCCCCGCGCCGGCACCGCCGAGGTTTACGAGCACGAAATGCCCGGCGGCCAATACACCAACCTCCGCGAACAGGCCAACGCCATGGGCCTCGGCCACCGCTGGCGCGAAATCGCCCGCACCTACGCCGAGGTCAACCAGCTCTTCGGCGACATCATCAAGGTCACCCCCTCCTCGAAAGTCGTCGGCGATATGTGCATGTTCCTCGTCACCCGCGGCATCAAGGCGGCGGATGTCACCAAGATCAAACCCGGCTCGATCGACTTCCCGGAATCCGTTATCGACATGCTCTCCGGCGGCCTCGGCCAGCCCGATGGCGGCTGGCCCGCAGATGTGCAAAAGGTCGTCCTCGGCCCCAACCACAAGATCACCACAAAACGCCCCGGCGAACTCGCGGAACCTATCGACTTCAACGAAGTCGCCAAATCCCTCAATATTCAATATTCAATTTCCAATAATCAATCCCAGGACGCCATCTACAGCCACCTCATGTATCCTACGGTTTACAAGGAGTATCAGGCAGTCCGCGAACGCTACGATGACCTCAGTAAGCTCCCCACCACCGCCTTCTTCTACGGTCTCCAGATCGGCGAGGAAATCGAGGTTGAAATCGATCCCGGGAAAATCCTCATCATCAAGCTCATCTCCATCGGCGAGCCGGACGACGAAGCCCGCCGCACCCTTTTCTACGAGCTCAACGGCATGCCCCGCGAATCCATCGTCGTGGACAAATCCCTCTCCCATACCGCCACCGCCACCCGCCAGAAGGGCGACCTGAACAACCCGTCACACATCTCCGCCCCCCTCCCCGGCATGGTCACAGAAATCGCCGTCTCCCCCGGCACGCCAGTAAAGGCCGGCGACAAGCTCGTCACCATCGAGGCCATGAAAATGCTAACCACCATCTCCGCCCCCGTGGATGGGATCATCAAGGACATCCTCGTCAAAAAAGGCATCCAAGTGGACTCCGACGATCTGCTGGTGGTGATGGAGGCATAGCCTGCGGCGTCCCGGGGCGTGGGGCGATCTTCGGTCGCCCTCCCCCCGAGACTCCGCAAACGACAATGGCGACCAAAGATCGCTGCCACTCCTTGCCCCTGGTTTTTCGGCTGGATTCGGGAATGGATTTGGAGGGGGATGGGATGAAGGCGGGGAGAGCCGTCCTTTCAGGCGGCTGGATTTGGATAATGCTTCATTTTGCCGGGCGAATGGGCTTGGGCTCCGCTGCCGCCTGGAAGGACGGCTCTCCATGAGGCATAGGCGGAAAGCGATTGTGGAAGAGGGAGGAGAGGCGGGTGTGTAGATCCAAAAAGGTAGCGCTGATCCGGCTCGGTCTGCCCTGATCAATCACGGAGGAGCTGTAATCACCGAACGGGTGTGAAACCGCAGTGAGGCGGGCTTTTTGTTTCGGGATCTCACTCCCGCCAGGGTGAGCGGAACGTTTGATTTTGGAAATGGGCCGACCGGGCCGGATCAGCCCTACCGGATGCCCATCGTCAGTTCCGCGGGCGCTTCAACGAGGAAGAGGCTTTGCTCTGCGGCGATGGCTCGAAAGATCCCGAGTTCCTCGGCGTGATAGGTTGTGCCGCCATGAAGGCGCGAACTTGCCTCGCAGCTATCTCCGAGCTGCGCAACAAGTGGCGGGAGCGGGACTCCCGGAGCTTCTGGGCATCGATCACGCATTTAGATTAGCCTCCACACGGGAGATAGGAAAGGGAATTTTGGGTGGGCGGGGTGTGATGCTGAGCATCACGGTTCCGCGCAGGAAGCAAAAACTCAGGGGGATACGGGATTGGATTTGGAGGGGGATGGGATGGTGGTAGGGAGAGCCGTCCTTTCAGGCGGCTGGATTTGGACAAGGCTTCATCGTGCCCGGCGAATGGGCTTGGGCTCCGCTGCCGCCTGAAAGGACGGCTCTCCCTAGGGCTTTTCAGGAAATCCATTTTCCACCCGTCACAGCTCGTCCGTTTTGAAGGTGGTGTATCCCTCGTAGTAGTAGCTGACGTCGATGCCTTTGAGGTAAACTTCCCGGTCATCGATTCGCGATGTGAGTGCGTTCTTGAGCAGGTGCTTGATCTCGATGTCTTTAACCACACTGCGCTGCATGGCCATGAGGTAGTCTTCCTTGTCGATCAGGTTCCAGTCCACCACTTGCCGGAGTTCCTGTCTGAAGATGATGTCGAGCCAGATTCTGGTGGCCCGGCCATTACCCTCCCGGAAGGGGTGGGCGACGTTCATCTCCACGTATTTCTCAACGATCTGTTCGAAGGTGCTTTGTGGCATCTTGTCGATGTGTTCCAGGCTGGGCTTCAGGAACATCACGGAGGCGAAGCGGAAATTCCCCTTGGACATGTTCACTTCCCTCAATTTCCCGGCGAAGGGATAGATGTCCTCAAAGAGATACCGATGGATGAAGGCAAGCCCTGCGTAGGTGCCGACCTCAACCGTCCCGATCTCACCCGTATCAAAGAGCTGCTTGGCCTTCCGCTTGCTGACCTCTTCCTCGGCTCTGGCAAGGGCGGCTTGGTCAGTGATGTGGAGCTTGTTTGGTAAAATCATGATTTCACACTGGTAGGCGTGTGGTTCCTAGTTCTATCCTTATAACTCCCGTCGAGAAGGATAAAGTAAGTAGGATGAGGGATTGTTTTGGTGGTAGGGAGAGCCGTCCTTTCAGGCGGCTGGATTTGGATAAGGCTTCATCGTGCCGGGCGAATGGGCTTGGGCTCCGCTGCCGCCTGAAAGGACGGCTCTCCCTTAGGGTTCTTCAAGAAATCCAATTGCCATTCAGCGGGATCGCCTACACTTTACCTGCATCAGATGACCTTCAATTCCACCCTCGCAACCCTTAGCCTCGCCCTTGCGGCAAGCGCAGCCGCCGCACCGCTCCTAAAGGAAACCCTCGCCACCGGCTTCCGCGATCCGATGGAAATCGCGATCGCACCGGACGGTGATTTCTACGTCGTAGAACGAGAAGGCCGGGTTCTGCGCGTCAACCCGAACACCGGCGGGACTTTCGTCATCGGAGAAATCGCCGTCCAGGCATTGAAGAGCACGGATTCGAAGAGCAACTACGCTCGTGAGGACGGCTTGCTCGGCATCGCCCTTGATCCGGACTTTGCGAAAAACCAACGCTTCTTCGCTTTTTACAGCGCCCCCGACGTGAGCGCGCACCGCCTCTCCCGTTTCACTATCAAAAACGGGAAAATCGACCCCGCCTCCGAGCTCAAGATGCTCGAAATCCCCACTGAGCGCGAGAACAGGGTCTGCCACGATGGCGGCTCCGTTAAATTCGGCCCCGATGGAATGCTTTACGTCTCCATCGGTGACAATACGAACCCGTTCGAAAGCTCAGGCGTCGCACCAATCGATGACCGAGCTGATCGCACCGAGCGCGACGCCCAGCGCTCCGCCGGAAACACGAATGACCTGCGCGGTAAGATCATCCGCATCAAGCCCACGGAATCCGGCTACGAGATCCCTCCCGGAAACCTTTTCCCCAAAGGCACCGAAGGCACCCGCCCCGAGATCTATGTGATGGGCTGCCGTAACCCGTTCCGCATCTCCATCGATCCGAAAACGAAAACGCTCTACTGGGGCGAGGTCGGCCCCGATGGACGCGACGACACCGACAAGGGCCCGCGCGGCCACGACGAGGTGAACCAAGCCAAGGTCGCAGGAAACTTCGGCTGGCCTTTCGTGATCGCCGACAACAAGCCCTACCCGATCGTCGATTTCGCGGCCAACACGATTGGAAAAATGACCAATCCCGCCGCTCCGGAAAATCACGGTCAGCGCAACACCGGACTCAAAATATTGCCGCCCGCGCAACCCGCCCTGATCTGGTATCCCTATGCGAAAAGCGACGAATTCCCCGGCATGGGCGAAGGCGGGCGCAACGCCATGGCCGGCCCCGTTTTCTACTACGACCCTAGTAAGAAATATAACATCCTCGGAAAAGAGGACGACCGCACCCTGCTGACCTACGAATGGATGCGCGGCAAGATCTTCAAGACGAAACTCGATGCCAACGAGAAGGTCGAGAAGCTGGAGGTTTTCATGGAAAAGCTCGTCCATCCTATGGATCTGGAGATGGACAACGACGGCTCGCTCGTTCTACTCGAATACGGCTCGGACTGGTATTTTAACAACAACGGCTCCGTTTCCCGCCTCCGCCCCGACGATGGCAACAAGCCGCCCACGATCACCATCAAAGCCGCCGCCAACAGCTACAGTGTGGACAATGCCGCCGACCCGGAAGGTGGCAAAATCACCGTGACTTGGTATCTCACCGAAGGCGTCACGGAAAGGAAGCTCGGCGCAGGATCTACCGTCACCATTCCCGAAGGCAACTTTCAGGAAATCCGTGCCGTCGCCACCGATGACAAGGGCTCGGTTGGCTTCGCCCGCATTCCTCTTGCCAGCAGCGAGGAACTACCGACGCTCGGCCTCGAGCTTGGCAAAATAAAAGGCAAACCCGGCTTTGGCGATACAGTAAATTTCAAAGTGAACTCAGACCGCATGCCCGATGCCGGCCAAATCAAGGTTCGCACCCGCTACATCCCGCCCACCGGCCATGATTCTGGCGGACCGGAACTCCCCGAAGAGGCCATGAAAATTGCCACAGCCAGCCAATGCCTCGCTTGCCACCAGGTAAATTCGGGTATCGTCGGCCCGTCCTATCTCGATGTGGCGTTGCGATATTCAGGTAAGGCAGATGCCCGCACACATCTCAGAGAAAAGCTCAAAAACGGCGGAGTAGGCGTATGGGGCGAGGTCCCAATGCCCGCACAAGCCGCGCTCAAACCCGAGGATGCGGATAAACTCATTGAGGCGATCCTAGCCCTCTCCGCAGGTATGACCGAAACCCGCGGCACTCAGAAGGGCAGCATCCGCCTCACTCCCGATTTCGGAGCAGAACCCGGCGGCGCGTGGGAAATCTCCGCCGAAGCCCCCGGCTACGCCCCCGCGAAGACCCGCATTCCAGCGAAGTGATTCCAGCCTGTGCCTCCACCCATGAACTGAGCGCAGCACCCTGGACTGCTACAGCCTGCTGTAGCTCTGGCCAATGCAGCCCTGCTGCGAGGCCGGCGGCATTGGCACGGAAAACGCACGATGAAACCCCTGCTATACCGTTTGCCAAAAGTTCGTGCGCAAAAATGTGACAACAAATTAGAGTGCGCCGCAGGCTCAGGACTGCTGTGATTCTTCATTCACAGCTCTCACCTCAAAGCAGAGGTCGCAGAGGGAACGCGGAGAAGAGTTTGTGTTTTGCGGTAGGGTCATTTTGATAAAATGACCCACGCAGCGTGTGTTAGCACGGTGATGGGGAGGAAAGCTCCGCATCAACGCCGCGAAAGGGTGAGACACGGATTTC
>CAMBTP010000003.1 GCA_945870855.1 Prosthecobacter debontii
CCCCGTTTTCATCTCCGCCAACTCCAAAGGAGACCACACCTTTTGCCCCTCCAAATCCCTTTGTTTATTTTGTTTCAGCGTATCCATAGCGAAACCCTACCAGCCCAAAAAAGCATCCGCAAGTCAATTGTATGCCTGGCAGTTAATAGGCAGTTAATTTACAGAGGCCATGGCGGCGAGCGATTCCGTTCCTGCCAGTTCGCGGGCGCGGGTGTAATCCTCGATGGCAGCGACCAAGGGAATGCCAGTTTTCTCGAGCATCGCTATCGCCGCTTTGAAGCTGTCGCGCTCGTGCGGCTTAAGGTCGGTCACATGCTGCATGCCGGACTTAATCCGCTGCGCCACGAAGAGTGCCTCCTTTTTGGCGGACTCCACGGTGTAGAACATTTTCCGCATTCGGCGGCCGTCCCGGTAGAAACTCAGGGTGAAGCGGACTCGTCCTTTGGACTCCGTTCGATAGATTGGCACCACAGCGGACGCGAATTTCACCTTGAGAAAAAGCCCGAGTTTTTTCTTAGCTCTGGATCGCTTTGGTTTCGTGCGGGTTGCAGATTCCGTACCCGCGTTTGTCACCATTTTGTCACCACCCTCGTTCATGGGGTAGTGGGGGTTGTCAACCGGTCGGGGTACATACCCCGTAACCCATTGATAATGAAATGGTGCGCGCGATAGGACTCGAACCTACACAGGGTTGCCCCTACTAGAACCTGAATCTAGCGCGTCTACCAATTCCGCCACGCGCGCACTTTAAAACCGCCCTTGCGGACGGGCGGGAAAGCAACCATGCCCGCGCAGAGATGGCAATCACCATTTTTGCATCACCATTTTTGCAGCGGCGCGCAGGATACCTACAACAGGGAGGTAAACCTGGCCGAATGGAAAAGAGAACCACGGATGAAATTCTTTAGTTTCTTTTGTGGAAACCATGGGGATGTGCATTTCCAAACACGTTTTCAATCCGCGTCACCATGGGTTTTTCGCCCTCAGCGACCTCGACCTCGATCACATCGAAGCGCCACGGCAAGTCGCGGCTGCCTAGCCTGCGCAGCCATTCGTTGGCACCGCGTTGGATCAGCGAACGTTTTTTGCGGTTCACTGCGGAGAGACCGCGGATCTTGGCATTCTTTTTCCGGGTCTTCACCTCGATAAAAAGAAGCTGCCTGCCTTCCCGCACGACGATATCAACCTCACCACCCCGCCTGCCTTTAAAATTTCTAGCGAGCACCTTGCCATTGCGGGCGCGCAGCCAGTGGGCAGCCACATTTTCGCCGTAGTCACCCATCCATTTCCTCGCGCCGCTGGTCCCCGTCCCCTGCCTGTAGGGCGAGTTGAGAAACCGGCTGAAACGACCGACGATGATGGCGACAAGGCCCATGTTTTCTGAGTGCTTCGAGATGCTGCCGCGTGCCATAGCCTTGGTGCTTGGCGAAACCATACGCGGGAAACTCGAAGTCGATCTTCTCCATAAAACGATCCCTTGTCACCTTCGCAATCACACTCGCGGCCGCGATGGAAAGTGACAGTCCGTCGCCCTTCACCAAGGCTTCATGAGGAACCGGCAGATCTTTCGCTGGCAATCCATCCACCAGCGCGATGTCCGGTGTTTCCGCAAGCGAACCGAGGGCAAGCGCCATTGCCTTGTAGGTGGCACGAAGGATATTAATCTGATCAATCTCCTCTGGCCCGACCAAGGCGACCGCCCACACCACATCGGAGTTTCCGGTGATTTCCGCGTAGAGAATCTCCCTGCGCCGCTTCGTCAGCTTCTTGGAATCATCGAGAAGTGGGCATGAAAAAGTAAAAGGCAAGATCACGGCCGCCGCAGCAACCGGTCCTGCCAAAGGTCCCCTACCCGCTTCATCGACTCCTGCCACCCGGGAAAATCCGCGGTTGGCGAGGTCGATTTCGTAGGCGAAGTCAGGCACGGAATTACCACTGTTGGATATAACGAGGATAGACGCCCGGAAAGAGGATTGCAGACAAGGGCGAACGAGGGCTGAGAAATATGGGGCGATGGAAAGATTGTCAATTCGGCGGAGACGGATTTTATAAATCGACGATTTAAGAAAAGAAGCAGTTATGATGAAGTTTTAATCTCATCTGGGAAAAGCACCTAATCCAAGATCTACGAGCGCCCATTAGCTATGCGGTTATTTCATCCTTGGCGCATGCGGTATCTTGGCGGTTCAATCCCCCCATGCTCACAATCGCTCTCACCGGCGGCATTGCCACCGGTAAGTCCACCGCCGTCCGCCTTTTCCGCGAGTTCCTGACGGATATCGTGGTGTTCGACTGCGATCTCGCGGTGCGCAGCCTGCTAGAGACCGAATCGGTCGCCAAAGAACTCGCGGAGCTTTTCGGCGATGGCATTCTCGATCAGGAAACGGGAGCCATCGACCGCACGAAGCTTCGTGGCATCGTTTTCGCAGATACCGGCAAACGGGCGCTTCTGGAGGGAATTTTGCATCCGCGGGTGCGACAGGAATGTCTTGCCCTACGCGATGAGGCGGCTATGAAAGGGGCGCGGTGCTTCCTGGCGGATGTTCCGCTGCTTTTCGAAAACGGCTTCGATTTCGGCCAGACCCGGGCAATCACCGTCTCCACCTCCCGCGCCACGCAGGTCGCCAGACTCAAGGCTCGCAACGGTTGGGATGATGCCCTGATCGAGTCCATCCTCGCCGCCCAAATGCCCCTGGAGGAAAAGGAAGCTCGCGCCGACATCGTCTTCTGGAACGACGGCCGGCCCGACACCCTCAGGGCGCAAATCCAGCGATACTGCGAAACTTTTCCACCCATCTCCATGTCAGACACAACCGAACAAACCTCCGAGGCAGTCGTTTCCGATGCCCCATCCACCGCTGTCGCCAAGGCGGCCGCCCCCTTCCTCGTGCCGGATCACATCGATCTCAACGCATTCCGGCTCAAGCCGCTTTCCGAGTTGCAGAAGATCGCCACCGAGATCCCTGCCCGCATCCAAGGCGGACTCACCAAGGCGCAGCTCGTTTACGAAATTATCTGCTTCTTCGTCTGCAACGGCTCGAACGTGACCTGCGAAGGCGTGCTGGAATTCGGCAAGGAACACTTCGCCATGATCCGTGATCCGGAGCGCTCGTTCCGCCCCTCACAGGACGACATCCATATCGGCGGCCCCGTGCTGAATAACGCGAAGATTCGCAGCGGCCAGCTCATCAAAGTGAAAGTCCGCCCGCCCGTGCAGCGCGACAAATACCTCACCACCGCCGAGATCCTGGAAATCGAGGGAAAGCCCGCCGCCGAGTGGGAAGAGCCAAAGGATTTCGACAAGCTCACCCCGATGTTTCCCGACAGCCGTATTCACCTCGAAGGCGAGGGCACGGAATTCCTCGGCGTCCGCGTGATCGACCTCATCGCGCCGCTCGGCAAGGGTCAGCGCGGACTGATCGTGGCACCTCCACGCGGCGGAAAAACCATTTTACTCAAACAGATCGCTAAGTCGATCAAGGCGAACAACCCCGGCGTGGAACTTATCGTCCTGCTGCTCGACGAGCGCCCCGAGGAGGTCACCGATTTCGAGGAAACTGTGAACTGCCGCGTGTTCTCCTCCACCTTCGATGAAACGCCGAGGCGCCACGCCCAAGTGGCCGATCTCGTGATCGCCCGCGCCCAGCGCTTGGTGGAGCTCAACAGGCACGTAATCCTGTTGCTCGACTCCCTCACCCGCCTAGCCCGCGGCCACAACTCCGCCATGCAAGGTGGCCCGATTGGCTCCGGCGGCGTTTCCCCGGCGGCCCTCCAGAAGTCCCGGAAGTTTTTCGGCACCGCCCGCAATATTGAGAACGGCGGATCGCTCACCATCCTTGCCACTGCTCTGGTGGAAACGGAATCCCGCCTCGACGATGTGGTCTTCGAGGAGTTCAAGGGTACCGGAAATATGGAAGTCCGCCTCGACCGCGAGCTCGCTGAGCGCCGCGTCTATCCCGCAATCCACATCCCCCAATCCGGCACCCGCAACGACGACCGCCTCTACCACCCCGACGAATTCCAGAAAGTTGTCGATGTCCGCAAACAACTCGCCGGCCTACCCATCGGAGATGCCCTCGTCATGCTCCTCGAAAATCTCAAGAAAACCAAAACCAACGCAGAATTCCTCCTACGCGGGTTGCGATGATTTCGGAGTGCGGAGACATGTCTCCGCTTTCCAAACTCAATCAAAGCCTCCGCTCCAACGCGGCGGCCACGCGTTTCTCGGAGATTTTGCCCTTCACCTCGACATCGGGGGCGAAGGTTTGCACTCGCCATTCTTCCAGCAGCCAGCCTGCTTCCCAGAGCCTCGCATCCTCTGGCGCGGCCATCCATTCCGTGAACCATCCCTGCCAATGACGGCGGACGATATCCATTTTCTCCAGATCCTTTACCAAAGGTAAACTTGCCACCCGACCTAGCCGTGAGCGAATGGCACGCAGCCGTCGTGGATAATCAATGAGCCGCGCGTAGCCCGCCCGCCATGCCCATTTTGCTCGGAACAGCCACGCGAGTTCCTCCTCAAGATCGGCGGCGATCTCACCATGGTTGCGATCATCTGCATGCGCGGAGATCCATTCCCGCACACTACGCACCGCATCGACAATCCCATCCAGCGCCACTCCGATTTTCACCGCCGCCTCATACCAGCTGCCGTGCGTGGCTTCGTTGAGCTTCGCGAACGCCTCGGGGCTTCTCGGGAAATCGCCGCCTGCCACGCCCTCTGCTGTTAGAAGAATCAGATCTTCCATATCGATCCCAAACCTGCCCATCTCGACCTTTGCAAGCATGCCCATCGGGAATTTTTTCCGTAGGTAATCCACCTCTCGCTCCGCCGCCAAGATCAGCAAACGTGCTCCGCCCGCGCGATGCGATTCACGCGCCTCCTGAAGAATCGTGAAAGCCCGCACGCCCACCGTTTTTCCCTCATCCACCAAGGCAGGAAAAGTCGCACCACCCGCCGTCATGACTTCTTCCGGTAGGCACTCTCCATCCCAACGGCTCATACCACGACGCTCCACATCCGCCGTCGCCGCCGCCTCGAAGCGTGCCTTCATCCAGTCAGAGAGTTGTAATTTAAGCACGGCCACATCGGTGCCCATCGCAAGCTCCCCGCCCTCGTCATCGCAGACCCAAATTTTCGTAATGAGGTGCTCGGGAAATTTCCCTGTATCGAACTCGCTGGGTGGAATCACGGCACCCGTTCTATCGGAAACATAATCCGCAAGAGTAAACTCGATAGCCATCTCTTTCGGAGCACCCATCCAGAGCTCCGCAAAGCCACGCGCCACATCGCCGATGGGCTGGCAGGCTTTGCGGTAATCCTTGGGCAACCCTCGCAGCAACAACTCCGCCCGCTCCTCCAGATTCCCATCGATCCCCCACCCCGGCAGCCACGCGGGCATTACTGGAAGCTGATCGACATGCACGCCGATGGTCACTCCATCGTCACGCTCGCCGGGCGCGCAATGGTAATAGACCGCATACTCCTCGCCCTCGTGGCGCAGGTTATCCGGGAAAAAATCCAGCCCTTTCAGCTCCTCCCAAACCACATCCGCCATACCCAGCATCAGCGAATCCTCGTTTGCCTCGCGCCACTTGTGGAAGGCCGCCGCCGTACTGATATCCAGCGGAATACGGTTTCCGAAAAACCTCACCACCGCATCCTCACTCCACAACATCCCGGGCCTTCTGAGCTTGTCCTCCAAGCCTTTAATCTCCTCCCGCATCGCCTCCATGTGATCGAGGAAACGCGTCTTTCTCCGCAGCCCGCCGCCTAAAATTCCCTCCCGTAGAAACACCTCGTGCGCCGCCTTTTTGTCCACCCGCCCGTAATGCACACGCCGGCCCTCGATGACGTGCAGCCCGCCGCAGATCACCGTCTCCTTGCCATAGACAGCTCCCTGTTTCTCGTCCCAATGCGCCTCGCCGTAACGACTGCGGCACAGATGCGGCGCCACCGTCTCCACCCACTCCGGTTCGATCCGCGCCACCCGCCGCGCCCACAGCCGGCTCGTCTCCACCATCTCTAAGCCCATCACCCACTCGTTGCGTTTCTTCAGCGAAAACAAACACGACCCCGGAAACACCGCGAAGAAACCACCCGCAGCACTCCGGTAAGCCTTGTTCTCCTTATCCCACAGCCCGAACTGCCGCGGTGCTCCCGCGAGCAAAGCACGGTGCAGCGCCGCATAATCCGGGTCTTCCCTCTTACTTGGGATTTGAATTTTGAAATTTGAAATTTCCGCCAACTCCTCGATCACATTCCCCCACTCTGTCACCCGCTTCGCGTTGAGAAAATTCGCACCGCAGAATTTCCGAAGCTGGTTCCACTTCCACCTACGCCCATCGTAGTAGTTGGAAACGTCGCGCCACAGATTCAGGATCGCCATGAAATCGCTGTCCGCATCATTCCACTTCGCGTGAGCGGCATCCGCCTCGCGCTTTTTATCAGCCGGGCGCTCGCGCGGATCGCTGGTCTCCAGCGCGGCGACGATCACCGTCACCTCATCCACGCATTTCTCGTGATGCGCCTCGATCAGCATCCGCCCCATGCGCGGATCCACCGGCAGACGCGCCAGCTCCTGGCCAATTTCTGTCAGCTCCCTGTCCGTATCGAGCGCGCCAACCTCGCGCAGCGTCCGGTATCCCTCGGCCACTGCTTTCGGGTTCGGCGGATCGAGGAAAGGGAACTCGGAAATCTCCGGCAGCCCCAGCGATTTCATTCGCAGGATCACACCCGCCAGCGAGCTGCGGCGAATTTCCGGCTCCGTGAAATCAGGCCGATCCAGCAAATCCTCTTCTGCGTAGAGCCGCAGGCAAACGCCGTCCCGCACCCGCCCGCAACGCCCCTTCCGCTGCCGAGCGCTGGCTTGGCTCACCGGCTCCACCTGCAAGCGCTGCACGCCCTTCGCCGCATTCCACCGGCTAACCCGTGCCAGACCGCTGTCCAGCACGCAAGCGATGCGCGGGATGGTCAGGCTCGTTTCCGCCACGTTTGTCGCCAGCACAATGCGCCTTAGCCGCCCCGGCTCGAACACCCGTTGCTGATCTGCCATCCCCAGCCTCGCAAACAGCGGCAGCACCTCGGTATTCCGATAGCGCCTACCCTCCAGCGCATCCGCGCACTCGCGGATCTCGCGCTCGCCCGGCAGGAAAATAAGCGTGTCGCCCATGGGATCGATATCATTGAGCTGATCCATCCCCCGCGCAACCAGCGAGGCCAGTTCTTCATCGTCCTTGCCCGGCAGGAAAAACTCCGCCACCGGAAACATCCGCCCCGGAGCCTCGATCACCGGCACGCGTAGCTGCCGCGTCTCGCGGCAGTCCGTGGAATTGGCGTCTCGCCGATTGCTAAAAAACTCCGCAAAAGCCCCCGCATCCAAAGTCGCCGAGGAAATCACTATCCGCAGATCCGGCCGCTTTTCTAACAGCCTTTTCAAATACCCCAGCAGGAAATCAATATTCAATGATCTCTCATGCGCCTCGTCGAGAATCAGCGCGTCGTATTTCGCCAATCCCGCATCCCCCTGCGTCTCCGCCAACAGGATGCCATCCGTCATAAACTTGATCCGCGTTTCCCGCGAAGTCTTGTCATCGAACCTTACCTGATACCCCACGAACCCACCCAGCGGCACCGCCAGTTCCTCCGCCACCCGCTTCGCCACACTCACCGCCGCAATCCGCCGCGGCTGCGTACACCCAATGATCTTCCTCTTACTTGAAATTTGAGATTTGAAATTTGAGATTTCAAGCGCCTCCGCGACCATTTTGGGCAACTGCGTCGTCTTCCCACTGCCCGTATCGGAAACCACCACCACCACCTGATTCTCCCGGATCGCGGCGATGATCTCCTCCCGCCTCTCCACAACCGGTAATTCACCCGGATAATTCCACCTGCCCGAAAAACTCATCGCCGCGATTCTTTCCAGCGCCCCGCCCTAGGCAAGCCGGGAGTCAACAGCAGACAATGCACAGTTTCCTGCGTTTGTCCTTGCTGTGGATGTGCGGCTGCCACTCCGGCGTCCTCCGCGCAGCCGGTTCACCGGGCGCGAGGTGCGGCCCGTGCCCGTCCGCATAGCCCAGCTCCCCGAACCATTCGAGTGCGGCTTCTTCGATGATGGATTCGTTGATGCTTATTCTTTCGGGAAAGTCAGCCGGAGGGTTCTTTGGATCTTGTCCCGCCACTCGTCGGAAAGTTTTGCCTCGGCGGCAAAGTCCGGCCAGCGCTTCACCGCCGCCAGCACCTCCCCGATGATCGCCGCAGCGCGCCCCCGCTTCATGACCGCAGCCTTCGCGCATGCCTCAAAATCCTCCAAAGTGAAAGCGTCGCGCTTGCCATTAAGCGTCATCTGATGGGTTGCCGTCCATGAGCCCGAGGGATTGTAGCTGTAGGTCACGTCGAACGCGGGCGCGAGCGACCACTTGCCCTGCTTGTCCATCAGGAAGGCGATGTTCTTCACGTGGTCGTCCTGATTCCGCGCGACGATATTAAACACCATCCGCCGGAACTGTTCCTCCACCGCCGCCATGGGCAACCCGAGCTGGCGGATCGTGAACAGCGCCTGCTCATAGGCATGGGCACCCGCCTGGTTGAAATCGAAATGCGCCAGTGCACAGAGCGACTGCATATGCAGCTTCTCCCCATGTTCGAGCCTGTCAAAGCGTCGTGTCATGAAGTGCCGCCGTCCGTTCTCCTCCAGCAACCGGCACTCACTCATCGAGATTCCCGCCGCCTTCGCCATCAGGGAATAGGCATACTCGATGGTTCCGTAGCCTTTCGGATCCTCGATCTCCTTGTCCTTGTTGCCCGCCACGCCATCGAATTTCAGCAGCCAATAATTGAAACCCTCGCCCGCCGCGACCTGGCCGGAGCGCACCTCGTTCGTTTCACGGTTCCAGGCGATCACCGCCTTCGCCCGCGCACCTCCGGCGGATGTGCCAACACGCAGGATGTCGCGCAGCGCCTCTTCCTTTCCCGCTTTGTGGAAATGCCCTTTCAGGTCGCTTCGATGGGTGAGCACCTCACCCGCCAGCCGCACCAGCGCGTCCACCCCGATCTTCTTCGCCTCGCGGAGCTTGGGGCCGGTCACCGGAGCGAACTCCAGCGCGCCCATGCCCCGGGCACCGGTGTAGCAAAGCCGCTCCACCGCATTAAAATCCGCAGCCCCACGGCCCTGTGTCGCCAGCCAGGCATCGATCAGCACGTTCCCGAACTTGTCCGGCAGCGAATCCGCCAGAAGCCCCGGCAGGCCGTGAAACGTATTCCGTGGCAATGCGGGAAACTGGAAGACCCGCTCGCCCAACGGCATCACCAGTGGCGAAAGCTCGATTCCGCTCCGGGCAAATTCCCGGTCGTATTGGAAGTTCGCTACATCGCTGCCTTCCTCCAGCGACACCGCGCCAATCGTCCGCCCCCAAAGCTTCACCGCCGCGATCATGGCTGGTCACCCCACTTCCAGTTCTTCGGCTTGGCGGGAGCCGCCTTGCTGCCCGAGGCACGCTGGCGCTTCCGACTCTGCCGTTTCAGCTGTTCCATCGGGCCGGGCACAAGCTCTGGAACGAAGAGATCGAAACCCTCCAGCAGCCCAAGCGCCCGGCACACGCGGACAAATCCCGACAGCTGCGTCGCCGCCGCACCCAGCTCCAGCCGCTGCAGGGTTCGCAGACCAAGTCCTGCCTGTTCTGCCAGCTGTTGCTGTGTGAGGTTACGCGCCAGCCTGAGACCGGCCAAGCGCTCCCCTACCAAGCTCAACAGCGCTTCATCCGTCATCTTGGAATCGATCTTCATACGCGCCTAAAGTGGCGTATTATCGATAAAAGTCAATTTAAACTGCCGAAAATGGCGCTTTATTGGAATCCTTATTAAACGCCATAAGTGGCGTCAGTTTCTGATTCCGAGGCTTAGAAGGCCGCATCAAAGTTCCTCGGTTTTAAATTCGCTATATCCCTCGTAGAAATAGCTGACATCGATGCCTTTCATCCGCAGTTCAATGCCCTGTCCCGCATGATCCTGTTCACCTCAGGATCAAGGTGTAGGATTTGAGTTTCCCCTTTCGCAATAGCGGCGCGGATCACTGTGGCGGAGGCTGGGTGCTCGCCGTGGACGGGGATCATTCGGTAGCCCTCGCGTGGGAGAACCTCGGAATTATTGCGGGCGAGGACGATGAACTCCACTAGGCTCGCAAGGATTTCCGGATGGCTCCACTCTGGCAGCGCCGTCCATTGGTCGCCGCCCATGATCCAGAACCATAGGTTGCCGGGGTGGCGGGAGATGAGTTTTTCCATGGTCAGGTAGGAAAACGAAGGGGCATCTGTTTCCAGTTCGGTGAGATCGGTTTTCGCCCAAGGGATTCCTGCGAGCGCTGCGCGCAGCCACTCGGTGCGGGTGGCGCCGGGGCTTGGCGGTCGGCCTGTTTTGTGCGGGGAGATATGGCATGGAAGGAACCATACCTCATCGAGTTGCGCGGCATCCTTAGCGAGGGTGGCGAGATGGATATGGCCATCGTGCACGGGATCGAAGGAGCCGCCGAAAATCCCAATCCGTTTCATGCGCGCAGCCTAGAACGGGGACTTAGGGATCGTCATTAGGAATTTTGTTTCAATACCGGGAACCGATGTCACGGAGATGGTGCCGTGGTGTGCCTCGACCGCGCGTTTCACAATGGAAAGCCCGAGGCCGGTGCCTTTCACATCAAGCTGAGAGTGATGCTTTTCTACCCGGTAGAACCTGCGGAAAATATGTGGGAGATCCGCGCTGGGAATTCCGATGCCGTTATCCTTTACCCAGATCAGGACATTGTCACCGCTTTCTGAACTGCCGACCACGATCTTCAGATCCTTGTAGGGATTCTGTTTCAGCGCGTTCTCGACGAGATTGAAGAGCACCTGCGTCCAGTAGAAGCGATCGCCCTGGAGGGTGACTTCATCATCCTGAAGGTGCATGAAAACATCTGCCTGCTGGCTGCGGACGACGGATTCGAGGCGCTCCAGGACATCCTTCACGCATAGGCGGAGCTTGAAGGGCTCGATCTTGATCGCGGAGGCCTCGCCGGATTCTAGGCGGGAAATCACCAGCATGTCCTCGACAATGCGTGAGATCCTTTCCGTGTGTTTTTTCATCACCGTGAGGAACCGCTTCGCAATTTCCGTATCCTCGATCATCCCGTCGTCGAGGAGGTTTTCCAGATACCCGTTGATGATCGCAAGCGGTGTGCGCAGTTCGTGAGAAGCGTTCGCCACGAAGTCTTTGCGGATCTGGTCGAGCTGATACTCGGATGTTGCGTCACGGATCACGACACGGGTGTTTGGATTGCCGCCGAGGGTATCGCAGAGTTGGGCGGCATCGATAATCCACGCGTTGTTACCGCGGGTTTCGAGGTCGCCAAGGGGCGAGGTTTGTTGAGGGAGGACGACGCGGGAGCGCACCGGTTCTCCCGTTTCCAAGCATAGAAGCAAGGCTTCGGCGAGGCGGGGATCAAGGAACGCCTCGCGCACAGGCCGACCGGTGAGGACGCGCCCGCGGAAAAGCCGCTGTGCGGCTGAGTTGGCGAAGAGGATATTTGCCCGAGAATCCACGATGAGAAAGGCATCTCCAAGGGCGTCGAGAAGAAGGTCACGTTCATCTTTGGCTTGTATTAGTTCACGCTGAAATCGCTGTTGCGATGCCTTTAGTTGCGCTTCGTATTCCCTTTTGGAGCTTCTCAGCCGGATGACCTTTAGGAAAAGGAAGGCTATGGCGACTAGGGACGCAATGATGGCAAGTTTCTCTATCATGTGACGGGGCTGGCCATACAATAGCCCACGCCGCGCACAGTTTCAATCATAGCTCCATGTTCGCCGAGTTTTTGTCGCAGCCGCTTCATGTGTGTGTCGAGCGTGCGGCTGTGGACTTCGTCGCTATACCCCCAAACGGTGCGGAGCAGTTCGTTGCGATCCTGCGGCTTGCCGGAGCGCTCGCACAGGAAAAGCAGGAGCTTAAACTCAGTGCCGGTGAGATCGATTGGTTCGTTATCCAGATAGAAACGCACGGAATTCTTGTCGAAACGGAACGGGCCGAACTCGTATTCCACCGCTCCGGGCGGGGCGTCGGTGCGCTTGAGGATCGCATTCACGCGCAAAACCAGTTCCTTGGGACTGAAGGGCTTGGTCAGGTAATCATCAGCTCCCGCCTCGAGTCCTTGTATGCGGTCTTCCGTTTGCGCCCGGGCGGTGAGCATGATCACTGGGATACGCGATGTCCTCGCGTCCCGGCGGATCTCGCGAAACACCGAGTAGCCGTCGCGCCCCGGCAGCATCAGATCGAGCACGATTAAATCCGGCCTTTCTCGAATAGCCGTTTCCGTTCCTGCGATGCCATCGTGCGCCTTGAGCACCTCGTATCCTGCGCGTTGCAAGTTAAACATGATCAGATCGGCGATGTCCACCTCGTCCTCGACAATCAAAACTCGCTTCATCTGTGTGTCATTTACGACGGAGTCGATCATATCAGGAATGGGTGAATTGTGACGATTTGGTCACAGTATATCCTTATCGATATAGCTGCTAGGCTTTGTGGTGCGTGCGACACCGATTTTCACACCCGCCTCGATGGAAGTGTTCACTCCCGTCCTGACGCCATCGCCAATAAATGTGCCGAGTTTAAAACGCCCTGTATCGACCATCTTACCGCGGATCTTGGAAACGTGATGCCTGCCATCGTGGCGGTGATTCTCAGTTCGCGTTCCCGATCCAAGCGTTACGTGAGATCCTATAATGGAATCTCCCACATAGCAGTGGCGTGAAATGTAACTGTTCGGGTAAATGATCGAGTTTTTAATTTCCGCCCCTTGTCCGATGTAGCAGTTCGCACCAATGCTGGTAGCGCCGCGGATCAGCGCATTGGGGCCGATCTGCACTCCTGGCCCGATGACCACCGGCCCTTCGATCACAGTGCCTGGATGAATGCGCGCCGTCGGTGCGACGCGAACGCACCCGCTGATCGTAGCCAGTGGGCTGATTTCCCCCGCAAGGGATGTCTCGTCCATCAGCGCAAGGACCTCCTCGTTCATACGCAATAAATCCCATGGATAGACAATTGGAAAACACCCCGCCTCCGTCCGCAACTCTTGCTCGCAGTCTTCAGGTTTTTCGAAACCTTTCCATGCCAACACCACACCATCCGAATCGCAAAGCCGCGCCGATTTCTCGTTGCGACCCAGCAAAAGGAGCGCACCTATCTCGATCCACGTATCGATGGGAATCCTCAGAGTCCGCACACCTACCTCAGAATGATCGAGAATCTGAAAACCTGCGCGGGTTAGTTCCGCAGAAAGCAGGTCGATCATCGGGACGTTTGCGATCAGGCATTGCGCCAGTTCACGATTCACTGTGACTGGGGAGCAGAACACAGAATGTTTAGGGGGTATAAGTGTTGCTTGCATAGAATCAAGGGAATGAAATCACTATCATGAAACGGACACACGCAAAATTTCCTCTGACAGAGTAAATTCTTCGGGAAAACGATATTTCATCCCAACCTACCGTTCCTACGCCGCAGGTTATGCTTATCACATGCAGGGCATTGGCAGATTATACCAGAGTGGGAAGTGATAAAGCTGCTTCCACAAATCCTGCAGACAGCTCTCATCCGCACTAACCGTTTCTCCGACCGCACGTGAAGGAATCTCGAAAACATGGAGGCGCAAGCAACCAATATCAGGGTGGCGAACAACACCATGGTCACCAACTCATTCAGGCTCATATTCATCGATCCCTCCTGTTCACGAAGTCAACCCGAAGCCCGAACCAGCGTTCGCCGATACCTTTTTTGAAACGAATACTTCGGAGCCAATCCTCCTGGGCTTCTTGCGCTTCCGCTTCCTGCGTTTTCTGCTCTTGATTCACAGCACCAGCCAGCGGGATCAGTTCTGCCATACTCCCATCTTCTCGCAGACTCACTAGGAAACGCAGCGAATCCGTTGTCCGCTCGGCAATACGGGATAAATCAAAACTAGGCAGTTCTTCGGGCAGCCATTGCAGCGCCTCTTTATTATAGGGAACAAGGATCGGCTCGCTCAGCGAAGACACAGCACTTGGATTTTCTCCCGGCGTATCCACATCGATGATGGGAAACTCCTGCTTACCCTTTGGCATGATATCCACGCTCGCCACACCGGTTTCCTTTCGCATGGGACGCAGCTGTATTTCGTAATCCCTCCACCACGCCAATCCCTCCTCCCCGGCAAACATCATACTCTCAGAATCCCTTTCCGATAACAGCCGCCCCGGAAACGGTCCGTTTTCCTGCGCCTCCAGCGCCCAGGATTTCATCATTTTCTCATCCACCGAGCGGATTAGCGTCGCCTGTGTCATGGAATCACTGCGTTGGGAGGGCAGATTCAGTTCGATTGCCCCTATCAGGAATGCAAAAAGCAGACCCACGATGATTACGGAAAAAAACTTATCCTTACGGCTCGATTCCGATTTGCTCCAATCAAAAATGAGAGGGTGCTTTGTCATTCCGGAAGACTCTCAACAGGTTTGGTGCTCTGATCACTCCCCTCCGGTTCTCCGACCAGCGCTAACCGAAAACCAGCTCCCAGAATAATCTCACTTACCTTACGCTCCATCCCCACCGACGTGCGTTTATCGGTTTTGAGCAGGACGATCGCGCGCGCCATCCGCTCGTCCATCTTCAGTGCCTCTAGCTCTTTGGTAAGCTCCTCGATGGTCACCGCTCGCCTTCCAAGGTAAATCAAAACTGCCTCATCCCCTGGCCCCACAGTCACCACGATCGAATCCCCGTAGCGTTGCATCTGGAAACGTGAGGACGGCACTTCCACTGAGATCCCGCCCTGACTGAGAAACATGGGTCCCAGTAGCAGCAACATCGTGACCAGCGCAAACAGGTCAAACAACGGTATCAAGTGCAGTAATCCTGGCCTTTCCTCCAGTGACATCTCCAGCTTCATTTCTCCAAGGTGGTCGAGGGTTTCGCTTTGGCTTGCGAGCGTTTCTTGGCATCGGTCACCTCTCCACGAAATGGTGCAAACTCTTCCTCTTCCCTAGCGTCGGCGATCATGTGAACGATCTCAATACCCGCCCGCTCGATCCTGTTAACCAATCTCCGAGCCCTACCCACGAAGTATAGGTAGAAAATATACATGGGCACAGCCACCGTGAGCCCTACCACCGAGGTGATAAGTGCGATCATTACTCCCGCAGAAAGTTCGGTCGGGCCAGAAGCTCCTCCTTGCTCACCCACCCTTTGGAAAGCGTCCACCATACCAAGCATTGTACCCAGCATACCGATCAGAGGCGCCAATAGTGCAACAGCCAGAATCCCACGAATATTCTTCTCGATCCTAGGCACTTCCAGCTGCCCCGTCTCCCTCATCACATCCATCAGATCACGTCGCTCCAAGTAGTAGCGTTGCAGACCCGCATGCGCCACACGCCCCACCGGTCCGGGCGCGCGCGCCGCCTCATGCAATGCCTCCGCAAACGCACGCCGCCTTACATGAACACCAAGCCCCACCAACAATGAACTCACATTAATTCTCGCACGATGAAAGTAGAACATCCGCTCCACCACGCACACCGCCCCGAAAAATCCCAGCGCCAGCAGCACCCACACAAGTGGCCCTCCTTTTTCGATCAGTCCCGTTACCTCCCACTGCGCTAAAATCATCCTGCCCACAAATTACCCCCCACCACCCATCCCAAGCAACACCGAAAATGCGGCACCCGCATCAATCCGGACTTACACGCTCAACGATCTAATCACAAACCACTCCTCCTGTGAGTGAAAGCCCATTTTGAAGTATCTTATTACCTTCAGAGCCATCGTAACCGAAAGATATGAGCCGACTCCGTTTTTTACGTGAAACTTCCTATTGCGCGCATCAGATTTTCAGTCATAGAATATCTCCCCCGGCATTTGAATGCCCGGTTGTCATAACACGCCTATGAATCCTGATCGCGCCACACTCAATTTCCTCAACTCTTTTCCAGAAGAAGCCCGCAAGCGCGGCGACATGCTCCAGAAGGATGGAGCAGTCACCCAGATTTTCGGAAACCACCTCTTCATCCAAGGCCGCGTTGAGGACGAAACCGGAATACACCGCACTTCCCTCCGCCTTCAGGGCAACCGCTGGTTCGGCTCGTGCACCGCAGAAGACGAACTCGTTTCCGGTGCCTGCCAATACGCCACGATGATGGAGCGCATGCATCGCGGGGAGGATCTCCCGGAATCGCCCAACGAATTCGATGACACGCCCGTGCTCGACATCATCGAGGACAAACTCGGCCGCGAGCTTGATGACAAGGAAGCCGACTACGTCACGAAAATCGAGAAGCGCTACCGCCGTTACGTGATCGAGGGCGAGCTCCATGACCACGACATGGTGCGCATCAATCCGCGCTGGGATATCACCACGTATGAACCGCTCGAACTCTGGCCCATGCCGCCCGGCGATATCCTCGAGTTCTGGAACTTCCTCGCATACGCCTTCTATAAACGGAAACTCCCCTACCCCGAGTTCATGTCCGTCATCACGGATCTCGCCTCAGTGCAGAAGAAAATGGCGGAGTGGGAACAGGAACGCGAGGTCGCCTCCTGGTATGACCGCATCGAGCAGGTCAACGAACGCCCGCCCCAAGACGCGCCGCTCACCGTCGCCTTCCGCCTCGTCGCCACCATCAACGAGGCTCGCATGGAAGTCCGCGAGAGCCGTCCTAACGCTCAATACATCCAGCTTCGCGAAAAATCCGATATCGAGAAATATATCTCCCTCCACCAAGAAGGCGCCCTCCTCATGGATGCCTCTTCACAAACGCTGTGGGAGCATTACCTCGCCTTCTACCGCAAACACGGCGATACCACCCTCGACTTCGATCAGGAGGAATCCTGCCGTTTCATGAACCGCGTGTTCCAGCAACCCGCACTCGCCGGATACCTCGTCAACCTCGACGAAAGGCCATTCCGCGTCTCCGAGGAAGCTCTCTCCTGGGTCTGCGAGGACGAACCCTTCGATCCCAACTCCTTCGCCCTCCAGCTTGTCACAGCCTCCGGCGAAAATGTTTCCCACTCCGTCCGTCTCCTGCCCGGCCGCAAGGAACTCTACCAGTCCGACGAAACAGTTTTCCCCGGCCCGCCACGCTGGCTCGAAGAAACCGAGGTTATGCCCCGCTATCTCATCCCGCGGAAAGTCATCGATTCCCTAGAAGGCGTTGAATACCTCAGAAAAATCGGCGCTTCACTGCCCGAGTCCCTCGTCAAGCGCGTCGTCGATCTCGAACTCAATCCCAAGCTGGAAATGAAACTCATCGCCGGCCTCACCGCCGCCGAGACCGAGCATTTGGTGATCGATGTCACCGCCATTGAAACAAAAGGCCGCCGCACCGAGCGCCTCACCAAGGACGGCTGGGAACTCGTCGAGCAGCAGGCAGTAAAAGGTAAACAACTCCTCCGCTTCGCCCGCGAACCGCTCCACTCCATCCCACCCATCCTAGATGAAATGGCTCTCGCCTATGACGAGAAACTCATCTCCTTCAAATCCCGAATCACCAAACAGTTCCCCGAGAAATTTGCGGAGTGGGTGCGCGCCATGCCTCCGGAGATCGAGCTCGATATCGACCTCCGCCTCAAATCCATCCTCAACGATCCTGTCACTGCCGCCGTCCGCTTCGAAGTCGTCGGCCAGGACATCGACTGGTTTGACCTCCGTATCGTCATCGACGTCCAGGGTGCGAACCTTTCCAAAGCCCAGATCCGCCAGCTCGTTGCCGCGCGCGGTGGTTATGTCCGCATGGACGACGGCACCTGGATGCGCCTTGAAATCAAGCTCGACGCCGACCAGCGCGAGGCCGTCACCCGCCTCGGGCTCGATCCCTTCGATCTTTCCGGCGAGACACACCGCATGCACGCACTCCAGCTTGCCGATCCAAAGGCCGCCGAGGTCTTTGATCCAAAAGCATGGGAGCGAATCAAGAACCGCGCCAACGACATCAAGCTCGAGGTCATGCCGCCCCTTCCCGAAGGCCTCAACGCCACACTGCGCCCCTACCAGATCGATGGCTTCCACTTCCTCGCCTACCTCTCCGAAAACAACTTCGGCGGCATCCTCGCCGATGACATGGGTCTCGGAAAAACCATCCAGTCCCTCACCTACCTGCTCTGGCTTTTCGATAAGCAAAAGGCCATCGGCGCGCCTCACAAACCCGCCCTCATCGTTTGTCCGAAATCCGTGCTCGATGTCTGGTATTCCGAGGCCGAGAAATTCTGCCCGCAGCTCCGCGTCAAGATCCTGAAAAACCGCGACGACATCAACGTCAACCACATCCAGAACAACATCGACATGCTCGTTCTGAACTACGCCCAGCTCCGCGTCTGCGGTGAGGAACTCGGCGGCATCAAATGGCTTACCACCATTCTCGACGAGGGTCAGCAAATCAAGAACCCAGACTCCAAGGCCGCCAAGTGCGCCCGCGATCTCGACTCCCAGAACCGCCTTGTCCTTACAGGCACGCCTATCGAGAACCGCTTGCTCGACATGTGGTCGCTCATGGCCTTCGCGATGCCCGGCGTGCTCGGCTCCCGCGCCTACTTCAAGAAGCGTTTCGACAAACGGAAGGATCCTCTTTCCCAACAACGCCTCGCCTCCCGCCTCCGCCCCTTCCTCCTGCGCCGCACCAAACTTCAGGTCGCTCAAGATCTCCCACCGCGGACAGAAGAAGAGGTGTATTCGAAAATGGAAGGCATACAGCTCGAACTCTACAAAAACGAACTCAAGCGCATCCAGAAAGCCTTGCTAGGACTCGATTCCGACGAGTCAGTGAAGAAAAATTCCTTCGCCATCCTCCAAGGCCTCATGCGCCTCCGGCAGATTTGTTGCCATCCGGGTCTGATCGACGCAAAATACCTCAAAGAGGAATCCGCTAAGATGGAATCCCTCTTCTACCTCCTCGATCAACTCCACGAATCAGGCCACAAGGTGCTCGTCTTCTCCCAATTCGTCTCGATGCTCGATCTCATCAAGGCACGCCTCGAACTCGACGCCCGCCCCTTCCATTACCTCACCGGCCAGACGAAGGACCGCAAAGGCGAAATCGAGCGTTTCCAAACAACGAAAGACCCATCCGTTTTCATGCTCTCGCTGAAAGCCGGCGGCGCGGGACTCAACCTCACCTCTGCCTCTTACGTAATCCTCTATGATCCATGGTGGAACCCCGCCGTCGAGAACCAAGCCATCGACCGCACGCACCGCATCGGCCAGAAGAATAAGGTTATCGCCTACCGCTTGCTTACTAGAGATACCGTAGAAGAAAAAATCCGCATCCTCCAACACCAGAAGACGCAACTCGTCACCAATGTGCTTGGCGATGAAGGCTTTGCTTCCAACCTCGGTATCGACGATCTCCAGTTCATCCTCACCCACACCATCGACGACGACGAAATGGACGAGGAAAAGGAAAAAGCCAAAGCCGCCGCGAAACCCGTCAAGAAGGCCGCTCGCAAGAAAAGCAACAGCAAGGACAACCTTTGAGCGAGGCCCGAGGAAGGGCTGCATTCTGCAGCCCAGCATCCTTGGCTATTCTAAATCGTAGCGCCCCGGAACCATCCCGTGACGCTAGCTCTAGTCTTGTGCGCAGGTAACACCTCGTGCCAAAAATCTCCGGCGAGAAAGCACACCAGTGTGCCCATCCGCGGCTCTACGGTGATGAACTCCCCTCCTTGCTCTCCGGGCGTTGTCTGCATCCTCAGTTCACCTCCATCACCACACTGCCATGCGGGGTTGAGGTATAGGATTACAGAAAGGATCCTGTCCTGAGTCTCCCGATGACGATCGAGGTGAGCTTTGTAGAAACCGCCTGGCGGATACACCGCAAAGTGCCCCTCAAAATCCACCAACCCAAGGAAAAGCGACCGGTTCAACGCCACTCGAATCTCGTCCAGCGTATCCAGATAAGCCCGCTGGCAAGGCAACATGTCTCCATCACCCAGCCACATCACATGATCCGTCCGCACATCCCCGCGTATGGCGAGCGTTTCTCCTCTTCCCACACCCGCAGGGCGGAACAAACCCTCCTCCCACGATCTCAAACTCTCACGGGAGAGATTCGCAGCCAAACCCTCCTCAAGGAACCCCGGCCAAACGCCCCAACCAGTCTCCCGGATCGCATCCACAAGTTCACCCAATCCATCCACATATATTCCGTTCAATCACGCACCATGCGGATTCAAAGCGCCACTTACTAGGTAAATCTCAGTAATGGATTTTCACCGAAATATGATAGCTTCCGGGATGCGTCGAGCTGCCTTCCTTGCCGGCGGCAAAGGAAGAGGCGGCAAGGAGCATCTTTTTGAAATAAATATTCCCTTTTCCCAACATCATTGAAATAAACATCTCACCAAACCCGTTTTTACTACAATGTTTCCTCCCAGATTGCTCTTTCCGCTCATCCCACTCCTGCTGCATTCTCATCTGAAAGCGCAGGACGGCGAGCAACTCTACGGCCTATACTGCGCAGCCTGTCACGCACCTGACGGCAAAGGCGCTACCGGCGGTGCCTTCCCTCCCCTCGCAGGCAGCGAATGGTTACACGGAAATCCGAAACGATCGGTCGCCATCGTCCTCAAGGGTCTCCACGGCCCCATCGAGGTCGGCGGGAAATCCTACAACCTCGAAATGCCCCCTCAGGGCGATGCCCTCGGCGATGACCAGATCGTAGCGATACTCAACTTCGTTCACAAGGCTTGGGGCAACAAAGGACAGGAGGTGAAGCGCGACCTCGTCCGCGTCGTCCGCGCGGAGTTCACAACGCGAACCACGCCATGGACTGCACCCGAGCTATTGAAACTTTTCCCCTTTGAGAAAAAGCCCACCGCTCTGGCAAACCTCACCTCCAGAGTTTACAAAGGCCAGTGGAACCAGACTCCGGACTTTACCAAGATCCAGTCGGAGAACGTCGAAGAGGAGCACAGCGGCATCCTCGACACCGCTCTTGCAGCGATGAAAGAAGACTTCGGCATCGTCTGGGAGGGCGATTTCATGGCTCCCGCAGATGGCGAATACTCCTTCATCCTCGACGCCGATGATGGCGCAAAGCTGATTCTTGATGGCAAGACCGTGGCCGAGGTGAAAGGCCTCGGCCCGATAGACGGCAGCCGCGTGGCGAAAGGAAAAGCCACTTTGAAAGCCGGAGCAAACCCGATCCGCATCGAATATTTCCAAGGCAAAGGGCAACAAGGAATCTCACTCGGCTGGAAGACGGCGAGCACCAAGAAATGGCAGTGGGTCTCCGCATCCAGCCAGAAAAACACCGGCGGCAACCCGCAGATCCCACTGATGCCGCAAGATGGCAAGACCGTGATTTACCGCAATTTCATCAAGGGCAGCACGGCGCGAGGCATCGGCTTCGGTTTCCCCGGCGAAGTGAATATGGTATATTCTGCGGACAACCTCGCACCGGAACTCATCTGGGCGGGCGACTTCATGGACGCCGGCCTCCACTGGACAAACCGCGGTCAAGGCTTTCAAACACCAATGTCGGACGAGGTGATCACGCTCACCGCACAGCGCTCTCTCGCTCCCACCGCCCGTTTCAAAGGCTACAGCCTCGATCCGAAAGGCAATCCCACCTTCCACGTCAAGATCGACGGACAACTCCTCAGCGATGCCTTCGCCCTCGGCGCAGATGGCACGCTTGTCCGAACCCTCAAACTTTCGGGCGGCACATCCGTCCTAGAAATCCCGCTCGGCGACAACCCTTCCGTCACAACCGAAAAATCAGTAAGCCTTGCACCCGACAAACCCGTCACCGTTACCTACAAGCTCCGCTGAGATTGTTGATTGGAGATGAACCATTGATCATTGGTGCGAATCCCCATCTTCCGAATACTCCATATCCAATATCCAATTTTCCCATGCGCTCTCTCCTTTTCCTAGCCGCCCTTTGCACCGCTACTCTGGCACAGCAGAAACAATCCGACTTCTACACCATTGAGTCCATCCCCCTGCCTCCGGGTGAGGTCATGGAAATGGGCTCGATCGCCCTCATGCCTGGTGACAAAGTCGCCGTCACCACCCGCCGCGGCGATCTCTGGATCTGCGAGGGCGCTTACGGCACAGATCTCTCACAGGTGAAATGGACACGCTTCGCCCAAGGTCTCCACGAGCCACTCGGCATGTATTGGAAAGACGGATCGCTCTACCTCACCCAGCGTCCGGAATTCTCCCGCCTCCAAGACTCCGATGGCGATGGCTCCGCCGATGTCTTCGAGACCATCAACTCCGACTGGGGCATTAACGGCGACTACCACGAATATGCCTTCGGCACTTCCCCAGACAAAAACGGCGACGTCTGGATCACTCTCTGCCTCACTGGCTCCGGCGGCGCGGCTTCGGACTGGCGCGGTTGGACTGTCCGTGTAACGCCGGATGGAAAAATGATCCCCACCTGCTCCGGCATCCGCTCCCCCGGCGGCATCGGTTTCAACGCAGAAGGCGATGTTTTCTACACCGACAACCAAGGCCTCTGGAATGGCTCATCCTCCTTGAAATGGCTCAAGCCCGGCTCCTTCCAAGGTAATCCCACCGGCAACAAATATCACAAACTCGCGAACCTCCCCGCTCCTCCCGAACCCGTCAGCGGCTCTCGTGTCCTCGCTGAGCGCCTGAAATTTCCCGACTACATCCCCCCCGCCATCATCCTGCCCCACGGCAAGGTCGGCCAATCCCCCACCGCCATCGTCCCCGACCTCGGCGGCGGTAAATTTGGCCCTTGGGCTGGCCAGGTTTACATCGGAGAGCAAACCCACTCCCAAGTGCAGCGTGCCTGCCTCGAAAAGGTCAACGGCATCTATCAAGGCGCTGTGTTCCATTTCCTCGAAGGCTTCCAATGCGGAATTATCCCTGCCAAACTCGATGAGCGCGGCATGCTCTTCGTCGGTGGCTCCAACCGCGGTTGGGCATCCCGTGGCAACCAACCCTTCAACTTCGACCGCGTCAAATGGAACGGCAAAACCCCTTTCGAGATCCACACCATGAGCGCCCAGCCCGATGGCTTCAGCCTCACTTTCACCGAACCCGTTGAGCCCGCTTCTGCCGCTAACCCCGCCTCTTACTCGATGGAGGCATGGACTTACATTCTCCAATCAGGCTACGGCTCTCCCGAGGTCGATCAGGCTACACCAGTCGTGAAATCTGCCTCCGTCGCACCCGATGGTAAATCCGTCCGCCTCGTCATCGATGGCCTCGTCCGCAGCCACGTTCACCACCTTAAAGCACCCGGCGTGAAATCCGCCAACGGTCTCACCCTCTGGCATCCAGAAGCATTCTACACGCTGAACGAAATTCCCAAGTAGTCACTGCTCTAGCGCGAAGGGCATGCGATACGCCGCTGGTATGAATGAAAATCCCAACCTCTCGTCCAACGAGCGGTTACAGGCGAAATCCTGCTTTCCTTTTCCGCCAGAAATCCTAGATTGTTACTATGAAAGCAGAGTTGATTCTTATTCTCTCATTGGTATTCGCCCTCCTCATATCAACAGAAGCGAAAAGCGAGCGTAAATCACTCCTCAACTCGGAACCTGGTGTGATTTACCTTGAGGAAATTCTAGAGATACCAATCAAACTCAAAGTAATCAAAGAAGCTCCCGTTTATTCCGACAAGGAGGGTAAAATCCGGCTCGGTTTCCTGAAGGCCAATCAGACGGTAGAGCTGGAAGGCATGACGGAGAAAGCTTACCGCGTGCGCGGACAGGGTCGGTCGAACAATGGCATCGTCGGCTGGGTGGGACCGCACGCATTCAGCCACCCTCAGGAAGACTTTATAGCGAAACTCAAACAGCTCTACGAACGTCAGATCTTGGTGAAAAAAGTTATTGATGATAAGGGAATCGCCATTGGCATGACTCTGGATGAGGTTGATAAATCACGCGGCAAACCAACGAAAACCTCGGTCCGCCGAACGGCAAAGGGCGAGGCTGGAAGCTGGGAATACATCGATTACGACGAGGTGAAACACTATGTGACGCGCATCGACCCCGTATCCGGGCAGGCATTTCGGCAGCTTTCCCACGTCACCCGCGAGGAAACAGGCAAGACGGTGGTGGAGTTTGAGGATGGGCTTGTCAGCGCACTGCAAGAAGACGTGGATAACGGCCCGGGCAACGTCCGAATCATCATTCCGCCCCTTGTATTCGGCTGGTGAAAACCTCAGCGCGAGCCGTTTTTGTAAATTCCCTCGGCCTGCTTGAGGGTGATGTTGTAAATGACGTCATCAAGCGGCACCCGCATCAAGACGCGCCCTGAAGGGTCCCTGAGAGGATACTCTTCGATGAGCTTGGGTGCCTTCTCAAAAACTTCCTTTGGCAGGCTAATTTCCAACTCACCTTCATAACGCATGGAGCGAGAAAGCTGCTGGGCCTCATACTCATTCAATTTATAGTTCTCGAGGCTGATTCCAAGTTTCTCAAAAAGGGTTTCCTTGTCCTTTTTATCAAATCCTTGCTGCTTCGCTTCCTCGGACTGCCTTCCAGCGTCCTGCAGAGTGAAATCCAGCTCGTCTTCATTAAGAATTAATTCATTCTCTTCAACTTCGTATTCTTTGCCTGAGGATGTGTAAGACATGACCTCTTCAGTAGTCGCCGGCCGCGCCGTCAGAATGCCCTTCATCCGGAACAAATCGCCTGCGGCCAGATCCATTCCTGTGATATCGATTCTACCTGCATGTGTTCTCATGTGGAAGCCACCTTTGCGGAAGTCAATTCGCTTATAGTTATTGAACGCATCTACCACGCTGATTGCTCGTAAGATGTGGATACGATCTCGGATCGTGATTTGATCCTCTCCCTCAAGCACCAAATCCCCTTCGAAGCCAACTCCTTCGGTAGAGTTTGTAGAGCCAAAAACGTTCAACTCTGCTGAGATGGCACCTTCGACAAAATTACGGGCGGCCACTGGTAGCACCGAGGTCACATCAATTTTACGCAGTATCACTTTGCCGCTGACTTCCGGTCTCTCGCCCGCCGCCACCTTCATATCGACAAATGAAACAAGACCCTCGTTTTTTTTGAAATTCGCCTTCTCAAATACGAGGCCTTTTTTTCCGAATTGGACAACGAGCTCCTCAATTTCGAGGCGTTTGAGCCAATTTTGTGAAAAGGTTCCTCCTTTAAATCTGAGTTTCCAGCCATCAGCCAAACGGTCTGCTGTCATACGACTGCCGATGATCGAGCCACGGGTGCGATCCGAATAACCCCACCTGATGGACATTTCATTCACCACAATCTTTTCCAACTTCAGTTTACCAGTATCCTGAAAATACACTTTAGCCATCGATTCTGCGGCCTCGAGTGAGTCCGATCCAGCGCGCAAGCCAAGATCAACACGGGTAATGGAGACCACACCGGGATCCCATTCGTTTTGAAAGTCATTAAAGATATTGCGGTTGCACTTCAAGTTACGCATCTCCAGTTCTGAAAAGAACGATCCTTCTTTACCCGTCATAGCAAGGCGGTTGATGGAAAATATCCCGCGCGCGCATGCGAGTCCTATCATTTCGAGTTCTTCGCCACCAAGCTTATCGATGAAGGCGGCCTGCCTATTGTTTTGGAAAGACGCGGAGCCAGTTTGCTTTACGAGGAACAGTAGAAAACCAGCTGCAATAACCAGCAGAAACAGAAAAGCGCGCAGCGATAGCCTCAATAGATGAAATGCATACATCCCTTTCCCGCTTCCTCCTGAAAGAGAATACCTAAGCTGGAACAAGAAACCCTGGCTGGAAACCCACTGACTAAGGCGTTGGTGAAAGTTTTGCGATTGCTCTGTCTCTGTCTGTGCGCTCATGCTTAATCCACATAGAGCACGAACCGCTGTCGGCTTGCCAGAAAAATTTTGCCCACCCAGAAACCTTGGAAACCTCCGAATACAAAGTCCACCTCGAGATCTTCGAGGGTCCGCTCGACCTCCTCCTCTACCTGATCAAGAAGGACGAGCTCGATATCCACTCGATTTCCATCGAGAGGATCACCAAGCAATACTTGGATTACATCAATACCTTCAAGCTCCTCAATATCGATCTCGCCTCCGAGTTCATCGTGATGGCCGCGAACCTGATGTATCTCAAGTCGCGCACGCTCCTGCCGCGCACCGAACAGCCTCCCGAAGAGGACGCGGAAGATGACGATCCTCGCTGGGAGCTAATCCGCCAGCTCATCGAGTATAAAAAATTCAAGGATGCCGCCGGATTTCTCTCGCTCCGCGAGCTGGAACAACAGGGTCGCTTCGCCCACCAACCAGATCCCGGCAGCAAGCCACCCGAGGAACCCGCCACACTCGCCGAGGTGTCGATCTTCGACCTAATCCGTGCTTTCCAAAATGTCCTAAAGCGCTTCGAGGAGAACCATGACTTCGCCGACATCGTCGATGATCGCTACACCGTCTCCGACAAGATCGAGTTTCTCCTCACTCGCTTCACCCCCGGCGAGGCACTCTCTTTTGATGCCCTTTTCCAGACCGCCACCACCAAGGCGGAGGTTATCGTCACCTTCCTCGCCGTGCTGGAGCTGATGAAACTCAACCAATTCGTCGTCCGCCAAGATCACCTACTCGGCACCATCACCGTGGAGCGCCGGACGGCCATGGAAATGGGTCACGAAGAGGGCGGTGAAAAGGACTGAAGTCTTATCGTCTCTTTCCCGGCAATTTCCTCATATCCTCATGAAAAAAAACATCGCCACCGCACTCTTCGCCGCACTCTTCGCCCTTGCCATTTCCGTCATGCTTAGCTCTTGCCTAGAGCCACCGAAAAAACCGATCCCTTCGCTCGAACCCTCCAAAGTGATTGAAAAGGACAAACCCGCCAAGACTCCCGCTGTGTCTGCAAGTCCGGGACAGGTTTCACGCATGCCGCTAGGCGATCTTTTCCAACTCGTTCAGGGTAACGCCGCCGCCATCTTTGACGTTCGCCCAGCTATTTTTCATAAAATGGGTAACATCCCCGGCTCCATCAACTGGCCAGAGGCTAATTTTGATCGTGATCTCGCCAAACACGAACCCCGCATCCGCACCGCCAACTCACAAAATACACCTGTCGTGATTTATTGCACAGATCTTGCTTGCCCGGATGCCGTAATCGTCGCCACAAAGCTGGCCGCGCGAGGCTATAACGTTTCCGTCCTCCAGGGCGGATACGAGGCATGGAAAGTCGCAGCACCCTGAAACGTCCATAATTAGCAAAGATACCTACCATGAAATCCTTTACCAACGTCACTGTTGATTCCCTCGCAAACATCTACTTCGATGGCCGCGTGATCTCCCACTCCGTCCATTTCCCCGACGGCACTAAGAAAACCCTCGGTATCATTTTCCCCGGCACCTACCGCTTCACTACCGGCGCACCAGAAATCATGGAAATCATCGACGGCACCTGCGAGGTCTCTATCGATGACTCGACCTCCACGAAATTCGTCCCCACCGACGAGTCCTTCGAGGTTCCCGGCGACAGTGCGTTCACCATCACCGTTAATTCCGGCTACTGCCAATACATCTGCTCCTTCCTGCCCGCCTGATCGGGTCTCCCCTTTCTGCGATGTCCTGTCTCCGTATCCTGTCGGCCATCGTCCCCGCGCTCTTCGCGGTATCGTGTAATTTTGTCACGCTCCCGCCCGCCCCGAAGCCCTCTCCCATCCTCGTCCAGCGCAACACCGTTTCCACCTACACCCCGCAGCGCCCGCCGGAAGTGCAGGTCTGGCTCCTCGCCGACAAGCTCCACACCGGTATGGTTTTCCAATACGACTGGCTATTGGAGTCTGGCTTCATCCCCCCAGAAAATTTTCCGAAGTGCAAGTTCGTCACCTTCTCATGGGGCGACCGCCAGGCCTACGTGAACAAGCGCTGGCTCACACCCGCCGAGGTCTTCAACGCGATCTTTCTGCCCTCCGCCTCGGTCATGGAATGCATCCCCATCCACTGGAATGTCACCGAGGTCTCGCCAAATCAGCAGATCTGGATGAAATCAATCCCACGCGAGCGCGGCCCCTACGTCGCGGCCTTCCTCAACCACTGCACGATCTCTGACGAAAACGGCTTCCCCACCTCCGTCGGCACCTCAAGCTGGGGCGGCGGCGAACTCTTAGCCTCCCCTCAATCCTACTATTTCCCCCGCATCTGCAACGTCTGGACCGGCCAAATGCTCGAAGCCTGCGGTGCGAACATCAATCCTCTCATGTCCATCCACAGAGATACCCTAGCCTGGGAAGCGGAGAAAAATGGCTTCTCTGAAATCTGGGATGGATCGGGAAATGCGTATATGAAACAGAAAAGGGAGTGAGGAACTCAGAAATCCGTCTCCTCATCCCCTAAATCTAGTTCTTTGATCCAGATGTTGCGATAGCGGACGTCGTGTCCTTCGCATTGCAGTTTGATGCCGCCGGGGCGGTCGGTGAGCGATTTAAACATGGCGAAACACGCAGCTCCAAGCTCCTGATTTTACAGCTCGACTCACCCCTGTCCACTTTGTGTTAATCTTTGATATGCCCCGTATCGCTCGCATTATTCTGTGGATCGTCATTTCTCTACTCGGTGTCACCGCCGTCGCGGTTGCTGCTTTTCAACGTGGTGAACCCGTAAACGCCTTGTGGCTCGTTGTCGCTGGTGTCTGCACGTTTGCGGTTTCATACCGATTCTATTCCGCATGGCTCATGGCCAAAGTGCTTACCATCGACGATAGCCGCGCTCCGGCCGCCGTCACTTGCAGCGATGGCAAAGATTTTGTCCCGACTCCGAAATGGGTGGTGTTCGGTCACCACTTCGCCGCCATCGCAGGGCCGGGGCCGCTCGTCGGTCCTGTGCTCGCCGCTCAATTTGGTTACTTACCCGGCATGATCTGGATCCTCGTGGGTGCCACCCTCGGTGGTGGTGTGCATGATGCAGTCATTCTATTTGCCTCGATGCGCCGCAATGGAAAGTCGTTAGGCCAGATGCTCAAAGACGAAATAAATCCCGTCATCGGTCTGATCGCGATGATTAGTTTGCTCGCCATCATGACCATTTTACTAGCTGTGCTAGGTCTCGTTGTTGTGAAAGCTTTAGCAGAAAGTCCTTGGGGGCTTTTCACCATCGCCGCCACCATTCCATTGGCATTTGTCATGGGACTGATGATTAAGAGCGGGAAAGTCAGCGTTACCGCAGCCTCAGTGTTTGGTGTGATCGGGCTGTTGGCCGCTGTGGTTGCTGGAAAATATTTACCACCATCTCTAACAGAAGCTCTCACTCTCAAGCCCACCCAGCTCGCATGGGCGATCATGATCTACGGCTTCGCTGCCAGCGTCTTGCCGGTTTGGATGTTACTAGCTCCGCGTGACTATTTAAGCACCTTCATGAAACTCGGCACGGTTGCGATCCTTGGGATTTTCATCGTGATCTTAGCGCCACCTCTACACATGCCGGCACTCACACCATTTATCCATGGTGGTGGCTTCGTAGTGCCGGGTCCGGTATTTCCCTTCGTTTGTATCACCATCGCTTGCGGAGCAATCAGCGGTTTCCACTCGCTCATCGCATCTGGCACAACCCCAAAACTCTTAGCCCGTGAAAAAGACATCCGTCTAGTCGGCTACGGCGCGATGGTCGTTGAAATGCTCGTTTCACTGATGGCCATCATCGCCGCCTGCGCCCTCCAACCAGGAGAATATTTCGCCATTAACTCCCCCGTCCAACCCGGTGACACCGCCGCTCTAACGACCCAGATCGAAAAAATCAGCAATATCGACGACAAAGGCACCTACGCGGTCACCAAGGAAGACATGCTGCGCATGACCCGCGACATGGGTGAACCCACGACTGTAAAACTTGCTGATGGCACGGTCGTTAACGACTACCCCACCATGGTCGGAAAAACCGGTGGAGCGCCAACCTTCGCGGTCGGCATGGCACATCTTTTTGCAAAAGTCATCCCCGGCAAAACCGCTCTCTCGCTCTGGTATCACTTCGCCATCATGTTTGAGGCGCTGTTTATTCTAACAACTCTCGACGCTGGAACACGGGTCGGTCGCTTCATTCTTCAAGATCTGTTAGGAAACATCTCTCCGAGACTTGGCAAAACCGATTCATGGCTCGGCAACGTCCTCGCCACGGGTCTATTGGTCGCCGCATGGGGATTCTTTCTCTATCAAGGAGCACTTGATCCCGCCGGCATCGCCAAAAGCCTCTGGCCTATCTTCGGTATTTCCAACCAACTCCTAGCCGTGATCGCACTCTGCCTTGGCACGGTGATCATCATCAAAATGGGCAAAGCCAGATACTGCTGGGTCACCGCCGTGCCGATGATATTTCTATCCATCGTAACCTTCTCGGCTGGCTACCTGAAACTCTTCTCCGCTGGATCAGCAGGCTTCATCCCAGAAATCGAAAAACAACAAGCCCTCATTGCCAACGGTCTCACTGGCCCAGCCCTTAAAGTAGCTGAGACCTCACTCTTCAACGCCCGCGTCGATGTCGCTGTCACCATCACGTTCCTATTCTTTGTCACCATCATCGTCATAGGAACCGCCCGCGAATGTTGGTTACTGATCACGAAACAAAAGGAATCTTTTCTACGTGAAAGTCCCTACGTTCACCATTCCTAACTTAGGTGAGCCTGTGGTGAAATGAGTTTGGAATTTGTCGCGTGACGGCAAGGACTTGGTGGGGCATTCATTCGGTATGGGGTTTATGAAAACACCGCTCATTGTCGGGCAGGGTCTGGCGGGAACTTGCCTCGCATGGGAGTTTCTGCGGCGCGGTGTTGACTTCCACATCACCGATCTCGGCAAGGGGGGCAGCACACGGGTTGCGGCGGGACTGATCAATCCCATTACCGGAAAAAACTTCGAGCCGAGCTGGCGTATCGCGGATTTTTATCCGCAGGCCATCGCGTTCTACCGCTCGCTGGAGGAAGAGTTCTGCGAGAACCTCTGGCATCCTCTTCCGGTCCTGCGGCTGGCTTCCTCAGAAAAGGAATGGGCGAAAATTTCCATGAAACTCAATCTACCCGAGGTGAGATCATGGATGGGCAATGCTCAGGAGGCACCGACGGGATTCCTCGGCGGCGTTGAGTTGGTCGGCGGCGGCTGGCTCGATACTCGGAAATTTCTCGAACTCTCTGCCGACCGTTTCCGCGAACTCGGACTCTGGGCAGAAACCGGCAGCCCGCACATCCGCTGCGAGGGAGCTGCCGGATTAATCTCCGGTAGCATGGGCGAGCATCGCTGCGCGAAAGGAGAAATCCTCACTGTCCGCGCGGATTGGCCGGAGACGCATATCCGCATCGGCGCGGGCGGTTGGCTGGTTCCGATTGGCGGCGGCTGTTTCCGTATCGGCTCCACTTATGATTGGGACAATCTTGACGAAACGCCTACCACCGCCGGACTCGATCGCATCACAGCACTAGCAGTGAAGCTCGGTGGAGAGGCGTTCGAAATCATCGCCCATGTCGCGGGGATAAGACCCATCCTTCGGCGTAGTCAGCCACTGGTCGGGAAAGATGAATCCGAGGATTGGTTTTTCAACGGCCTTGGATCAAAGGGCACGCTCTACGCCCCGGGGATGTCTGCGATGCTCGCCGACTGGATCCTTGACGACACCCGCCCCGCGCCAGAGTTTGTGTTTCCCGATGCCCTTTCTTGAATAAGCCATGTTCCCTCCCCTTCCAACAGAACTGCTCCAGCTGTTGCTGAAAAGCGAGATCGCCATCGGTGATTTTGCCATCGACGCCACAGCAGGCAATGGCCACGACACCGTCTTTCTCGCTCAAGCCGTCGGGGAAAATGGCAAGGTGCTGGCCATCGATATCCAAAAGCAGGCAATCGACTCCACCACAGCCCGTTTGGAAAACGCAGGCCTGCGGGATCGGGTGCATCTGCACCACGGATGCCACTCGGAGCTGGCGAAAATAGCCGGAGAGCAACGCCCACGCGCCATCGTCTTCAATCTCGGCTACCTGCCTGGAGGTGACCACAACCTGATCACCCAGACGGAAAAAACGCTCAAAGCAATCTCCGCCGCCTGGGAAATTCTAATTTCGGGCGGTTTGCTTGCGGTCGTTTGTTACCCTGGCCATGATGGCGGCGGCGATGAAGCGGCAGCGGTTGAGTTTCTCATCACCTCCTTCGCAGATCACCATACTGCACGCTACGGCATGCTCTATAATGAAAAACCGGCGCCATTCCTATTGCTATCTAGGAAATTAGGTTGAAGTCCCGACTTATCTTCCAACTTGCCCCGCCGCCCATCTTTGTCTAAAACTCGAACCAACACGAACGCTATGAAACGATTTTTATTCCCCTGCCTGCTACTCCTCAGCCCGCTTCACGCTCAAGAAGCAGCGCCCTCAGATGTCGAAAATATAGAAGCCCCGATCCCAGCCGACTTACTTCCCAATCAAAAAGAGTTCCTGAATCTCTCCGAAGAAGTCAGGACAGAGTTCGCCAAGCACTTTGGAGACGCCAGTCGTTTTTTCCAACAGAAGCGCATTTTTGAATGCCTCAATGCAGTCCGCGATGCGGAAGCCCTATTCTCGCAAAGCTCCGAGCTCATTAACCTGCGCGGCTCTTGCTACGTCGAGATTCGCGATTTCGACAAAGCAATGGTCGCTTTCACCGAGGCTCGCAAAATCAGCCCGAAGAACACCAGCATCTGTTTCAATATAGGAGAGGTTCTTTTCGTTACTAAGCAGTGGCAACAAGCCCACGATATTTTTAAGGAAGTTCTGCCCGAAATCCCCGCGAACAGCACCGCGCTATCGCGACTCGTTGAGTTCAAAATCTTACTTTGTAAGATGAGGCTCGGCTTGGATGATGAAGTTACTATCCTCGCTGAAAAATACGATTTCCAAGACGATTCTCCCTATCACTACTATGCGCTCGCCGCTCTGGCTTATGAGAAAAAGCAACTCTTGGAAGCAGAAGGGTGGCTAGGCCGCGCAAACCGTATTTTCCGAGATCCCAACATCATTGCCCCTTGGCAAGACACACTTGTAGAGTTCGGATATATCAAAAGCTTCTACGGCGAATAAGACCTAGCAGCCGAGAAACCCTAAACATTAAGCTCCGCCACCATCGTGTGAAACGCAGCGGAGACCTTGTTTTCCGAAGCGGGGAGCAGGGCCACTGGCCTCCCCTCATCACCACCTCGTCCAGTCGGAAGGTCGATGGGGATCCGTGCAAGCAAGGGAACATTCATATCTTCCGCCTCGCGGACACCGCCGCCTTCGCCGAAAATGTAATATTTTTTCCCATCGTCACCCTCGAACCAAGCCATGTTTTCGATGAGGCCGAGGATGGGCACATTGACCTTGGCAAACATCGCCACAGCCTTGCGGGCATCGATCAGCGCGACCTCCTGCGGCGTCGTCACGATCACCACGCCATCCACTGCCACGGTCTGCACAATGGTGAGCTGAATGTCACCGGTGCCGGGCGGTAGATCGAGCACCAGCACGTCGAGCTCGCCCCACGCGACCTGGCGGAGGAACTGCTGAGTGTAGCGCGTTGCCATCGGGCCGCGGACGATCACTGGTGATTTATCCTCCAGCAGGAAACCCATAGACATGAGCTTCAGCCCATGCGCCTCGATCGGGATGATCTCGTCATTCTCGTTCGCATCAGGGCGTTCCGTGGTGCCGAACATCATGGCGATAGAGGGACCGTAAAGATCGCAATCGCAGAGACCCACCTTCAATCCCCTCGCGGAAAGCGCGACGGCGAGGTTCGCGGCGACCGTGGATTTTCCTACCCCGCCCTTGCCGGATGCAACCGCGATGATGCGTTTCACGCCGGGAATGGAGCTTTTCCCCACCGCTCCACCCGCCGCCTCGGGTGCGTCTTTCACCTCGATATCGACCTTCGCATGGCTGATGCCCTCGATCCTCTCCAAGACCGCATGGACATCCTTGAAAATTGTCTGCGGCACCTGCGCGTCCTTTGTAGCCACCTCGATGCGCACGGTCACCTCCCCGCCCGCCACCTCAACGGCCTTCACCAACCCAAAGGATACGATGTCCCTTGAAAATCCCGGATACTTCACCTGTTTCAATAACTCCTTGATCTCTTCCACGCTCATCATGTCGGCGTCACTCTCTCCTTTTTCACCCGGTTCGCAACCCAATACCCGCACTCCACAATCGACAATCCTCCTCCGCCGTCCGAACCTGCCGCTCTTGTCCGCGCCATCGCCTATCTCCAGCCTGCTCGCCGTTCTCCCCATCTATATCCTGATGGTCAGCGGGGCAGTGCTACGAAAAACCGGCGTGCTCAAGCGCGAGCACGACGTTGGGGTGATGCACGTGGTTTTCTCCGTGATGCTCCCCTGCTACATCCTCGATCGCACCCTCGGCGCAGAGGTGCTGCGCGACGCCAGCACTCTGCTCACCGGCGCGGGATTAGGCTTCTGCCTGATCATCGCCGGGATCAGCCTCGGGTATTTGGCAGGGAAATTGATCGGACTAGAACCTGGCCGAGGGAGGAGAACCTTCGCGCTTGCCTCGGGCTGCCAAAATTTCGGTTTTGCCGCCGTGCCTGTGGTTGAAATTCTATGGGGAGGTTCCGCCGTGGCGCTTCTCTTCGTCCACAATCTCGGCGTTGAAGTTGCCATCTGGTCTGTCGGCGTAATGCTTGTTTCGGGCGGCACCGGCATACCATGGAAGCGCCTTATCAACGGCCCCATCATCGCTGTCGCCATCAGTCTCATACTTGTCGCCCTGCGAGTGGACGACAAAATCACCGGCCCTGTCCGCGAGGCGATTTCCATGATCGGCGTCGGCGCATTTCCCCTCGTGATCATGATGACCGGAGCGGCGATCATGGATCTCGCTGTTACCGAGAAACCTTCTTGGAAAATTATCATTGCCGGCTGCATCGTGCGCCTCGGATTAGCTCCCGCCGTCATCATCCTGTGCGCGAGGGTCATCCCGATGGCAGTGGAGATGAAACAGATCCTCGTTGTGCAGGCCGCCATGCCCGCCGCGCTGACTCCCATCCTCCTTGCCCGGCTCTATGGAGGACGTCCCGCCGTTGCTGTTCAAGTAGTAGTCGCGACAACAGTTGTCTCGCTTTTCACCCTACCCTACATCATCACCTACGGCATCCGCCTCTTGGATCTGACTCCTCTTGCCCCGTAACATGTCCGAACCCACGACCCACAAACCTATTTCCCTTCAGCCCGCCATCGATGGCCAACTCTCGCCTGCCGAGCTGATCTCCCTATACAAACGTTTCATCGAAACGGAACGGGAAAGCATCCTCAACCGGCATCGCGAGGGCGCGTGCGGCATCGAGATTTGCGAGGCTCGATCCCAGATGATCGACACCCTCATCTCTGCGATCCTAGATGCCAACGTTAAATCACAAGGCATAATCGAATCTCCCATCGCCCTCGTCGCCATCGGCGGATACGGGCGTGGCACACTAAATCCAGCCTCAGATATCGATCTCCTATTCCTCCTGCCACGTGCCTCCTCCAAGCTTCCAAAGAACGTCCAGGAACTCGTCCAGAGCATCCTCTATCCGCTATGGGATATGGGTTTTAAGTTAGGCCACTCGTGCCGCTCCATTGCCGAGTGTATCCATGAAGCGCGCGCTGATCCACAGAACCTCACTGCACTGTTAGACAGCCGACTAATCGCTGGGAACGAGGCATTGTTCAAAGACCTACAAGTAGCCTTTCAGAAAAACTGCGTCGCTAAAGGCCAAGACGGGTTCTTCGAGATGCGTCGCACGGATCTACGCTCACGCCACAAAAAAAGCTCCTACACTGTTTTCCTACAAGAGCCGAACGTGAAGGAATCCTGCGGCGGCCTGCGCGATTATCAGAACATGTTGTGGGTCGCCCGCATCAAGGCCGGCGCGAAGGATTTGAGAAAACTCGTCGATGACCGACTCATCACCGCCAACACCCTACGCGAGATCGAGGAAGCCCACGATTTCATCATGCGCGTCCGCAACGAGCTGCACTACCACACCGGCAAGGCCACCGACATCCTCACCCTCCAGCTCCAGGGCGTCGTCGCCACCGAGTTTGCCTACCCGCAGCGCAGCATTCTGCGCCGCACCGAGGCCTTCATGCGGGATTACTATACTCACACCCGCCACCTCTACCGCCACGCCACCTCTTTAATGGAGCACTTTCAAATCCAAAAAGAGGCGGTCGCCGAAACGGGCTTCCGCTCCTACCTCACCTTCCGGAAAAAAAAGCGCGAGGAGTTCGATGCTTTCATCGCCCGCGACGGTCGTATCTACCCCGCGAACAATGATATTTTCAAGGAGGACATCCACCGCATCATGCGGCTCTTCCAGCACTGCCAAGTGCGTAACCTCCGCCTCTCTCCGCCCATGCGCCGCCTTATCGCAAGCCATTGGGACGATGTAGATCGCACATTCCGCTACGACAAGGCAAACCGCGAGACATTCCAAGCCATCCTTGAGCGGAAAGGCGAAGTCGCCCGAACCCTGCGTCAGATGCACCGTATCGGGTTCCTCGGGCGATACTTGCCGGAGTTCGGCGCGCTTGATTGCCTCGTCCAGCACGAGTTCTTCCACCGCTACACCGCCGACGAGCATACTCTCCGGTGCATCGAAGAGCTCGACAAGTTGATCGGCGAGACGAACCCGAAACTGGAAATTTTCAGCCGCCTGTTTCATCAAATCGTCGATCCATACGCCCTCTACCTCGCCCTCATTCTACATGACACTGGGCGCTCGGAAAACGTCCGCGAGCACATCGATGGTTCCGCCATGCTAGCTACCAAGCTTTGCTCCCGCTTACAGATCACCGGTCGCCGCCGCGCCATGATCATGTTTCTCGTGGATAACCATCTTACGTTCTGGCGCACTGCCACAACCAGGAACCTTGAGGATTCGGAGGTCATCGCCGAGTTCGCCGCGATCATGAAAACCCCGGAGAACCTCGATGCGCTTTTGCTCTTCACCTACTGCGATACGAACGGCACCGCCCCCGACGCATGGAATGGTTGGAAGGAATCGCTCATGCTTCAGCTGCACAAGGCCACCCGCCGCTTCCTCGCGGATGGCAGGGAAAACTTCACCCGTCAGCTCGACGCAGAACGCCTTGCCCTCCGCGCCGAGGTCACCTCCCTGATGTCGGAGGATTTCTCCACGGAGATCCACCAGCACTTCGACCGCACGCCTGCTGCCGCCTTCGCCTACCGCGAGTCAGCGTTCATCGCCGCACAGGTGAAGGCAGTGCGAAACTTCAGCGAGGAGGAAATCACAGGGAACATAAACGCCTTTTCCGTGCGCTGGCTCGAACACCCGGACAAGGGTTACTCGGAGCTCATCCTCGCCACGCGCGACAGACCACTGCACTTGGAGAAACTCTGCTGTGCCCTCGCCTCCGAGCAGATCAACATCCTCTCTGCCGATCTCTTCACGCGCACCGACGGCATCGTGCTGAATATCTTCCGCGTCTGCACCACCAACTTCGAGCCCGTCTCCGACGAAGCCACCCGCCAGCGTTTCCTCTACACCTTCACCACCATCTTCGGCACCGAGCGCTACGATCCCGAAACCTACCTGAAACGTAAGGTGAACTTTCTCAAACCCCGCACCGAAACCGGACTCTCCGTGCCCGTCCGCGCCTATGTTTCCAACGACCTCCACCCCACCTGCACCACCGTCGAGATCCAGGCGCTCGACCGCATCGGCCTCCTTCACGACCTTTTCCACACCGTCAACGAAGCCGGCCTCGATACCACCCACGCCCGCATCTGCACCGAGAAAGGCGTCGCCATGGACACCCTCTACATCACCATCCCCGGCGGCGGCAAAGTAACCGGCGAAGAGCAGCTCCGCGCGTTGGAGGAAAAATTCAACAGCCTCGTCGCGCGGGCGGAGGCGTGAAAGGATCGGGAGGAAGTCGCGACTACCAGTAGCGCAGGCCGTATGTGGTGTTCCGCTTAATGTGCTTCACCGGCATGGCGCTGACCAAAACACAGAGGAGGAACCAGATGGGGAGGACAACGATTCCCTAGAGGCAACTCATGACTCCACCCGCTCGACGCCTTCGGGTAGCTCGATGATGGATTTCACGGAGCCGTCGGGCTGTTTTTCGTGGCGGAGCTTGATGACGCCTTTCGGGGTCGGGTAGGTGCCTTCCACCCAATCGAGGTGGCCAAGCTTCGGTGTGATCCTGACCTTCGCGCAGCCGGGGGCGACTGGCTCCACGCCGAGGACGTTGCGGCTGAGCCAAGCCGTCGGGCCGCCGGCCCAACCGTGTGCGAAGCTGTGGCGGAAGCCGATGTAGCAGTGCGCGCCGAAATCCCCGTGGATGTCCTTTTTTCCGGCGGGCACCAGCTCATCGATGCGGCCCGCGTTCTCCGTCCACGCGAGATCGAAGTCCTCCCAAAATGAGGTTGCACCGACATCGAGCATACCACCCCAATACTTGCTAATGAAATCAAGACCGGTGGGAATATCGCCGGATTTCGCGAGGGCGTTGAGAACATAGAATCCGTAGAAAGTACTGAGATCCTTGGGGCCGTCCTTTTTGAGGACATTATCGGAAACCTCCTTGGCCTCGCGCATCCCGGCGAGGGAGAGCAGGGCGGCGGGGGATTTCCGGCCGCTCGGCTCCGGAGTATGGAGGCGCAGGCGGGCGGCGGTATCGGCACAGAGTTTTGCAGTCTCCGCATCGCCGAGTATGGTGGCAAGGCGGACTCCGCTTTCCATGGTCGTCCCCATCATCGCTTGGAGTCCTTCATGGACAGCCTTCGTGTCGTTCGCCGTGGGCCAATCGAGAAAACGCATGCCGTCGAGCGTTTCCCTGCCGTCTTTATCGACGAAAGTGGAGAGCCTTTTCAACAAGTCCATGAGGTAGGGCTTCTGCTCGCGAAGGTAAGCGAGATCTCCGTTCTGGAGATACCATTCCTCGTGGATGATGATCCACCACATCGAATAGGAGCTGATGCCGTTCATCCAATCGGTCACGGGGGTGATATCGCGAATGAGGTCGAGGCTTTCCGGGACGACTTCGTTGTGCCCGAAGACCGCGCTGATGACACTGACCTCCGGGTGCATGTCGCCGAGCCAGACAAGGCGGTCCCGCTTCACGCCGTCCCACAGGTATTCCTGCATGTTGAGATGGACGGTGTAGGCACCGGTCTCCCAGATTTTATTGAGTCGCTCGTCGGAGCTTTTGAAAGAGCCGAGGTAAGGCACGTCACGCAGGGTGAGGACGGCCTGGACGTGGGGGACATCCACGGTGGCTTTCGCGTCGAGGTTGTCGATTCGGACGAAACGGAAGCCGCTGGGGCCGAGCGTGGTCTTGCCGAGCCACGGGACGTTCACGGTCATGTCTCGGATGGCGTGGTCGTTCTGTGCGCCGCGCTCGCCGAGCTCCGCCATCGTCTCCGCAACCGATTCGCCGAAGCGGACACGGAAGCGCGGGGTGGTATCCTTCTGAAAACTCGTAATGATCTCCAGCGAGCCGGTGATCTCGCGCCCGAAGTCGATTACCAGCGCGCCGCCGGGGGCGAGCTTGAGCGGCGGGGAGGCATCCTTAAGCACCGCCTGACCGGGATGCTGCTTGAGCAGTGCATCGGCGTTTACCACGCCCTTTTCCGAAGTCCAGACGATGCGCTGCGGCTGGATGAAAAAGTTAGAGAGCGGGCTTTTCTCCGCCTCCCCGGCAAGGAATTCGGGAAGGGCGCAGGCGTGGCCAGTGAGGAGTCCCGTCAGCGCGGAGACGATAGAGAGTTTTTTCATGGGGATCAGGCTTGGGATTTGTTGGGGAATATCATCTTGCCGAAGATGGCGTCGAGGATGGTGGAGACGAGCGGCACGCCCCGATCAGAAATCGAACTGGTCGATGTTTTCCTTGGTGAAGACGAAGGGCCTGCCGAGGATGACGTTGTCTCCCTCGACCTTCATTTTCCCGAGCTTACCGGCGGTGAACTCCGTGGCGCCGGGGGCGAGTTCGCCCTTTGCTAAGGCGGCGCCCGCCATGACGGAGAGGTAGCCGAGTTCCTCGACATTCCAGAGGATGACGGCCTGAGTAACACCTTCCTTCACGTAAGCGCTGTTCTCGCTGGGCAGGCCGAGCCCGACCAATTTCACGGCGCCCGCCTTGCCTGCTTGTTTGATCGCCTCCGCCGCACCGGGGACCGATGGCGAACAGACACCGATGATCGCCTTGAGGTTCGGATGTGCACTGAGGAGGTTGGTGGCTTCTTGCTGTGCCTTGTCTTTTTGGTCGTCGCAAGGCTTCGTATCCACGAGCTTCATATTCGGATATTTCTCCGCCTGGCGCACCTTGATGAACTTGATCCACTCATTGAGGTTCGCCGCTGTCAGGGTGCCGGTGATAATTGCGAATTCACCTTCGCCTCCAGTGAGCGCGGCGGCGGTATCGATCAGTTGCTCGCCGATGCCTTGGGCGGTGGCTTGGTTGACGAAAAACGAGCGGGCGTCGGGCTGCGCATCCGCATCGTAAGTGACGACCTTGATACCTGCTTCCTGCGCTTTGCGGAGTGCAGTGGAAATGGAGTCCTTGTTTTCGCAAGCGGCGACGATGACGTCCACGCCGTCGGTGATCCAGTTCTCGACGATCTCGTTCTGTTTGGCGGGATCGGAGTTGATGGGGCCGTCGAAAAGAAGCTCGGCTCCAAGTTCCGCGGCGGCGGCGCGCGCGCCTTTTTCACAAGTGACGAAATACTGATTGCCCTTGCTCTTCGGAAGCAGGGCGATAGTGAGATTGCCCTTGGGTTCGGATTTTTTGCACGATGCGAGTGGCAGCGCGGCGAGGATCAGGAGTGAGACGATGAAGGATTTGCGTTTCATGGGGTTGCTGGATCAGGTTTGGAAAGAGGGATAGGTTGCTGGCGCGCGCGGCGGACGGCGAGCGTTTTTATAGAGGCACCGATGGCGAGTGCAGTGAGAAGCAGGAGACCGGTGAGGAGACCGGAGAGCTCGCGCGCGACGCTGGCGACAGTTTGATCCATGATTTTGAAGTCAGAGATTCGGGTCAGTCCGTTGTTCAGAATAGCGAGAGCAATCCATCCTAGAAACGTGCCGAACACCGTGCCTGATCCGCCGAAAATGCTCACGCCGCCGAGGACTACCGCAGTGATCGCGAGAAGCTCATAGCCGATACCCGCATTCGCGCGGGCTTCGCCGAGACGCGCGACAAGGATGACAGCGGCGAGCCCGGCCACCGCCCCGGCGATGACGTAGGCAAGGCCGGTATTTCTAGCGACTGGGATGCCCGCGTAACGAGCTCCTTCCGGCGCGTAGCCGATCGCGCGGAAAGAGCGGCCGAAAGTCGTTCGGTGCACTAGGAACCAGATCCCGGCGGCGACAGCGAAAAACACCCAGATCTGGGCGGGAAGCCCGGCCACAGTGGAATTTCCGAGAGCTAGGAAAGACGCTGGAAATCCGGAAAATGATTCTGCGCCCTTGGTCAGCGCCTCCGCAAGGCCGCGGAACAGCGAAAAGGTACCGAGCGTCACGATCAAGGGCGGCAGATTGAGTCGAGTGATGAGAGTGGCGTTGATGCCACCGCCAAGCGCGCCACTAGCCACCGCCAACGCCGCCGCGACCCATGGATCCATTCCCAGCGCGTTCACCATCATGCCGAACAATACCGCACAAAGACCCATCATCGAGCCAACCGACAGATCAATGCCGCCTGTTAGAATCACCGGCGTCATCGCCACCGCCAGCAGGCCGATTTCCACCGAGTGCCTGAACACGTTGGAAAAATTTCTCTCCGTGAGGAAATTCCGCCCCAGCACCTGGAACAGGATCACCTCGAAAAGAATCACGAACACCAGAACCGCCTCATGACGGGCGAGCAAAGATTTGAAGGACATCGACCTTGGATTGGACATGGCAGTGGAAAGTTAAAGTTGATTTTTCCTGCTGCGTAAACCGTCAGCAAGGACAGCCAGCAGGATCACCAAGCCCTGGATCGCCTTCTCCCAATACGGCGGCTGATGGAAATGAGTGAGCGCTGGATTCACGTTAGCGAGCAACAACATCCCCAGCAAGACGCCAAACAAAGTTCCTCTCCCGCCGCTGATCGCCACACCACCGACAACGGCTGCGGCGATGGTTTTGAGTTCGAGCCCGTCACCGCAGTTCGGCTGCACTTGAGGCGATTGCACGAGATTCAAGACCGCCGCCAGCCCGGCCAGCGCACCCATCAGCACGAAGACACCGAACGTCGTGCGTTTCGGATCGATACCCGCGAGACGGGCTGCCTCTGCATCCGTGCCGATGGCGTATATGAACCGTCCGGCGGAGAGGTGTTTCATCGCAAGCGCCGCGCCGATAAGCAGGATAAATGCAATTGAGATCACCACCGTCTGACCCACCGGCTGGCTCAAACCGAACCACTGGATGCCATCGGGAAGACTAAGTAAACGCCCTTGCTGCCAAAGCCGCAAAGCTTCCTGCCATGTCACCATGGTCGCAAGCGTGACCACAATACTCGGCAGCTTGAGATAGGCGACAAGCACTCCGTTGAGTGCACCCATCATTGCTCCCGCGCCGATCGCTGCGATGATGGAAACCCCCAACGGCAAACCTGACGCGGCTGTCACACCCGCGATAATCGCACACATCGAAAACTGCGAACCAATTGAGATATCGATCTGCCGAGATATGATAATCAACGCGATCCCGATAGCCGCCACCAACGCGGGCATCTGCGAGGTCAGCCGAGAAACGAATGGCTGAGATTGGAAAAAGTGTGGAGCGAAGACTGCCAACGACAACAACAACAAACACAGAGCCGCCGCGACCGTGATCTCCCGGAAATATTTATTCATATCGCCACTTCCTTTCCGTTCGTTCCAAGCGCGGCTGCCATCACCGAATGGGCATCCGCTTGATCCTTGTCGATGACTCCGACCATTTCTCCGCCGCGCATCACCGCGATACGATCGCTCATTCCTAGGACTTCGGGCAGGTCGCTGGAAATCATCAGCACCGCGAGGCCGTCCTTAGCGAGGCCACGGATAATCTTGTGGATCTCGCTTTTCGCACCGACATCAACCCCCTGTGTCGGTTCGTCGAGAATGAGCAGTTTGGGCTCCGTCGCCAGCCAGCGGGCAACGCTGACTTTCTGCTGGTTCCCACCGCTCAAGCTGCCGCCCGGCGCTTCCGGCCCGTAGGCCTTGATCCCGAGATCACGGATGAAATTCGCGGCCAGCAGGCTTTCCGCTTTGAACCGAAGGATCGAGCCGGGAAATAATTTCGGGTGGATAGCCATCGTCATGTTTTGGGCAATGGGCATCTCAAGAATCACCCCGTGCCTGCGGCGGTCTTCCGGTACGTATGCGATACCGCGGGCTATCGCTTCACCGGGGTTGGAAATCGTGATCTTAGCACCGTCCAAAACGATCTCCCCCGTATCGGCGGGAGTGATACCGAATAAGATCCGTGCCAATTCGGTGCGACCCGCACCAACGAGTCCCGCCATACCGACAATCTCGCCCGCCCTTACATCCAGAGTTACACCCTTCACCCCGCTCGCCGCACAGCCGAGGTTTTTCAGAGAAAGGACCACCTTCCCCGGCGCGCCTTCGCACGGTGGATAGATTGAGGCAACCTCGCGCCCGACCATTAGTTTGATCATCTGGGATTCCGTTAGTGTATCCACTGCGTTGGTCCCGACACTCTCACCATCGCGCAGAACTGTAACGCGATCCGCAAGAGCGAAAATTTCCTCCAGCCGGTGGGAAATATAAACCACGCCGACACCGCTGGCACGGAGGTCACGCACCACTTTGAAGAGGAGATGCTGCTCCTTCTGCGTGAGCGACGCCGTCGGCTCGTCCATGATCACAATCTTCGCGCCGGAACCAAGCGCACATGCGATTTCGACCAGCTGTTGCTCCGGCATCGAAAGCGAACGGACTTCCGAATCGGGAGAGATCTCCGCCCCGATTCGCTGTAGCAACTCCACGGCATTGGCGCGCTGCTGCTGCCAGCGCACTCGGCTAAATATGCCCGTCTTCTTCAGTCGCAGCGCGATATTCTCGGCGACACTGAGGTCAGGAAAAAGCGCTGGTTGCTGATAGATGCAGGCGATACCGAGTTCGCGGGCTTTTGAGGGCGACAAGTGAGAGACTTCCGCTCCAGCCACCTCCAGCTTGCCGCCGTCCGGTAGATGTGCCCCGGTGATCACCTTGATCAACGTGGATTTCCCGGCACCGTTCTCGCCCAACAGGGCATGGACTTCTCCAGCCAAAAGCTCGAAGGAAACTCCCTTCAACGCACGCACGGCACCGAAGGATTTCCTGATCTCAGTGAGTTTTAGGATAGGTTTCAATCCGATGGGTGATGCGTTATCAGGCCCGCTTGTTCAGCACGGCATTCTCGTAGCGTTTCGTTTCGGCAAGCCACGCGGCACCGACGGGCACGCCCTGCTTCTCGCAATATTGATCCCACACCGCGCCCCAGGGCATGCCTTTCAGCTCCTCCATGAGGGCTAGGCGGGTGGTGAGATCTCCAGATGCCTCCGCCTCTTTAAGCGCGGCGGGTTCAAGCAAAGCGATTAGCAAGGACTTGAGCGTGTTGCGCGTACCGATCGTCCATGCGGCGATGCGGTTGATGCTGGCGTCAAAGAAATCGAGGCCGATGTGCGTGCGGGAAAGTAGGTCGTCGCGGACGAGCGCGGAGGAAATAGATTGGAGCGCGTCATCGAGCGTGACGACGTGATCGCTATCCCAACGCACGCCGCGGCTGACGTGGAGCAAAATTTCCGGCACGAACATGAGCGCCGAGCCGAGCTTGTCGGCGATCGTTTCGGTGGGATGGAAATGCCCGGCATCGAGGCAGAGCAGCTTCTGATTTTTCACCGCGTAGCCCATGTAGAATTCATGCGAGCCAACCACGTAGCTCTCGCTGCCGATGCCGAAGAGCTTGCACTCCACGGCGTCGAGCATGTGCGCGGGGTTTTGTGCTTTCGCAAAAACCCGATCCAGGGATTCCGCGAGGCGGCGACGCGGTGATACGCGATCAACCGGCGTGTCCTTGTAACCGTCCGGCACCCATACGTTCATCACGCACGGCGAGCCGAGTTCCTTACCCATCACAGCGGAAATTTCGCGCGAGCGGACGCAGTGCTCCACCCAGAAATCGCGGATACCTTTGTCGGCGTGGGAGAGAGTGAAACCGTCCGCCGCTTTCGGATGAGAAAAGCAGGTGGGGTTAAAATCCATGCCTATCCCTTTTGCCTTTGCCCACGCGATCCAGTTTGAGAAATGTTCCGGCGTGATCTCGTCGCGCTCCACTTTTTTCCCGCCGAACTCGCCGTAGAAGGCGTGTAGGTTCAGGCGGTGCTTGCCGGGGATCAGGGAAAGCGCCTCGTCAAGATCCACGCGGAGTTCGTCTGGCGTGCGCGCGCGACCCGGATAATTTCCCGTCACAGCGATCCCGCCGCTCAAGCCCTCACCGGTATTTTCAAAACCGCCCACGTCATCACCCTGCCAGCAGTGAAGGGAGATCGGAATCGTCGCCAGCTTCGCCATCGCGGCTTCTGTATCGACGCCCATCGCGGCGTAGCGTTCTTGGGCAAAGGAATAGGAAGTAGAGGCGCTGGCGGAATTTGCTGACATTTTTGATTTTTATGAAGCTGCCCAAAGAAGACGAGACGCAGGCATGCTTGCCAAGAAAAACCTCACAGATTTTCACAGAAATTCCCTAACCCTCAGAGGACACCCGCCGATCAAAACCATGGCGGATGTAATCCGCCGCCACTCTCACCAACCCAAAATGCGATCGGTGGCCGTGCGCAGTGCGGTTTCCAGGATCGCCGCCTCAGCATGGATTAGCGGGATGGAGACTTTGCGGAGTGATTTATCGGCTTCTTCCTGGCGGGAGATCGTCAGCAAGTAGGGTGCGCGCTCTGGATCTTCTTGGAAAGTTAGCTCGAAGGTGCTGTTGGCTTTTTCAGTTTTGTGAAAAAGCTTTGCCTTGGTAGTGCGGCCTTGAATGGTGGCGAGAGCGGCGCCGATATCGGATAGCCCCCACTTCATGATGATTTTACTGTCCCAGTCGAACTGCTTCTCGCCGTTTTGAGAGGCTGCCTCAATGAAGATCGCGCCCTTCTCCGCATTGAGGTTGAAGCGGACGACACCGCCGGTGCCGCGCTGGTTTGGTTTGTAGATCGTGTAACCGTTGGAATACGCCTTGGTGTTTTCAGGATAGGTGGTGTCGCTCATAGTGAGTTCATAAGAACACTACTTTAAGACATCCTGCAAGAACTATTTCTTAATGCTTATTCCGGGATATTTCACCTTCATCTGCGGTGGCATAACCGGCGTAGCGTTTTTAGCGCAATATGGAGAAGGGGTTTGAAACCCCTTTGCAGAGGATCGGGAAATGGGTTCGCTTTGGTTGTGTAAAGGGGTTTCAAACCCCTTCTCCATATTAGCGCTTCTTTGCATACTTTACCTTTTTCTGCGGTGGCATGACGGGCGTGGCGTTTTTTAGCGTGGCGATCTGGTCGCGGAGGTGGGCGGCGCGTTCGAACTCAAGCTTGGAAGATGCTTCGCGCATTTCCTGCTCCAGCTCGGCAATGACTCGGAGCTTGTCGTAGGTAGTTTCGTCTTCGCCGACGAGAGAGGCGTTGAGTTTTTCGGCGTGCTGCTTGCCTTTTTCGTAGGAATGGAGGCTCTGTTGGACGGAACGGATGACGGATTGCGGGGTGATGCAGTGCTCCTCGTTGTGGGCGATCTGGCGGGCGCGGCGGTATTCGGTGACGTTGATTAAGGTCTGGATGGAATCAGTGACGACATCCGCGAAAAGCACGCACTCGCCGTTGAGGTGGCGGGCGGCGCGGCCTGCGGTCTGGATAAGAGAGGTTTCGTTGCGGAGGAAACCTTCCTTGTCGGCGTCGAGGATGCAGACGAGCGAAACTTCCGGGAGGTCGAGGCCCTCGCGGAGGAGGTTTATGCCGATGAGGATGTCGAAGGTGGCGGCGCGGAGCTGGCGCAGGATTTCCACTCGCTCGATCGCATCGATATCGGAGTGGAGGTAGCGGCATTTCAGGCCGGTAGAGGAAAGGTATTCGGCGAGGTCTTCGGCGGTTTTCTTGGTGAGTGTGGTGACGAGGACGCGCTCGCCTTTCTCCACCCGCTGGCGGCAGAGCTCGATGGTCTCGTCGATCTGGCTCTTGAGCGGGCGGATCGTGAGCACCGGATCGAGCAGGCCTGTGGGGCGGATGATCTGTTCTACTACGAGCGGCGTACCTCGTTTGTCTGGATGGAAATCGGCGATGGACTCTGCGTTGCCCGAGGGCTTGACCTTGATTTTCTTGAAATCGAAGGGAGTCAACCCGTCCTCGCCAAGCCTGCCTTTCGTGGCGATGAACTTTGTGTTTTCAGGCCGCGAGTTGACGATATCAAACGGCCCCGGCGTGGCGGAGACATAGACGCGCTGGCTCGTCATTTCCATGAACTCGTCGAAGCGCAGAGGGCGGTTGTCCATTGCAGAGGGCAGGCGAAAGCCGTGCTCGACCAAGGTCGTCTTCCGTGATTTATCGCCCTCGAACATCCCGCCGATCTGCGGGATCGTGGCATGGGATTCATCGACAAGCAGGAGGAAATCGCGCGGAAAGAAATCGAGCAGCGTATGCGGGCGCGAGCCGGGCGGTCGACCTGTTAGATGGCGCGAGTAGTTTTCGATGCCTTGGCAGAAACCCATTTCCGACATCATCTCCAGATCGTATTCCGTCCGCATCCGCAGGCGCTGTGCCTCGATGAGCTTCCCCCCCTTTTCCAGCTCCGGGATGCGCGTGTCGAGCTCCTCACGGATTTTTCCAATCGCGGTCTTCATCTTATCACCGGCGGTGACGAACTGCTTGGCGGGGTAGAGTGTGTGATTTTCCAAAATCTCGATCACTTTCCCGCTGACCGTGTGGATGGAGGATATGCGCTCCACCTCATCGCCGAAGAACTCGATACGGATCGCGGTCTCATCGAGGTAAGCGGGATGGACTTCAACCACGTCTCCCCTCACCCGGTATTTCCCGCGACCGAAAGCGATGTCATTTCTTTCGAAAAGCATTCCGACGAGGGCGTTAAGCAATTCCTCGCGGGTAATGCGTTGGCCCGTAAAAACCGGGAACATCATGTCCTTGTAATCCTCCGGCGACCCCAGGCCGTAGATGCAGGATACGGAGGCGATTACGATCGTGTCCTCGCGTGTGAGTAGCGAGCCCATCGTCGAGAGCCGGAGCCGCTCGATCTCCTCGTTGATCGAAGAATCCTTCTCGATGTAGGTGTCGGAGCGAGGGATATAGGCCTCGGGTTGGTAGTAATCGAAATAGGAGACGAAATACTCGACCGCGTTGTGTGGAAAAAAGTTTTTGAACTCGGAGTAAAGCTGTGCGGCGAGGGTTTTATTGTGGCTCATCACCAGCGCGGGCTTGCCGTGGCGTGCGATGAGATTCGCCATGGTGAACGTTTTTCCAGAACCTGTGACCCCGAGCAAAGTCTGGTGCTTATTCCCCGCTTCCAGGGATTTCACCAGCTTCTCGATCGCCTGATGCTGGTCGCCCTGGGGGCTGTATTCGCTGGAGAGGCGGAAAGGCATGTGGCGGGAAGATGGGGCTTCTCCGGGATATTTCCAGCGGGGAAATCCCACCTCACTGCGGCAAGCCATCGCCTGCCGTTACACCGACGCGGGCGAACCCTTTTGTAGCTCCCTCGGGAACCGGACGTCGGGACGTCACTTTTTCCCAAGCCGCATTCAGCGCCGCCTGTTCGGGCGGGAAATCGCTCGCTGCGGTTGTCACTGAGGCGGAGCTCCACGTGCCATCGAGAGCATCGGAAAACCACGGCTGATAGATCTCCGTCAGCAGCCGCGAACCGACGCGGCGGCGGGGATAGGTGAGCGTCTGATAGAGTGTGCCCCCTTCATTCACGAGCGAGAAAACCGGCATGCCCAGGCCGTCGGCGGCGGGAACGGGGCCGCCATGGAGCGGTTTCGTGCCGAAGGCGTATTCGAGGACGTTCGGGATGTCATCCCCATCCGGATCGGCGGCGAGCGAACTGATTTCCGGATCGGCCAACTGGACGGCTTCGAACGACTCACCCTGCCAGCGGGCGGTGGTGCCGACGGCGAAAATCAGCGTGAAAGGCTCGCTCAAACCGGTGGGATTCGTCGCGCCCGGGCCGAGAAACGCCGAGGCACGGAGGGTTACGCGGTGGATGCCTTGGGCGGTGAAACCGAACGATGCGTGGGTATGCGAACCGGCCGCGAAATAATAGGAATTTTCCACCGCCGTATTGAATGTGCTCATCCAGACTGTCGGCTGACCCGACACGGTGTTCCAGAGCGAGAAATGAGAGGTGGTTCCGTACGGGGGCTGGTAATCCACCAGCTGGATTCGGATCCATGGGCGGGCCGTGCCCTGTGGCACCCGGGGATCGCTCGGGATGTAACTCCCGAAGGTGCCTTCGGCTTGGTCGTTTCTGAAACCCGGCCAAGTCTCGCCGATACCGGGTGTGCCCTGTACCGCAATCCAAAGCGGCTGCCCGGCAGGAGCGCCGGTGAAAGAGAAAGCGGTGTTCGCGGGCTGGGTATGGCGAGCTCCGGCTATCGCGGGATTGCCGTTCACGTAGGGCTTGTCGGCCAGGGGCAGGAACGCGGCGGACGGTTCGTAGGAAGCCCCGTCCGTTTTGACGATGCAGTCCCATTCGCCGGCGGAAAAGTGGCAGCGGATATCGACGTGCTCTCCCAGCGCTTCCAGGCCCGCATGGGCGACGCCGGATGTGAGCAGGATGGAAATAAAGACAGCTTTCATGGCAATCCGGGAGGCAGGGCGATGTTGGTGCCCGAAGAGGTTTTTCGTTTCAGCACGTCGGCCGCTATGGATTCCACCCGGCCATCGGCATAGAGATAATTGGAGCGACCTGCGTCGGCGCTCCCAAAACGGCTGACAGCGACGTCCGCTGTGACCCCGCTCCAGCTAGACCATAGGTTCGAGTGCGTGTGGTCGTTGCCGGGGCCCGGGCCAATCTTATCGGAGCAAACGAAAGCAAGGAGAGTCCGCGTCGGGTCGGGAATGGAGGCGGGGCGGTTTAGCGCCGGGCCGATCGATTCCCCGAACGCGTCGGTTTCGGGAACGAAAAGGAAACTATTGAGGATGTAGCTCGTCCCCCCGGCGGCAAGCCGCTCCTTGGCGCGCGGATCGGCGGGGCAAATCCGGGTTTCATCGTATTCCCCCAGATATCCCTCCAGAGCGGCGATCCAGGCATGATCCAGCGAAACGGTATGGGAAGTTTCCGGATATTTACCGCCGTTGTCTGCGGCATAGGACTGCAACGCGATACCCACATGACGCATATTGGACATGCAGCTCGACTCCTTGGCCCTCAGGACAAAGGAGCGGGACGCCGCAGCGGTCAGAGTGGCGAGGATTGCCAGGATCGCGATGACAGCAAGCAACTCCACCAGGGTGAATCCAGGATTCATTTTTCGATCTCCGGGAATGCGCCCGTCTGTTAACCCTATTTTCACGCCCCCTGATTACAAAATCACAAAATAAAAACAACAACAAAAATTTTGTTGTTGTAATTTAATTGCGTTAATGGATAATTTGTCCACCATGAAACGCATCACCGCATTGACCCTACCGCTCGCGCTGGCCATTTCCCAGCCCGTTTCCGCCGCCTCCCTATTGACAGGCGGTCACATCGATGGCCCAGCCTTCGGCTACATCTCCGCAGCTGACGCCTTAAGCGATCCCCTTCTCACCCAGGGCTTCGAGCCGCATTTCCACAACGAAGGCGGCCCAGATGGCGCGATCATCGATGGAGTCCGTCAAGAGACCGAATCGGAGTTCGACCCTGACGATTTGATCGTGGTGGTCGGCTTGACCTCCACCACTACCCTGGGAGCCACTAGCTATTACTTGCTGCCGGAAACCGAAACGGCGGCGGCAACCAACAACGTGCCGTTTCTTGGCATAGGGCTTGAGGAGCTGACCGCTGCGGACTGGGCGGGCGGCATCGTGACCCTCACGCTGCTAAGCCATGTCGGCCCGGGCGAATTTCGCCTTTGGCAAGACGACGGATTAGGTGGAGCAATCGATTTCATCCATACGGATGGCGGACCGATGAGCTTCAACATCGCTGCGGGCACGCACACCCACTACAACTGGGGCTTCACCGAGCTTGGTATCCACGAATTGGAGTTCCAAATTTCCGGCACGCATGTCGTGGACAATGAGCAGATCGGAGCGGCCACATACACTTTCGCCGTCCCGGAACCCTCCACCACCCTGCTCGGCGCCCTAGGAGCCCTCGCACTGCTTCGTCGCCGTCGTTGAGGACAGCAACCAAAGTCCCCCCCATCCGTCGGCATGATCCATGCCGGCGGATTTTTGTGTCCGTATGATTCTGCCCTAGACTACACTTCTAGGTATCGGCGGAAATTTTCAGAAAGCTCGTCAACTGAGCGCGGCGAGTTCCCCGGCGAGTTCTAGCAGGCCGATGGCCTCTGTCTCGCGGGTGAGCGGGAAACGGTCGGTGCCACCGTGAGCCAGGAACGAGCGCTTCGGGGCGATGTCGGTGATGGCGTGGTGGTTTCCCTTTTGCAGACCCTGTGCCGGGCTGCGCTTGATCTCGACCACCCAGACTCCGTGCCTGCCTCCGAGATCCAGCACTAGGTCGATTTCCGCGCCTGCGGCTGTCCGGTAAAAGTATGCCTGTGTGCCGACCGGGGCGGACGCGATGAGGTTCTCGATGACCATGCCCTCCCAGCTCGCGCCAACCACCGGATGGCCGAGCAGCGCATCCACATCCGCGATCCCAAGCAGGGCGTGCAGCAGCCCGCTGTCGCGCACATACGTTTTGGGCGATTTCACGAGCCGCTTGCCCACGTTGCGGTGGTAGGGCGGCAGCCGGCGCACCAGCAACAGATCCGCGAGGAGTCCGAGGTAGCTAGTCACCGTCGGGGCGCTCACGCCGAGGTTGGCGGCAAACTTCGAGGCGTTGAGCAAGCCGCCCTGGGAGTGGGCGAGCATCGTCCAGAACCTCCCCAGCGTCTCCGCCGGAATGCGCGGCCCGAACATCGGCACATCCCGCTCCAGATACGTGCGGATGAAATCCCGCCGCAAAGCCATGCTCAGCGAATCATCGTCCGCGAGAAAACTGTCGGGAAAACCACCTCGCAGCCACAAAGTTTCGGTGGGTTGATTCGCGGTCTCCAGAGTATCCAGCGGCCCCATTTCCACAAAGGCGATCCTGCCCGCGAGAGTTTCGCTCTGGCGCATCAGTTCGATGGCCGCCGATCCTAGCATGAGAAACCGCCCGGTGCGCCGACCGGCTCTGCGTCCTTTGTCGATCACCCCGCGCAACACCATGAACAGATCCGGCGCACGGTGGATCTCATCCAAAATCACCAATTTGTCCTCATGCTGCGCCAAGAACAATTCCGGCTCGGCAAGCTTCGCACGATCCGTCGGGTTCTCCAGATCCAGATAAACGCTGGGACGTGATGCCGCAACTTCCAGCGCCAATGTCGTCTTCCCCACCTGCCTTGGCCCCAACAACGCGACCGCCGCCTGCCGCGATATGGCCAAATCGACTTCTTGTTTGATACGCCTACGGATCATCCTTGTATTTTAAAATACATATTTTTAAAATACAAGGATAAAGCGGGTTAGGAAAATAACCTACTCCTCTTGCTCCGCTTTTGCTGCGGCTGAGGCGCAATTGATCCTGTAAGCAAGGCTTCAGTAAAAGGAACCGAATACCGGCGGAATCTCCCTTACAATCACCCGCAGGCTGAGACCTTGCTCGCGAAGAGCTGTGTCGAGCGCTTGGTCATCCGCAGGGGAAGCCTCGAGCAATTTGACGACATGAGGCAGGTATTGCTCCGAAAAACGCTCCGCGTAAGGATGGCGCGGGTCTGCCCAGTGTGCGAACAAGCGCTTGCGGACGTGGGGTCTCTTCCAGAGCAGGCGGGTGTATTCCAGCCGTGTTTGGTCATGGATGAGCAATGGCCAACGGGTTTGCGGGATTTCTGTCTCCGGGGTCATATCAGTCCAAGGTGGCGGGCGAGTTGTTCGTGTTGGCGGTCACGGGGTTCGTTCCGCCGCAATTTTGGTGCCAGGAGGTCTGCGGGCGATGTGCCAGAGAAGTCCGGCGGATCCGATCAAGGTCATAGAGCCTGGCTCGGTGAGCGCTCGTCCCCACTCTTCGAGCCATCCGATGATCTGGTGAGGATATTTGAGTTCTCGCCGCGGCACAGATGGCAGAGAATCACATATTGAGAGCTAACGCAAGCTGGGAACGTTCCACGCCGATCAGGTTTGAAGAAACGCATCGAAAGCAGTTTCACGCCCAGAGCCCCGCATCGGAAGCGATCTCTGCGCGGGTGAGCAGGCATGACTCGAACATGGCGGTGAGGTCGCGCAGGATCGAGGAAGGTGGGCGGGCGTTGCGGGGCATGGCTTGCGCGACGGACATAAACGTAAGTGAATTGCGTCAATTACACAGCGAGAAATCGGCGAGAGACAAATCCGTCTTTTCGGTGTTCATTGGGCGGATGGAAAAACGGAAGGAATGGGTGAGAAACATCGCCATGCTCGCGCTGCTATGTGGCGTGGGTCTGATGTCCTATCTCGCAACCACGTTCACCATTTCCGAGGCTACAGAGAAAACGGTGAAGCCCGTACAAACCACAAAGCCGAGATTTTCCGCTCAGTATGATCCCGCACTGAAAACGAAAACCGGACAAAGGGAAGCTCGCAACCGCCTCGACACAGCCGCGATTAATGACGGCGCGCTCCCCAACCAGCGGGTGATTATTTTCAAAGATCAGGCTGCGCTCGAAGCATTTCTCGCGAAGCTCGGTAACGGCGTGAACCTGCTCGGCCGACTCGATAAACTCAACGCACTGCGCGTCGGCTTCGGCAACGAGGACGATCTACTCGGCTTGTTAGATGGCACTGAGGAAACGGGTATGATTTATCCGGTGAACATCCCGGAAATCAGCGCCGGTGCGCAAGCGGGCGCCGCTCCTCTCGGCAACGAGCTGCTTGATTGGCTGGGTGTGGCGGGCGATAATTCACTTTGGGGAAAAGGCGTGAAAATCGCGATCCTAGATACCGGCATCGCCGATCACATCGCTTTTAAAAACGCCATCGAGCGCATCAACCTCGTCCCACTTCCCGCGAACTCCGCAGACATCAACGGCCACGGCACCTCCGTCGCATCACTCATTTTCAGCTCGAACCCGCTGGCCCCCGGGATCGCGCCGGGAGCGACTCCACTTTCCGTCCGGATCGCCGACGATAAAGGCAGCTCTAACAGTTTTCTGATCGCTCAAGGAATCATCGCAGCGGTGGATGCCGGGGCGCAGCTGATCAATATTTCACTCGGCGGTCACGGTAGTAGCAGCCTAGTAGAAAAGGCCCTCAGCTATGCGCAGCAGGCGGGTGTGGTCGTGGTCGCGGCGGCGGGCAACAGCGGCACGGAAGGTGTGATGCATCCCGCTGCAAGCCCCTCGGTGATTGCCGTCGGCGCGGTGGATGCGAAGAACCAACCCATGGCTTTCTCCACGACCGGCAAGAAGGTCGCGGTGGCTGCGCCCGGTTATTCCGTCACCACCGCCTATCCGGGAAACATGGCTGCCTCCGTGTCCGGCACATCGTTTTCCTCTCCGATCGTCACCGGTGTGATCGCCGCGACGATGAGCCAAGGTGGCAGCAAAAACCTCAGCAGCACCGCCGCACTCAGCGCGATGAACTCAAACCTCAACGACATCGGTGTACCCGGCAGTGATTCCGCAACAGGAGCTGGCGTGCCCGATATGTGGCGGATCTTCAATGGCAAGACACCCGGCATCCACGACGCGGCCGTCACGTCGATCACCACCTCCGGCGGACAAGTGAAGGCACTCGTTCAGAATCTGGGCACCGAAACTTTGGTCAACGCGGGCGTGTCAGTCCGCATCAACGGGGTCACCACCAACGCGAACATCACCAACCTCGCACCCGGCGACACCCGAGTCATCAGCGTGCCCACCGGCGGCGCTGAAAACTTGAACATCCAAGGCACCGTGAAACTCTCCGGCAGCCAGACCGACCTTCGCCCGTCGAATAATTCGATTTCCCAGACCAGCGCCGCTCCTTAGCCTCCTTCTAGCAGCCTGCTTTACAGCACCCGCGTTTCACGAAGGGCAAAATACCCGCGCAAAGCCCTACAACCTGCATGATCTAGCAGGCAACGCCTGTTGCCGCGCCGCCTTGCTGAACTCCTCACGCTTCGATTCCCCTGCATAACGAAAAATACGAACCTGAAAGCCCTCTTCCCCGATGTCACTGTCGGCAATCGGTAAGTCCGCGCAGGAGAAGAATCCATCCTCGTCGCCTCGGGTGTTTTGGGGAGGTTCTGAAACTATTCCCGCCCGGATGATTATGTGTCTTGCCAGTTCTCAGCTGGGATGAGAGATAATGTTGTCCCAATAGAGGCGGACATTTCAAACATGAAAAACATGACCCGCACATTGATATTCGGCACCGCGCTACTTCTGGCGCTGACTTCGCCACTCCACTCACAGGAAGAGGAACTCAGTGCGGAGGACGCCGCCGCTCTCAAGTCCCATGAGGATTTCATGAACTCCCTTTCCTGGAAAACGGAAGGATCCGGCTCACTCGGATCGCGTGCCGACCTCGTCATTCCCGAGGGCTACCGTTTCCTTGGTTCAGGTGATTCCTCGAAGCTGATGGAGTATTACGGGAACCTCAGCAACGGCGCCGAACTGGGCTTCATCTCGCCGGATCACATGGAGTGGTTCGCGGTGTTCGAGTTCGATGATGTCGGCTACGTGAAGGACGACGAAAAAGACAAACTCGACGCGGACGAAATCCTCGATCAACTCAAAGAAGGCCAGAAGGCTGCCAACGAGGAACTGTCCCGGCTCGGACACTCCACCCTAAACGTCCTTGGCTGGCACACCCCGCCGTTTTACAACAAGGAGACGAATAACCTCGAATGGGCGATCAGACTTTCCTCCAGCGACGGAAGCGAGATTCTCAACTACAAGACCAAGCTGCTCGGTCGCCGGGGCGTGATGGATGTTGTGCTCGTATGCAGCGAAGAGCAACTCGCCAGCGTGATCCCCGAGTATCAGGGATTGCTCAATGGCTTCGCATACAAGAAGGAAGATAACTACGCCTCTTTCACAGATGGCGACAAGATCGCCGAATACGGCCTAGTCGGACTGATCGCCGGCGGAGGCCTTCTCGTGGCGGCAAAATCCGGCCTACTCGCCAAACTCTGGAAACCGATTGCCTTTGGCCTTGTAGCCATCGGTGTGTTCATCAAGCGCATCTTCAGGGGCAAAACCCCGGACAGCATCTGACCTGCCGCACATGCCGGTATTCCTAGAGTTCCTTCTGATCGCCGCGCTGATCTACCTCTGGGAATCCGCGCTCTGGCTTCCGAAACGCGGCCATGCCCTGCGGCGGCGCTGGTTCGGGAAAAAGTGGCGTGTCATCCCCGCCACGCGCCTGCTCTCCACCCGAGAGCTGGGGGTGGTGCCGATGCTGCCGGTTCCTCCCGATTCCGGCCTCGCACCCTGCCCCGGCTTCCCGCTCGCAACCGATGATACGGGAGCCATTTTCATCGAAACCGCTGACGGCGATTTTCGTAAAACCGACGCCCGCACCTGGGATCAGATCCGCTACGCAGCACCGCACCTGATCGCAGGAAACCTCAGCATACGCTGCCAGTCACCGGCCGCGATGGAACCCCTGCGCGAGGGGAAATCCCTCGGACTCGACTCCCAGTCTGCGATCCGCCGCTGCGCCGCTCTCGCCCTTTCCCCAGCCCGTGCGAAACGGGATCTGAAGCGCTGGCGCATCGTTTCCACTCCGCTGCGTCTCTACTGTCCGGCACTGACCCTCGGTTTCTTCGGAGGCATCCCCGCCGCCTACATTTTCATCGGTTCGGCGTCCGCGCTCTATCTCGGGGCTTGGCTATGGTGCGTAATGCTCGCGATATCTCTCCATCTGTTTTGGATCGCGAAACATGCCTATCCATCCTGCCGCAGCGAGATCCGCCAGAATGCGTTTCTTTCCCTGATCGTCCCTTTCCATGCGATGCGGGCATTGGAAATCACTTCTGTCCATGTCTTCGCCCGCACTCATCCGGCGGCCATCCTGTTCGCTTCGAACTCCACCGATCACCCTTGGCTCCACTCCTTCATACGCAACCTCCTTTACCCCAGACCCAACCAACCCGGCGATGCCGCGCGTGCTACTACATTTCTGCCCGAGATCGAAACAATCCTCCAAAGGAAAAATATGAAGTCTGCGGATTTCGATGTCGCACCCAAGCAAGAGGACGACCCGGATGCCTCGTCGTATTGCCCGCGCTGCCACGGTATGTTCCTCAGAGGTAGGGGAACTTGTGGTGATTGTGGTGACATGCCGCTGAAACTGTTCTGAGCTTAGCATACCTTTACCTCCACGGCTCCCGTCTTCGTGTTTGACCACAAACCCCCGCCTCAGCATTCTGCGCCTATGACTTTGCTGAAGCCACTGGCCGTATGCCTGTTCGCCGTCTTTTCCATTTCCTCCTGCGGAGTAGATCCACCACCGCGCCCTGGTAACTATAATCAGGGCGGAAGACAGCCGATTCCTACCAGTTCAATCCCTCGCACACCGCCGCCAGCCGTCGCTGCAGAGAGTGTCCTCGTCATGGATGCCGATAGCGGGCGGGTTTTTTACGCGAAAAACGCCGACACCGTGCGCCCTGTTGCCTCCACGCAGAAAATCATCACCGCCCTCTGCGTGTTGGACGCAGGAAACATCGACAAGCCTGTAGTGATCACTGCCTACGACACCGCCTGTGAGCCTACGAAGCTTTACCTAAAACCAGGCGACAGCTACACCCGCCGCGAACTACTCAAGGTGCTGATGGTGAAAAGCGCGAACGACGTCGCCCGGGCTCTGGCGCGCGATGTCGGCGGCAGCGTCGAGGGTTTTGCGGCGATCATGAACAACAAGTGCCAACAGCTTGGCATGCGCAATTCGAACTTCGTGAACCCGCATGGCCTCACTGAGCCCGGCCAGTATTCCACCGCCCGCGACATGGCCATCGCCGCCCGCGTCGCTCACCGCAGTCCGCTGCTCCGCAGTTACACCTCCACAAAAACCTACACCTTCAAATTCAATGACGGCCGCACCCGCTTGATCGTGAACACTAATAAGCTCCTGAAGACGGTTCCATTCTGTGACGGCATGAAAACCGGCACCACCAACGCGTCAGGGCGCTGCCTGATTTCCAGCGGCAGCATCAACGGACGCTCGGTGATCTGCGTCGTCCTGAAGTCGAATACTCCAAATATCTGGTCGGATTCGGAAAAACTTCTCCGCTGGTCACTCGAACGGCCCGCTGCGGAATGACTCCGCGCCAACAGCTCGAGGATCTTGCGGAGCGGAAACTTCTCCGCAGCCTCACGACCTTGCCCGCCACAGGTACGAGAGTCACCGTAGATGGACGTGAGCTGTGGAACTTCGCCTCCAACGATTACCTCGGCCTCGCCCATCACCCGGCGCTTACTGCGGCCTTTATCGACGGTATCGGGAAATACGGAACCGGCGCCACCGCATCGCGCCTCGTCACGGGAAGTACCGCCCCACACCTCTTGTTGGAAGAAACCATCGCCACCGCGAAACGCACCGAGGCCGCCCTCACTTTCACCTCCGGCTACAACACCGCCCTCAGCGCGATTCCGGTCATCATCGGGACAGGTGATTTCGTCCTGTTAGACAGGCTTGCCCATGCCTGTCTCATCGATGCCGCACGCATGTCCGGTGCTACCCTCCGCGTCTTTCCCCACAACGATACCACAAAACTCGACGGTATTCTTTCCAAGCTCCGCGCCAAAAACTCGGCTGCCCGCATCCTCGTCGTCACCGAATCTATTTTCTCCATGGACGGCGATCTCTGCCCGCTCGCGGAAATCCTCAACGTCTGCGAAACGCACGAGGCACTACTTCTGTTAGATGAGGCACACGCCACCGGCATCCTTGGCCCGCACGGCATGGGTCTCGCGGAGCAACTCGGGCTCCAAGGAAAAATCCCTTTCCAAATGGGCACGCTTAGTAAGGCGGTGGGTCTCTCCGGCGGATACCTCGCCGCATCGCGGGACTGGATCGATCTCATCGCGAACCGCGCCCGCCCTTTCATCTACACCACCGCCCCGCCGCCTGCGCTCGCCCACGCCGCTCTCGCCGCTCTCGCGATCATCCGCTCCGACGAGGGAAAATTGCTGCGTGAAATGCTATTCCAAAACATTGCGATCCTTCGGAAAAACCATCCCAGCGCGATCATTCCCCACATCCTCGGCGACAACGAAAGCACTCTCGCCACCTCCGCCGCCCTGCGGGAAAAAGGTTTCCTCGCGCCCGCCATCCGTTTCCCCACCGTCCCCCAAGGCACCGCCCGCCTGCGTATCACCGTTTCCTCTGGGCATCCTGCGGAAGCTGTCAAGGCGCTTACCGCAGCGCTGACGGGCTGAGCACGCATCCGCTCTTGCGCTCCCGCTCCGTTTCCTGAAACCTTCACGTATGGAATACGCTACCGAGTCCGAAGTCGCCGAAGCAGCGAAGCATCTCCGCTCCCTCAGCCAAGGCCTCAACCACGTGCTTTTCGGCCAAGAGGAAATCATCGAGCTGGTCATCACCGGCGTCCTCGCCCGTGGCCATATTCTTCTGGAGGGCTTGCCCGGTCTTGGCAAAACAGAACTCGTAAAAGGCCTCTCCAAGCTCCTGCGCCTGGAAAATAAACGCGTCCAGTTCACTCCCGATCTCCTCCCCGGTGATATTACGGGAAACCCCGTACTTCAGGAAGTCGATGGCCGCCGCGAGTTCGTGTTCCAGCCCGGGCCGCTGTTTGCGAACATCGTCCTCGCCGACGAGATCAACCGCGCCTCGCCAAAAACGCAATCGGCCCTGCTCGAAGCAATGCAAGAGCGCTGCGTGACCGTGCTGGGAAAAACCCACGAACTGCCGCTGCCATTCTTCGTCCTCGCCACGCAAAACCCCATCGAACTCGAGGGCACCTACCCACTGCCCGAGGCTCAGCTTGATCGCTTCCTTTTCAAGCTGGAGATCACCCGCAACAATGTGGAGACGCTCCAGCGCATCGTTTCCCAACGCGAGATCGGCACCGAGCCTGTCGTCGAGCCAATCATGACCGGCGAAACGCTCACCAGCCTGCTCGCCCTAGTCCGCCGCATCCACATGCCGGATGTCGTCGCAAATTACATCGCCCGCCTTGTCGATTCCACCCACCCCGGCCAATCCGACACCGCCGCGCTAATCCGCTTCGGAGCCAGCCCCCGCGCCGCCCTCGCCATGGCCTCCGCCGCGAAGGCCCGTGCCCTCCTCCACGAGCGCATGAACGCCTCTTTCGAGGACGTCAAAGCCATCGCTCCCTCCGTGCTGCGCCACCGCATCGTGCTGGATTACAACGCACGCGTAGATGGTCACTCGCCGAACTCTGTCGTCGCAACCCTTCTCAAACAGGTGCCCTTCCAGGACTCCCCCACCCCGAAAACCCTCGTCCCCGCATAATGTAGCTGCGGCGTCTCGCCGCAGGCCGTGCAAGCTGCGTCTCGCAGCGAATCCCAAATCCATTTATGAGCCGCCTCCTCCTCGCTCTCCTCATTTTCCTCAGCACCCTTCACGCTCAGGAAACTCTCTTCCGCGTGGTCGCTGACACCAAGACCGACACCCACATCGAGGCCACCGCCCTGTTCTCGAACCCCAGCCTCGGCGGCTACCACCCCGTCCGCATCACCATCTCGAACAACCAGAAAATCCCGCACAAAGTCTTCCTCAATTTCAACAACACATCGGCCTACAGCCAGGGAATCAGCGCCTCCTCGAGTTTCTCATTCGAAGCCCCCCCGGGCGATGTGGTCGTGAGGGATATTCTCGTGCCCCTTACCGTCCAGAACGGAGACCACAATGCCCCCTCATTCAGCGTCCAGCTCAGTGGCTCGATGGGTAAAGCCCAAGGCTCCGCGAGTCCCATTTTCACCCCCACACTCGCCTGCGTCCTTCTCAGCGAGGCTCTTTACACCCCCAATGGCTCAGCACTCGACACCGAGTCCGCCTCGCGCGGCACCTCCGGCTACGGTGGCATCAGAAATTTCTCCTCGAAATTCGATCCCAAACGCCTCCCCGATGACTGGCGCGCCTTCTCGGGGTTCGACACCATCATCCTCACCGAGACAGATTGGGCGGATGTCCCACCCGGCCCGCGCAACGCCATCAACTCATGGGTGCGCCTCGGCGGACAGCTAATCGTTTATGCCACCGGCAATCCCACTCCTGCTTCCCTCGGGTTGCCCGAAGACTCGGGTTTCGGTGAAACTCTTATCGAATCTATCGCCTCCGATCTCCGCCTCAAAGCCGCAGACACCGTCAACCTCGCCTACAAGAAGCGCGCCATCAAACACCGCCTCGCGGCGATCAGCAACGATTTCAATTCCGTATGGCCGTTGCAGATAGCATTCGGGGAGAAATCATTTAATTACATCCTCTTCGTCGTCATACTACTCGCCTTCGGCATTGTCGTCGGTCCCGTGAACCTCTTCGTCTTCGCGAAATCCGGCCGCCGCCACCGCCTTTTCATCACCACCCCGCTGATCTCCATAGGCACCTCGTTCATCCTCATCGCACTGATTATTTTCGAGGATGGATTCGGCGGAAATGGCACACGCATTACATTGATGGAAGTCCGCCCGGACGGAAACCAGAACGCCGCCTTCATCCAGCAGGAGCAGTTTTCCCGCAGCGGCGTGATGACCTCAACCTCCTTCACCGTGGAAACGCCGGCTCTCATCGCTCAAACCCCGCTCGCCATGAGCCGTTGGGCACGTTTCACCTCCGGCTTCCGCTCCTCGGGAACCTATGATCTCCAACCCACATCCGGCGGTCTCTTCGCCAGCGGCGATTGGTTCCAGAGCCGCTCCGAGCAAGGCCAACTCGTCACCGCCGTGCTCCCCACCCGCGGCCGCATCGAGGCCACCAACGACCCCGCCACCATCGTCTCCACCTTCGATTTCTCCATCGAAATCCTCCTCTACCGCGACCCCTCCGGCCAATGGCACCGCGGTGAAAATATAGGAAAAGGCAAGCCCACCAAGCTCACCCCCGTCGATCCCACCATGGTGCAGCCCATCCTCAACGACACCGCCAAACTCTTCACCGACCGCAACCAAGCCTTCCTCCGCCGCGTCGCCGACCGCAACGACGCATACATCGCCTTCGCCAAACAAGCGCCCGCCATCGAGACCCACCCCGGCATCAACTGGCAGTCCGACACAGTCATCACCGGCCCCATCGCCCGCTGAAAATTCAAAATTCAAAATTCAACTCTCAAGGAAGAAAAGGATGTCGGCTCAACGGAACAAAGAGAAACCATACGATCTGGAGGAGCGCACTTACGCCTTCGCACTCGAAGTCCGACATTTTCTCCGAAACACCAAGTGGGATCCAGTCTCTTGGTCTGATATCAAGCAGGTTCTCCGCTCCTCAGGCTCCGTTGCGGCGAATTATCTCGAAGCTCTCGAATCTCTCAGCCCAGACGATTACCTTTACCGTATCCGCATTTGCAAAAAAGAAGCACGCGAATCGGGACTCTGGCTTCAGCTTATAAGTGACAGCAACCCCATCGACGAATCGATCCACCGCTCCCTCGACGACCTGATTGGCGAAACCAGTGAACTCGTTAAAATCTTCTCATCCATAATCCGTAACAAAACCACGCAAAACCAACATCTTCCTTGAGAGTTGAATTTTGAATTTTGAATTTTCATGAGTGCCGCTATCACCGTCCACAACCTTTACCGCTTCTTCGGGCCACTTCAGGCTGTCAACGGCGTGTCTTTTGAAATCCCGCATGGCTCCGTCTGCGGATTCGTCGGCGCGAATGGGGCGGGGAAAACCACCACGATGCGCATCCTCGCATCGCTCGACTACCCGACCATGGGCCATGCCGAAATCTGCGGGATCAATGTGATCCATCATCCCGCCGAAGTCCGCCGTCTTATCGGATGGATGCCGGATCATTTCGGCAACTACGATAACATGACCGTCCTAGAATACCTGGACTTCTACGCCCGCGCTCTCGGCTATAAGGGCGCGGAGCGCCGCCAGCGCATCGATGAGGTCATGGATTTCACCGACCTCGTTCCGCTCGCCGACCGCTTTTCCAACAAGCTCTCCAAGGGCATGACCCAGCGCCTCTGCCTCGGCCGCTCCCTGCTTCACGATCCGCAAGTGCTCATCATGGACGAGCCCGCTGCCGGTCTCGATCCCAAGGCACGTGTCGAACTCAAACACCTCATCCGCGTCCTCGCCAAGGAGGGTAAAACTATTTTCATCTCCTCCCACATCCTCTCCGAACTCGGCGAAATGTGCGATTCCCTGCTCTTCATCAACAACGGCCGCATCGTCCACCACGGCGATGCGGAGAGCCTGAAAAAATCCACCGATCTTCTCGGCGGAGTCCTTTACGATGTGCAGCTCGATGGCGATCCGCAGGCACTCTCCGATTGGGCGGTTCTCCAGCCGAACATCGAGTTCCTCGAGTCCCGGAAAAACGGCGGGCGCATCCGCATCGACACCGAGGACCCCAACAAAGCCGCGGATGTCCTCGCCCGCATGGTCAAGGATCAGCTCCGCGTCGTCGATTTCCACCGCGAGCAACGCAACCTCGAGGACGCCTTCATCGATATCCTCGCCAACCTGGAGAAAAACCAGCCCGCCTTCACCACCCCACCCCCGCTCCCACCACAGGGCAGCCTCCTCCCCGCCGAGCCCCCCTACGAGCCGTAACCAGCCTCTTCCTTGAGAGTTGAACTTTGAAATTTGAATTTTAACCACACATGCACCTCTTCGATTTCCCAGACCGCCTATCCCCGATGCTCGTGAAAGAGCTACGGCAAGGCATGCGCACGAAGGCCTTCGTCGGCGTGTTTCTCGCGCTCCAGATCATCCTCGGCGTGATCCTGCTCTCCGCCGGCGCCACCTCCGCTTCCTACGGTGCGGGAGAGACGATCTCGAACATCATCTTCATATTCTTTTCCATAGCCGTTCTGATCATTCAGCCGATGCGCGGCATCACCGCGCTATCTTCGGAAGTGAAGGGCAACACGATTGACATGATGGTGCTCACCCGCCTCTCCGCGTGGCGTATCGTCACGGGAAAATGGGCGTCTATCGTGAGCCAATCCGCGCTGCTGCTTGTGACGATCATCCCTTACCTCATCCTCCGCTATTTCTTCGGCGGAATGAACTTAGTCGGGGAAATCGTGTTCCTCGCCGTGCTGTTTTTATCCTCCGCCGCGCTCACCGCCGTCACGGTCGGACTCTCCGCATCGTCGTCCGTGATCCTCCGCTCGCTAATACCAATGATCGGCCTTCCCATCGGTGCGTGTTTCCTGCTCGTTGCAATGTTGTCTGGCCCTTTCCGTGGCAACAGCATGTCCAGCTTCTTCGCGCTCGACACGGAAGAGTCGCGGATCTTCGTCTCCCTATACCTAGCGGCATGCGCCTACTACGGTTTCTTCATGCTCTCCAGCGGCACCTCGCTGATCGCGCCCTATGCGGAAAACCACTCCACCCTCCGCCGCTTGATCTCGCTCGCCGTAACGATCATCGCCGCCATCCTCTGCTCGATGTCTTTCACGAACACCGACGCGCTGCCTTTCTTTCTCACGCTTGTCCTGCTGCCCGTTTTCGCGATCTCGCTTTCGGAGTTCGCGCCGCTCGCCGCCCCGACCTATCGGAAATTCGCGAAACGCGGTGCCCTAGGACAGTTCGCCGGGCTCTTCCTTTTCCCCGGCTGGGCCTCCGGCTTCTTTTTCTGCATAGTCCTCATCGCGATCTCCGCCGCCCCCTTCCTCATCAACCAGCCGACCTCCGGAGGCCAAGACCATCTTATCAACGGCCTCGCCTGCCTCGCCAGCATGCTTTTCCCCGCCGTAATCATCAACGTCTTCCGCATCAACGGCCCGCAACGCGTTTCCAACTACGTCCTCATCCTCATCGGCTCCATCATCCTCTCTTCCATCCTCGCGGGTATCACCGATTCCCTGTCGAACGAAAATCTCCTTTGGCTGTTCTGCTGGATCCCGCCCGTCCTGATGTTCCTCGAGGAAATGGGCAGCGCCTCCAACAACGACGTGCTAGTCTACTCTTTTATAATCTGCATCATTTACATCGGCACGCTCCTGCTCCGCGCCGTGCACGCTTACCGCAAGTCCATCATGGATATCCGCGCCCACTCCGACTCTGAATAAAAAAACCTCGCCCTTCTGCACATCGCGGCCACTGCCCGCTCAGCGGAATCGGCACATCGGCCTTTCTTTCCCGGCCGGCAGTGAAACCCTTTCACCTACGTGCCCAGCCGCTCTTTGCACAAAAAATGAATCAGTGACAAAAGAGTGCTTGCGGTGGGGGTGAAATTCACGTAATGACTTTAATAGTTCTTTACTGTACTTCACAAGATTTCACGAAATTCTCCACATTCCCAATCTAGCCTACCCTGTCACTGCATGGTCCGAGTTTCGAGGCCATCTCATTCCACCGCTTCCAATAACACAAACCACAAACTACCAAAAAAAACATATGAATCTAAATCAAAAATCACTACTAGCGAAAGCCTCCGTATTTACACTGATCGGCTTGGCAACGACGTCTAACCTTTTCGCTGCAGCTGATACAGCTGGCGGTGACTTAAAATCTGACGACTTTGTCGGGGTTACATTCTGGATCATCTCGATGGCTCTGGTGGCTGCCACAGCCTTCTTCTTCCTCGAAACTCAGCGAGTCACTGCAAAGTGGAAAACTTCTCTGACCGTTTCCGGACTGGTTACCCTAGTAGCTGCAACCCACTATTTCTACATGAGAGATGTTTGGGTCGCGACAGGAGCGTCTCCCACAGTTTTTCGATACATCGATTGGATGATCACAGTGCCTCTGCTCATGGTCGAGTTTTTCTTGATTCTCTCAGCCATTACTAAAGTGCCAGCGGGCGTCTTTTGGCGTCTCATGATTGGCACATTGGTCATGCTCCTCGGTGGTTACCTCGGTGAGGCTGGCTACATGAACGTGATGGTTGCATTCATTATCGGTATGCTTGGCTGGGCTTACATCATCTATGAGATCTTCCTTGGCGAAGCAGGAAAAATCAATGCCGCTTCCGCTCCTCCGTCCGTCCAGAAAGCCTTTAGCTTGATGCGCTGGATTGTCGTTGTGGGATGGGCAATTTATCCAGTTGGTTATGCCCTAGGATACTTGACAGGCGCAAACCCTGCCGACAGTTCTGACATGCTCAACATCACTTACAACCTTGCTGACGTGGTGAACAAAATTGCCTTCGGAGTCATTATCTGGACGGCTGCAGTGAGCGAAAGCGATAAGGCTGCCGCAAAAGCCTAATTTGTTGATCTTTCCGAGACGTTGAGGTCATACGGCCTCAACGTCTTATCCTTGTCTGGTAAGGAGCAAACGAAAGAAAAGCTCCGGAATTACCGGATTATTTGGTCAGTTCAGATAACGGTCTTATCAACCCATGAATGTCATTTCCCCTGCTTCAAGTGATGTGCCGCTAAAATTAGTGGCAGTCCCGCTCGATGAAGTGGAGACTCTGATGTTGAAACTGATCAATGGCGGCATTTACGATACCGAAAAATCCGTTCCCGTAACAGTCGATGCATCTACTTACCATCTTCAATCTGGTGGTCAAAGGGTTAGGGCTCGATTAGCACTTCACTCAGGAACCGCACTGGGCCTGGCTCCGACAGATTCGGTAGCTTTGGCAGCTGCGGCAGAACTTTTACACAACGCCTCACTCGTTCATGACGACCTTCATGACCGTGAAAAATTGCGACGTGGCACCCAGACTGTTTGGGCTGCCTACGGCGATGAAGTGGCGATCTGTGTAGGCGATTTATTGCTATCCGCTGCATACGGCGCACTGGCTACGATTCAAGATTCCCGCTTTTTACCTGAACTTATCGCACTGGTCCACAACCGCATTTGTATGGTGATCCGAGGGCAATGTGCGGAACTCTCCGAGAGAGGGCAACAGGTTGCAGACATGTCCGTCTACGAAAAAATTGCGGTCGGAAAATCCGGCGCACTGCTTAGTTTACCTCTAGAAATGGTTTTCATTGTATCTGGCCGACCTTCTTGGATGGCTGAGGCGCGGCGCGCGGCCGAAGCGTTTGGAGTGGGCTACCAGATCGTTGATGATATGGAAGACCTAGAGAACGACTCTGGTGGCGATGATGGGCCGCGTGCGGTTAATGCACTCCTTGTTTTAAAGGCAGCGGGCTGTGAAAAAAACGCCCGCCTTGAGGCACGAAATATTGCTCTGCACTATCTCAAAACCGCTGTCGAAGCTGCGGAGGCCCTACCGAATGATTCAGGGGCAATCCTGCGGGAGTTAGCCCAAGCACTCTGCCGGCGGATGTAATATTCATACCCACTATTGCATGAAAGCCATCGTTATTGGATCTGGATTCGGTGGTATCGCCGCTGCTCTTAGACTTCGCTCCAAAGGTTACTCCGTCTCGCTGATCGATCGCTGCTCGCGCCTAGGTGGTCGCGCACAAGTGTTCGAACGCGATGGTTTCCGTCACGACGCCGGACCGACTGTCATCACCGCTTCGTTCTTGTTCGAAGAATTGTTTCAACTCTTCGGCGAGCGCTTTTCGGACTATGTTGAATTAGTACCGATGAAACCATGGTATCGCTTCCACTTCGCCGACGGAGATCACTTCGACTACGGTGGCACTCTCGAAGAAACTCTCGCGGAAATTGCAAGGATCGAGCCGCGCGACTGTGACGGCTACCGCGCTTTGTTGGCTCACTCAAAACGGATTTACGACATCGGCTTTACTGAGTTGTCAGCACAGCCCTTCGACCGCTTCATGACGATGGTGCGCCAAACTCCGCGACTTATAGGGCTGCGCAATTATGAGACAGTCTGGCAAATGGTTTCACGCCATTTGATCAGTGATAAACTCAGGCAAGCCTTCTCCATCCAACCGCTCTTGGTAGGTGGTAATCCCTTCGATACCACCAGTATTTACGGGTTAATTCACTTTCTTGAACGTGCCCATGGAGTTCACTTTGCGATGGGTGGCACGGCAGCAATCACCCGTGCCATGGGTGAACTCATGGAGCGGCAAGGTATTGAAATTAAACTCAACACGACGATCGACGAGGTGAATGTCGAAAAAGGCGTAGCAACAGGAGTAACCCTAGCAAACGGCGAGGTAATCACCGCAGATGTGGTAGTATCGAACGCGGATGCCGCTTATCTCTACCGCCGCATGATCAAGCCCTCGAAGCAGGCTTCCACGACTCGGATGAAACTTGCGGCGGCGCATTATTCAATGGGTTTGTTTGTGCTCTATTTCGGGACGACGCAGACTTATCCTGAAGTCGCGCATCATACGATTTGGATGGGCCCGCGCTACCGAGAACTACTCGAAGAAATTTTTTATAAAAAGACACTAGCTGAGGACTTTTCTCTCTATCTGCATCGTCCCACGGCAACTGATGCAAGCTTTGCACCGGAGGGATGTGATAGCTTTTATGTCTTATGCCCAGTGCCGAATCTGCAAGGAAATATCAACTGGGAGAAGGAAGGACCCCGCCTCCGAGATCGTATCGTCAATGCTCTCGATCGCACTATCCTGCCTGGTCTTAAAACGACGATCACCGCAGATTTCTACAAGACGCCCGAGGATTTTCAGGAAGAATATCTCAGCGTCCATGGTGCGGGTTTTTCCGTTGCACCTTTGTTCCGCCAGTCGGCATGGTTTCGGTTTCACAATCGGTCGGAAGGGATCAAAAACCTTTTTCTTGTCGGTGCGGGCACTCATCCTGGAGCTGGAATGCCAGGGGTCCTTTGCTCGGCTAAAGTGGTCGATGCGTTGATTCCGGTGGCAGCTCCAATATGAATTCTGAAACGGACACTGCCGCGCGCGCCGCGTGGGTTCAGGCCGATGCAGAGCTGGCCGCAAAAGGACGCAGCTTTCACTGGGCGCGGCATCTTCTCGGGGAGACCCATGCGGCAAGAGCCACGCGCCTTTATGGGTTTTGCCGATACCTCGATGATCTAGCAGACGAAGCCGCATCCACACAGTCAGCTCGGGAAAATCTTGCCGCAGCCAGCAGGGCAATCGTCTCAGGTCAATCCACTGATCCAGTGCTCAGCGATGGGCTCCGGCTCATGGCTGAATGCCAGATCGCACCGAGCATCGTGCAGGAGCTGATCCAAGGACTCGTATCCGATCTTGATCCCGTAAGAATCCCCGATGAAGCAGCTCTGCTACGCTATGCCTATCGTGTCGCTGGGACGGTGGGTGTGATGATGTGCGGGGTGCTGGATGTGCATCGCCCAGAGGCTTATTCACACGCCATTGATCTTGGGATTGCCATGCAGCTTACCAATATTTGTCGCGATATCTCAGAGGATGCTGCTCTTGGCCGTCGTTACCTTCCTGCTTCCATGATCGGCGAAGTAGATCCTGAGAAATTAGTGCTACCCGCTGAAGGCTTTCATCTGGCACTCAGTGATTGTGTAACCTCGCTGCTAGATAAGGCAGATCGCTACTATGCAAGCGGCGAGGCGGGGCTTTCTTATCTGCCATTTCGAGCACGTTGCGGGATACTCGTCGCGGCACGTGTCTATCGTGAGATTGGATGCAAGCTACGTGCTCGCGGTTGTAATTTTTGGCTTGCCCGCATGATGGTAAGTGATCGTGAAAAGGCGGTTCTCACAGCACAAGCGCTCTTGATTGCGCCCGCAAGGAAATCCTTCTGGCAGCCGCCAAATACGCACGATGCCAGTCTGCACCTCGCCTTGCGCGGTTTACCCTGCATCCAAGCAAACCCATGCTAACCAATACCGATATCATCATCCTCGGCGGTGGCTGTGCGGGCCTAAGTCTAGCGATGCGGCTTGCGTCTTTGGGTGAGTCCAGTCCTAGCGTGGTTGTTATTGAAAGCCGGACAAATTATACCAACGACAGAACCTGGTGTTTCTGGGGCACAGGCACAGGCCAATTAAGCCACCTCGTGCGCCATCGGTGGGCGGCGGTTTCGATCGCGACCGAAGAACGCCGTGTAACACTCGATTGCAGCTCAACCCCGTATCAAATGATTCCGGCAGAGACTTTTTACACCGCTGCAGTTGAGGCGATCGGAGCAGCGCCTAATATCGAACTTGTAATGGGCGAAAGCCTCACCTCCGAGCCATGGAAGGACGGCAAACTTTGGCAAACTAGAACCACTGCTGGCCAGCGCAGTGCGAAAATGATTATTGATACCCGCCCCAGCCGGCGGCCAGAACGAGACGAGGCAATTTTATGGCAATCTTTTTCCGGACAGGAGATCGAATGTGATGCCGCCTGCTTCAATCCAGATGCCGTCACGCTGATGGAATTTTCACCGGTTAAAAATGGTAGAATCACTTTTCTCTATGTGCTCGCCATCACGCCGACTCGTGCTCTCGTCGAGGCTACCGTCTTCGCGCCCGATCCGCTCAGCCCACAAGACCTCGCTGCGGAACTCAATGCAGGAATTGATAAGCTTACCAATGGTGTGAATTTTTCCATCATCCGGTCGGAACACGGCATCCTCCCGATGGGCCTAGCGGCACCTATTTCTAGTCTCGATGCAACCTATGTCCGCGCTGGACTGACCGCGGGCGGTGCGAGACCCGCGTCTGGATATGCCTTCCAGCGGATTCAACTTTGGGCGGATGATTGTGCCAAGGCACTGGCAGATGGAAAGCCACCGCTCTCGCATGCTCGCGACAGTTGGCACATTCGTGCTATGGACTGGCTTTTTCTGCGCGTCCTGCGCGCACGGCCTGAAATCGCACCTGATCTTTTTCTAGCACTTTTTTCGTCTAAAAATCCTAATACAGTAATCCGCTTTATGAGTGACTGCGCCAAGCTTACAGATTGTGCTGCAATCATTCTAGCCCTTCCGCCGTGGCCCTTTCTTCGGGAAATTCCAAGCGGGCTTGCGACACGGTTCTTCGCGGCGTTAGGAGGTCGCAGCCGATGAATGCCCTGCGTATCCAAGGCTTTGTGTTCAGCCTCGGCGCGATACTGCTCGCTCTTACGGCAACTGCTATTGGGCAGCTCGACTCGCAGATCGAATTGCTTGTCGTCGCCGCACTCATCGTCGTCCTCGGTGTGCCTCACGGCGCCCTCGACACCATCTTTGCCCGCCAGCTTTATGGGCTTCGCTCTTTCCGTAGTTGGCTTATTTTTGGGCTCTCCTACCTTCTGATGAGTGCATTCATTGTAGGGCTTTGGCAGTTCCAACCCACGATTTTTCTACTTGGGTTTCTGGTCATATCGGCAGCACATTTTTCTGGCGATCCTCCCGCCGGAACACCGTGGCCAGCGCGTGCATTGTATGGAGGAGCGGTGATTGTCATTCCCGCCGCATTTCACTCAGTGGAAATCATGCGCCTACTATCCTTGCTCGCTGGGGAAGATCCGGCTGCACTTGTAATTTCGATGATGCGATTCCTCGCCTGGCCGTGGCTGGTCGGGCTGTTTTTCACCGCTGCGTATCTGGCGCGCAGGGATTGGTTGACCGCTTTGGAAATAGGAGCGGTCGGCCTTCTTGCAATCCTGGCACCACCACTTATTTCTTTCGTGGTCTTCTTCTGCGGCATGCATAGCGCGCGGCATATCATTCGGACAATCAACTACTCGGGCAGATCCTCACCTGGAGTCATTCTGCTTGCCGCGCTGCTGCCGATGCTCGGTGTGCTAATCGGGTCTGTAGCAGCTTGGCATTTTCTCCGGGATACATCGCTCGACGCTCGAATCATTCAGTTAGTCTTCGTCGGCCTTGCGGCGCTGACTGTTCCGCACATGGCCTTGGTGGAGCGAGTGCGCCTATCAGGCTGGACTAAGGGCAGGGTGAGTAAGCCCTGAAAAAGCTAAAAATCGCGCCATCCTCCTGACAACTCAGAAATTTCCTGCTTGGAAAGAGGGGGCGTCTCCCCCCATCTTGCCCCCGCACACGACCATGCCTTGGCTCCTCCTCATCCTTCCTCTTCTGGCCGCCGTTTCGAACCAGCTTTTCCTGCGCAAGCTCGGGATCGCACATTGGGTCTCCACCGTATCCGCCGCCACCACTTTTTTCATCGCGATCCTGCTACTTGGAAAAACGGAAACGATGTCCTTCCCGTGGGTCACCATCGGGGATTTCAACATCAACATCGGCATCACCCTCGATAAGCTATCCACCGGCATGATGATCGTTGTAACCGGCGTGGGTCTTCTAGTGCACGTGTTCTCGCTGGCCTACATGAAAGACGATTCCGCGAAAGCCCGCTACTTCACCGGCCTCGCACTTTTCATGTTCTCGATGACCGGCATCGTCCTTGCCGACAATTTCATCATGACCTTCATTTTCTGGGAGCTGGTCGGCCTAAGTTCCTACTTACTCATCGGGCATTGGTATCAAAAGGACTCTGCCGCGGACGCCGCAAAGAAAGCTTTTCTCACCAACCGTATCGGCGACTTCGGTTTCATGATCGGCATCCTGATGATGTGGGGAATCACCGGCACGCTGACGTTCTCGGAAATGGAAATCCCAGCGACGATTTCCGCCGGCGTCCTCGGCGCGGCTCTTCTCTGCGTGTTCTGCGGCGCTGTCGGAAAATCCGCCCAACTGCCCCTCCACGTCTGGCTGCCCGACGCGATGGAAGGCCCCACCCCTGTCTCTGCCTTGATACACGCCGCCACCATGGTCGCGGCCGGTGTTTACATGCTCTTCCGCGTGCAGTTCTCCATCGGAGCCGAAGCCTTCGAAGGTTTCTCCGGAACCACCATCGCATGGATCGGCGGGATCACCGCGCTGATGGCCGCGCTGATGGCCACTCAGCAGGACGACATCAAGCGCGTCCTCGCCTACTCGACCCTTTCGCAGCTCGGCTACATGGTCATGGCCGTCGGCCTGCTTGCGGGTGAGGCAGCGATGTTCCATTTATTCACCCACGCTTGGTTCAAGGCTCTGCTTTTCCTCGGCTCCGGTGCGATCATTTACGCCTGCCACCACCAACAGGACATGTGGAAAATGGGCGGCCTTCTGAAAAAAATGCCCGTCACTGCAATCACCTTTGCAATCGGCACCGCTGCGCTAATGGCCGTGCCACTCACCTCAGGATTTTTCTCGAAAGAGCAGATCCTCGAAGCCGCACATGAAAAGAACATCTGGCTTTTCATCATCGCCGCCGGAGTCGCGGTGCTGACTCCTTTTTATATGACCCGCGCCTTCGTAATCACCTTCCTCGGCAAGTCCCGCTCTGAGGATGCCGAGCACGCCCACGAGGTCGGCCCGTTGATGTCCGTGCCGCTCATCGCACTCGCCGTGATGGGACTCATCGCAGGCTTTCCATTCATCGCAGCCAAACTCGCGCCAGCCTACGAGCAGCCCGCTCACCTCATCCACTTCGGATTCGTCACTTTTGTCTCTATCGGCGCGCTGATCGCTGGAATCGCCGCCGGCTTCATCCTCTACAACGGCAAAACCAAAGACCCGCTCTCGATCCCCCTTTTCCGCAACCGCTTCTACCTAGATTCCATTTATGAGAAAGGCCTCGTGAAATATCTCCAAGACGGCTTCGCAGCCATCGTGCATTTCCTCGACGAACTAGTCATCAACAGCATCCTCGTCGGCGGCTTCACCCGCCTCGCAGACAGCGCCGGAAGGTTCTTCACCAAAGCCCAGTCCGGCAACCTCCAAGCCTACGCCTTCACCTTCGGCCTCGGAGTCTTGCTGGTGATTTACTTCACGGTCTTTTTCTGAGGGGTAGGGCTGATCCGGCTCGGTCGGCCCATTTCCAAAATCAACCGCACCGCTCACTCCGGCGGTAGTGAAATCCCGAAGTGAATGGGTTTTAACAACTCGCAATGAACCCAATCACCCGCTTCGCCCCCAGCCCCACCGGTGATCTCCACCTCGGCCATGTGTATGCCGCCAAGGTTGCCCATGATCTCGCACGGGACGGGGGCGGGAGTTTCCTACTGCGGCAGGAGGACATCGATACCGGGCGGGTGAAGCCGGAATTTTACCGCCACATCGAGGAGGATCTGGAATGGCTGGGCTTGCGCTGGGATGGCGAAATCCTGCTCCAAAGCGAGCGGCGTAAAGCTTATGACGATACGCTGGAAGCGCTGAAAAACATGGGACTCATTTATCCCTGCTTCTGCACGCGCAAGGACATTCAAGCCGCGCTTTCCGCTCCACATGGTTCCCACGCGGAAATCTATTCCGGCACCTGCCGCGCGCTATCCACCCAAGAAACCTCCGAACGGATCGCTGTCGGGGAAGCCCACTCATGGCGCTTTCATGCAGCGAAGGCCGCTGAAATCCACGGCGAGCTTTCCTTTCACGATCTACGCTTCGGAAAAATACGCGTGGACACTTCGGTGAACGGCGATGCCGTCTTAGCGCGTAAGGACATCGGCATCGCATACCATCTCGCTGTGGTCGTGGATGATCATTTTCAAAATATCACCCACGTCACCCGCGGCGAAGACCTGCTCGGCGCCACGCACATCCATCGGCAACTCCAGTCCATCCTCGGATTCCGCGAGCCCCATTACCTTCATCATACCCTCGTCCGCGATGAATACGGCACGCGCCTTGCTAAGCGTGATCATGCCCACTCGGTCCGCACACTTCGCGAACAAGGATGCTCACCGGATGAAGTTCTCACCATGGTAAAGACCTCCTGATTATCTCGCAGAAATTTTAAAAAAATACTCCATATCCTCAATTCATCTTCCCCTCCCCCCTCCCATTCCCCACACTCCCCATCCCATGTCAAAGCAAGCACTCGGCAAAGGCCTCGGCGCCCTCATCAAGAAAAACCAAAGCCTGCCCGGCGCACCCGTGCAAGACTCCACCGATGACTCGCCCCGCGTCCGCGATATTCCGATTGGAAACGTCGTCGCATCCCCTCTCCAACCGCGCAACCAGTTCATCGAGGCGCCGCTTGACGACCTCGTCGATTCCATCCGCCAGCACGGTATCATCCAGCCGCTCATCGCGCGTTTGGTGGACGGGAAATACGAACTCATCGCCGGCGAGCGCCGTTGGCGGGCTTCCAAAAAACTCGGCCTCGCCACCGTCCCTGTTATCGAGCGCGTCGCGTCAGACCGCGATGTCTTGGAAATGGCTCTTATCGAGAACCTCCAGCGCGAGGATCTCAATCCCATCGAGGAAGCTGCCGGTTACGTCCGCCTCGCGAAAGAATTCACCCTGAAACAGGAAGAGATCGCTACCCGCGTCGGCAAGTCCCGCGCCTCTGTCGCCAACGCGATGCGCCTTCTCGATCTTCATCCCGATATCCAAACAAACCTCGCCCAAGGACAGATCACCGTCGGTCACGCGAAAGCCATCCTCGCTCTGAAAGACGCCGATAGCCAGAAACTCGCCGCCGATCAGATCATACGCCGCAAACTCACTGTCCGCGCCGCCGAGAAACTCACCCAATCCCTCCTCGCAAACCCCGCTGGCGATAGCGATCCGAAGAAAGTCCAACCCCGCGAGATCGATATCCACGTCAGCGAGCTCACCAAGCGACTCCAAGAATACCTCGCCACTCACGTCGCCATCCAGCACTCCGCGAAAAAAGGCAAAATCGAGATCGAATACTACGGCAATGACGATCTCGACCGCATCCTCGGCCTTATCCGCCTGCCCGGCACGGTTTTGTAAACGGCGCTCACCATGTGGTCGGACGTTCGCTTTTGACAAAAACACGCTCGCTGCCTAAGACCCCCGCACAGGAAAAGCGGAATACAGCTTTCCGCCCCATTGAACACCCCAACTAATATGAGCGAGCCAATTTTTACAGGATGCATCCCAGCGTTGATGACGCCTTGCGACGAGAACGGAACTATCAACTACGACGCACTGGTGCAAACCGCCGCCGAACTAATCGGCAAAGGAATGCGCGCCGTAGTATATTGCGGATCGATGGGTGATTGGCCGCTGCTCACCGATGCGGAGCGCCAGGAAGGCGTGCGCCGTCTTGTGGAGGCAGGCATTTCAACAGTCGTCGGCACCGGAGCACAAAATTCAAAAATCGCCGCCGAGCATGCCGCGCATGCCCGTGAGGTCGGCGCGCATGGCTTGATGGTGATTCCACGAGTCCTTTCGCGCGGAAGCTCAGCCGCCGCGCAGAAGGAACATTTCCGTGGCATCCTGAAAGCCGGCGGTGACCTTCCCGCTGTGATTTACAACAGCCCCTATTACGGCTTCGAGACAAAGGCGGATCTTTTCTTCGCGCTCAACGCGGAATTCCCCAGCCTGATCGGCTTCAAAGAATTTGGCGGTGCGAAATCGCTAAGCTACGCGGCAGAGTTTATCACCAGCGTAGGCGAGGAACTGACCCTGATGGCGGGCGTGGACACCCAAGTTTACCATGGATTTGTAAACTGCGGGGCCACCGGCGCGATTACCGGAGTGGGCAACGCCCTGCCCACGGAGATCCTCCGTTATATCGAACTCTGCAAAGCCGCCGCGAAGGGCGATGCCCAAGCGCGCCGTTACGCGCAGGAGCTTTCCGAGGCGCTCACCGTCCTCTCCACCTTCGATGAAGGTCCGGATCTCGTTCTTTACTACAAGGAACTCATGGTTCTCGAAGGACACACAGCCTACCGCCACCAAATCTACGGCTCCGACAAACTCAGCCCGAGCCAGAAGCAGTTCCTCCATACCCAATGGCAGCTTTTCCGCGATTGGTGGGCTGGCTGGGCTGGCCGCGCTTGAGGTAAATAGGCCGTTACTGCGATCACTCTCTTAATGTGAGGCACATTCTCTTTCTCTGCTCACGTAACAAACTCCGCAGAACCAAAAAAGATTTCTTCGCCTACACGCCACCAAAATTAACCTTCCGGCTCCGTAGGCGGCCTTTCAACTTCTTAAGTTATACATTTAAAAGTGGTACCCCGGCTTGGATTCGAACCAAGGACAAAAAGATTAAGAGTCTTCTGCTCTACCAACTGAGCTACCGAGGCGTTGGGTGGGGGGAAAATAGTTCGCTACGGGGCGGGATAGCAAACGAAATCTTATAAGCCGCGAGCGGATGATATGGAGTCTCGCATTTCCGTAATCAACGCGGCATCTTCTGGGCGGCCTTCCCTTACCAAGGCATCCACGAGGTTGTTCAGGACGCGCAGCAGGATGGATCCCAGATCCGCGCTACCCTCCAGCGCCTGGCGCTGTTCTCGGCTGAGGTCGTTGCTTGGATCGGTCAGGACGTCCTGGGAGTGGATGCAGCCGTTATCAAAGCAATCGACAATGAGTGGATAACCGTCCTCTTGGATGCGGCAAAGAAAATGCCCGGGAAAGGAAATGCCCTCGATCTCAAAGCCCATCCTCTGTCCCAATAGCATGTAGATGACCCCGAGTCCTAAGGGATTCGACACTCCCTCGGCGAGGCACCACGCAAGATCCGAATTACGTGGATCATAGTAATTCACTTCGTTCGCCCCGAGACGTTTCCGCTCGAAAAGGAACACGCGTAGGTCGTTCGCACCGGCCACGCCGTCCTCCTGCGCTTCCTCGGCGAGGAGGTCGAGCGCGTCGGAAAGGGGCTGCCGGAGCGAAAGCCCGTCGTGCAGGAAATCTGAGATAAGCCGCAGGTGGCTCTCGAAAAGATCCCAGTCATCGCCGAGCCCCGCCAAGCCGAAGCCCGGCGTGACCCATTCCTCGCGCAGGGTTTTGCGCCGCGCGGGCAGGAGCATGGAAGTCAAAAGCTCCTTCTCACGTCCGCTCAGACTCCGCGCCATATCCGGTAGGATTTCACTCAAATCCCCGCCCACCTCCGCAATCCGCCCCGCGACGACGGTGCGCACCTCGGGCGTGTCATCGTCAAGGAGCCGCAGCAATGCGGAAATTTCCTTGGGGTCGGGCGGGAGCGCGTTCACGGAGCCAGCAAAAGGGCGCTGGCCGTAGAAATCAAGCGAATGCCGGATTTCATGGGGAAAAAGGAACCATGCCGGGTGTGATCGTAAGCCAGTCTTGTCTTAATTTGTCCGGCGAAGCACGCCACCCGTGCTCCTTGGCCATGGCAATTTGTGCTACATAAACCGGCAAACCCTCGACCCAGTGCGAGGTGTCACAGGAATTGTCCGTCAACTGATCCGTTTCTACCATGGTTACAAGATTCAAGGTAGAAACGCATCCCTGAGGTGCCTCATGATCTTTCGAGCCTGCCGCGCCGCCGCTCGAGTTCCCTGCGGATCTCATTCGCCCACTTTTCCGATATCGGATAGATCCACGCCATCAGGATCGCAGCCACCACCGCCGCCGCCGGCACACCGATGTCTAGCAGCCGCATAGTGAGGATGGTGTGATCGCTTTGCACGCCACCGAGCGACTGCTGGAAGCCGGTGAGGTTGATGAGCAGCCCGGACAGCGCGAAGGCGAGGGTGGTGCCGAGTTTCATCAGCCACGCATACATGGCGTTCAAAGTGCCCTCGTTGCGATTGCCCGTATTGAGCTCGTGCAGGTCGCACACGTCCGCGAGCATGGAGCCGACGATCGTCCACAGCGCGGAGAATCCCAAGGCGATGAACATCGGTGGGATGAGGAACAACCATGGATGCGCCGGGGAATAACAGAACCACTTGATGAGGTTACCGACCAGCGCGAAGCACAGGGCTATGACCAGGGTGTGGCGCTTGCCGAGCCGAGTGGCGGCGAATCCCACCAGCGGCACGAAGAACAGGCTGCCCACCTGCCACACGGTGCCATTCCAGCCAATAAGCATCGAGGCCGCCTTTTCGTCGCCGCCGAAGATATAATAAATGGCGATGTAAGTGGGTAAGCTGGATATACTGAACACGCCCAGGCACATGAAAAACACGATGCTGCCTACGATCAGAAAGGCGCGGTTGGCCAGCACCGCCTTGATCTGCGGCAGGGCCGGCTCCGGCTGGCGGGTGGCTTGGGCGGTCGTCTGCCGCTCGCGGCAGAAAACCACCGCGACGAGCGCGAGGCCTGACATCAGGAACGCCATGCCTGCCGAGACCCAGCGAACACCCGTGATACTGTCAGGAAACACCGGCAGCTTGATCAGTGCGTAGAGCCACGAAAGAATCACTGCAGCCGCCGCACACCAGAAAGCATTTGTCGCCATCAGGCGTGTCCGCTCGTGATAGTCGGGCGTGAGTGAGAGGCCCAGCGCCCCCCACGGCACGGAGAACAGCGACATGAAGAGGTAAAAAACGACGGACAGCACTAGGAAATACCAGAACTGCCCCATTTCGCTCCAGCCGACAGGCAGGCACCATAGGACTACGAAAAACAAGCCCGCACCGATCGCGCCCACGACCATGAATGGCTTGCGACGACCCCATCGCGACCGGCAGTTGTCCGACCAGGCGCCAATCAACGGATCCAGCAAGGCATCGATGAAACGGGGAACGGCCATCAGTAGTCCAACTAGGAATGGATTCATCCCCATGGCCACGTTGAGGACGACGTTGCCCATGTTGCCGATGGCGTTGCCCATCAGGGTGTAGGACATACCACCCGCGGAATAGCCGGCGTTTTCGGAAAACGGCAGGCGGTCCTCCGGGCGTGTGTGGTGATGGTTTACCGGATGGGAAGCGGATGATTCGGGATGACCGGCTTCCGGATGGGCGGGCTTCGATGAGGGCATGTGGAATGACTAGGTGGCTGCGCTGGGAACTGGCTCCCTGCTCCTATACTTATTAGCTTCGCCGTCAATGATTTGCCGTGCCTTCGCTCCAGTGCCAAATCCAACGATTCCGATGCCCTTGGGGGATGCTGCATGGGCCTCTCTCACACATTCATGGCACACTTCCAATGATCTCTGGCACCGGAATCAAGGAGGGTATTCTGGCGGTTTGTTAAAAATTACTAATTGTTCGTCACAATAACTTATCCATGTCAGACCAAATACAAGATTTCACTACGCTTTCGGGATCCGAAGTCGTCATCGAAGCGTTCGGCATCCCGGGCACACTCGGGCGCTGGGCCGCGCCCTTGGCAAACCCACCCTCTGTCCACATGGCGTCCGAGGCGTTCTGGATCCCGAATCCTCCGCGCAACAAGGACGTCCACGCCGGCTTTGTCGCGGACTTGCAGTTGGTCCGGGACGGCGAGGTGTGCCTGCGTGTGATCGCCCCTGCTGCCTACCGCCTCATGATCGATGACCAGGAGTTGGCGTGGGGCCCGCTGCGTTTTGCCCCCTCTATGCCCGAATACCAGGAGTGCCGGGTCACGCTTTCCGCAGGATCGCACCGCGCCAGCCTTCACGTCATTCACGAGGGGCTGACCACGCGCTTGGCGGCGCAGATGCCGGGGTTCGTCTGGGTCGATATCGCGGGCGACCTCGAGATGCGACCCGTTTGGTACGGAAGGCATCTTCACGAATATCTCGCCACCGGGTTGCGCGTCAGCCCTCTGCAGGGATGGATGGAGTGGACCCAAAGCCCGAGCGCCGCGACATGGCGGAAGGAGAACCCATCGCGGGATCCGGGATGGCTCGAGGTCGTGCCCGTGCCGGAGTTGGAGAAAATTCTCGGCGCGGCCACGGCCTCGCCCGTGCAACTCCCGGTCTGGCCGTCGCTTGTGCCCGAGGCAATGGAGCGCGGCATCTACCGCGACACGTTTTTTTGCTACCGTTTCGATGATCCGGCGATGGCCTTCATGATCGCGGATCCTGCGCCGGATCCTGCTACGGGGCCCGACGGTACCTGGCAACGCTTTGACTTGGGTAGGATTCGCATCGGCACACTTGAATTCGATATCGAGTCTGATCGCGACGGTGAAGTCACCATTGCCTACGCGGAACGTTTAGGGCCCGATGGCCGACCTGCTCCAATTGTCGCGGGCTCGACCGGTCCCACGCATTTCTTGCAGAAATTCTCTTTCGGCGCCGGAATCACACTGATCCGCCCGCTGCAAAGCCTTGGTTCCCGATACCTTGAAGTGCGCCTCGCCACCACCGGCCAAGCTAAGCTTCGCAACCTGCGTTTCCGCGAACGCGATGCCTTGGGCGAACCGGGAGGCCGACTGATGTTGCAGGACGAGCATCTCGAACGCATCTGGCAGGTCGGACTCGATACCATGCGATCATCCACCGAGGATTCCGTTGTCGATCCCGTCCGCGAACGCGGCGAATGGTGCGGGGATGTGGTCACCGGATGCTCCGAGTTGCTGGCCACCGGTTGGAAAGACCTTTCACCAGCCCGCCGGGCACTGATCCACTGCGCCGCCTCTGCCCGCGAAGATGGCATGGTCTCGGGCTGTGGTCCGGGAGAGTTGATCTATTTGGGTACCTATGCAGCCCAATGGGTGAACGGCTGCATGCGCTACGCCGAACTGGAGGGAAGCCTCGATTTGCTAAAGGAACTTGAGGAGCCCGCCCGCCGCAATGTGCAGGCCATTCTGGGCTGCATTGAAGATGATGGCCACCACCACCTGCCTTGGTGTTTCTTGGATTGGGGATACAAAAAGCCCGTGAAAGGCCAAATCGAACCCGCCGTACTCGCGCATGTGGTGGCCGCCGTGGACAGCTGGGATCGCTGGCAAAAATGCCTCGGGCGCACCGGAGCCGAACCTGCTTGGAAAGACAAGGCCGATCAACTGCGGAACTTAATCCGAGCCTCCGTGGAGGCCGACCCTCACGCTTACCACGCCGCAGTGCTCGGAGAAAGGATCGGAGCGGTGGATCTCAATGTGGCCGTGGCCGCGACCCTGCGACAACTGCGTTCGTCTTTCCCGTTCGACCGTAGAGCCCAACGACTGCGCGACCCAACCCAGGCCTCATCAGCCATCGCCACCCCCTACTTCACCAACTACTCGATCGATCTCCTGCTACAAGCAGGCATGGTGGATGAGGCGATGGAAATCTGGCGTAAATCCTGGGGCTGGATGTTGGAGATTGGTGCCCAAACCTGGTTCGAAGTTTTCGACGAGCGCTGGAGTCAATGCCATTACTGGGCGGGTTCTCCCACGTGGCAGATGACCCGTCGCATCCTAGGTGCGGACTGCACATTGCACGATGGCGAGCCTGTCATCCGCATCGCCGTCTATCCGGGCAGGCTGGAACAGGCTGCGGGTCGGCTCGCATTTCCCGGCGCCGACTGGGCCGACATTACTTGGAAACGCAAAGGCGAAGGCATCGACTACCAAGTGGTGTGTCCCGCACCGTGGACGCTGCTCCGGCGGGGCAGAGCCGTCCCGTGCGCGGCAGGAGCCACGGAATTCCGCCTATCCCATGCCAAAGCCGCATTCGTGCCATAGGGCATCTGTTAGGACGGCAAGCGCTTGCGCTTCACCTAACAACCGCCTGATCCATCGATATCAGTTGACTATGACGGAGATCTTTTTTCTGGGAATGGCGGAGCGTAGCGGAGGAAAACGAGAATATTCCACAGCGGTGCATGTGGCTCGGGTCGGTCACGAGAATGGTGCCTCCGTGAGGTGAATGCTCCCGAAATTCCACATAAAATTGCGCGGAAGAACCGTTGTTGTTTCCCCCGCTCAAAGCGGGTTTGTTCACAGTTAATTGGTGATATAACGGAACCGGAACCGGCCGCTTGGCGCAGTGTCGCCATCAGTATAAAGCACCGTCAAGTCGTCCGGCAATTTGATGTTGTCGAGCCACTTGAAGTCGAAGGTCAGCGGATCAGCCGTCAGTTGATCAATGCGGGGTTCCGACATTTTAAATATTGCCGCGCGCGGCACGGCCATCTGCATCTGGTTGCCTTCGACGCGGAACTTGACGTCCGCCGCACGCAGCCAATTCCAGCCGCCGTTGTTTTTCTCGAGCAGCGCGCTGCCCTTATCCGGCGAGAGGCGGTTGATGATAAAGTCATAGCCGTTCCAAGTGTGATTGGCCGAGTTGCCGGTGCGGATGAGTAATGTCATCCAGTTCGGGTCGGTATGCGGCGTGATCGGTTTTTCCGTCCGCACATAGAAGTAGACGTTGTTGTGGTCGTGGCACACCTTCATACACAGCAGGCTGTTGCGACCTGTTTTGTTAGTATAGCGAGGGGCTTCCTGGCCGCGCCAGATCGAGCCGTTGCCCTCGAAATCCGGTGAGGGAATGGTGACGCGCGTCTTCGGCGCTGCCCCGAAGCCTTCGAAGTCGCGTGGGATCGTGTTGCCCACATGACCGTTGTATTCCGGAGCCACATCTTTCCACTGGTCGAAGGATCCATCGATGTCGATCACCTGCTTCTCGCCGCCCGGCGTGAAGGAGCTGGCCACCGGGATCTCCGGCACGCCTTTGTGGCGTCGTATGTTGGCGATGGCTTGATAATAAAAGTTGTCGCCGAAGCCGCCTTTCATCGGCTCGATGTCGCGGCTGAATTCTTCGTTAAATCCGTCGCACTGAACGAATGTACTATGCATGGAATGGGTGAGTCCCGCGATCCATTCGTTCCATGCGGTGATCATGACAAATTTCGGATCCACCTTCAGAGCGTAATCCCACTGCTCCTGGAAATTGAGTCCGCGTTGGATGGCGTCGATCGATGGATCCTGTTTGCCTTCGCTGAAACCGCGGCCGCGTGCATTGCCCGTGTGCATCAACTCCGTCGCGCCGGTCTGCCAATGCATATTCTGTGCGGGTGAAACATTGATTTGCTCGGCCACATTGGGATCGCTGGTAAAGCTATAGGCTTGCGGGTGGACTCCCAGCCAGTGCCACGCGTTGGGAGTATTCGGATAGGGCGGCGTGCCGGGCCAAAAGGTGGTGCGCAGGGTGAAAAACTCACGAACCGCGGGCCGGGCGTCATTTGGGTTGCATAGCATGAGGGGCTTGCCGTCCCAATGGAACCAAAGATCGTCGAATTTTCCGGGCCGATAGAATTTTCCCAGCAACTGATCCGCCATGTTGACCATGTCCGTGTTGAGCATGAAAATGATTTGCGGAGTGCGACTGCCTTCCTTGCGGATCTGCAGGATCACGGGAAGGAACTCGTTGAGCATTTCCTCGTAAATGGTGCCGTTGGTCGCATCCAAAACGAGTACGTCGACGCCCGCATCGGCAAGCATGTGTATATGCCGGCGAATGACCCACGGATCCTTCTGGTTGTAGTAACCGAAGAGCGGCTCGCCCCAATGGGCCATGTGCCATGATTTTGGACCGCTGTGACGAAAACTCGGAGCCGTGCGCATGTCGGGCTGCTCGGCGAGGATCTTGGTGATGTCGTAGGGACCGTAACTGTAATCTTCACCGGTCCATGTGAGGTAAAAAATCCCCATGAACCGGTCCTTCTTCGGAGGGCCGACTTCGGCGGCCAACGGCAGCTCGCGACCCAGAGCATCGGTCGCCGGCCAAGGGACGCCGGGATTGATACCCTCGCCACGTAACGGTTGCGCGATGATGGCCGCCATTGCGATAGCGACGCGAAAAAGGGATGCGGCTGGCATTGTAATAGGAAGCATAATTTGAGAGCATAATCGCCTGCGGCGTAAATGCCTCAGGCGATTGCGGGCTGGTGTGCGGGCCGGGACTTGACCGGACCAAACACCCTCCCAACAGCCTCAAGATAGGCCATACCATTGACCATGTCAGGCTCTATATAGCTGCCTTCGGTCCATTCGTTCCACGCGTTGATGCTCAGGAGGTTCGGCCCCGGACGCTGGCTCAAGCGGTCGCGAAAAATCTCCAAGGTCTTTCGGAATGCTTCGGGGGTATTGCCGCCGATCAGATTGGAGAAGGTCGATTCCGGCAGTGACTCCCAAATGTCGGTCTGAACGGTGCGCGGGCAGTTGTCCCAGCCCATGGTGATATTCGGAAAGTAAGGCACAGCGTATTCTTCCTCCAACCGGCTCCATACTTGCAAGTATTTGGCCAGCACCTCCGCGTGCGGCGTGTAGGGGGATTTGTCCAGCTCCGCGTGGTGAATCCAGACGTAACTCGTGACGCTGTCGAAACCCAAGGCTGCGACCAGCTGCGGCATCTCTTCGATCACCACCTCGCCCGGAAGCACCGGCTTGCCCCAGACCACGGCGTTGAAATGCAGATCGGGAAAACCGGCCGTGCGAACCCGTTCGCGAAACCCTTCGATTGCCTCGCGCGTGGCTTTCACTGAGCCGTGGATGGCGACAAATTTCGACAGATCGTAAACCGAGAAGTAGGGACATCCGTCAACGGTGAGATAGGAAGGATGGGAAAAATAGCGGTCGATGATCAGATCGGTGATGGAAAGAAACATTTTTGGCGAGACCAGCCCGGGATAAAGCAGCTCCTTGCCAAAGCAGCGCCCCATCGGATGGATGTTGATCCAGTCGTGATTAGCCCACATCAGGGAGAACTCCATCCGGTCCACATTCCGCGCCTTGAGGAAACCCTCCTCAAGGCAGCGCTCAAGAAACGGGCCGTCTTCGTAGTGATACCAATCGAAGATGAAATGGTCGATGCCGTGGTCCACCGCCGCGTCGATCTTCTTCTCCATCACCTGCGGATCGGATTCATCCTCATGGCCCCACACTGGCACCTTCGGCTGTTGGTGACCCGGGAAGCGCGGGATGGCGTGCCTGACCAACTGCCACTCGGTCCAACCGGGTCCGTGGATCTTCTCGTTGCGAGGATCAATGTGATAATTTGGAAAGTAATAGCAACCGACACGGATGCGGTTGTTTGAAGAGGTATTCATTAGTTTGTTTATGAATTGGGGCATCAAAGATCGGGCGTGAAGTAACGGCTTCGCTGCTTCTGATCCATGTTCTTCACATTAAGCTTTTCCACATGCCCGTCCGCGAAGAGCGAAGCAGCACCGCCAGCATTGCGCGGTTGAGGTCCACTTTTGGGATCATAACCTTTTTTCGCAAAAGCTTCTCCGTCGAAAGCCCAGCTGCCGGAGTAGTTAGAGTCTGCCACACTGCAGCAGATGACCTTCCTAGCAGGATCGGAGATGCTTGTCATTGGCACCCCTTGCTTGCTACCAAACCGCGACAGGCACGCATCCGCATCCGGTAGGATGGCCGCGTTGACCCCAAAAGCTCCCATTGGGTGCTGCGGCAACGGGTTTCCATCGAGGCAGGGATCGTAAAAGTAATCCGGCAAGGGACGCGTTGAGGATCGGGGCGGTTTGCCATATTCGTATCCGGCGTATTCAGCCAAAGTTCGTTGGAAAAACACCAGTCCGGGTGGATTACCAAAAAAGCTCCCCCAATCGATGTAACAAGGGATCCGGTTGTTGTTCTCTGAGGCATAGGAGGCCGCCATCACGCCTATCTGCCTGAGATTTGACACCGCCCTGACCGACTTTGCTGAACGGATGGCCCTCTGTGTGGCGACGAAGGCAAGAGTGACCAAAACAGCGACTATAGTAATCACCACCAACATCTCGACGAGGGTGAACCCGCGTTTTACTGGAGATGCTTTCATACTGGGTGACATTTGTTGGGTTCGCGGTTTTCGATTGATCATTGTTAACTGCATGGCAGCACGGCAAAGTGTTTACTGCGCTGCTGAAATGGAGATCAGTTATTGTGCGGCGACGCGAACGAAGAGTTTTGTGTCGCCGAGTGGCTTAGCTCCGCTAAGGGTAACGACTACAGTTTCATTGCCATTCCCATCGATAGTTCCCGCGACTTGGCCGGCGGCATCCTCAGTCCAACTTCCCGCTGCGAGTGTCGTGGATTTAAGGATTTTATAAGTCAGCCCAGTGGCGGCGCGACGCTGGTAGGTGAAGGTCCCGGTGGTCTTGTCGAGTTGGATTAGAATCGGATTGACCGAGGAGCCGCTGATCGGAATGAGGCCGAAGGCAAATTCCTGCTGGTTGACTAGGCCGTCATTGTCATTGTCACCGGCTGGATTTGAGACGTTATCTGCGGGAGCATAAAGTGCCGCCCAAGTCTCGTATGGGGTGGAACTTGCAACGAGTTTCAATTCGGTGGCCGTGACCTGCAAGGTATAACCGGGAATCGCCGGATCGAGCACGGGAGTGCCGGTGACGCTGGTCGCGGTCATCAGGGTGGCCGCGACAGGGGTTCCGGTGACGGACACCTTGGCGGTTGCGCCGCTGAAAGTGAGCGTGCTCGAGGAAGTGGTGGGAGAACCCAAGGTAAAGCCAAGGGCTGCACCACTGCTCACGGTGATGGGGGAGGCTTGGCTGCCGCCGCCGAGCGCGAGCGTGCCGAGATTGACCGCTGTCGCGCCGGTGTAGGTATTGGGGCCGGTCAACTCCAGCGTTCCCGCCCCCTCCTTGATCAAACCCGTGCCGCCCGAAATAACACCGCTAAAGATGTCGGTGCCGGAGGCCTTGTTCACCGTCAGCGTTCCGCCGATGCCATACAGACTGCCCGCACCGGTCAGGCCGCCGATCGTGCGGTTGATGTTGTCGGCCGCGTAAAAGCTGGTCAGGTTGAACGTCGCCCCGGAGGCAATCGAGACGGCACTGTTGGTCGAGATCCCGCCACTGCCGCAGATATTCAATTGGCCGCTGGTGACCGTGGTGGCCCCAGAGTAAGTAGCCTGTGTCCATAGGCGGGCATCAGGCGACGAGACCGTCAACCCGCCCGAACCAGCCAGCACCACCGCGGCCGCCGCGGAGCTTCCCGTGAGCACAAATCCACCCTCGTTGTTGGTCAGCGTCGAACCGTTGTCACTCCCCAGTTCTCCCCCGTTCACCGTCACCGTGCCCGTCAGGGTCATGTTCGCATTTACATTCAGCTTTCCGCCATTGACCGTCGTTTCGCCGCTGTAGCTGTTGGAGCCGGAAACGGTGAGGGTTCCCGCGCCGCTCTTGATTAGACTGCCGCTGCCGCTGATTGCTCCCGACAAGGTCTGGTTAGCCGAGGTGGCGATTTGCAGAACCGAGGAAGCGCTACTCAGAGAAATTGTACCGTTATAGCTACCAGCGTTAAATCTCCCTGCCCCGCCCAGTTCCAGCACCCCATTGTTGACGGTCAGCGCGCTAGGAAAGGTGGTATTGTTGTCCGCATGGGTAAGACTCAGGGTCCCAGCACCATCCTTGATGAAGGTCCCCACATTTTGAATGATACCTCCGTAAGTGTCGGTGCCCGAAACCTTGTTCACCGTGAATGTTCCAGCGGCGTCTCCGTAATACAATCCCGTACTCGCACCGGTCAAGCCGCCGACCGTGTGATTCTTGTTGTTTGCGAGCAAGACCCCCGAAAGTTCCAGCGCCGTGGTGGTGGGAAGAGATCCCTCATACAACAAGGCCAAATCACCGCCGGCAGCGATCACCGTCGCACCGGTGTAGGTATTAGCCGAATAAAGGTAGCTCCGAGCCCCCTCGACCGTCAGCCCGCCCGAGCCACCCATGCGGGTATTTATAGCCCCACCATTTTTAAGCAGAAAGCCGTCGCCGTTGTTGATCAAATCTGGCGTACCGCCTTGAGTGGTTAGGGTTCCACCATTCACAGTTACCAATCCGGTGCGCGACGCCGTGGTCCAGTCCACACTTAAAGTGCCACCAGAATTAATAGTGATTGCCCCTGCCCCGTCACCCAAGGAAGTAGCCCGAATTGAGGTCAATTGGCCACCATTGATCGTGATGGGGCCACTGAAGGTGTTTGACCACCATCCATCGCCCGGCTCGAGAATCACCGTGCCACCACCGGTCTTGATCAGGCCGTTCGTACCAGCCAGAACGGTTTTAATAGTGCTGGTCGTTCCTGTGGCGGCATTGATCGTCGCGTTCGCCCCGGCCAACGTAACGACGGCTTCCGGAGGACTGGTGAATAGGAGAGTGGTATTGGCGTTGAAGGTGATGTTGTTGACGTATATGTTGGAGCCGCCAGAAACGGTCGCGTTAGCCCCACTACTAAAGATCGCGGTGTTTCCAGAACCATTGGTGCTGTCCCAAGGTGTTCCAGACAAGCCGGACCAGTTGACGGCGGAGGTGTCCCAAGTCGCGCCGCTGGCGCCGGTCCAGGTGCCGGTGAGAGCCTGGGCCGATTGCCATGTAAGAAATGCGGCAAACGTGGCCAGGCAAATTAAATTGGATGATCTTGGAATGGAAGAGTTGTATGGATTCATTGGTTTTTGGAGCTTGATGACACTATGAAACTAGCTGTGTTCCGGTGCTGATACCTTGATAACAGTGCCGTAAACCCTTGCGGCAATGCCAAGCGCCGGACGGTCCGACGGCTTGATATCCGCCGGGTTCTCCAACCCTTTTCCGGCGTAGCTAGTAGACTGGCGGCAGCAGCCTTCAGTGGCCGGCTTCCGCGTCTCAGCCGTGTGGTTACCGGGGATTCAATTAGGCCTGTTGCCCAGCCGACCTGCCTGATGGCTGGATGCCCTTTACGATTCCAAAAGTGGAACCTGTAGTATCCCGCTCTTGCGCGCGGCCGCAAATTAGACACGAGGCCCTCAAGCCAATGCCGGAGTCATCCCGCGCAACCATTCCTCTTGAACCGGCTCGGGGAGATTCCGAATTCTTTGTGATATAGGGTGCTGAAGTAATTGCTGTCGCCGAAGCCGCAGGAGTAGGCCACTTCGGTGACGTTGGCCTTGGTGGTAAGCAGCATCGCTGCGGCTTTCTGCAATCGCACCTTCTTGAGGTATTCCATGGGTGCCATGCCCACTGCATGTTCGAACAACCGGAAGAAATGCCGTCGCGAGACGTGGCAGCACGCGGCGATGTCGTCGATCGTGATCGGCTCGGCGAAATGATTCTCGATGAACTCCACCGCGCGCCCGATCCGGGTGCCGGGCGCTGCATCGCCGGTTGCTTCCCACGGCAGGCAGTGCCGCCGCAAAAGCGTGATCAGCAGCAGGAAATAGGCGAAAGCCGCGACCCGCGCCTCAGGAGAGGCGCTTTTCAGTTCACCTTCGAGCCGTTGGACTAACTCGAGAATCCGGGCAAACTCTGTAGGGCCGAGGTGCAGGCATTCGCCCGGTCTTTCCCCGGACCACCAGCGCGGCCCCACGGCAAACAAGGCGTCCCGGTTCATCCAGTCCTCCAGCACCGGGTGGATGGATGCGATAAATTCCGGGTCAAAGGCGATGTTGACGATGTCGAGGGAGTGGGTTTCCCGATAAGCATGTTCCTGGTCACGGCTTATCATGAATACGTCCCCGACCTTGATTGGTAGCGCCTTGGAGCCGAACACCATTAGTCCGGTGCCGCGCGTCACAATCACGATCTCCCAGAACTCGTGGTGGTGCTCGGGATACTCCGGATGTTCGGTGGCACGCACAACTGCCAGCGGAGGGCCGTGGACTTCCGGTAGGTCGGACCACTTCAGCGTGTGCAGATGAACCACACGCCGCAGCTTTTGCTTGGATTTCTCAATAGAACTCATCTGCGGATGCGATTTCAAATTTTGATATAAATGTGGCCTAGTGTATTGAAAATTCGTCTATTCGTAGTCAAGGCATGATGATTTTCTGTTGTTGTTGAGGTAACACCTCCTTGTTCGGCTGGCCTTGAACGGGCGTGAAAAATTCTAATTATCAATGTCTTGGTGCCTTTCAAGGCGGATGTCGTCAAGGGAATCAAGTTAAGGGATATCGATACCCAAATCAATCTCGATGTTGACCAGCGTTCCAGCCCGAGACGCCTTCACTGCGAAGCAGTCATTCTTCCCGGGAATATGTGTTGCTCTCAGTCCCAGATGGGCAGCAGCTCGTAGCAGCTTGGTTGAAACCACTCGAAATCCCCGCGAATACGCTTTTATGGTATTATCATGTTTCCGAAAAATAGCCGCAAGGTCACTGCGGAAGAAATGCTAGAACAATGTCGCCGCAACCGCCAGGAAGCCCGGATTCTGGAAAACCGGGATCGCACTTACGAAATCGACCCCCCTCCGTCAGGCTTGCGGATTTCTGCTCCCGTCTTGATAAGCGCCAAGTCGAAAGCGAGCTAGACGCGATCTTCCGAGAAAGCCCGGAGTTCGGACGCAATCTTGCGCACAGGCTCTCACCGTTTTTAGAAATCTACGAATCGGGCGCTCTCACATTGATCGGAGCTGGTGGCGAGGCGGCGGTGTTCGGTGACCCTGCGAACCAACAGGTCATTAAGCTTTGTGGCCCGCCCGCACATTGTCATTTCGGCTGGATTCCCCATCGGGAACCATGTAGCGGAGAAACCCTCGAACTGCTCACTTGGAAAAAAGACTCCTTTCTTGCCACTGATGTCCGGCCGGAAAATGCGCTTGTCGCCGAGGCAACAGGAATGATCCATCCCATCGACTTCATCGTCGCCGGCCGCGAGATCGTTCCGTAGTTACCACCGCATGGCCTATCGAACGCGATTTTACAATCGCGCCATCGTTCATAGGCAAAAAGGATTCTCTTTTAGTGTCCGTCATTTTTCCCGGGAATTTACGGGGTCATGGCTGGGGCAGTCTCCGCCAAATCATATTTTCCCGGCCTGCCGAACTGAGGAATTGAACTCCCTCCTCCGCTGTCTATTATCTCCGCATGAGCGATATAGCCCTACGCATTTCCGAAGACATCAAGACCGCCATGCGCGCGAAGGATTCCACCGCACTCAACGCCCTGCGCGCGCTGAAGAGCGCGATGACCAATGCCGCCATCGAGAAGGGCGGACTTGGCACGCTGCTGGATGAGCCAGAGACGCTTGCCGTGATCCGCAAGCAGATTAAACAGCGCCAGGATTCCATCGAGCAGTTTGAAAAGGCCGGTCGAGCGGAACTGGCCGCGAACGAGAAAGCGGAGATCGCAATCCTTTCCCAGCACCTCCCCGTCGCACTCACCGAAGAGCAGATTGCAGCAATCGTCGATCAGGCCGTTTTGGAAACAGGCGCATCCTCGAAGGCGGAGATGGGCAAGGCGATGAAGCGTGCGCAGGAGCTTTCCGAAGGCCGCGCCGACGGCAAGCTGCTGTCCGCGGCGGTGATGAAACGGCTTGCGTGAAGGAACCGTCGCTTGCGCTCTGGGTCAGGCTTGTGTTTCATGTCAGTATGTTTCGGATATTCATTGCCTCTCTTTGCCTTGGAACACAGCTCTACGCCGTCACCATTCCTCATGCCGAGGCGGGCAAACACGTGGGTCAGGAGGTAACTCTCACCGGCAAGGTCTCCGGCGTGCGGACGATCCCTTCCGGCATGACTTTCGTGAACTTCGGTGTGCGAGGTGCGGCGGATGCGTTTACCGCTGTAGGGAAACCGGGTGTTGTCGATGGGCAAGCGCTGCTCACCTATGACGGCAAGAACGTGGAGGTAACCGGCACGATTGAACTTTTTAAAGACCGCCCGCAGATCGTTCTGAAAGGAGCCGAATCCATCCGCCTGTCTGGAGCCGCTCCAGGAGCAGAACCCGCGCCCGCGCCCGGAACGACGGGAAAACCTGCACCGTCTGTAACTACGCCCGCCGCTTTCGTGATCGAGCCACTGAATCTCAAGCTCGAGCGTGAGGAAGTGCGGATGGCTGGCGAATCACACTCGGGATTTGTCCCTACGAATGCAGAGGTGTTTATCGCCTTACCGAATAATTTCAAACCGCAGGCAGGCCAACGCGTGCTTGCCGTGGTGCCGGATTTCAAAAGCGAAGAGGAACTGGAAAAACTCGTCAGGCTGCACGCGGAGGTGGCCGTGCCGAAGGGGTGGGTGGTTCTCACCGCGCATTGCCCAACACCTGATGAATTTCCTACCGACGGTCTCGACGCCGCCTGCATCACCGCCACCATCCGCCACCTCGCCAGCAAATATCCCGGCGCCGAAGAATGGCCGCTTTTCCTCACGGGAAGCTCCATGGGTGCAGGACGAGCCTGTCTCGCATCCGGCGCATTGATCAAGCAGGACTTCGATGTCCCAGGGATTTTCCTCAGCTCTCTAAAATGGCAGGACATTACGAAATCCGTAAAAACATTCTCTCCTTCCAAAAACGCGATCAGGAATTTGAAGGCCTATATTTCACAAGGCGAGAAAGACTTCTACGCAACGAAAGCGCAGAGCCTCGCAGAAGCAGAAGAAATCCGTGAAGCGGGCGTGAAAGATGTGCGCCATGAAGTCCACCCCGGAAAAGGCGGCATGGATGCAGCGAGTTTGACCAAGGCGTTGGAATGGTTTGAACAAGCGGAGAAGTAAACCGTTTCGCCATTGCCCATTCATATGGGCGTGCTAAATATTTTGCGGATGTTTGAGGTAAGACAAAAACCCGATATGGTCGAGCGCGCTCTGGTCGTGCGGCTGTATTTCGATAAAAGCGAGGAAACGGAGTCCGCCTCGCTACTGGCGGAGCTGGGTGAACTCGTCTCTACCCTCGACATCGGAATCGCGGAGTCGGTGCTGGCGCGCTCACGGGAAATGCACAAAAAGTTTCTCTGCGGCACTGGCAAGGCGGCGGAGATTGTCGAACTGGCCAAGGCTCACGAGTGCGACGTGATCGTGATCGACAACAATCTCTACCCCTCCCAACAGCGTGAGTGGGAAAAACTTTCCGACCTCTGCGTGATCGACCGCGAGGAGGTCATCTTGGATATTTTCGCAAAGCGCGCTCACACCCGCGAAGCCCGCCTCCAAGTGGAACTGGCACGGATGCAATACGCCCTGCCCCGCCTAGCGCGGATGTGGGGGCACCTTGACCGCGAGGGCGGCGGCGGTGGCAGCGGCTCCGGTGGCGGCGGCGGTGCCGAGCGCGGCATGGGCGAGAAACAGATCGAGATCGACCGGCGACTCGCTCACATGAGCATCGACCGCTGTAAGCGCGAGCTGGAACTCGTCCGCAAGCAACGCAAGACTCAACGCAAGGAGCGCGAGAAAATGGAAACTCCGCATGGCTCCATCGTCGGCTACACGAACGCGGGCAAATCCACCCTGCTCAACCTCCTCTCCGGCTCCGACGTATTGGCGAAAGACATGCTATTCGCAACGCTCGATACCACCACCCGCCGCATCGAGTTGCCCGACGGCCAGCCGCTTCTCATCACTGATACGGTGGGTTTTGTTAGAAATCTCCCGCACCGCCTTGTCGAGGCCTTCAAGGCCACTCTGGAGGAATCCGTGCTCTCCGATTTCCTCATTCATGTGCTCGACGCCACCGCCCCTGAGATCATGCGTTTCCACGACACTACGCTCTCGGTTTTAGAGGAGCTGGGTGCACTGGACAAACCCGTCATCACGATCCTGAACAAAATCGACCTCGTGGAGGATCCGGAAATTCTGGAGCGCCTCGACCGGGATTTCCCCGATGCGATCCGCGCCTCCTCGCTCACCGGCGAGGGAATGCCGGAGCTTCTAAATGCCTGCTCCCACGTCCTCGCGGATCGCGTCGCCCGCCGCCAATACCGCATCCCCCAGATGCGCGGCGATTTACTCCACCTCCTCCACACCGACGCGAAAGTCCTCTCCACCGATTACGAACAAAACGACATCCTCGTCAGCGCCGTCGTCCCCGCAGCCATCGCCGGGCGGCTCTCCTCGTTCCTGATTCCCGTCTGAATTTTATGCGCATCATATCCCTAGTCCTCCTGCTCTGCCTGATCCACGTCCACGCCCAAACGCCGGTTGAAAAAGGCCGCGTCCTCAAGGCGCTGCCACTCGATTTCGATGATTCCCCGCAGCCATCCGCACCTCCCGAGCCCGTGCCCGAGCCCGAGCCAGCACCCGCACCCGCACCTCAACCGACTCCCGAGCCGCAGCCAACAACCGAACCGGCTCCCGAACCCACGCTGACTCCCGCCCCATCTCCCAATCCCGCCTCGATTGAGCCTTCTCCCATCGATCAAAAACCCACGGGCGACGATGCGGTGAGGCTCCAGATTTTCCTCGATCATGCGAACTTCGGCCCCGGCGTGATCGATGGAAAAATCGGCCAGTTTTCCGAGCTTGCGGTAAAATCATGGAACGAGCTTCACGGCCATCCTCAGGATAGCTGGACGGCAGTCAACACTGCCGCCCGCAAGGCTGTGCCAACTCCTTTCGCCGTCGCCATCGTCCCCGAAATTTCTGAGAAATGGGTGGATACCGAGCTCACCTACAAACGCTCCCAACAAGGCAGCGTGAAACGCATGTCTTATCGCGCGATCGTGGAGTTCATGTCGGAGCGCTACCACACGGACATCCCCTATCTCACGGCGCTCAATCCAAACGTGAAAATCTACAACCTCAAGCCGCGGGACACCCTCATCGTCCCGAACGTAAATGCATTTCAGATCGAGAACCTCACTGGGGCCATGTTCAAGGAGGATGAAGCCCTCAGCCAGCGCCACGCCGTCATCGACACGAAGCTCAACCAAGTGCGCATCTACGAGGCGAATCTACGCGCTCTCGTTATCGCCGATCCAGACGCCCCCGCCAGTGTCGCCAACCAATCGCTCATTGCCACTTTCCCGATCACGCCCGGCAAGCCCGAGTTCATCCGCTACGGAAAATGGACAATGCAGAACGCCGTGGAACTCCCCGTCTGGCGCTACGACCAGCAACTCCTCGACACCGGCAAGCGCTCCGACAACGCAATCAACATCGCCGGCGGCCCCAACAACCCAGTCGGCGTCCTCTGGTGCGGCCTTTCCAAACCCGGCATCGGCATGCACGGCACTTCCGATCCTGAAACCATCGGCCGCTCCCGCTCAGCAGGTTGCATCCGCCTCGCCAACTGGGACATCGTCCGCATCCCCAGCCTCCTCCGGCCGGGTTGCAGCGTCGAGATCCGGTGAAATTTCAAATCTCAAGTTCCATTTTTTAAATGAGACTCCGAACCGATTCAAAACTCCTCCGCTTTCTTTCCTTCGAGAGTTGGAACTTCAATTTTGAATTTTGAATTCCTTCACCAAATTCTCCCTACGCTTCGGTGCCTACCTGCTAGTGCTCGGTTACCTCGCGGGCGATCTCTACGTCTTCAACGGCCCGCTAAACCGCCGCATCCAAGCCTCGCACCCAGACAGCCCGGAATCCATCGCCAAGGCGAAAGCCAACGGCGTGGTCGCACGCGTCTTCAACCACCACATCACCCGCAGCCAACTCGATTACGCAATCCACGAGCGCCTCTGGCTCGAAGGCAAAAATGCGAGCGACCTTGCACCCGCCGAAAGGAAACTCGTTACCTACGCCGCCCTCGGCGATCTCATCGATCACCAGCTTCTGCGTGTGAAAACGAAGGTGAATACGTATGAATTGCCAGTTTCCGATGCCGAGATCGAAGACCGACTCAAACGTTTTACCGCAAGATTCGAAACGAAAGCTGACCTCTTAGCCGCCATGAAAGCGATGGGCATCCCCGATGAAACCGCCCTCCGCCACCGCATCGCCGCACGCATCCAGCAGGAAAAATACGTCGCCATGCGCGTTGATCCCTTGGTGAAAATCAGCGAGGCGGAGATCACGGATTTTTACGAAGCGAACAAGCAGTCGCTACAATTCCCCGAACGCATCCGCGCCAAGCACATCTTCATCGCCACCCTCAACAAGTCTTCGGACGCAGTGAAGACCATCCTCGCAAACGCTCTCTCCGATCTGGACTCCGGCAAGCAAGACTTCCCCGCCCTCTGCAAGCAACTCTCCGAGGACTTCGCCTCCAAGGAAACCGGCGGAGACCTCGGCTGGATGTCCAAAGCCCGTCTCCCCATCGATTTCGGCGCAGCCGCCTTCGCCATGAGAAATGATAAACCCGCTCTCGTCCGCACGAAACTCGGCTGGCACATCCTCCAGATCACCGACCGCAAGCCCGCAGAACCCCGCTCACTCGAAGAAACAAAAGCCGAGATCACCGCCGCCCTCACCGCCGCAAAACGCCACCAAGCTGTGAATGATTTCCGCAGGGCCCTCCGCCGCTTCGAGGAGGAAAAAATCGACATCTTCCTCGATCAGCTCACGCCGTAGGCTGTTTGCCAAAATAATAAGAATGGTCGGGACGGCCAGATTCGAACTGACGACATCCTGCTCCCAAAGCAGGCGCTCTACCAGGCTGAGCTACGTCCCGTGACGGGGCGGGAAACTGATCCAACGCCCGCACCGACGCAAGCACTTTCATGACAGCTTTCGAAAAAGATCCTTTACTCCGCAATCCCCCACTGCCAATTTGTTCTCAAGAACACTGTTCAACAAACCATGGCACACAACCTCACCACCCGTCAGATCGAGATTCTCGATTACCTCCGCAAATCGCAGCGCGAAACCGGCATCATGCCCTCAACGCGGGAGATTCAGCATTATTTCAAATTCGCAAGCCAGACGGCGGCGATGAGCCACCTCCGCGCACTTGAGAAAAAAGGGGTGATCCAACGCCTGCCTGGTAAAGCCCGTGCCGTTGTTTTCCCTGAGGATCTCGACCGCGCGGAAATCTGTGACATCCCGATTTATGGCCACATCGCAGCAGGTTACGCCGTAGGTCAGGAGCAAGGTCTGGAACAGGAAGGTTGCCTGTCTATCGATGTCGCCTCCCTCGGCGTCTCCCGCAAACGTGATACTTTCGCTCTAATTGTCCGCGGCGACTCCATGATCGATGCACACATCTGCGACGGCGACACCGTCGTCCTCGAGCGCCGCGAGCCCCGTAACCGCGATATAGTCGCCGCTCTGATTGACGGCGAAACCACCCTGAAACGCTACATTCAGGGGAAAACCCGCACTTACCTCCAAGCCGAGAATCCACGTTTTCCCGATCTCATCCCGGTAGAAGAGCTGATCATCCAAGGCGTGCTCGTCGCCCTCGTCCGCAAGGCGGCGTGACCTAATTTCGCCAGCTCTTCATCCACTCGGAGAAGTGAGCATTTCGAGAAGCAGGACTGGTATATGGCAGTTAGCCAGGACATCTCCGACAACCTTACTGCCCGCGAAAAGAACAACGAAACTCTCATCAAGCGCTACGAGAAATACGGTGCTGAATACTACGACTCCTTTGGCCGCTGATCGCCCGGAATCTTTCCTCTCGAAAAGCCGCTGAATCCCGCTCATCCTCCGCGCATGGATGATTTCGAAAGCAAAGTCGGGGACGCGCTGGTAGCTCCGCAAAACCAAGGAGAGATGGCGGACGCGGATGCGGTCGGCACGGTGGGTTCGCCAGAGTGCGGCGATATGATGCGGATGTGGCTTAAGTTCACAGAGAAGGATGGGAAAAAAGTCATCGACCGCGCCTCATTCCAAGCCTTTGGCTGCCAGACGGCGATTGCAGTGGCATCCGTCGCTACGAAACTTCTTCAGGGAAAAACGGCAGAGGAAGCACGCCACCTCAGTGCACAAGATCTAGCCGGAGATCTTGGCACACTGCCGCCCATGAAAATCCACTGCGGCCAACTCGTAGAAGGCGCTCTCCGCAACGCCCTTGACCCCACTGACGCCCCTACACCGAAGCCCCAAAACTCCCTCATCGGCGATATCCATTCCGCGAAACCACAAAGCATCCGAATCGTCCCGCTCACCAACTGATCAACACCCGCGCTTTTTTTACCAAAAATATCCGAAAAAACGATAAACCAACCGGTAACCCAGCGTTTCTAACATTTAACCCGATTCCCTTGTGCTAGAGCTAAAAGACGTTTGTTTCACTATCAATAAAGACGGCGAGGATGTAAATCTCGTCGATCGCGTCTCCATTCAGGTGCCAAAAGGTCACTTCATGGCCATCGTCGGTCCCTCCGGATGCGGGAAGACGACTCTGCTGAAAACCATCGCCGGCCTGAACCCAGAATCCGACGGCGCCCTTTTCTGGGAAGGCCGCAACCTTTCCGAAGACTGTGATTTCTCCCCTTCGGAAATCGGATACGTCCCGCAATTCTCCATCGCCTACGATCCGCTCACCGTCGATGAATCCGTAGAGGCCGCCACCCGCCTCCGGGTAAGAACCCGCGACACCGCTGAGCTTGACCATCGCATCGACCGTGTGCTGGAGGAAACCGGCCTCGAAGCGATCAGCGATCGCACCGTGAAGGTTCTTTCCGGCGGTCAGAAGCGCCGTCTCGGCCTTGCGATGGAACTCGTTTCCGATCCGAAAATCCTGCTTTGCGACGAAGTTACCTCTGGTCTCGATCCGCGCTCGGAGCGTGAGATCGTCCGTCTTCTCCACGATCTTTCACGCAAGGACGGGCGCATCGTCCTTTCCGTCACCCACTCCCTCGCCCACTTAGAACTTTACGATTCCATTCTGGTTCTCCACGAGGGACGAGTAGTTTTCCATGGTCCGCCGGAGCGCCTGAACCATTATTTCTCCGTCAAGGACACAGAGGAAATTTACCCACGCCTGTCCGCCCAGCCCTCCGAGCGTTGGCAAACCTCGTGGGCGAAGCACTCCGTTTCCTACTACGGGATGCTTGAAAAAACACGCGCGCGGCTCATCGCTTCGGGCGATCTTCTGCTTGAAAGACCCAAGCCCATTCCGAATCCCAACGAAGAGGACTCAGAAAAAAACCACGAACCCGAGGAGACCCGACTACCCGGATTTTTCACCCAGTTCTCCACCCTGCTTTCCCGACGCTGGCGAATCTTTTTCCGTGATCGTGGCCAGGTATTCCTTCAACTCGCCATCCTCATCTGCTTTCCCGCCCTCGTCACCCTTTTCAGCGATAAGGCGGACGGCAACATCCGCCGCTATTCCGACGTCCGTCAGGACAACATGGCCGCCGAAATCCAAGAGCAGCAATCCGTCCGCTCAGATCAAGCAAAGGTCGGCTCCGCGATCTCTGGCATCATCATGTTCCAAGTCGTCCTGCTGGCGCTGATGGGTTCCAATAACTCCGCGCGTGAAATCGCAGGCGAGCGCCCTATCTACGAAAAAGAGAAATTCGGAGGATTACGACCGTCCGCCTACCTATTATCAAAAATTGCGTTCCTCTCCTGTCTCGTCATCGCCCAATCACTGTGGATGGCGTTTTTCGTGAACCTTTTTGGGGCATTCCGTGGCGAATTCGTTGAGCACGTTGTTTTCCTCCTACTAATCAACGCGGCCATGACCTCTGTCTGCCTCGCTATATCGGCGCTGATGCGCACTGCCGAGCAAGCATCCCTACTTTCCATCTATCTTGTTGGCTTCCAGCTTCCCCTGTCGGGTGCAGTCCTCGCGCTTCCGGAACATATCGAGGCCTTCACCCGCCCTTTCATCTCCGCTTACTGGGCATGGTCTGGCTCCGTCGAGGCGCTTCAATCACAAGTCCACGGCGCAGTTAAATCCGTCATCGATACCTCGTTATCCAATCAGGAAGCCTGCTTGATCACCCTCGCCATCCACATCCTAGTCACGCTCTCCCTAGCATGGATCGGCACCCGCCGACCCCAATGGGATTAATCTTTCAAATGCCGATTTTTTAACGTATGATTCAATACTACAACCTCTTCCTTGAAGGTTGAAATTTAAAGTTTGAAATTTTCCCATTATGGCCCGCCGCGCTAGCTCCAGTACCAATCCCTTTCGCATCATCGGCATCGTCGTCGCAGTGGTCGCCTTGTTTTTTGGTGGAAAATCCTTCATGTCGAAAAAGAAGCCTTCTTTTTCTGATACGAACCCACTGATCGTTCAGGATCTCCTCGATAACGGAAACAGCCTTCGCAACAACGAATACCTCATCGAAGGGCAAGTCGACGAGCGCTTCTTCCGCGACGGGAACACCTCTTCTGTCGTCAGTGTGCGGGTGAAAGCCGAATCGGGCGATGAAATCGTTCCGGTGATGATCCCCGCCAAGTTCAACAACCTGAACATCGAGCGCGAGCAGCGCTACGCCTTCAGAGTCCGATTCGAACAAGGCGGTATCCCCGTCGCCACCGATATCAGCCGTCTCTGAAAAATATCCTGCTAAATAAATCGAGAAGAAAAATGAAAACTCCATCTCTAATCCTCTTTCTCTGCCTAGCATTGCCAACGTTCGCACAGGTTTACACCCCGCCCGCCGATGGTGGAACGCCCCCGCCCGCAGTCCCTGCCGACACAGCCCCGGCTCCTGCGAAACCTGCCCCCGCCTCCCCGCTCGGTCAGGAAATTCCCATGCTCGATCCCTCGGCAGAGACGATCACCGTCGGTGGTGTCGCCATTCCGATAGGGGACAACCGTGTGCTCAAGGCACGTTTCGAAAAATACCTCAGCCAGCCGCCGGAAACCGACGCAGATGCTGCCGAATATCGGGAAAATGTAGCTGATATTCTTAGCGCCATTTCCCCTTTCCGCAGCGGCGGCGCCGACCTCTACACAGGCTTCAAACTCCTGCCTGCCGCCGCATCCTACCCCGGTGACGCAAACCTGTGCATGTCCCTCGCGGAGTCGATCTACATGGCCATGCTCGCCAAGAATAATTCGGAGGCTCTCAACAAGCTCAACAAATCCATGGATACCGAAAAAAAGGCGATCATGGCACAAGCGGATTGGGATGCCCGCAACGACAAGAAAGGCGAGCTTGGTGGTAATACCGGTGTAAATGGTAAAGGAGGAGGTAAAGGAGGCAATGCTGCTCAGCAAGATTCCACCGCAGGCGCCGGGACGGCATCCCTAAAATACGCCGATACCTTGCGCCGAATTACCGAGATCGAGGGGATGAAGAAAATCAATAACATCCAAACCGAGGCACAAACGATCCGCACCAAGGCGCAATATCAGGTGACCATGGTGCAGTGGTTCGCCCAGCGCCGTTACGAGCACGTGCTAATGGCCGCGCGTTTCTACAACCAGATCTGGAAAGATGGCGACGCCACCCTCCGCATTGATAAGAATTCCGATGTCTCTAAACTTTTCTCCGAATCCCTCGGCATTTCCCCCACAGTCGCCTCACTAGACTCCCTCTCCAACGAGGCCATTCGCGAGGTCGCCAAATACATCGAGGCTTTTGATCTCATGCTGTCCCGCGATGAACTCCACTCCGCTTCTCAGCGCCTCATGGAGGCCTACGCGCTCGGCGAATACCTCGGCCCCGTGGCCACCCTGCCGCTGGACAAGAAACTCCGCATTGCCGCTTACGTTCGCGATCTTTACGAACTCTATGGCACACTCCAGGCTCGTGATTACGTGAAGGGCAAGGAACTCGCCTCCCGCCTCAAAACTGTCGCCAAGGATTTCCCCTCTTCGAAGGTCGATTCCGCTATCGCCGCCTACACCCTCGCCTCTGACCTAGCGATTGAAGAAGCGAAATCCCACCTTCTCGCCCGTGATTCCGACAAGGCGGCAGAGAAAATCAAAGCAGCCACCGAAATCTGGCCCACTAATCCGAAGCTCCAGGAGTTCCGCGATCTCGTGGCTAACTCCGGCGGCATTGTGGTTGCCCGTAACGACTTCGACCGCCTTCTTTCCGAGGGTAACTACCGCGAAATCGCGAAACGGCAGTACGAGTTTGCTCCCGCTATCCAAGGCGACGCCACCCGCGAAGACGCCTTCAAACAGATCATGGAAAACCTCAAGGAGATCGAGGAATCCATCGGCAAGGCAAATGAGTTTTCCCGCATGGGCCAAAACTACGGCGCGTGGGAACAGCTCGCCGAGATCCGCGAACGCTTTCCTGACGATCCCAAACTCGGCCGTGAAATCGAACTGCTCTCCTCGAAAGTCGCCGATTTCACCCTCGCTCTCGACAAGGCGCGCCAGTTCGAGAGTCGCACGCCCAAGCAAACCGGCTCCGCCCTTGCCTGGTATCTAAAGGCGCGTTCCATCCACCCTCCTTCAGAGCAAGCCGACAAAGGTATCCAGACGATCCTCGACGAATTACTACCCGCGCAGTAGCTTTGATTTGGAGTGCTCGGACATGTCCGAGCTTTCCTTGAGGCGACATGTCGCCGCACTCCAAAGTAAACTAATTCCCCAGCCTCTCGACGAACTCATCGAGCAGAGCTTTGAGGCGTTTTTCATCCGCGATTTTTTTCGGTTCGTCGAAGCCGATCCAGATCGCCGTTGATCCGCTGGGACCGAGACGAAGCGTCCATGCGTCGCGCTCCGAACCAGTTGCACCGGTAAAACAGCGGGTTCCAGAGCGGCTTTGCAGAACCGCCACCGCTTCACGCGCTGCTTGTTCGCCGAGGGCGCCATCGCTCTCTGTTTTTGCGCGATAAATCACATTCCCCTCGGAATCATCGATGCGGGAAATGAAATGAGGCTTCGGCTTCTTGCCCTTGTTGCCGAGCGTGGCTAGTCCCACGGACATTTCCATCGGAGTGGCCGCGACCGCACCACGGAAAAGATCCTCAGTAGTTAGGAAAGGCCCAGAAAACCCACAGCGCTTCGCCAGCCTTTCCACCTCCTGCGCGCCGATCTGCCTACCGGTCTGGATAGGCTTACCCGCAAATACTAATTTCCCGCGCTCCGCCGCAGCTGCTGCGACGAATGGCTCGAAAGCAGAGCCGAGATCGCGTTTTGAGCGGGTGCGATCGTAGCGAGAGTCCGCAAAATCACGACCTCCGATCAGCGCGAGCACCGCTCCGGATTTTGTCTCCGTCGTGACGGCGGCGAATTGGACATATTCGGCGTCAGAACCCGCTTCATGTGCGCCGATCTTCGGATGCTGCCAGTTTTTCTCCGCCTCAAGGTTTGCCACCGCTCGGGCGAGTTCTGATTCGAGCCGTGACTGCCAATCTATATCGAGGGTGGTTTGGACACTGATTCCGCCCAGCGTGATATTCTCCCTCTCCATGATCTTCTCCAACTCCCAACGCACCTGCCGCAGCGCATAGGAGGGCTGGGTACCCGTTTGCCCGTCCTTCACAAGCCGTATCTCTAGGTCCTTCACCGCATCCGCTCGCTCCTGAGTGATGAAACCTGCATCCACCATCCGAGCTAGGGTTTGGTCGCGCTGCTCCATCGCCGCATCAAAATTCCTACGGGGAGAATAAATGTGTGGCCCTCTGATAATTCCCACGATCATCGCACACTCGCCCGGATGTAGCTGTGAGGTCGTTTTGCCGAAATATATCCGCGCCGCCTGCTCCACCCCATAGGCGCCGGAGCCGTAGTAAATGCGGTTGAGGTAATTCGTCAGGATCTCATCCTTTGAGTAGCGCGATTCAATCCGTAGAGTCAGCGCAATCTCAAGAGCCTTCCGATGCAGTGATTTCGCACGCATTTCGTAAGTGTTGCGCGCAAGCTGCATAGTCAGGGTTGAGGCACCTTGAGTGAAATCACGATCCTTCGCATTTCGCACCATCGCCCGCGCTAAGCCCCGGAAATCCACGCCACTGTGTTCAAAAAATCTCGCATCTTCACGCGCTGCCAAAGCCTCAACCATAAACTCCGGAATCTCACTGCGCTTTACTACACGCCGACCTGATTCACCCGGAGCCTCTAACTCCTTACCGGTTCGATCATGGTAAACCGTCGCCTGAGGTAGCTTTGCCACCTCATCGAGATCGAATCTCGATGCGAGTATGAAATAGAAAAATACCACCCCGAGACCGACCACCGCAGCCGCGACGGTGAGTTGGAACAAAATTACAACCGGAGCGTGCAACCACGGCGGGAGACATCGCTTCCAACAAGCTGTATTTTCGATAGGTCGCCAGGTTGACATCGGTGTTCAGGTTCTCATCGACGACAGAAATACACGCCGCACTCTTCACCAACAGGATTATAGTGGAAAGAATCCCTCACTCACCCGAAAAGCGAAAATGTCCGAGAATTTGTTGATCGAAAAGGGCTTTCTCCCATTTTACACCGACACCAGCAGGATGATGAACTACCCAAGGGCCGCTGCTGCCTTCTTCAGTTGAGGCAGATGGAACCACGATACCGATGTGAGTTTCGGCATTCGAGAGCGCCCAGATAACTATATCACCAACCTTATATTCGGCCGGATCCGAAGAGGTGGAGAGTGTCTCACCCTTGCGGCTTAGAAAGCGCTGAAGGTTGGGAACGCGGCGGTGGTCGATATTGCGGTCAGGTGCTGTGGCGGCCCATAGCTGGGGATATAGCCGGAAGTGACTTTCCATATCCTCATGAATTTCCTTTTGAAGATCGATGCCAAGCTTGCGGTAACAGCGAATCAGAAGATCGGCAGCAACGCCTTTGCCGGCGGGCACATCACCTCCAGGGTATTGGATCTTGTAGTAGGCCGGATCATGGCTGACCTGGCTTCCGGAGTATTTCAGGGCTTCTGCGGCAAGTTTTTCGGGAAAACTGGCGGATTCCTCAAGCTGGCTTACAATGATTTCAATCTGCTCGTTCGTCGGAGCTCTGTCCGCCGCCAAAGCGCCGTTAATCAAAGGTTTTCCAAAGAAAACAGCGGCAGCGAGCGCGATCACAACAATAACCCAGCCTCCGAATAAATTCGGCTTCTTCGGCTTCTGTGGCCGAGGACCGATATACTCGATCGCATTGTAATAACCTGATCGTTGGCGAGGCATATGATATGGGACGGGCGCAAACAAACAAATCTTACGCAGAGCTACCATAAAATTCTCAGAGACTGCAAAAAAACATGATTACGAATCAAGACTCGCCATTTCACCCAGCTATCGATCAAAGGTATTTCATGCAACTTTTCCAATGCGACGCCACACTGGTTTGGGGTGGACTTGACCTACCCGTGATGGGCATCAGCTCGGATTGGCATGGTGTGGCGCTTCACCCCCCGCTCTGTTTCACCCTCGCAGCTGATCCCTCGAATTTATGGTTCGTTGCCACAAGGCAAGCACCGGCCACCTGTAGCCCCGGCACGGAACCGGGTTCCTTCGCAGAAGGGCTGTGGGAACACGATGTCGCGGAGCTCTTTCTCGCAAATCCCACAACGGGTGCTTACCTCGAATTCAACCTAGCTCCGAATGGAGCTTGGTGGGCTGCAAAATTCAACGCCCCCCGCATCCGCGCCAAGGCACAGCCGGATTTCCCATCCATCGTCACGAGCCACTGGGAAGATATTTCCTATGATACTTGGTGTGCTGCGATTTGTATTCCGCTTACGCTACTGGAAAAGGAGATCGGCTTCGGCGCGGAAACCACTGCGAACGCAACGGCGATCCTCAACTCTCCTCTTCAGACATTTCACAGCGCGCACAAGCTCCCGGGCACGGAACCGGACTTCCATCAGCCCGCTTCGTTCATCCGCTTTTCAACGATCCGGCAATAAGGTTATGGCTTGGCGAAAAGCAATGTCTCGCTAACCTGCGCCTAAGAACATGAGCCGCTTTGAAATCGAGGACATCGTATCCCAAGACAAAAAGGGTATCGTATTCCGTGCCCATGACTTGGAAATGGGACACGCGGTCGCGCTGCGCCGCTTCTTCCCTTTCGGGCAAGATGGAGGGGGACTCAAAGAAGAGGAATCGGTCGCATTCCGGATCGCCGCGGAACGGCTTGTAGGAGTAAGCCACCCGGCACTGCGCGCGATCTTCAGCGGAGCGGTCGATCCCATCGACAACATGCCTTTCATGGTCGCGGAATGGGTTGATGGCGCTAAGCTCGATGAAGTCCTGAACGGAGAGACTCTCGATCCAAGGCTGGTGATTCAGATCCTCCAACTCGCGCTAGAAGTATCCCTATTCCTTTCCGAAATCCTCGGTGAGGAGGCAGTTTGGGTGGACACAAATACGGATTCGATTTTCGTAGGCTCAGAGGAAAGCGGTAGAGGCTTCGTATTCTGGCTCTCGCCTTTCAAATGGCTGGGGGCTGAATTCGGTTCCCGTAAACTCGCTGCGCTCCTTGAAATGGGCGAGCGATTGGCCGGATGGAAAGGCAAGCTCATAGGCAACAATGCAGGCCACGGCCTGGGTGGCTGGCTAAAATGGATGAAGAATAATCCAGACGCGAGCCTTGCCGAAGCTCTCGAATCACTGCCTATCGCCAGCTCCGATGGCGATACACCGCCGCCACCGAAACCATCGGTCGCCGCACCAATCGCATTCCCGTTTGCTGTGAAAGTGAAGCAGCCATCCTCTGCCTCACCCATCTTCATCGCCGCCTGCGTCGGCTTGTTGCTGGCTGTCGGAGGCCTGCTTTATTACCGCATGACCGTGCAAGCCCCGGTCGATCCACCGCTTGCCGCGGAACAAAAGATTTCTCCCGCAGCAACCGATCAAGCGAAGGCCATCCAACCCGAGACCGCCGCAGAGCCCCCTCCGGTCGTAGATACACCAAAGCCTGCGCCAGAAGTTAAGCCAGAACCTACAACACAACCGACCGAGGACACCGAAGCCGTACCTGCCTCACAAGTGGAGGAGTTGGCGAAAAAATTAGCCCGAGAAGCGGAAGCCAAACGCGCCGCCGATCTTGCTCCCCCCGTGGTCACCGCGCCTCCTGTCCGCGATTTCACGCCGGGTGATGGCGATAAAATGAAAGCACTGAAAACCAAAGGGCTTGCGAGTGTGACAGGAATCATACGTAACGTTAGGCTTTCAGGCGCTGGCAATAGCCTCTATTTCGAATTCTCTAGACCAGACAACCCCGACGAAATTATGGCAGTGGCGCTAAAGAAAGAATACGAAGGCGATTTCACTGACCGTTCCTATTTGGATTTGATTGGGAAGAAAGTGCGCTTCGACGGGACGGTTTACAAGAATTCAGGCAAACAATATGTGAAAATCAGTGCTCGTGCGCAGATGAAGATCGTTGAGTGAAGGGTGTACTTCACCAGCCCGGGGCCTGCCGCCTCACCGCCTCGTAAAGCACGATGGCCACCGCTGTTGAGAGATTCAAACTACGCGTGCCGCCGGGTTTCATCGGAATTCGCAGCGCACGGCCACCCGCCGCCTTCACCATCTCCTCCGGCAAGCCTTTCGTCTCCTTTCCGAAAACGAGGCAATCCCCGGGCTGGAAATCCGCCTCCCACGGAGTCTGCGACGCCTTCGTGGAAAGAAACCACATCCCCTTCCCTGCCATTGCTGTCTCTAGCTCGGAAAAATTTTCCCAGATATGCAAATCCACTTCCTGCCAGTAGTCCAAGCCGGTGCGCTTCACGTATTTGTCATCCAAGGAAAAACCCAACGGTTTTACCAGATGCAGCGCCGAGCCCGTGGCCAGAGCCAGCCGCCCAGCTGCCCCGGCGTTGTGTGGAATCTCCGGCTCAAGAAGCACAATGTTGAACATGCTCGAAGCTTAATTCGGAGTGGCACGAAATGTCCACCGGTGAACGATCCACATGTGAGCTCACCGCAGGGAAATTTCCCGCAAGCTGCTCACCACCCAATCCGCACCCGCTGCAGCGAGCTGGTCTTCCGAAAATTGTCCGGTCGCCACCGCCAGACATTTCGCGCCGACGGCGTGGGCGCAAGCGATGTCCTTGGGTGTATCGCCAATGACCAGCGTGTGCTTGGTATCATAGGCTTGACCGGTTTGGGCAAGGGCACGTTCCAGGGCAATACGACCGAGAAGATTCCTATCCGCCCGATCCGATCCATACGCACCGAAGCCGAAATGATGGTCAAGGCGGTAGTGGCGGAGCTTGATCCAAGCGCCTTGCATCGTATTCCCCGTCAGCAAAGCGGGCTTTGCGCGTGCCGCTCCGGCAATATCCTGTAGGAGTTCCACCACCCCATCGAGCACCCTGCCTTCAGCGGGATTCGAGGTCAGGCTGTTCTCAAGGTGGACGTGATACGTTTCAAAAAAACGATGCGTCCGCTCGATGCAAGGCTCAGTCCCGAAATGAGCGTGGAGGTTTTCCAAAATCCCTAGATCGGTGGAACCAGCGAGATCGAGCGGCGGGCCTTCGCTTCCGAAAATCTCGATCACCGTTTTAAGTAACGCGGTCATCCCCTTCCCGCCCGTATCGATGAGAGTGCCATCGATGTCGAAAAGCAGCAGCAAGGGAGCGTCACCGCTCCGCAAGCTTTCGTTGAGATCAAGGATGTTTCCAGGCATCACTCAGCGGGCTTCTCTTCCGGCGCGTCGGCAGCCTCTTCCGGCACCTCGTGGTCGTCGGTCGATATGGTGGAGGATTCGTCCACCTCGTCGTCGAAGTCCTCATCGTCCTCTTCCTCGTCGTGTTCGTCTTCGTCAATGAGTTCACCGTGGAAGAGATGGAAGTGACGCTTGCGCTGGTGAGCGGGCAGCGGGGAAAGGATCATCGCGACAGCGCGTCCGCTGAGGCGTGGCGGCTGATCGACGCCGGCCATGGACTTGAGGTCTTCTATGATGCGCTTGAGCATCACGAAGCCGAGTTCCTTGTGGGCGTTCTCGCGTCCTTTAAACTGGAGAACGAAGCGCACCTTGTGGTTGCCTTCGAGGAAAGTCTCCGCGCGGCCGAGCTTGATGTTGTAGTCATGCGTGCCAGTGCCGACGCGGAACTTCACCTCTTTCATCCTCGTCGAGGATTTGGACTTGCCCTTCTTGAGCTTCGCCTGGGTGTATTTGTATTTTCCGTAGTCGATGATCTTGCAAACCGGCGGATCCGCCTGGCCGGCGATCTCGACGAGATCCAGCCCCACGGACTGTGCCTTGGCGAGAGCCTCGCGCGATGTCATCACGCCGAGCTGCTCCCCGTTTGCATTTACGACGCGCACTTTCGGTGCGCGGATCCGGTCGTTGATCCGTGTCATGTCACGGAAACGGCCCCTAGTGTTGTTTTTCTGCGGCTTGGCTATGGCTTTATCCTTTGGATGTTTGGAGGTGACGTCCGGAAACACATGTCGGCAAGTGAGCCGCGCGGATCCGAACCGTCGGGAGAATACGAGAATGCATGGAACGGCAAGTCATGGAAAAGAGACTAGGAACCCGCATCGGTCAAAAGATCCGATGGTGATGGTGGCGGGCTTGCGTTCCAGGGAAATCATAGGCTTGTGCCGCATCGCCTTGTTAGGGGCGTGGGCTAGTTCACTGCACCTAAATAACCTCCACCCGCGCCAAGGTGCAAGGATGAATTTTACGCGCTTTCGAGCCGTCGCAGACGCAGCATAGCTGCGCATCGAAGTCCAATCATACCCCCACCCGCAAATCCCGTATACTCCACAACACACCCGCTGCCGCTAAACCACTACCCCGCATCCGCCGCGCCCCGTCTT
>CAMBTP010000004.1 GCA_945870855.1 Prosthecobacter debontii
GCCCACGGCAAGTGGGCGCCGCCCGCCCGTACGCTCGTCGAAGGCATCCGCAAGATCGGCCCGGCCGATATCGATTTTGCCCGCCGCTTCGGCTTCGCGCTCAAGCACCTCGCCGTCATTCGTCGCGACTTCAAGGCCAACTGGATGACCGTCGGCGTCTACCCTTCCCTTGTCCCTAATCGCGACATCCTTGCACGCGTCTCCGGCGTCAATAACGGCATCACCCTCCGCGGCGACGTTGTCGGCGCCACCACGCTCACCGGCCGCGGCGCCGGCGGCGACGCCACCGCTTCCGCCGTCATCGGCGACATCGTCGACGCCATCGCTGCTCTCACTGGCCCCATCTCGCAGGCCCTTTCACCCGAAGCCCTCGCCGCCCGCGAGAAAGCCGGCCGCGCCCTGCGCATGGCCTCAATCGACGAGATTGTCTCGCCCTTCTACCTTCGCCTTTCGTTGCTCGACAAGGCCGGCGTGTCCGAAGGCGTCTACCGCATCTTCTCGAAGCACAAGGTGTCGATTGCTCGCGTCATTCAATACGAACACCCGAACCAGGGACGCGGCACCGTCACGCTTTCGACCTACCCGGTCAGCGAACGCAAGATGTCCGCAGTCTTGACAGAATTACGCCGCCTCAAGACCGTGCTCGAGGAGCCGGTCGTGCTCCGCATCTTCTCTCCCGAATCCTGATCTCCGGTGGCCCTCATCGTCCAGAAATACGGCGGCACTTCCGTCGGTACCGTTGACCGCATCCAGAACGTCGCGGCCAAAATCAAGGAACAGTGGTCCAAGGGTAACCGCATCGTCGTAGTCGTCTCCGCCCGCAGCGGCGTCACCAACGACCTCATCGCCCGCGCCAAGGCCCTGTCGAAGCTCCCCGACGAACGCGAGATGGACGTCCTCATGGCCGTCGGCGAACAGGAAACCATCGCCCTCACGGTCATGGCGCTCCACGCCATCGGCGTCCCCGCCGTCTCCCGTACCGGCGCCCAGGCTGGCATCTTCACGGACGACATCCATACCCGCGCCCGCATTACCCGCATCACCGGCGGCGACCTGCTCGCCCGCCTCGACGAAGGTAAAGTCGTCGTGGTCGCCGGCTTCCAAGGCTGCACGGACGCAGGCGAAGTCACCACCCTCGGCCGCGGAGGCTCGGACCTCACCGCCATTGCCGTCGCCGCCTCCATCAAGGCCGACCTCTGCCAGATCTACACCGACGTCGACGGCGTCTACACCGCCGACCCGCGCATCGTGCTTAATGCGAGCAAGCTGCCGGAGATCTCCTACGAGGAGATGCTCGAGCTCGCTTCCAGTGGCTCCAAAGTCATGCAGTCGCGCTCCGTAGAGTTCGCCCAGAAATATAACGTGCCCTTCGAGGTCCGTTCCTCCTTTAACGACCAACCCGGTACCATCGTGAAAGCCATCGACAAAACCCTCGAAGACGCGGCTATCGCCGGCGTCGCCCTCGACCGCCTGCAGACCCGTGTCACGGTGAATGATCTGCCGGATAGCCCTCAGGCCCTGTCCGCCCTCTTCGACGACCTCGGCGAAGCCGGCCTGAGCGTCGATATGATCATCAAGAACCTAGGGAAGGACGGCAAAGCCAACCTAACCTTCTCGGTGACCACCGCCGAATTCTCCCGCGTCGAGGCCGTCGTGGGTCAGACCCTTAAGAAGCTTGGCTCCGGCTCCGTTCGCTCCGCCGGTGAGATTTCTAAGCTCTCCATCGTGGGAGTCGGCATGATCTCCCACCCCGGCGTTGCCGGCACCCTCTTCAAGGCCCTCGCCTCCGTCGGCATCAACAGCGAGCTCATCACGACCTCCGAGATCAAGATCTCTGTCGCGCTGGACCCTGCCAAAGCCGACGCCGCCGTCCGCGCCGTGCATACGGCCTTCGGTCTCGACAAGGCCTGAGCCGGCACTCGCCTCTTGCCCGCCAGCCCGCTCCGACCATATTCGGGGCGATGCTACGGTTCACCCTAGCCACCTTCCTTACCCTCGGCACCTTGCTGCCGAGTCAGGTCGCGTCGCAGGACCTCCCGCCGAACCTCATCACGGCCAACGCCAGCGTCAGCCCGGGCGACCAGCCCGATCGCCGGACGCTACTCGCATTGGCCGACCAAGCCTTGGCCGCTGGCCTCTCGTCGACGGCCTCTGGCTTCTACGCCCAGCTGCTCGCCGAACCGAAACTCAGCGAGCAGGATCGCGAGCATGCGGGACTGGGCCTTTCCGCGGCCTACATCGAACGCACCCGCACGGCTGAAGCCAAGGCGACGGTGAAGTTCCTCCCCAAGTCACCCCGTAAGGCACTGCGCGAAGGCCTCATCGCGCTCCTCGAAAATGATCTCGATGGCGCCCGGGCCTTCGCAACCGAACTCAACCTCACCACCCTCCCCGCCCACGAGATTGCCTGGGGTCATGCGCTCCGCTGGATGGTTGCCGGTGCCCAGAACGATAACTTCAATATCAACCTCGCGCAGGAAGCCATCGCCCGCATGGCGGTCTCCGAAGAGCAACGTCAACGCATCGAAGTCCTCGGTTACCGCGCGATGATTGTCGCGGGTAAGGTCGATGAGCGCACCATCACGGCGCTCAGTGAGCTCGCCTCCGATGCCAAAGGCACGCCACTCGCCTTCGACTACGCGCGCAATCTCGCACTCGCCCAAGCCCACCTCAAGCGCCCACAGGATGCGGCCAAGGCTCTCGCCAACGCAGGCACCTTGCCCCCCTCACGGCAAGCAGAGGCGGATCTCCTCGCCGGCCTGATTCTTGGAGCGGACAATGCCGAAGGACGCGAACGACTCAAGGAGGCCGCCCGCAATCCCGCCAACGTTGCCCTGCGCCTCACGGCCCTACGCGCCTTGGTCAGCGCTGCTGCCCCCGATAATGTCCCGGCAGCGAACGCCGCAGGGACACCCCCAAAGTCCGTCGACAGGAAGGCCATCGCCAACGAGGTGAATGACTTCCTGCTGCGCCGCAATCCGGGCCAGCTCTCTTACTACTGCCCCCGCGACCTCAAGGTCCTCGATTCCATCCATCTCGCGCGGGCCCAGTTGATGCTGTTTGCGGGGAGTCGCGAGAAAGCCCGCCAAGCGGCCGAAGATTTACTCAAGGACGTCCCCGCTAGCCCCCTCGTGAGCGAAGCCATCCGGACCCTCGCCATCGCGGCCTGGGGCGATGGCTCCTATCGTCTCGCCGCCACTCACCTCACAACATTGGCCGAAGGCAGCGTCGAACCCGAACGCACGAAACTACGCATCGCTGCCGCCGACTGCCTCTTCCTCTCCAAGGATTTCATCCTCGCGGAGAAAGCCTACGCAACAATCCAGAAGGACGCCGCCGACACCAACCTCGTCGAGGACGCATTCCACCAACGCGTGCTCTGCCTCATTGAGACCAGCGACGATATTGGCGCTTGGAACCGCACCACAGAAGTCATCGAAGAAGCGGCGCGTTCGAATCGCACACCAACGCGCATCCCGGTCTGGTCGGCCATCTGGAGCCTCGTCGAGGATATGCGCAAAGCCCATCGCCCGGCCGACGCTGAACGCTTACTGGCCCGACTCGCCCCGCTCACCCAAGGCGCTCAAATCGATTACGAACTGCGTTTCACTTGGCAGCGTGCACTCCTGGCCATCGCGAATAATAATCCCGCCGAGGCGAGTCGGCTGGCCGGCGTCATCGATCGCAGGCTCTCCAATCTCCCTGTCGGGGACACCCCTTCTGACCTGAGTAAAGCCGTGCCGGAACTCCGCGGACACGCTGCGCTCCTGAAGGCACGCACTGCGCTCAATGCTGGCGCCGCGAAAGGGCTCGACGAACTCGTCGAGCTGCGCCGGCAATTCGGTAAAGTCCCCGCCGCGGCGGCATCCTACCTCGTCGAAGGCCGCCATCTGGCCTCCGTCGGTCGCAACGCCGAAGCCCAAGCGCGCTTCGAATCCCTCGCCAAGGAATTTGCAGGCCAGGCCGCCCTCGCCGAATTCGCGGCCCTCGGCCTTTACGAAGCCGCTGAACAGGCCGCGCTCCAGGCGCCGACCGATGGCGAAAATAAGCTGAAGGATGCCGTCGAACTCCTGGAACGTTTCACCGAGACTTACCCCCAGAACCCTTTAATCTTCCGCGTGTCGCTTCGTCGCGCCGAGATTCTCCGCTCGCTTGGCCAGTTCGATAAATCCCTGCTCGTGCTCGAAGGCCTGATCCGCGATAAGCCGCTCGATCCTTCCCGCCCACAGGCTGAGATGGCCCGCGCCGACTCACTCTTCGGGCTCGCTCAATTACGCCGCGACCGCAATGGCCAGCTCGACCGTCAACGCATCTCGCGCGCGGCCGCCGCCTACGAACGTATCGCCGAGGCTTGGTCCAAGGACTCCAACGAAGTGCAGATCGAAGCTTGGTACAAGTGGGCGCTCACGCTGGTCGAGCGCTCGCGAACCGAGACCGGCCTCGAAGCCACCGCAACGCGGGGCGAAGCCCGTAAGGTCCTCGTCCGCACCCTGGGTGCGCTCCGTGAAGCGACCGCCCGGGTCGCCGCAGACACCGCAGGCAAGCTCTCCTCCGAAGGTCGCCTGTGGCTTTCGCGCTCGGTACTCCTGATGGCCGAGACCTGCGAGCTGGATGGCGACCGCGCCGAAGCCATCGCCGCCTACAGCATCATCGTGAACATTAACCAAGGGCAACCTGCCGCGCAGTCGCGCCTCCCGGGACAGTCCACCGCCGAAAGCAAACTTGCGACCCTCCGCAATTCATCGTCCAATCCTTCTAAGCCCCAATGAGCAGCCGCTTCTCCTTCCCTTTCGACGCCGGCCCCTTCGTCTGGCTGCTCCTGCTCCTCGCCTTCCTTGCCCTCGTCTTCGTCGTCGAACGTGCGATGTTCCTCCACCGCGGCCTGGTGCTTTCCTCTGACTTCATTGAAGGCGTCCGCAATAACCTGCGCGCCGGCCGGCCACTCGAAGCTCTGGCCGCCTGCGAAGAATCCCCCGGTCCGGTGCCGCGCGTGGTCAAAGCCGCCCTACTCCGCTCGGCCAGCGGCGAAGAAGCCATGCGTGCCGCCGCCACCGAAGCCGCCTTGCTCGAGTTACCCGTCCTCGAACGTCGCCTCGGCTCCATCGCCTCCATCGGCCGCGTCGCCCCGATGCTTGGTCTGGCCGGCGCCATCTTCTCAGGCTTCAACCTCACTTCTGCCCTGCGCGACGGGAGCGTCTATGCCTCCGCCGCTGGCCTCCTGACAGAAGTTCAGGCCGCTCTCGCCACCGCGGGCTTCGCCATGATCATCGCCGCCGCTTGCGCAATAGCCCACCACTTCCTCGTTGGGCGCGTTCGCTCAATTGTCACCGAGATGGAAATCGCGGCCCATTCCATCATCACCTTCGTGCGCCACGAGCTGCCCGAGGAGAAACCTCGCCAAAGCTGAGATGCGGACGCCCCTGGGAGTCCTGGAAAAAGTCCGTCCCGCCGAACAGGGCTTGGATTTCATCCCGTTGGCTCTTGCCCTGGTCTGCGCGGCGCTCACCTACGTCCTTTCCGCCGAATTCGTCTTTGCTCCCGGCATGTATGTAGGCTTCGACGAGCGCGCAGGGGCGGTCTCGCCCACCATGAAGACGCCCAAGCTGGTTTCGGGCGACATGGCTCGGACCTCCCTGACGGTGACCCTCGTCTCTGCCCGCGGTGCCGGCGTGTTCGTGGTCGCCGGTCGCGTGGTCGACCGCGAAGGCCTTGAACTCGAACTCCGCCGCGTCGCCGCCAAGGGTGGCTCCACTCGTCCAGTCCTGATCAAAGCGGATGCTTCGTTGACCATGCAGAGCTTCCTCGAAGTCTGCGAACTCGCCCGTAAAGCGGGCTTCCCCGGCGTTCTGGTCGCGGCCGACGAACGTTGATTCGCGGTTGCCACGGGTAAGTCGGGTAGAACATTCTCCGGCCAAGTGTCCTCCCCTGCGCCCATCGTCTCCGCCAATCCCGTGCCGCCGCGTCACATCGGCATCATCATGGACGGCAACGGACGCTGGGCCGCCGCCAAGGGCCTCCCCCGGCTCGAAGGACATCGCCGTGGTGCCGAACGGCTGATCGAGATCATCGATGCCTGCATCGACGGCGGTATCGGCACGCTCACGGTCTTCGCCTTCTCGGCCGAGAACTGGAAGCGCCCGCTCGAGGAAGTCAGCGGTCTCTTCAAGCTCGGCGAGTGGATTCTCCGCGCTCACCTCGCCCGCCTCGAGAAACGTAACGTGCGGCTCCGCGTCATCGGCGACATTAGCGCCCTTCCTGAATTCGTCCGCGTCCCGCTCGAGGACGTCATCAAATCCACCAAGGACAACACGGCCTTCACCTTAGTGGTCGCACTCAACTACGGCGCCCGCCAAGAAATCGTGTCCGCCGCTCAATCGCTCGCCGCTGACGTCGCGGCAGGTAAACTCTCTCCTGCGGAAGTAGATTGGTCGGCGGTCGAGACGCGCCTGCAGACCGCTGGCATGCCTGACCCTGATCTCATCATTCGCACGTCAGGCGAATTCCGCCTCAGTAATTTCCTGCTACTTCAATCGGCCTACGCCGAAATCGTTTTCGCCTCGGTCTTCTGGCCCGACTTCGACAAGGCGCAACTCCAGCTCGCGCTCGCCGAATACGCCAAGCGTGAACGGCGCTTCGGCCAGACTCGCGAGCAGATCCAGACCCCCACCCAAGCATGAAAGACCGCGCTTTCAGCACCATCGGCCTCTGGGTCGTCGTCGGCCTCGTCATCTGGGTCGGCGGTTTCTTTTCCGTCGCCGAACAAGCCTCCTTCGGCCTGCTCGCGCTCATCATCTGCGCCGCGCAGTATGAGTTTTATCAGCTGGTTCGCTCTATCCCCGGAGTCGGCCGTCCCCACCTTTCCGGCATCGTCGCCGGTTTCGCCCTCCACTTTGGCCTATTCTTCCTTGCGGCCGAAGAAGCCCGCTCAAACTACTTGCTCACCGGCGGTGCGTTGCTCGTCGGCCTGCACCTCCTCTCCCTCCTGCGCCATCCTGGCGAGGTCCCGATGCTCCTACGCCGTTTCCCGACGCTGTACGGCTTCGCTTACCTGCCCTTCATGCTGGCCTCGCTCATCGCCATCGCACGCATGAAGGATGGCCATCTGCTCACCGCGCAGTCCGTCGGGCTCTATTACGTCGTCTGGGTCTTCGTCGCCACGAAGTTTACCGACGTCGGCGGGCTACTCATCGGCGTGCCGTTCGGTAAGCATAAGATTGCCCCGACCATCAGCCCAGCCAAGAGCTGGGAAGGCTGCATCGGCGGACTCGCCGCTTCCGCAGGAGCTTCCGCGCTTTTCGCTTGGCTGCTCCGCGACGGATTTGGCATCAGCTTCATGGTCCCTTGGAAGGCCGCGATATTGGCACTGCCGATTGCGGTACTCAGCATCCCCTCCGACCTCATCGAGTCCGTCTTCAAGCGACTCGCCGGCGTGAAGGATTCCGGCGCGACGATCCCTGGCATCGGCGGCGCGCTCGATCTCATCGACAGCATGGTGCTCACCTCGCCCGTCGCCTTGATCCTGCTGTCCTACTTCCTCGATTGGGCTAAGCGCGGCTAATGACCGTACCCGCGCCAGCGATTCACGTGCTGACGGGGCCGACCGCCGTCGGCAAGACGGAGACTGCGCTACGCTGGGCCGAAAAGAATGACGCGGAGATAATTTCCTGCGATTCCGTCTGCGTGTATCGCGGGATGGATGTCGGTTCGGCCAAGCCGACGCCGGAAGAACAGCGCCGCGTCCGCCATCACGGCCTCGATCTGGTCGACCCGAGCGAGCGCTACTCCGTTTCGCAATACGTCGATATGGCGCGGACGGCGATCGCCGCCGCACACGGCCGCGGCAAGCGCGTCTTGGTCACCGGCGGCAGCGGCTTCTACCTGGCCGCCTTCTTTGGACCGGTCACCGATGAACTCGAGATTCCCCAGGCCATCACCGACGAAGTCAGGACTCTTCAACGCCAAGGGCTAGCCTCTCTTTTGCTCCGCCTTCGCGAAATTGAGGGACAGGAGCTCCCCGGGTGGCTCGATATCCAAAACCCAATCCGCATCGCCAAGGCCCTCGAACGCCGCCTGGCCTCCGGCCGGACCCTGGACTCCCTGCGTGATGAGTTCCTGACCCGCCGCGGACCTTTCGCCGATCACCCGGTCACCTTCGAACTTCTCGAACGACCCGACGAAGAACTAAAGGCAAGGATTGCCAGCCGTACGGCCGCCATGCTGCACGATGGCATCATTGAGGAGTCCGAACGCCTCTTGGCGCTGAATCTGGACCCCGAACTGACATCGTCCCGCGCGGTGGGTTATCGGGCCGTCATGGACTGGCTGGAGGGCGGGAAACGTGTAGCGGTGAGCGGTCTGGCTGAACGCATCAACCTCGATACCTGGGCCTTGGTCAGGAAACAGCGTAAGTGGTTCCGCAGGTTAGGGTTAGCCAAAGAGACGGAATAATTACGATTTACCCCGTTTTCCGGCTAAACACCTTCGCCCTGTGTTAAAAAAGGGTCATTTATGGCATTTTGCCGCCTCCATCCTTGCAAGCCCCTATTTTTTGACCAATTTCTGCGTCGCACCCCCTACCCACCCAAACCATGCCCCTCAAACTTGGCCAGCCTCTCCCTGAAATCACCCTCAAGCAAGGCATACTTGGTGCCGATGGAAAAGTCGGCCTGGTCGACGTCAGCCTCCGCCGCAATGTTGGCAAGGGCAAGACCGTCATCCTCTTCGTCCCCCTCGCCTTCACGGGCGTCTGCACCGACGAGCTCTGCAAGGTGACCGGCCTCCTCGACGAGTACAAGAAGCTCGGCGCCGACGTGATCGCCATCTCGGTCGACTCTCCCTTCGCCCAGGAAGCCTGGGCCAAGCAGGCTGGCATCAACCTCACCCTCGTCTCGGACTTCAACCGCGTCGCCCTCAAGGCCTTCAAGGTCAAGGATACCCGCGTGATTCCTGAGAAGACTGGCCTCCTCAACGTGGCCAAGCGCTCCGTCTTCGTGGCCGATAAGGCCGGCAACGTGATCCACTCCGAAGTGAAGCGCGACCCGGCTTCCATGCCGAACTTCGCCAAGATCAAGAAGGCCGTCGAAGCCTAATCGTCAGCTAGGCTTATTTGAAGGCGGTCGGGCTTGCCCCGACCGCCTTCTTTGCTTTTGGCTACCTGCCTGCCCATCCGCGGCGACGAACCCTTTACATCACACACCACACCATGGCCCTCAAAGACCCCTTCAAAGCCCTCCGCCCCTTCTCCGCTGGCGGCCAGTCCGGGCAGATCTACTCCGTGCCCGCCCTCGAGCAGGCCGGTCTCGGCAAGGTCTCGCGCCTGCCGGTCTCCATCCGCCTGGTCCTCGAATCCGTCCTGCGTAACTGCGATGGTGTCGCGGTCACGGAGAACGACGTGAAGACGCTCGCCGCGTGGAATGCCGCGAAGCCGGTCGACACCGAAATCCCGTTCGTCGTCGCGCGCATCGTACTCCAGGATTTCACCGGCGTGCCGCTCCTCGTCGACCTCGCCGCCATGCGCGAAGCCGTCGCCAAGCTCGGCAAGGATTCCGCCATCATCGAACCGCTCGTCCCGGTCGACCTTGTCGTCGACCACTCGGTACAGGTCGACCGCGCCGGCACCGCTTCGTCGTTCCTCGAAAACCTGCGCCAGGAGTTCGGCCGCAACACGGAGCGCTATGAATTCCTCAAGTGGGGCATGCAGGCGTTCAAGACTTTCGGCGTCGTTCCTCCGGCCATCGGCATCGTCCACCAGGTCAACCTCGAGTTCCTCGCCAAGCTGGTCTTCCAGAAAGACGGCGTCTTCTACCCTGACACCCTCGTCGGCACCGACTCACACACGACGATGATCAACGGTATCGGCGTCGTGGGCTGGGGCGTGGGTGGCATCGAGGCCGAAGCGGGCATGCTCGGCCAGCCGGTCTACTTCCAGACGCCCGAAGTCATCGGCGTCAACCTCACCGGTCGCCTCCGCGAAGGCGTCACCGCCACCGACCTCACCCTCCGCCTCACCGAAATCCTCCGCAAGGCCAAGGTCGTCGGCAAGTTCGTCGAATTCTACGGCGAGGGCACCGAGGCCCTCTCGCTCGCTGACCGCGCCACGATCGCCAACATGGCCCCGGAATACGGTGCCACGATGGGCTTCTTCCCGGTCGACGATAAGTCCCTCGACTACCTCCGCCAGACGGGCCGCGACGAGTCCCACATCGAGTTGGTGAAGGAATATTACAAGGCCCAGGGCCTCTACGGCATCCCGAAGGCCGGCAGCATCGACTACACGCAGACCATCGACCTCGACATCAGCACGGTCGTCCCCTGCGTCTCCGGACCGAAGCGTCCGCAGGACCGCATCGATCTCCCGAAGATCAAGGAATCCTTCAACACGCTCTTCACCGCCGCGAAGGACAAGAACGGCTTCGGTAAGGCCGCCGCAGACCGCGACGCTTCCGCCGCCGTCGGCGCCACGGGCCGCTCGCTCAAGCACGCCTCGGTCGTAATCGCTGCGATCACCTCCTGCACCAACACCTCGAATCCTTCCGTGATGGTGGCCGCTGGCCTCGTCGCCAAGAAGGCCGTCGAAAAGGGCCTGACGGTGAATCCGAACGTGAAGTGCTCGCTCGCCCCCGGCTCCCGCGTCGTCACCGACTACCTCAACGAGATTCAACTCTCGGGCTACCTCGACCAGCTCGGCTTCAATCTCGTCGGCTACGGCTGCACGACCTGCATCGGTAATTCCGGCCCGCTCGACGCCGACATCGAAGGCGCGATCAAGAACGGCGACCTCGTCACGGCTTCCGTGCTCTCGGGTAACCGCAACTTCGAAGCCCGCGTCCACGGCGCGGTCCGCGCGAACTACCTGATGTCCCCGCCCCTCGTCGTCGCCTTCGCCCTCGCTGGCCGCGTCGACATCGACCTCGACAACGAACCGCTCGGCACGGGTAAGGACGGTAAGCCGGTCTTCCTCAAAGACGTCTGGCCCACCCAGGCTGAAGTCGCCGACCACGTCGCCCGCGGCCTCAAGCCCGAGATGTTTAAGTCGAAGTACGCCGCCGAATCCCTCGCCAACGCCACCGCGGAGTGGAAGGGCGTCCAGGGTGGTACGGGCGCTCGCTTTAGCTGGAAGGAATCCTCCACGTACATCCAGGAGCCGCCCTTCTTCAAGGGCTTCTCGATGACGCCTCCTCCGGTGCCCACCCTCGCGAAGCTCCGTCCGCTGGCCATCCTCGGCGATTCTGTCACGACCGACCACATCTCCCCCGCTGGCGCCTTCAAGGAAGAGACCCCGGCCGGCAAGTTCCTCCTCGCGGCCGGCGTGTCGAAGAAGGACTTCAACTCCTACGGCTCGCGCCGTGGCAACGACCGCATCATGACCCGCGGCACCTTCGCCAACGTTCGCATAAAAAACCTCATGGTTCCTGGCATCGAAGGCGGAGTCACCACCATCGCCGGAGAAACCAAAGACATTTACGACGCCGCCGCCGTCTATCAGAAAGAAGGAGCGCCGACCGTGATCATCGGCGGCGAAGACTACGGCATGGGCTCCTCCCGCGACTGGGCAGCAAAGGGCACCAACCTCCTCGGCGTCAAAGCCGTTGTCACAAAATCCTTCGAGCGCATCCACCGCTCCAACCTCGTCGGCATGGGCGTCCTGCCCTGCAACTTCGTCAACAAAGACGACTACGAAAAAGTCAAAGATCTCGCCAACGCCACCTTCGATATCCTCGGCATTTCCAACGACCTCAAGCCGATGCAACAAGCCACCCTCCGCATCCACAAATCCGACAACTCAACCTTCGATCTCCCCATCGTAGTCCGCATCGACACCCCCGTCGAAATAGACTACTACCGCGCCGGCGGAATCCTCCCCTACGTCCTCGCGCAGATTCTGGTGTGAATGTTGCTGCGGATTGCATCCGCCTTGCCAAGCACTCAATCTAGCCGCCATCCGAAATCGGATGGCGGCTTTTCTCTGAAAGGCAAGCTCGCCGGATTCCATTCCATCCGTATCAACAAACAGTGGCGCATCGTCTTCCGATGGGAAGGGCAGGACACTCACCATGTTCAAATCACCGACTACCATTGAACCCATGAAACCAAAAATCACCGCCATCCCCCTGACAAACTCCGCCGCCGCGATGCTGCGGGATTTCCTGGACGATTACAGCCTGTCCCAAGCGAAGCTCGCCGCCGACCTCCACATCAGCCCGCAATTGCTCAATGACATTCTCGCAAGCCGCCGCCTGCTCACCCCGGAGCACTGCCTGAAGCTCGGACGCTATTTCGGAAACGAACCGGAATACTGGATGCGCCTCCAAAACCATTACCTCTTCCGCAAAACCCAGAGAGAAAAGGCAGAGGCACTCAGCGCGGTAGTCCCGCTTCAATTCGTAAGTTGATCTCTTCAGAAAAAGGCAGTCAGCGCCAACCTCGCCCTCCGTGCCCAGTTCTGCTTCGGCCTCCCCGGCAACCTCCTCATCCGCTTGCAAGCCCAGTTCGATTACCCAGTTCGAAATCAATCCTGTATTAAGAGTGCATCACAGCAATCGGCGGATGACCGTCACTCAGCCTTCGGAAAATCATCCAACACTAGCGCGAGCAACTGCTTCCCGCTGTTAGAGAGCGAAGCTTGGTTTCCCTCGCCCGTAAGTAATCCACGCGTGAGCCAACGGTGCGGAACTTCTGAAGGGCGAATGTGGCTCACCGCCGGATGACTGATCGGGCGGATGCTCGGCGTGAAAGAAATAGCATGCCCAGTGGCCGCAAAACCGATCTCCCATGACACCGCGTCCGGCACTTCTCCACGCTTCATCCATGGGTAGCGAACTAAAAAATCCGGCTCAGTATCTCCAGCGGGAACTAGCACCTTGAACTGCACCGGACGGCTCAGAATAAACTCGCTGAACTTCAGGTCAGGGTTCGCTCTGTGCTCTAGGAAAAACGCAGCCACATCGATACCCGCTAGGTTCATCCCGTTGAAATTCCCGTGGTAATTCGCGCTGCCAAAATACGTTTTATGCCAGCCCTCGTAGTATTCGCTCATCAAAAGAGCGATTTCCAAATGGACATGCGCCCGCGTGCGGTTCAACCCGGCACCCGTGTATCCCATCCTGCCGAGCACCGAACCTGCGTTCACAGGATCGCCCACCCGTGCGGTGATCTCCGCGAGGTGTGCATAAAGGGAATACACCTTGGAGTTCTCCCAATCGTGCTCGACCACCGCGTATTTTCCGTAGTTGCTACGCCCTGAAATATTGGAAGTGTGCACGACCTTGCCTTTCGCAATACTCATAACCAGATCGAGAGGATTTCCAGCCTTATCACGCTTCACCGGCGCGATGTCGATGCCTTCGTGAAAACGAGTCATGACCACCTGCCCGCCGACACGTATGGGCGAGCGCGTATAGCCGAACGCTCCTCCTTCCCAGGGCTTAGTAACCTCACCCTCGAAGGTCCGATCAACATACATGTAGAATTTCTCCGGAGCATCAAACAGGTGTTGATTCTCGGTTGGCAATACCAACTCAAGCCTATCCGCAAAAAGAACACTCGTGAGCGCCATCCAACATCCAAGAAATTTTAACATCATCGCTTCGTATCTATTTTTTCTTTTCGCCAATGCGCGGAATCGATTCGTCAATCTGCCGGATCTCCTCAAGCGAAAGCCCTTTCCAAATGACCAATACTGCATCCTCGACGGGATCCTCAATCAGCACGCCATCGACAATTCGACCAAATGCTTTGCAGACCAGCCACTTGCCGCTGCTACTTTGAGTAACCGCCGCGAGTCGCCTGCCGACATTGTCTTTTAGCTGGAGGATCACGCCATAGGATGCCTGGTCATCTGCAGGAAACGGCGTGAAGGCGATGTAATCATTTGATGACACCTCGGGTATGCGCCGGAAAAATCTCTGCTTTCCCATTACCTCATGTGGGAAAATCATTTTCGGGTTATCGGAACTTTCCGTCTCTATATGGAAGGAGATATCCACCTTCTTCCCCTTGTTTCCGCCCGCCATCACGCCTCCCGCAAAGAAGACGAGAGCTAAGATAATGACAGCTTTGATAGTGTATCTCATGCAGGTAGCAAACCACATCACGTCCAGAGGGGAAAACAAAAAGAAACGAACCCATGAATGACCCATCAGCACAAACGAAAAGCGGGAAGCCATTTGGCTTCCCGCTTTGTTTTGAAACATCAAGAACAACGCTAACAGCTTTATCGCCAAAAAAGACGATTCAAGCTGTTTGCGGTGGTGAAGTTACTTTTAGCCTTTCTTGGCGGCCTTTTTAGCAGGTGCCTTTTTCACGGCCGCCTTTTTAACAGGAGCCTTTTTGACTACTGCCTTTTTAGCAGGAGCCTTCTTGGCCGGAGCCTTTTTGACTGCTGCCTTTTTTACTACTGCCTTTTTTACTACTGCCTTTTTTACTACGACTTTCTTCGCAGCTTTCTTGGCAGGTGCTTTTTTGGCGCTTTTCGCCACTGTCTTCACCGCTTTTTTAGCAGGTGCTGCTTTCTTAGCAGGTGCTGCTTTTTTAGCAGGTGCTGCTTTTTTAGCAGGAGCCGCTTTTTTCACTACCTTTTTAGCAGCGGCTTTTTTAGCCGGCGCCTTTTTGGTAACTTTTTTTGCGGCGGGTTTACTCGCGGGCTTGGCCGCGGCCTTCTTTACTGTTTTTTTAGCAGCCATGGTTTTGTGTCTTTGGAGTTCGCGTTCGATGTTTGTTTTCTCTTCCAGTGTTAATGAACCGGCGGAGAGGGTAGCGAGGACCGCCTCACCGAGGCGTCCTCCAAAAGCGTTTGTGATGAAGTCATCCGTGGCGCGGCGCACGATGATCTCTTGGGAATAGGCGGGCTCGTAAGTATGTGCCCTGCCAGACCGGATACGCTTGACCAGTTTCTTGCGCTCCAGGCTCTGCATAACGGAGAGCACCGTGGTGTAGGCACGCTCGCGGCCATCGGGGAGCGCTGCATGTACTGCGTTCACAGTAGATGGACCGTCATGCCATAAAACTGACAGCGCTTGGAGTTCGAGATTTGAAGGGTGTGACGGCTTAGCCATTAGAGTGTTCCGTTTCTTATTTCTGAGGAAACTAGTAATTAAGATTTCCGTCAAGTTAAAATACGCAAACTTTTAAGAAAAGTTAAATTTATTTTTAGCCGTCAAAAAAACTTAGTTACGGCGAACGTAGTAGTTTTACGAATGCAGTAGTCAATCGCCATCCCGCATCTCGGGACGGACAATATTGGGATTAATTTTCTCGAGCGATCCCCAGAATTTTTCATCGGTAGGATGACCATTGAAGAGAATCGATCCGTCAGATGAAACCAACACGACAGACGGCACGCTCTGCACTTTCAGAAGAGCGCTGATAGAATTTTTCTCTGAATCAACAATCCATGATCCGGAGATTTTTCTTTCCGCTGCGGCGAGCATGGTCTTGGCATCAGCGATGACCTTTGCGGATGTCTCGGGAAGGATTGAGACCGCCGCCACATTATTGGCAGCAAGATAATCTGCCGTGATGAGGAAGTCCGCGATCGTTGCTTCACATTCCTCGCTCCAAGGAGACCAGAAATGTAGCAGCAAACCTTTCTTATCGCCGAGAATGGCACCGAGGGACACCGGCTTTCCAGTGAGTGTGTCTTTGTAATCTTTTTTGAAATCGATTCGCACGGACTTCATCGCATCCATCATACGAATCCGGTCGATGTGCGGAGCGAAGGCGACACCTTGCTGCGGGCTAAGCCAGAAGGCCTCGGTAATGTGTTGCTTGAATCCGTCTTTATCACCCTTTTCAAGTGCGGCTAGTGCCTGCACGTATTCTGTTACGGCGAGCCAGTCATCCAAACCAGCGAAGATCTCGGAGTCGTTGAGTTTGAACTTATCCTTGAAAGCGAGGAACTCGGGAAGTAGCGCCGCGATCTCCTTATCCTCCGCGCGATCGACATGGAAAAGGAAGCGCGCCTCAAGGATGGCCTGTTCGGAAATCTTCAAAGCGCGCGCGGCAGCAATGGCTTTTTGCATCGCCTCGGGTGATTCCCTTTCTGAAAGCAGTTGCTCGATCGCGTCCTCCTTCGGGCTCATCGGCGATTCCTCTGGCATCTCTTGCTGCGCGACAAGAGATGAAGCTCCAAGTAGCAATCCGACAAGAACGGAAGACAGATGCATGAGCTTATTGCGCCGGGATTTTAATCTTGGAACCGAGCACCACGATGTCGCGGGTCATTCCGTTCGCTTGCTTGATCGCATCAATAGAGACGGAGTATTTTTTTCCAATGGTCCAGAGACTGTCTCCACGAACAACGGTATGAACTTTCGCGACTGCAGCAGGAGCAGGGGTTGGAGCAACGTAATCTGGAACGACTGGCGTAGTGTCCTCGTAAACAGCAGGCTGTTCATAAATGGGGTTCACATCGGATGGCAGACTGGGAGTGCCTGTTTCATCGCCGTAATCAGGTGCGGAGTAGGGATTGGAAACATCATAGTCATCGACGCCTTGGTCAGCGCAGGAGACGACAAAAAGTGGCAAGAGTGAGAGTGAGATTAAGTGTTTAATTTTCATAGGTCGATTTGTTCGGTTCTCGGAGCGTTGGATGAGTTACTCCACAGGAAGAAACGTTTGCCGTAGAGACTTTTGTTCAAGCGGAATCATTCCTCCATCGAAAAAACATTTCCGCAGTCGCCTCGGTGTGGGCCGCGAGTTGCTCTATGGTCTCGCCACGCAGCATGGCGGCAAATTGCGCTACCTTCATTGTGTAGGCAGGTTCATTGCGTTTTCCGCGCAGCGGCTCCGGCGCAAGGTAGGGCGAATCCGTCTCCAGCATAAAGTTCCCAGCCGGGCAGCGTTTTATCACCTCTTTTACAAGATCCGCGTTTTTGAAGGTAACCACGCCACCGAATGAGACGAGTCCGCCCAAGCTGATTACCTTTTCCGCCAGCTCCCATTCGGAAACGAAACAATGGAATACAGCTCGGACGCGATCCGAGAACGGGGCATAGATCTCGAGCGCGTCCTCGAACGATCCCCTCCCCTCCCGGTCGCGGGTGTGGATCACGATGTTAAGCTGTGAACTCGCAGCCAGTTCGAAATGTTGGCGAAGAAAATCGCGCTGCCGGTTTCTGAAATCCGTTTCCTCCCATCCATCGGGCGCGGGGTGGAAATAATCCAAGCCCGTCTCGCCGATTGCGCACACGCGGGGATCGCCGGCGTATGCGGCGAGTCGCTCGACCGCATCGTCTGGCGCGTTGTGGACATCGCAGGGAAGAATGCCGATCGTGGCCATCACGTTTGGATGTTCCGCGAGTTTAAGATTCAGTGGAACGTCTTCCAAGCAGGTAGAAAGCGTAACCATACGACTCACACCTGCCCCAACCGCTCTCTCGATGATATCCCCACGCTCGTCGTCCGCGAAACGAGATGAAGCTAGATGGCAATGCGAGTCAGTAATCATCGTTTTGCAGCACATGCCTCCAACAATGCGGTAACTTTATTAAAATCCTTCACACCCGGCGAAATTTCCGCGCCCGAGGCCACATCAAGCGCCACCGGACGCACCTCCACCATCGCGTGCTCCGCATTCCCTGGTATAATACCTCCCGCTAGGATCATTGGGATCGAGGGGAACCTTTTATTAAACGCGAGAGCAAGCCCCCAATCGAAAGTCTCACCCGTGCCCCCGAAAACTTTCGGTGCGTGCGCATCGAGCAAGACCGCGTCAGAACCGTAGCTTCCGGCGATTTCGATATCGGAATAATCTTTCACCCCTACCGCCTTGATGACGGGTATTCCTGCCTTGCGGAATCCACCGACACATTCCGGGGTCTCCTCGCCATGCAACTGAACCACATCGATCATCCCCTCCGCATAAAGCCGGTAGGGAAGATCGCTCTCCTCATTCACGAAAACGCCGACGCGCAGGATCGCGCCTACTAGATCTTTCATCCAGAAATTCGCGCGGGGATCGAGATAGCGCTTTGAGCCCGGCCAGAAATTGAAGCCGAGGGCATGAACACCCATGGCGGCGAGCCTCTCGGCTTCGGATCTTACCGTCACGCCGCAGATTTTCAGCGATGTCCCTTTGTTGTCCAAAAAATCCATAAATTACTCCGCCGCTACCTCTTCACAGCGGGCATGGCATTGCAAGCCGCCAAAATCCGAATTTCTATCTAGCCAAAACTGGAATGTTTATCCAGCGTTTGCGAGGAAACTTAAAATCCACAGATTACAACAACTTCAGATTTTTTCCCAATATTCCACTGCCCCACACCATGCGCACCAAAATTCCCTCCGCAGCACTGTTCACAGCACACAGAAAAAACCTCGGTGAACTTCTGCCACCCAGTTCGATGGCGATCGTGCAATCAAACGATATGCAGGTGACGAACGCGGACGCATTCCAGCCCTTCAAGCAAAGCAACGACCTCTTTTACCTCACAGGCGTCGCTCAGGAGGAGACGGTGCTGATACTTTTCCCTAATGCGAGGGAGCCGGAAGACCGCGAGATCCTTTTCCTGCGCGAGTCCAACGACCACATCGCAATCTGGGAGGGCGCAAAGCTGACAAAGGCGCAGGCCACCGAGCGCACCGGCATCGCCCGCATCGAGTGGACTTCCGAATTCAACGGTATCCTCAGCCGCCTCATGATGCAGGCGGAGAATATTTACCTTTCAACAAATGAGCATCCCCGCGGCGACCTAGCCTTCGAAACGAAATCCCTGCGCTTCGCAAAAGAATGCCAAGCGCTCTACCCTCTGCATAAATATAACCGCCTCGCCCCGCTGATCTACGGACTGCGCAGCATTAAATCCGAGGAGGAGATCGAGTTTACTCAAATCGCCTGCGACATCACCGAGGCCGGCTTCCGCCGCGTGCTGGGATTCGTCGAGCCCGGTATCGGCGAGTGGGAAGTCGAAGCTGAATTCATCCACGAGTTCATCCGCCGCGGTTCTCATGGCTTTGCCTACGGCCCGATCATCGCCGGCGGCATCAACGCCTGCATTCTCCATTACATCCCAAACGACCAAGTTCTAAAAGAAGGTGAACTGCTTCTTATGGATGTCGCCGCCGAATATGGTGGGTGGAATTCGGACATGACCCGCACGATACCCGTTTCCGGAAAATTCACGCCACGCCAGAGAGACGTTTACAACGCCGTGCTGCGGATGGTGCGTTATGCCGATTCCATCCTCCGCCCGGGCGTGTTCATAGCGGATTTCCAGAAAATGGTTGTCGCGCAGATGGACAAGGAACTCATTGGCCTCGGACTCTATACCGCCGAGGAAGCCGCCGCCGCGCCAAAGGATAAGCCGCTTGTAAAGAAATACTACATGCACGGCACGTCACACCACCTCGGTCTCGATGTGCATGATGTCTCACCCGCCAATCAGGCCGTCGCGCCGGGCATGATTTTTACCATCGAGCCTGGTATCTATATCCCGGAGGAAGGCATGGGCGTGCGCCTCGAGAACGATTACCTCATTGGCGAGAACGGAAACATCGACCTCATGGCGAACATCCCGATCGAAGCCGACGAGATCGAGGCGCTGATGGCGCGATAAGTTTATTCACCTTGCGGGAAAATTTCCGCAAGCGGCGTCTCCATCTTTTCATCCATCCATTTCTCCAGCGCGGCCTTCATCGGCATGAGGACATCCGGGTTAGCTTCTGCTACATCAACCTCGCTGTAGGGATCGGGATATCTTGAGAACAGTGCGAAGTGGCGTCCGCCTTGTGCCGTAGGCGTGCAGATCAATTTCCATTTCTCCGACATCAGACATCTCTGCTTGGCATTCACCAACGGTTGCTCGAACTCGTCTTTCAGGACGAACTGGTAATTGAAAGTGTCGTCTATGAAATTCATCTGATCCATGGGAGGAAGCTTGGGACGCTCAATGCCCGGCACACGGAACTGGACGAAGGGAAAGCCGGTCTCTCCATAGAAAGCGCGGCTGGCAGGCTTTTCAGCACCGCCCAGCCAGCCCGCGAAGCTTTTCCCTTCCCATGACTCAGCCTTCGGCGCGCCCAGTAGTTCCGCAATCGTCGGCGCAATATCGATCGTCCGCACCTGCTCGGGAATCTTCACCGCCGCCACTCCGGGGACATGGAAAAGTAGCGGCACATGGTTGCCGCGCGCGGCTCCGTTGAATGTGAGTCCGTGGCCTAAAGTAACCCCCTCCTCGTAGAGGTTATCGCCATGGTCGGCGTTGATGATCACAATCGTATTCTCAGCGAGGCCTCGCTTCTTCAACTCATCGAGGATCATGCCCACGTTGTCGTCGAATTGCCTCGTGCAACCATCGTAAAGATCACGGATCTGAAGGATCTCCTTTTCGGGCAGAGCCTTCCACTTGTTCTCCAAATCCGTCCCGCCGATAAACGAGTCGATGTCGAAATCCACACCGCTTTTGTTTGACCCCGAGTAAACGGGATCCGCGAACATACTATTATAAGGCTCCGGACTCCGGTAAGGTAGATGGTTACAGGAATAGAAAATATGCCAAAAAAACGGCCTGCCGCTTTCCGACACCGCGCCCAGCCGTTGCTTCACACGGTCGGTCACCACCTCGGGCGTTACGAATTGAGCGAAGGAGCCGAGTTGGGGAAACACGGCGTAACCCGCAGGATGATCGAAATACAACGGGATCACGAAGTGCGCCATCACCACCGCCTGGCTCATGTAGATCTTGAAATTATCGAAGCTGGATACTGAAACATGCTCGAATCCCAGCGGCATCATTTCAAAGTATCCGGCGCACCAGTCACCGAACACCGCCGTTTCGTAGCCCTTTTCCTCAAGCACCTTTGCCAAGGGCTCCACCTTCGATTTCGCTACATCCACCGTTTTCTGATCCGGATACATATGCCGGAATCCATGCGTGTGAGGATACACCGAAGCCATCATCGATGTCCCCGACTCCAGCGTCGAGGCGATCGGCGTGAAGCAGTTTTCTAGGTTCACTGACCGTAAAGCTAGAGCGTCGATATGGGGCGAAACACACGCCGCCGCAAGCCCATCCGAACGCCTGGGGCGGTAACCAGTGTAGCCGAGACGGTCACCGCGCAACGAATCCGAGCCAATTAGAATCACGTTCAGTGACTTATCTTCCTTTTTGCCCACCGCAGCGACAGCCGTCCGCTCCGGCATACCGATCCGCCAAAAGGCGAATGCGGCTAGCAAGCAAATGACCGAGAGCATCGCCAAACGGCTTTTCCGTGAAAGGTTCTTACAATACCACCAAACCAGATAGGCCAAGACACCGAGCGGGAGCCCCTTGAAGAGTATGAAAAAAACCACCGGCTTCAGCACATCCGGCACTGCGTTCACGATTTCATAATACCAATAACCGAACTTCGCATCGCCTAGGAAGTAGGGACGCGTCTCGACTAGCCTTAGAACAAAAAATCCATGAATCCCAACCGCACCGAGCATCGCCAAAAGCGCCTTGCTCTTGAAACTACTTAGCGAGAAGCGACGGCATATACCGGAGATAAAAGGCCTCAGCACCACCGCAAAGAGAACCGCTAGGATTAGGTAGGCAAAAAGCACCTGAACGTTCTGCCAGATTAGGAAGTCCATGTATTTATCCCTCGCCAGTGCACTGAACTTATTCTCCATTGCGCCGGATGCCTGCCCCAGCTTCACAATGGCAGCGATGTATTGGAAAATGAAGAACAGTGCCGCGCCAAACAACACTACGCCATAGCCCGCCCGGCACCTCATATCCGCATGTGCCTCGCCCGATTCACACTTTTTGATCAAGGTTCAGCCTCCGTTGAATCATCTACAACAAACCACCTAGGACTGACGATTTTCTGGATTACAACCCCGCGCTTGGATTCGAGCTCCTTGGGTATATAAAGACGCAGAATGAGTGCCTGAGGCACGCCTTCTTTATTGCCTGTCAGTTCCTGCATCCTCAGACCCAATTCCCGCCCACACGGCACATAACCGAAAAGCACCTCTTCTCCATCGAGCGCCGTAAGCCGGTAGGAATCGAAAGCGTTAGAATCAGAAAACTCGTGGCTATAAAACGTGTCCTTTTCCACGTACACACGGAAGTCGCCAGTGTATCCACTTGGCCTTTCATTCGCAAACTTATCCCATGCCATTGGCTGGTAACATACGTAGGTTTCCCAATCCACTTTTGCCTCCTTATTCGAAATTGACTCCAGTATTACATGCGCCTTGCTATCTCCTTCCAATTGGCAAGAAGCCCACCAGTATGAGGCATAGTTATCAATCGTCAGGGGAGACAAAGAGAGCATGTTTTCGATGCGTATAGGCTTGAGTGGCTCAGTCGCATAATATTTCTCCATCAACGGACGCACTCTTTGAGGATAACGCACATATCGGAGCATTTCCTCAACCGACCTAGAGTCGAAAAAATTACGTGTCGTTTTCTCAATGACAGTTACCTGAGCTTCCACGTTAATCTCTTCCTGCTCCTCCTTTTTTTGTGTCGCTTTTGCCTCCTCCGTCAACAGCGCGCTTTTTTCACTTCCTTCGTTCAGATTGAAAAGCGACCACAAGATAGCCGAAGAGAAGATGCACGCCACCAGCACAACCCAACCCCATGGAAAATTTCGATCTTCAATAAACTCTGAGTCCCATGCCTCTCCCGACACCACGACTTCCTTCTCGATTAATGATTCGATACCCGGATCGTTTGTACGGATTTTGAGTTCATCCTTGCTCGCGGGCTGAGCGGAAAAATCGGAACTGGCGCCATCCCCCACTCGCACAGTAGGCAACTCCTCCTCCACCTCCTCCTCGACCGCGTCCTTGCCCAAACGGATGATGCGGGCCTTGGTGTCGGGTTTCTCATCCACCGGCCTCAACTCGATCTTCTGTTTATCCTTTCTAAATTTCATGCCGCAGGGAAAGGAAAGCACAAATCGCCATCGACGCAACGCTAGGTTGCTATGTAATGTCGCTCACGGAAAGCGATCCATGCCAGAAAAACAGAGAATCCTAATCCTCACCGCCGCTTTTGGCGAAGGCCACAATAGCGCCGCGCGCAATCTTTCGCTCGCCCTCGACGCCATGGGGGCGCAAACCCGTGTGGACGATCCATGCGTTATCTCTGCGCCAAACTCCACTGCCCTTATTCAGTGGGGATACCGCCTAGTCACCACTCATTTTCCACGCATCTGGGAAGCAATCTACCGTGGCACGGACGAATGCGATTTTTCGAAGCCCAACCTCCCCCTCATGCGCTGCCTAGAAAGCTATCTCGAAAGCTTGGTCGGCGAATACAAACCACACGCCATCGTCTCCACCTACCCAATTTACGCCTATTTCCTCGAACGGATTTTTAAGGAAACCGGCAAGCGCCTGCCCGTATTCACTGTAGTCACCGACTCCATTGAGATCAACGCCTCATGGCTCCGCGCACCTACCGACTACTTTCTCGTAACCGACCAGATCACACGCGAGATGATGCACTACTGGGGCATCCCCGAGGAAAAAATCATCGATACCGGTTTCCCCGTGAATCCGGCTTTCTCGGAACTCAACCCCGTCGCGGCGGATGATCCCTGCGATCCCTTCCGCGTGCTGTATTTTCCGACCGCGAAAAAGCCCTTAGTCCGCCGCCATAGCCGTGCCCTGCTTGATTCTTCGCCCGACGTGCACCTCACCATCGTCATGGGAAAAAACTTCCGCCTCCTCCAATCCCGCGCCCGCGAGATCAAGGCCGCCTATCCCGGCCGCGTGCGCCTGCTCGGCTGGACACGAAAAGTCCCACAGCTCCTCAACAAACACCACATGGTCATCGGCAAGGCTGGTGGAGCCACCGTCCATGAGGCAATCGCCGCCCGCTGCCCCATGCTCATTCACCACCTCGTCCCCGGCCAAGAAGAGGGAAACCTCCGCCTTCTCCAGCAACTCGGAGCCGGTGATCTCGCGGAGCAACCAAAAGACCTAACCGAGGCCATCACACAGATCCTCGCCAACCGCGCCGCGAAATGGCGCGCGATGAAAGCCGCTCTCGCCGCCCACAACCGCAACGACGGAGCCATCACCGCCGCAAAATTCATCCTGAACCAGATCGCCTCTCTTCCCTGAGGTTTAAAATTTATTACTTCCACACAATGGCAGACTTTCTCTTCGACATCGGCAAAGTCCTCCTCGATTTCAATTTCGAGGCCTCGCTGAAATCCTTCCTCCCGCCCGATCATCTCGATCCCGCATCCGCCCTTTCCGAACTCCTCGCGGAAAAGGACGAATTCGAATCCGGCCGCATCTCCGTCTCCGATTACACCGATTGGGCGCTCGCTATCCTAGGCTCCACTGCGTCCCATGAAGCGTTCCACCACGCCTGGCGGCACATCTTCACGCCCAACGAACCGATGTGGAAAACCGTCCGCACTCTCCACGCCAACGGCCACCGCCTCATTCTCTTTTCCAACACCAACGCCATCCACTGCCCCTGGATCTTCGAGACTTACTCCGAGTTCTCCCTCTTCCATGGAGCCATCCTCTCCTACGAGGTAGATTCCATAAAACCCGAGCCAGAAATCTACCGCCACGCCATCGAAAAATACTCCCTTACCCCCTCGCAAACCCTCTACATCGACGACCTCCCCGCCAACATCGCCACCGGCAAGCAGTTTAATTTCATAACCCACCAATACGACCTCCAAAACCACCAAGCCTTCGAGCAATGGCTCGAATCACAACTCCACAAGTAAACTGTTACTGGCACTTGCGATACCTTTCCTTCTGGAGAAGGTTCTGCCCGGCCACGACAATAACTCACTCGCAGCTTTCTTGGATTCCAAACATATCAACCAAAAATTCAAAACCACCTACCCCACATAACCACCATGTCAGAACCAAAATGCCCCTTCAATCACTCCGCCGCGACCGCAGGCGGTGGCACACAAAACCAAGACTGGTGGTCGAACCGCCTCAAGGTCGAACTACTCAGCCAGCACTCCGAAAAAACTGATCCGATGGGCGGCTCCTTCGATTACGCAAGCGAGTTCGAATCCCTCGATTACGATGCGCTCAAGAAAGACCTCGCCGCGCTGATGACCGATTCGCAGGATTGGTGGCCCGCCGACTTCGGCCACTACGGCGGCCTTTTCGTGCGCATGGCATGGCACAGCGCAGGCACCTACCGCACTGGTGACGGACGCGGCGGCGCCGGACGCGGACAACAGCGCTTCGCCCCTCTCAATAGTTGGCCGGACAATGGTAACCTAGATAAAGCCCGCCGCCTGCTCTGGCCGATTAAACAAAAATACGGACGCAAAATTTCCTGGGCAGATCTGATGATCCTCGCGGGTAATGTTGCGATGGAGACGATGGGCTTTAAAACATTCGGCTTCGGCGGCGGACGCGAGGATGTCTGGGAACCCGACCAAGATGTTTACTGGGGCCGCGAGACCGAGTGGCTCGCCACTAGCGATAATCCCAACACCCGCTACTCCGGCGCGCGCGATCTTGAGAACCCCCTTGCCGCCGTGCAGATGGGCCTCATTTACGTGAACCCAGAAGGCCCTGACGGCAATCCCGATCCACTCCTTGCCGCACACGACATCCGCGAGACCTTCGCTCGCATGGCCATGAACGACGAGGAAACCGTCGCCCTGATCGCCGGCGGCCACACCTTCGGAAAAACCCACGGCGCCGGCCCTGCATCCCACGTCGGCCCCGAGCCAGAGGCCGCTCCCATCGAGGAGCAAGGCTTCGGCTGGATGAGTTCTTTTAAATCTGGAAAAGGCGCGGACGCGATCACCAGCGGACTCGAAGTTACTTGGACGCAGACGCCGACGCAGTGGTCGAATTACTATTTCGAGAACCTCTTCAACTACGAATGGGAACTCACGAAGAGCCCAGCAGGAGCCAACCAATGGATTGCTAAAGATGCGGAAGATGTAATTCCGCACGCCTTTGACTCCACGAAAAAGCAGCGCCCGACGATGCTCACCACCGACCTCTCGATGCGTTTCGATCCGGCCTACGAAAAAATCTCACGCCGTTTCATGGAGAATCCTGCCGAGTTTGCCGACGCATTCGCACGCGCATGGTTCAAGCTGACTCATCGCGATATGGGACCGAAGTCCCGCTACCTCGGGCCAGAAGTCCCCGCCGAAGACCTGATCTGGCAGGATCCAATTCCCGCCGCCGATCACACGCTCATTGATGCGGCCGACATCACCGCATTGAAAGTGAAAGTGCTTTCCTCCGGCCTCACCGTTTCTCAACTCGTCTCCACCGCATGGGCCTCGGCCTCCACTTTCCGCGGCTCCGACAAGCGGGGTGGTGCAAACGGTGCCCGCATCCGCCTGGCTCCGCAAAAAGACTGGGATGTCAACCAACCCTCGCAGCTCGCCCACACTATCGAAGTGCTTGAGTCTATCCAAGCGGAGTTCAATGCATCCGGCTCAAAGAAATTATCCCTCGCAGATCTCATCGTGCTTGCCGGAAGCGCCGCGGTGGAAAAAGCCGCGAGGGGCGCAGGCCACGAAGTCATCGTCACCTTCACACCGGGTCGCGCGGATGCCACTCAAGACCAGACCGACGCCGAATCATTCTCGGTGCTTGAGCCCATCGCCGATGGTTTCCGCAACTACCTGAAAGGAAAGTATTCCGTCCCCGCAGAAGCGCTGCTTATCGATAAGGCGCAGCTACTCACTCTAACAGCACCGCAGACAACCGCCCTCATCGGCGGGATGCGCGTTCTCGGCACGAACGCCGACGGTTCTAACCACGGCGTTCTAACGGACCGTCCCGGAACGCTGTCCAACGACTTCTTCGTCAACCTGCTCGACATGGCGACGGAGTGGAAACAGGTATCGCCCTGTGGCAACGCCTTCGCCGCCATCGACCGCAAGACCGGCGCCACCAAATGGACGGCAACCCGCGCGGATCTCGTATTCGGCTCCAATTCCATCCTCCGCTCCCTCGCGGAAGTCTATGCCTGCACCGATGGTGAAGCGAAGTTCGTCAAAGACTTCGCCGCAGCATGGGCCAAGGTCATGGAACTAGATCGCTTCGACCTGAAATCCTGATCCAGAGGAAATAAACAGAACCTGCCACTCGAATCAGATCGGCAGGTTTTTCCCATTGAACCGTCACATCCGATCTGCTACCCCATCCACGCGAGCGACAGGTTCTTTCGCTCCACAGCACATTATGCCACCCAGAAAAAACAAAAGCCGCGGCTCAAGCGGTCGCAACCGAAACAGAAGCTTTGGCCCGAGAAAACAGACCGGTCCTGACGATGAGAATAAGGCTGTGGAGGTAGAGGGTGAGATTTCCTCGGTCCTCGCGGGAACCATGTTCCGGGTGAAACTCGCTAGCGGCCATGAGGTGCTCGCCCACATCTCCGGGAAAATGCGTAAGCGCTTCATCCGCCTCGTGGTCGGCGACAAGGTGAAAATGGAAATGTCTCCCTACGATCTTACCAAGGCCCGCATCGTTTTCCGCCTCGGATAATTTTTTCTCCCACTCAAACAGCAACCCGGGATTTCCTAAACGCAAAAATCAGGAACCCGGCAGCAAAAAGATACATGAAGAGGGAGAGGAACTGTCCCTTTGTCAGGAAGCCTTCGATCACCCATGCCGCGTCTGGCTCGCGATACGCTTCCGCAAAAATCCGAAACGTCGCGTAAAGGCCGAAGAATAATCCGGTAAGCAAGCCAGTCGGCGCTTTCGGGAATTTGATTCTGACAATCCAGAGTATCGCAAAAATCAGCGCACCTTCCAGCAAGCCCTCGTATATTTGTGAGGGATGCCGCGCCTCCAGATAAGGCGCGATCGCCTGATTGACCGCATCGGACTCGCGGTTCGCGGCGATAAGTTCGTGGAAATAGGCGGTGCGAGGATCGGCGAATCCCTCCTCGCTGATTTTTTTGATCCGTTCGGCGAAGTCAGGATCGGCTTTCACTGCGGCGGCTAGGGCTTCATTGAAACGTCCGTATTCCGGCAATTCCGGCCTACTGAGGGCGTCCGGGAATTTCACCGCCCAGCCCACCCCGTTGGCGACGCGTCCGTAGAGTTCGCCGTTGATGAAATTCGCGATCCTGCCACAGAGCAGCCCGATGGGACCGACCACGCACAGCCCGTCAGCAAGACCAGCCCACGAAACCTTGTGCTTCCTTGCATAGTAAAAAGTAAAGATCGCCAACCCAAGGATGCCGCCATGGCTGGCCATCCCGCCTTCCCAGACGCGGAACAGCATGAGCGGATCGTTCATAAAGTTAGCCCAGCCATATTCTGGAATCTGATAGAAAAAAACGTAGCCGAGCCGCCCGCCAACGAACACGCCGAGCAAAGCAGCCGCCGCGATGAAATCAGCGGTCTTCTCTGGCTCCATTACCCAGAGCTTCTTCTCCGCCAATCGTTTCAGGAGAAGGTATCCCGCGAGAAACCCAGCCAGATAAGCGAGACCATACCAGCGCAGCGCGAGCCTGCCGAGGTCGATGATGATCGGATCAAGCTGATGGACGTAGGTTGCGAACACGGCGGGAGCTTGCACATGCGCGCCCGAACCTCCAACCCTCAAAATGACGGCGGAATGAAATCGAATGATTCCACCTTTTTCTCCCCGGGAACTACGAAGAGCGGATCGAGCCGATCTAGGTATTTCGAAAGGCTGTCCGTGCGAGTGTTGGGCTGGCTTTTCAACCGCGCTTTGAGGCTCAGGTATTCATCAAAGGCACCGCTCGTTTCCCGCGCGCGGGTGATCTCGAACCAGTCCATGAAATCCCGCGCACGCTCCGCCTTCGCGAGCATCGTCACACGTGTCTCCTTCAGCGCTTGCAGCGATTCCGCCATAGTATTGGTGTTCCCCTTCGCGAAATCGGTGAGCAGCGATTGATATTCCAAAAGCAGCATACGATAGGAAGGAAAGCTTCGGTAGCTGAGCCGTAAAAGATCATCCTGCGCGAGCCGCACCGCTTCGATACGCTCAGGCTCCTCTAACTCCGGAAGGCTTTGCCACTCCGCGAGCGTGACTTCCTTCAACACACCTGTCTCATCCTTGAATCGCAAACGCAGTGCCTCTTCCAAGCCGCGCTCGGTCTGCATCACGCTGAGTGATTCCGTAAGAGGAGCTGTGCCTTTGTTCGCAAGCTGCAGCGCCCACCACTTCTCAAGGCTCTTTTCCGAAAGATTCAGATCCGGGAAATACTTGCGGAGTAACACTGGCATCTCGCCCTGAAAACCCGCGAGTTCTGAGAGAAAATTACGTATCCCCGTCTTGCCATCCGGCTGCTCGATGAGTGCCATCATCAGCGCCCCAGCAGAGATCCGGAACGCCGCGCGTGATGCCGCATCGATCGAGTTATATTCCACCTCGGAAAGCGTGAAAAGTTCATCCAGTTGGAATAATCCGCCGTTGCGGAACAGCGCCTCATAGAGCTTCCTATCCGTCTGCTTCAGCCGCCAGGCGTTCGCCTCGCGCAAGCCCTCGACAACCCATGGAGGCACCATCAGCGGAACCTCGGATTCCGTTCTCGGCCTGTCTTGCAGGTTCCTAGCGTAAATGAGCGCCTCGGTCACCGCGCGCTTGAACGGTTCATTCCGCAGCCCCCGACTGAGATTCACGAACAGCTCCACCTCATGACCGTTTTCATCAAAAGTGAGCTGTAACACCATCTCACGCCTCGGAACGGGGTCACCATTTTTCCCGCGTAAGCTGATACGAATCGGCACTTTCCACTCGTCCTTCTCCTCAGTCAGGCGCAGCAGTTGGTCTTTCGTTTCCTCGGCGAGGTTTGCTGTTGTGCCGCGCGTCGCCGCATCACCGCCGGAGATACGGAACTGCTCGGAACGACTAGACACAGTCGCCGCTCCATCGAAATTTGGTAAAAGATCCTCTACCGGCACCGCCTTCGGCGCGGGTTGATTGGCAAGAGGATCTTCCGCATGGCAGACCATCACCGCCATGAAAAACATAACCAGCAACCGGTTTCGCGACGCGCCCGGTGTGATGGACTTTTCCATTTTCAAAATGACTGTTCGCCCGCTTTTTCTCTGCTCGTAGGCTGCTTTGGATCCAGAGTGAGCCGATTATCCTCAATCTTGATCCGTGCCATGCGCTGAAAGCCGAGGTCGATCTCGGTTTCGAAAAGAGATGCAATTTTCTGGAAGTCCGGCATCACCATGATCAGGAAACCCTGCGGCACGGTGAGTTGGCCGAAGCGACCGCCGCGCGGGGGGATCGGCACCATTTCATGGAAACCGCCGCCGTGGAGATGGATCTGGGTCGAGATGCCCGTAGCCGATTCCATCTGCTCCACCTGAAGGAACATCGAGGTCGTCAGCGGATAGCCTGCGATGTCGCGCTCGACGATCACCTCGGCGACGCCTTCGCGCAGCCTCACGCAGACCCGCTTCAAAGTCACCCATTGGGCGAGTTCGCCGCCTTGTTTCAGCTGCAGTTCGCGGGCGAGCCATTGGTTCAGTTCCGTTTCCGAAATCTGGACAGAATAATCGCCCTCGATGGATTTCGTAAGCACCGCACGCATATCGCGGGGCGGGCTAGCAGGCTGCGTCAACGAAGGCGTAGCGCCGCCGATGTCAGAGAGATCCTGTGGCAGATAAATATAATAAAGAGCCGCGCCAAGACCCGCAAACACCCCGAAAACGAGCAGCCCGACCAGCTTGCCGAGGCATCCGCCACCTCTCTTTTTTGGTTCTTGGTCGTTGGCCATGATATTGGGTTGTAGCGGCTGCCGGATTTAGTGGAAAGAGAGGTTTTTAAAAAATCACGGAGCGGCGGGTTTCACCGAGGCGGGTGCATCGGCTTTTTTGGCTTCCGACTTCGGCTCGCTTTTCTCCGGTGGCTTGTCGGCCTTCGCGCCGGACTCGTAGGAAGATGAGCGGTAGTCCGTCTGGTAGAAACCGGAGCCCTTGAAAATGATTCCGCCCCCGGTGCCGAGCAGCCGCTTCACCGTCCCCGCGCAATCGGCCTCAGGACAATCGGTCAGCTTCGCATCGTTCATGCTTTGGAAAACTTCGAATCGTTTTCCGCACTCCAGGCATTCATAGTCGTAGTTGGGCATGTTCTTAAATTTCTGGCGAATTCTGCATCGCCGTCACGCGACGATAGTGAAGCCTTTCAGTTCTGGCAACGTGGCAATTTCCTCCTCCATCACTCCCTTGATGTGGTGCGCCACCGCCGAATCCTCCCGTAAATCACGCAAAAACTCCGCCACCTCGCCGCGCTCCCCTGCCACAATTATCTCCACCGTTCCGTCCGGCAAATTCCGCACCGTCCCCAACACATCGTAACCCCGCGCCAGCTCCTTCACCGTCCAGCGGAAACCCACCCCCTGCACCCGCCCCTCGTAAATAATCCGTCGCGTCGTCATCGCGGGGATGCTGGGAGGAAAACGCCAGATTTCCAAACGGATTCTGCTAGAAAGCATGGAGTGGCGAATCAAAAAACCGCTCCAGCCTATAAAATTTCGATGCGATGAGCAGACGTACTAAGCATCGGCGGATTCTGATCCACCGCTCCTTGGGAGAGACCCACTCAATCCCTCTCCACTCCCAAATCGGGAATATGGTTGAAGCTGATCCTCATCGGCGCAGCATCTCGGCTTTCTTGGATGCCTCCGAAATAGACCACCTTGCGGCCATAGCGGGCGCGGAGCTTGTCGATAGTCTGGTCAAGACGCTTTTGTTTCTCGTTGTCGAAGGAGGCCATGGTTTCCGCTACCGTTTCAAAAAGAGAGGGCGTGTGGTTGGTTTTCTCGCAGAGCCGCGAGAGCAGCACGCCGACCTGTAGCAAAGGCCTGCCCGGCTCCGGGCGCTCGCGCCAAAGGCGGTCGAGCATGCGCATCAGCGCGAGGGTGGAATCGGTCTCCCCAGCGCGCACCTCCGCTGCCCATGGATCGGAGCGCAGGAAGACGAGCTGCATGGTCAGCGAACCGGCGAGGAGTTCATGGGAGCGGAGACGTTCGCAGGCTTTGTGCAACAGCTTGCAAAGGATAGGCCAGGCCTTGTCGGGATGGCGGCTTTCCGGCGGCAGCACGTGGCTGTGACCGATGGTTTTCCGCGCAGAAACCAGATCCGGAATTTCCTCCCCCCGCAGAAGATACCAAAGCCGATCCCCCAACACCCCGCCCCACACGCGGCGCAGCACCGGCTTGGCTGCTGCGCAAAGTTCCGCCACCGTATGCACACCCGCCGCGTGCAGCCGCGTCTCCATGCTGCGGGCAATGCCGTTGAGATCGCGCAACTTGAGCGGGTGAAGCACCTGCGGAAGATCTTGATCCTCGATGATGAACAGCCCGTCCGGCTTCTTCATCTTGCTCGCGGTCTTGGCAAGAAACCGGTTCGGCCCAGCTCCCACACTTACCTTGATGAAAGGCGAAACATCACGCGCGACGGTTTCCTTGATGCGCCGGCCGATGGCCTCTACGGTCGCCGGTTCGCGGAGATTATAGGGCAGCCACGCCCACATCTCGTCGATGCTGAGCACCGCCTCCACATGGATGCAGTCCTCCACCGCCTCGATGATGCGGTGATGGTAGCGGATGTATTCCGGCGGCTTCGATTCCACGATAGCGATGCCCGGGCACATCACTCGCGCGTCGCTGATGCGGGTGCCGGTTTTCACCCCGAAAGCCTTCGCCTCGTAGCTCGCAGCGATGCAGCACGAGCTTTCCGCCATCACCGGTGCCACTCCCACCGGCCGCCCCCGCAGCGCGGGATCTAGGTGCTGCTCCACCGATGCGAAATAAGAATCGCAATCGACAAACAGGGCGGTGAGAGGCTTCGGCACGGCGCTAAGCGATGCACTTGGAAACCGGATCGGTCAATCCGTAAAATGTTCTTATGAACAGTTTTTAACATCATTTTTCATCTCTATATCCCTACCCGCAGATCCCTCAGACTCCACAGCGTCCCCACCGCAGGAGCACCGCTACCCCGCATCCGAAGTATCTTCGCCATCCCCGACCTCGCCGCCCATACCATCGCCGCCCCAGAAGCAGGACAACACGTCGCCTGCACCATCCCAATGGCGACCTCGGTCGATGGCTGCCGCAGAATCGTCGAAGTTTTTTAAAGTAGGCAGAGGTAGGGCTGATCCGGCTCGGTCAGCCCTGATTGAAAACGTAAGAGCTGTTATCACGCAAAGGTAGTGAAACCACTATGAGGCGAGCTGTTCGCCTCGGGATTTCACTCCCGCCATTCTCAGCGCCCGACTGTGCTAAGGCGGATTGTGGAATACAGATTACCGGTGCCTATCGCAGCTAATCACCCAGTTCATCGATAGCGCCAACCTACCGGCAAATTATTAGATAACGTCGATCGACTCCATCGTCAATACGGTGGTCCGTGCGACAAGCGGATCTTCTCCGTAGGCGATGAGGTCAGCGATTGCTTCCTCCTGCGTTTCGTATTTACCGAGAGCGAGATCGTCGATTATCTTATCGAGCATTTTTAGATTTTTAGCCATCCGATTTGTTTGAATATGGTTATGCAGGACTTTGCTTTTTCACCTAGGGCGGAGAATACATTGATGAGTCGGTCTGGAAACAGAAAAAGGGGCGGCCCAATCCCCTACTTCAAAATGGGCAAGGCCGTCCGGTTCCGAGTGGCGGATGTAGCGGCGGCGATTGAGCGGATGCGGATTGGGTGAGTGGGATAGCTCAGGCCATTTTTTTAATCCGTCACCCATACGCTTCAATACTTGGGATTGCCGAGGCTGCTCTTTCGGTTAGCGTGAACACCTGCCTAACCAGGATGAAAACCCGCGCCAACACATCCTCGTCGTCCACCAAGCCGTCTGCTGCCAAAAAATCCGCATCGTGGGAGCCACGCACCCGGCGACCGATGCACCGGATTTACGAAATCCATGCGAGCATCCGCAGCGGGGCGCTGCCCAACTGTTCAACTCTTGCGCAATCTCTCGAAGTGGATCGGAAAACCATTCAGCGCGACATCAGTTTCATGCGCGACACGCTTGGGCTACCCGTGGTGTATTGCGATGAACTACACGGCTACCGCTACGACGGTGATGTTGCGGATTTCCCGGTGTTCCAGATTTCCGCCGAGGAACTGGCCACGCTGTTCTTCACACGCACCGCACTTCAGGGCGTTCGTGGCACGCGCCTTGCCGATGCCCTCGGAACCGCCTTCGCGAATATCACCCGCAGTATGCTGGGCCGGATTCAGTTCACGTGGTCTGATCTCGACGTGGCGTTTTCCCACAAGTCCGTGCAACAGGATCCAAGCCAGATCAAACCCTTCGGCCAGCTTGCCAAAGCGATTCTAGATCAGACGGAGACGACCTTCAACTATCACAAGCTGGCAGGGAAAAGCGCGGAACCCCGCAAGGTGCGGCCGCTTCACCTCGGCGAGGTGGAGGGCGGGTGGTATCTCATTGCCCATGATCTCGAACGGGACGCTTTGAGAACCTTCGCGCTGCCACGCATGTCGCGGGTTCGGGTTCTGCAAACTCGGTTCGAACGTCCGGCGGATTTCAATGGGACGGCTTACCTCAACAAGTCGTTCGGAGTCTGGAATGTCGCGGGAGACGATTCGCGCTACATTGTGCGTCTGGAGTTACGGAACTACGCCGCCCGGTTGGCGCAGGAGAGGCGATGGCACCCTACCCAGGAAGTGACGGTTCTCGATGCCCGGGGCAACAAGGTGGAGGTGCGCTTCGAAGTGGGGCGCTTGGAGGAAGTCATGCGCTGGGTGCTGAGCTTCGGCAGCCAGGCCAAGGTTCTCGCGCCACCCGAGTTGGTGAAAATGGTTCGTAAGGAAGTGCGTGCCATGCAGAAGGGGTGAGGAATCCAAGCAGTCATCCCACAGAAATCGTGCAGCGGACTGGTTGGCGGATGACCCGAAAGCCTCGCAAAAAACGGAAATTTATTTCGCCTTTTTTTAGACTGACCCCGTAGATGTCCCACCCCCTTTGGTAAGGTGTTTTCATGACTGAAACCACGCCTACCGATACATCGCCCAAGTCCCCGCTCCACCCCGCGATCGCCACCCTGCTTGCCAGCCTACGCACAGGTGATCCGAAGATCCACACCGGTCTCGGCCTATGGCCGGTGTTCGCCGATTGCCGGCCCGAGCCGGTTTACATCACGCTGGTCGAGGCGCTGGCTTTACCCGACTTCAAAGTTACGGAAATCAGCGAGGGCGGCTCGGTGCCGAACCTGCGCGTCGTCAACGAAACCCCGCACCATGTGCTGCTCTTCGACGGAGAAGAACTGAAAGGAGCCAAGCAGAACCGCATACTCAACACCACCATCCTGATCGCGGCGGGCACTTCGCTCGATGTGCCCGTGAGTTGCACCGAACAAGGCCGCTGGTCTTATGCGTCGGCAGAGTTCGGCAGCAGCGGCAGCCTGGCCTACGCCGAGTTGCGCAAGCTCAAATCGGCGGATGTGGCGATGTCGCTCCAGGCCAATGCCAGCCACGCGTCCAATCAGGGCGCTGTGTGGGATGAGATCGATTCGCTTCACAAGGCGGCCAACAGTTCCGGCAAGACGCAAACGCACGCGATGAAGGACGCCTACAACGAGCGCCAGAAGGAACTCGACGATTTCACCCGCGAGATCCCCTTGCTCGATGGCCAATGCGGATTACTGGCCGTGATCGGCGACCGGGTTGAAGGTATCGACGTGCTGTCGCGTCCGGAAGCCTACGCCAAGCTCCACAGGCGTCTGGTGGAAAGCCACGCGATGGATTTCCTAATCCGCAAAGGGGGGAAATCCAACAAGCCGCTCGACCCCGAAGCCCCTTCCCGCTTCCTCGCCGAGGCGGCTCTAGCGGAGGATACCATGCACGCCACCCCGGGACTGGGCAGCGACCACCGGATGCGCTTCCGCTGGGGTCACGGTGCCGCATTGCGGGTCGATGAAACCATCGTCCATCTCGCCCTGTTCGGCACAGACGGTCTTGGCCAAGGCCATCATCCCTCCGAGGCACCACTGCGCCGCCACCATCGCGGCTGAATCCGAGCGCGGGAATAATTTGGCAGGGGTCGGGGACATAGCCCCCGCTCATTGCACCTGTTCCGGGCCTCCTGCCATCCCGCTTTTCAAAACACACCTGACATCCCAGCTTCCCATGGCCAAGAAATCTACCAAACGCAAATCCCCGCCCGAGCCTTCGCCGCTTGCCGCAGTCCTCCAGCAACTCGTCGTCCCCGCCTTCATGGCGGAGTCGGAACCAAGCGATGACGATCCGTCCTTCGACATGTCCGAGCCTGAACCCGGCGAAGCTCCTTGCGTCCGCGGCCTGCTCCGTGGCGAAAGGCTCGTCCACGTTCTGCCCATAGCGATCGACGACGAAAGGACGTTGCTCCGCTTCAGCCTACTCTCCGGTTACATCATCTCGGATTGTCCGTCGGCGGTGATCCTGCTCGGTAATCTACTGGAACACACACCGTTCCAGATCCGAATCGACTATCAGCTCGGCCTGATCGGACGCATTGGCATCGGTTGCGATGTGACCGTGCGGGCCGACGACGCACCACTGGTTCACAGGCGATTGGTCGAGTTGCTCAAAATGGCGGCGGATCTCGACTGGTTCATGCCTCTGCGTATGCCACAGCATCTCACCTGGAAGGACGTGAGCGGACTGGAAATCGACTGGGACGATCTTCCCCATCACGACCTGAACGGTTTCCTCGACGAAGGAATGGCCGTGCCACCCGACGAACGCACGCCCGTGATCATGCTTCGCGTGGCCCAAGGTCTTGCGCGCTGGAAAGACGTGCTGCAGCTTCTACGCGACCACCCGGGCGACCTGCCGAGTCGTCCATACGCACCTTTGAAATGCATGGCTTACCGGGAACTCCGCCGCTGGCTGCCCGCCATCCGTGCAGCAAAGGCAGGTGGTATCCGCAACGGTCGCTATCCCGGCGCGAAATGGATCAGCCCGGCCTACACACACTCCCTGATCGAGGCCGGAGACGATATCGAGGCACTGAAAATCCTTGGCAAGCACCACCCCGGGGAACCCGCCTACTACGACTGGCTGCGCGGCATGGCACTGCATCGCGCCAGCGACCGCGAACAGGCGGCCGCCTGCTTCGAACGCTACTTCGCCGATTGGCCCAGCGACATCCTCGGAGCCACCAAGGCCGCTTTGCTGGCCGCCGAGGACTGAAATCAAATCCACGCCTACCTAACTCGACAAATGCTCCGAACAGAATAGAACTCGCTGTTGAATCGACGACGGAACCGAATCACAGGCAAATACCATCACCCATGCGCAACCTATCCAAATCAAAAATCATCGCTTTCCGCCAGTGTCCCAAGCGCCTTTGGCTGGAACTCCACCGCCCCGAACTCCGCGACGACTCCGCCAGCGAAATGGTCTTCGCAATCGGCAACCAGGTTGGTGATGTCGCACGCCATATCTACGACACAGAGGGGAACGGGAAACTGATCGACGTCAACGAGAGCGGTTGGGACGCTGCCTATAGCGAAACCAGTGCCTGGTTGTCCGGCACAGCGGCTCCGCTCTTCGAGGCTGCGATCCGTATCGAGGGTGCCCTCGCACTCGCTGATGTCATGTTGCCCGAACCCGGAGCCAATGGACTCCGCTGGCACATGCTGGAGGTGAAATCTTCCACCGGAGTCAAAGACTATCACCGCGAGGACTTGGCCGTGCAGACCTACATCGCCACGAAGGCCGGCATCGACTTAGCCAGCGCTTCGCTTGCCCACGTCGACACCTCTTTCATCTATCCCGGCGGCGGTGACTACCGGGGACTGCTCAAAGCGGTTGACCTAACCGAGGAAGTCCGCGCCAAGGCGGGCGAGGTCGCCACTTGGATTGCCGAGGCACAGGAGGTCGCCGCACTCAAGGACGAGCCGGAGATCGAGACCGGGCCGCAGTGCTCCAATCCATTTGGTTGCCCTTTCCTCCATCACTGCGATCGGAACAAGCCCACCATCGTTTTCCCCCTAAGTTCCTTCAACCGTCTCGGTGCGAAAAAGCGAGAAGAGCTTGAAGCCCTTGGATACAAAGACGTGCGCGACGTGCCGGATGAGCATCTCTCCCCCGTCAACCGGCTGATCAAGAGTCAGTCCCTTTCCGGCAAGGTATGGTTCGACGCCGAGGGAGCAGCCGCCGACCTCGCCCTGCACACGGGCACCGCCTATTTCCTCGACTTCGAGACCATGGCATTCGGCGTCCCCATCTGGAAAGGCACCCGCCCCTACCAACAGCTTCCCTTCCAGTTCAGCCTCCACATTGTTGCGACGGATGGAGAGATGGAACACAAGGAGTTCCTCGACATATCAGGAAACGATCCCGGCGAAGCCTTCGCCCAGACGTTGATCGAATACTGCGGCACGAACGGTCCGGTCTTCGTTTACAACGCAGGATTCGAGAACGGAATCATGCGGGGGCTTGCCGAGCGTTTCCCTGACCTCAGCTCCGGCCTGCTTGCCATAGTCGACCGCGTGGTCGATCTGCTACCGATCGCAAGAAACCGCTACTACCACCCCGACCAACACGGCAGCTGGAGCATCAAGGCCGTTCTGCCCGCGCTCTGCCCCGACCTCGCCTACGATACCCTAGACGGCGTCCAGGATGGGATGATGGCACAGACCGCCTACCTAGAGGCCATGGCTCCCGAAATCACACCGGAACGCAAGGCCGAGATCGGACAACAACTCCTCGCCTACTGCAAACTCGACACGTTCGCCATGGTGCGGATGTGGGAGGTATTCCGGGGCGCATGAAATCAATCCGACATACTCACAATGAACCAACCCCAACCACCACCTCTGGAACAACAACGGTCGCTGGTGGATGTATTTCACCATCAGTCGCCCCGACAGCGCATCGGAGCGTAAGCGCATTTCCCTGAAAACCGCCGACCTCGAAAAAGTTCGCGGCCGCAGGGACGGCATCATCGCCGACCTGCAAAACAAGGCACATGTCTTCGTCTGATATTCGCTCCACTTGAAATATCGGATCCCGTCTTATGACAACCGCCGCAGGGCTAATGGATTGACTTCGACTCATCGGTTTGGCAGGTTCTCCCCGACATCGCGATTGTCTGTGGGCAACCACGGACTAGCAACCGATTCGAGATATTAACGGTGCCCACGGGAGAAATCCCGCATGTGCCGGCATGGAACAAGTCAGCCTGCCGGAAAAACGTCTCCTTGGATAATTGTATTCGCCCGTACCGATGTCATCGGCACGGGCTTTCTGTTTCCGCGCATCGCGATGTCGTGAATTCAACAACCACGACATCACCATGACCACCATCACCACACCGACCCTCTCCCGCCGCCAGAAAACGGCCGGAGCAAACCATCACCTCTGGAACAACCACGGCACATGGTGGTTCCACGGCACCGTTCACCTGCCTGACGGCACCGCCGAGCGAGTCCGAGTGAACCTCAAGACGGATGATCTCCCGGTCGCCCGAAGACGGCGCGACTCCATTCAGTCAGGCCGCTGCATCCAAAACCGCCAAACTCGCATCGTCATTTCCTCAGCGCGATAGAAAGGAACATCCAATCTTCAGCCTGACCACCCCCAGCGATAAAAAGCATCCCAAAACGAAAGAAAACACTACCATGAAACTTGAAATCCACTCCGACTTCCAACGCATCAACCCATTCGCCAAACAATCACCCTTCCTGCTTTTTTACAACAAAGGCGCAAGGGGCCGTATCTATCAGGTGAATGGCCTTGGCTGCGTGACTCCAGACCTGTTCCAAGCCACCCGATATGAGATCGATCACTATGGTGAAAATCAGGGCTTCCTTGGCGACGGTCAGGACAAGCCTACGTATGTGACCATCCCGGTCTGCGCTTACCGCCCGAGCGAGGAGGCCGAGTTTGAATTCTACGCGGGCAACCATCGTATCGAACTCGATCCCACCTGCGGGAAATCCGCCATCCATCAGGCCGCCTACGGCGCGAAGAAACTCGCACGTCCCACCTTCCGTCCGGGCGGCCCATTTGGAGCTGTCGTCCAAACCACACCACACACAGGCGGAACACTCCATGTGGCCTATTTCGGGATCGATCTCCTGTTCTATCCTCAAGGAAACGCACGGATCCCTGATTCCCTGGAGGGCTTCACGCGCGTCGGAATCAACCACTTCACAAGCATCCCCCGCTACTGGTAAAATCCGCCAGCGGCACCAACATCGCACATCTAACAAAAAACAGCATGAATCCCGCCTACCACAAGCCTGTCTTTGAATACATCCCTACCGAGAAGCCGGCCGATTTCTGGGTCATCACCGCCTACAATCCAGACGGGAATACGGCCGATGCCGGAGACAATATCTCCGCCGATTCCAACCTGCGCGAAGAGATCGTAAGCCTCGGCCTCGTTCCCTTCCGCGTGATCGGGCGCTCACCGGATAGCTCCCACGCCGAGCCGGGCTGGGGTTTCCCGTGCGACGAGGCCACTGCATTGGAAATCGGCAGGCGCTACAGCCAGGAGGCTGTGTTTCATTTCACCACCGGCCGCATCGACCTCGTGGACTGCGAATCCGGCAGCCATGAATCTCTAGAAAATCCGTTCAGCCGCATCCTCGATCCGCGCGATGTGCGTCACTTCACGCTCTCCGTCGGATCTCCCGGCGGTCGCGGAAAAATCGATCCGCTGGAATACGCGGGTATCTGCACCCGGGTCGGAGCCTTGTTTCCCGGCTTCACCATCCAGCGCGCAGAGGGCTGCTTCCAATCCCGCTTCGAGGAAACACTTCTGATCCACATCGCCACCCGCGAACCACAAAAAGTTCTCACCCTCGCCCATGACCTCCGCTGCTTCCTCAACCAGATCGGCATCGGGATCACACACAATGGAATCCAACAGCGCGTCCGAGATTGGACGGATGATGGGCTGATCCTCCAGTCGTTCGGCATTGCCGCGTCACCACAACTAGTCGATGTTCTTGAAAGTTGAAAACGCCTCCATTACGGGGCGGCCCGTATCTGAAGGATTGAATTCGTCTGTGCTATCCACTGAAATCTCCCACTAATGTATGACCGCTATTACTTTTATTTTGATGGGCCAACCGCCGGAACCTGCGTGATACCCGATGACGTTGGTGATCGAATCAAAGATACCTGCATCGACAGAGAGCGTTACCTCGACCTCGGCCGCAAAGGTTCGGAGGACATTGAATTTTATACCATCGAACGATGGGACGGCTATGTGCTTCATTACGGGAATCCTTATGACCCCGTCGAGCCTCCAACGCTTGCAGTATTCATCGAAAATCAGGGCTACGATCCCTCCGATGATAAGTCGCTACGCGAATACCTGATCGAGTTCGGTGGAGAAGGTGAACGCAATGATCAGGAAATGGATTCGACCTTACGATCGATACGGGAAAAACTGAATGCCCCGATCACCGCTGGTGAGCTGGAGTATTGGCAGGAGAGGGATTATAGCACCGAGGCGCGTGCATTTCACCACCTCGTCCATTTGCCTTTGGACGACGGCGAGCGATGCGGAGACGAGCAGTTGGGTTGGGTTGCTTTTGTAGAGGGCGATCACCCCGGTTCCGACTCCAACTACGTTATCGCAGACAGTCTCGCCGGCATTGCATGCCTCCAATACTGTCTCAACGAACTAGGCGCCGGAATAAAAATCAACCTTCTATGTTGATAAAAACTACCTAGCGCGGGGTAGAAGCCACCCTTCCCTCGTTACTGCGGTGCGAGCTTCGCAAACCTCTGAGCATCGGCGCGGCGGGCGGTGTCCATGTCGGTGAAGGGGTCGTCGAGGAGGAAGAAGCCGTCCATGCCCTTGAGGTCGGAGGTTGGTGATGGGTTAGAGGAATGAAGTTTGGGCGGTTTCACGGAAGTTGGCGGATGCGCTCCTGGAGGATGGCGAGAGTTTCAAGCACTTCGGAGATGGGAGGCGGGGTGGTGAAGAACATCTGTGTCATGGCCCGGTGGTCGGCCTCGAGTTCCGGCAAACGGGCTGCGGGCGGAAGCAGTTGGAACGTGGCGGGCTCCGCCAGATTGTAACGGGCCCAACCGGACCGGAAATAGACCGACTTGTGGGCGACGACACGTTTTCTCAGGTCGGCGTCCCCTAGCGCCCGCGTGGCCACCGGTTCCGTAGCCATGCGGGCGAGGTCGTGATAGTGCCGGGCGTAACGGGCGGGCATGGGTTTCGCGGGGTCGCGGTGGGCCTCAGCGTGAAGCAGGGTCGCTTTTTCCCAGAAGGTGCGTTCGGCAGCGAGGGATTGGACGGTCGCACCGCCGATGGGACGGCTGAGGGTTTCGCTGAGATAGGAGAGAATTTCTTGTCGTTCCTTGGGCCAGTGATCGGAGCGCGCCCCCAGCTCGATCCGGACGGAGGGCGCAATGTAGGCCAGGGACGGGGCTCCGGCCTGGGGGAAATGGAAGAGGATGGTCTGCGCATCCTGAGCGTCGATTTCCATGGACCAGCCTTCGCCGCCGCCGAGGCGGGTCGCCATTTCCGCGCGGAGGGCGGGGAGCAAGCTTTCCCGGATGCAGTCCTTGCAAGCCTGCTGGAGGGCATCGATCCGGCGAGCCTGCTCCTTGCCGGTCGCGGCCTCCGGATCGTGTTCGTCACCGAAGCCGAGGAACTCGCGGTGGAAGGAAACGTCCACATCCTCGGAAAAGCGGTCGATGAGGCGATAGACCTTAGAAAGCGAGGTGCCGCCCTTGAAAACGAGGTGATCCCCCAGATCGGGGAGGGAGAACAGCGCGTCGAGGGTTTTGCAGACCCAGTAGTCCTTTTCCAGAATCGAGGGCGCGAGGCCGCGCTCCTGCGAGGCGTGGTCGAGAAGCTCGAATCGTTCGCGGGAACTCAATGACAGGTATTTGTCCTCAGTCATCATCACGGGCGATTTCAGTAAAAATGGGACGCATCCAAGCGGGCACCAGGGCAATGTCCGCGACGAGTTGTTTGCGGGCATCCGCATCCAGGCGGCGGCGGAGGTGACGGATGGTGTCCGGGGCGACATTCCCCTTGCCAAAATCCCGCAAAGCCTGTGCGACCAAGCCACTGGCGCGACCCGCCAGCGCGAGGTTCCGGCCCGTATTCCGCCGGAATACGATCTGGCGATTGCCCAAGCTCAAAGTAGTCGGCGCACCATCCGATTGGTAAATCAAACGGGCCGGCACCTGGGTGCTGAGACCAAGCTGGTTGGCGGCCACCTGGGGTGATGGCAAGAGCCGGAGATGGCGGCCCCGGGCGACCGCCGCGACGACGTCATCCGAGGTGGCTCCCGTTTTCCCGAGCAAGGGATGATCGTGAGGGCAGTCGTAGATGCCGCGGGAGATGCGGCGGATTTTCCCGTCGCGAACGAGACGACCAAGCGTCACTCCTACGGCGCGAGGATCACCCAGATCGGCAAAGTCGTGTGGCGTGAAGGCCCAGCCACGGCCCATCTTCGCCAAGCGGCGAAGGATGACCTGGCCTTGGGAGATTGGGGTTTGAGTCGCTTTCATGTTGAAAATAATGCTCGTTTTTTTCAACAAATCAAGGTTGAAATCCGTATCAGGATTCATGTCGTCACCTGAAGGTTTTTCGCCCCAACGATGCTCTGCAATTCTTCGGCGTGTTCCGGGTGGCAGGTGAAGAAGAGGACTTGGTGGTTTTCCGCGAAGGTTCCGATGGCCTGGATGGCGGCGGCGCGGCGGGTGGTGTCCATGTCGGTGAAGGGGTCGTCGAGGAGGAAGAAGCCGTCCATGTCCTTGAGGTAGAGTTCGGAGAGGGCGAGGCGGGTGGCTAGGGCGAGCGATCCGAGGGTTCCTTGGGAGAGGAGGGAGGTATCGAGCTTTAGATCACCGCTGACACTAACGGGTGTAGATCCGTCCAGGGTGACTTCTTGGTAGCGTCCTGCGGTGAGCTTGTTGAAGTGGCTTGATACGGCGGTGGCGAGACCCTGCATGGGATCGTCGATGCCGCGCTCGGCGATGACGGTTTGCAATTTGGATTGGATGCGTAAGAGGGCATGGCCTTCGGATTGCTGGCGAACGAACTCGCGCTGTTTGATTTCCAGATCGGCACTGAGTTCTTCGGCGGTGTTTGCGGGGGAGGCTCCGGTGAGAGCGGCTTGTTCGAGTTTCAGGGTGCCCAGGTTTTGTTCGCGCTGTTCGCGAGCCGCTTCTTTTATGCGGAGCAGTTCGAGGTATTCGGGGATGGAGACAAATCCATCGGGTAAAGCGGGAAGGCCGGCGAGGTCTTGTCTCGCCTGTTTATCTTCGGCTGTTTTGCTGAGGATTTTGTCGGTGAGCGTATCGAGATCCACATGATCCGTGGTCCACTTCGTGATCTTTTCGCGCTCCTGCCGGATCTCAAGATCAAGCGCCGCCCTGCGGCCAAGGCGTGCGGTTTTCTCTTTTTCCAGGACTTCGACAGAGCGGGTTTCCGGGAGGTCGGCCAAGGCGGTCATATCGGCTGTCCATTCCTGCTCGCTGCGTCCCTGCAAAGCGGCTTGGTGGAGTCCTTTTTTGGTCTTTTCCCCGGCGATGAGTTTCTGATGTTCGTTGTCCGCGAGCTGCGCGGCCGCGAGACTTTCATGGCCGATGGTTTTGAGGAGTTCCGTGTGGTGGTGGCGGGCGGAATCGAGAGCGGTGAAAAGCGCGTTCACATCGCCGATGCCGCTTTCGACGCTGAGTTTCAGATCCTGATACTCCATGCGGAAGATGCCATCGGCCTGGTCTTCCCATGTTGCGGATGGAGTGAGGGTGACGGTTTCTGGTTCGCCAGTGCCTCGCTGAATTTTCACGGAAATGGAGGCGGCGCTCTCCAGCTTCGCGGTGAGCTTTTGGGCGGCGATCTGGATGCGCAGGCGTTCGATTTCCTTTTCGAGTTTTCCGATCTCCACGAGCAGTTCCGGGGGCACGGCTTTAGATTCGGAGAGTTGATTGGCGGCACGTTGCCACTCTTCCTTGGCTTTGGTGAGGAGTCCGTGCGCCACCCGCGTTTGTTCGGCCTGGTTGCGCTTTCTGGCGTTCAGAAGTTCGGCCTCCAGGGATTCGAGGTCTTTGATGATGCCGGCGAGTTCGGTTTCCTTGCCTTGGATCACTTGTGCGGCACCCGGCCAGGCGACCATGACTTCTTTGAGGAGGCGCAGTTCGCCAGTAAGGCGTTGGCAGCGCTCGTCAAGCCCGGCGCGTTTTGCTAAACCGGCGCTAAGACTGTGGCCGGTGAGGACGAATTCCGCGTCAACGGACATTTCGCTGACGAGGCTGACGATCTGCGCGTTGATCCTGTCCACCGATTCTTCGTGCTGGATGACGTCCTTCAATTTGCGGCGGACGGTTTCCATAGTGTAATAGGCTTCGACAATCGGGCCTTTGCCGTTTGAAAAAGGATTATCGATGCCGCGGCCTTTCTCCGGGCCATGGGAGCCGATGTCCCAACGGCCGAAGTGCTGAGTGACGCGGGCGGCGAGGGCGGCGGAGAGTCTGTCGGGTGGGATGTCGCCGGGAATGGCGGCCGGGCCGGCGAGCAGGGATTGGACTTCGTCGATCTTGCCGGAGCTGGCGCGCAGTTGCTCCATGGTGGCGGCAAGTTGCGCCTGGCTGGTGAACAACACGTGCTGCCAGGTGGCTTCATTACGGCGGAGCAAGGTGGCGAGTTCGGCCTGGACTTTGGCGGGATCGGCGATGCCGGCGGCACCCTCCGCCTGGAGGCTGGAGGCGGCTCCGGCACCCCAGGCTTTTTGGAGCGTCCAGACTTGGCCGTTGGCCTCGAATTCCAGAGTCACGCGAACATGATCGCCGCCGGGCTTGGGATACCAGCGGCCCATGGTGTTCCGCAAAGCGGCGGGGGGCAGGTTGGTGAGTGTGAAGAGCGCATGCCAGAGGGCGTTGCTCAGGGTGCTTTTACCAAACTCGTTAGGGCCTTCCAATACGTTGATGCCGTCTTGGAGCGTGCATGTGCGGTTGGCGGTGCCGCCGAAGGGATGGAGGCGAATGGAGAGAAGTTTCATGGTTTCTGGAGGGATTCGATGATGTCCAGCGCCGTCTGGGCATCGCCTGGGTGGGAATCGTCTGTCAGCAAGGCGTGCAGCAGCGCCCCAGGCAGGGTGCCTTCGGGGAATCGCTGGGAAATGGTGGAGGCATCAAGCACGGGGGCTATGGTGCGTTCCTGCGAGAAATTCAGGAACCCGGGGCTGATCTCGCCGAGCATGGCATTGAGTCGGGCGATTTCCTCTTCACGCAGGCGGCCGCTCAACTGGAGGTCGAGGATGGTGTTGGGTGCGTCCAGGGATTCGCAGGTGGAGCGCAATTTGAGGATGTCGTCGGAATGATGCAGATCGGGGTGCAGGCGCACGAAGCGGATCGCGCCGGTCGTGAGTTGCTCGTGGCGACTGGTGCCGTCGGCGTCCATTTCGATCCACCAAGCATGACCCGGGTGGTTGCACTTCACGGAGTCCGGAGTGTGGATGCCGGGCATGAAATAAAGCGGCTTGCCGGTGGTGCCGGGTGCGGGGGCGGGAACATGGATGTGGCCGAGCAGCCATGTGTGCAGGCCGGCGTTTCGGAAATCGCTGTCGGCCATGTTGAAATAGCGTTGGTCGGCATCGAGTCCGAGTCCCTCGACATTGCCGTGGGCGATGCCGATGTGGAGCATGTCCGCTGGCTTTTCCTCAGTGGCCACCCAGCCGATGGTATGCTCTTTGCCGTGCTTGCTCGGGCATGGGCACGCGTGGAAGCGAACCCGGTAGTCGTCGCTTTCGAAGTCCGTGCTTCCCGGTTCGGTAAGGGCGATCACGCGGCTGCCTTCCGCCGCGGTGCGGAACTGCTTCCAGAGTTTGCTATCCGCCCCCTCGCAGAAGTCGTGGTTCCCAGCCAGGACGAGAACGGCTTCGCCCTCGAATTTGCCGAGGATTTTCACCGCCCCCTCGACCTGAGCCTTGGTGACGGTGGTTTTGTCGAAGAGATCGCCCGCAACCACGATGAAGTGTGCGGCGCGCTCGTTGGCGATAGTGACCATTCGTTCCAGCGAGGCGAAGCGTTCTTCGATCAGGCGACCCTTGGCGGGTTCCGGATAATGGTTGAAGGAAAGGCCGATGTGGTTATCGGCGGTGTGGAGAATGCGGAGGCTCATGAAAAGGGGAATTTGGAGTGAGAAATTACACGACCCAAAAATCTGCTGGAAATCCGGCAGGGTGAGAAGTGGAAACGTCAGGAATGGATGGCATTAGTAGTTCGCTTGCCGATGGGCTTTATTTCAGGTGGTAACGAGTTTCCGGATTTTGGGGCTGGCGGACGGTTCTTTGCGACGGCGTTTGTTGGCAGCATGGCCTGAAAGGAAATCCACCTTGCGGAAACGGCTGCTATCCCAGGGCACGTGGTGTTTTCCAACAAAGACCCTGATACCCGTGATGAAGAGTCCCTGATGTCCATCCGCTGCCGACCTGACTTTTTCCACGTGGTAGACGGTTTTTTCATTCAGCGGCCCGTCGGGAAAGGAGTACGCATCCGGCAAGGATTCCATTCGGCAGATCGGGGCTGATAAGTCGGTATTGATGGCGACAACACGATCGCCGGGGGCAAATGTTTCCATGGTTTGTAGGTGGTAAGCGGTTAGGACAAAATGCGCCATTTTCGACCACCGCCAGCAACTGCCGGGCGCGGCTGACGGCTATGAAGTGGAAGATCGGTGGGCGTGGAGGATGAGGAAGTCGGAGGGATCGCAGAGGCCGGTTTTTTTCCAAACGGCTGAGATTGATTTTCCATAGGCATTGGTTGACGGGCGGAATCATCCAGCCCCCATCTAGGGTTTTTCCGCCTCCCAGTTTCCCAGCACTTCGCCGAGGACGACGGTGTAGGTGAGGTTGCCGTGCTCAAGGTCTACATCGGGCAGGAACTCGTCGTCGAGGGCGGAGAGAAGGGGCTGGATGTTCGATTCATCGAGACCGGAGCCTTTGAGGATGATGACCGTGCCGGCAATCGTGCCATTGGTGAGGTAGTGGAGGTCCACCGCCGCAACATCATCCCCGCCGCGCTGGGCGAGAAATCGTTCGGACGAGGGTGTGCGGAGGGTGCGTTTCCAGGTGAGGTTCATGTCAGTGAGGTGAAGATCCAGTGAGACAATGCGAGTGAGGCCGGAATGGCCGTGATGAGAACGAGGCAGCCACAGCCTTTGCCGCTATCTTTGCTACTACTGCGGTAGCCCACGCCGGTGCCGGGGATGCTGAAAGCCGTGTAGTTCCGGCCGCGTGAGCTTTTGCCAACCCGGAAGCCCCGCCCACCCACGGAATAGCCGATGCCAGAGCCACTCAGGTTCACCCTGAACGGTCCTAGATTGATAGATTTGCGGTAGATAAGGCCCATGGGAAGTTACGGAGATTGCGGTTCTTACGGCCAGCTTTAGCAGGTGGGGTGGGACATCTACGGGGGCAGGCTGTAAAAAAATGCGATTTATGCGGAAAATCTGAAATTCTACTTCTGGCGCAGTTCACCAAATAAGTGGGGGTTCCCTCAAGGTTAATCGGCCAGAAGAGCACTTAGTTCCGCCAGTATCATCGTGCGGCTGGTGTGGCTACCTTTGTCGTCCAAGCGAAAGCCGAAGATGGAGTTGAATCGAAGGCTGCTTATTTCTTCTCAAAATCGAATAAATCCCCTCCCCGCCCGTCCATCCCTGCATGAAGGCCATCCTGCTCCCTGCCCTGTTGTTATTCGTTCTCTCCACAATTTCACGCTCACAGACCTGCCGGGAGGTGGTTCGTGACGCTTCGGGGCGGGTGGTTCAGACCATCGAGCGCCAAAAGCAGGCGGGCAGCACGGAGCGAGCGGTGATCCGCGATGCTTCCGGACGGGTAATCGGAACTGCTACAACCCAGGTAAGCGCGGGAGGAGGTGGGCAAACCACTTTTCGCGATGCGCACGGAAGGGCGACAGGATCGGCGACCACGCAGGGCAGCTCATCCGGCTCGTCCCGCACTACATACCGGGATGCCAACGGGCGCACGACGGGTAGTGCCACCTCGAACAATTTTTCGGGGAGTGGCAGCCGCACCCAGTATCGCGACGCATCAGGGCGGTTGACAGGCACCGAAAGCACCCAAGGCACTAGCACCATGACCACCACGCGACGTGATGCTTCAGGTCGCCTAGTTAGCAGTAGCTCAGGCAGTGGGAAGTGTCAGAGTCCGGTGCGTGTGCCGACTCCACCAAACGGCACGCCCCGATAGCCCTGGACGCAGCGCAGCACAGGCCGTGGGCCTCATCATTTCTGCCAGACCGCACAGCCTTGTGCCCTGAGCGCCTCTGCATGGTTCACCTCCATCCGCACGGCGTCGGCGTGACATAGCAAGGGAATCCCCTCAAACTTCTTCCTGGCGAGGTGTTGGCCGTATTTCCTGACCAAGGTGCAGGACTTGTAGCCATCGAGATGCTGAGCAAAACGTTCGTCCGGCGTTCGTCCGGTCATTCCGACGTAATAGCAGGGCTTCCCTGACTTGTAGCCGGGATTGGCATCGCGGAAGCGCTTCACCTGAAGCACCTCGTTGGAAAGGCGTACGACGTAGATCCGAAATGCTGGGCGATCCACAGTGGTGCGTAATCGCTCGCGAAAAGCACCCGCCGCCACCTCTTGTCCGTCTTCACAGGCGACGACACTAAGGCGATCCTTCACCACGTGAAACACCGCGTTCTGGCCGTATTTCAAGCCGAGGGCGAGCACGTCCTCCCGGCTTAGGCCACTCACTGCGAAGGATTTTTCCGAGTGCGCCCAATCCGGAGACACGGCTGTGAGCCATAGCTTCCAGCATCCCAACTGGCTCAATTCCCGGCGCAGACGCTTCGTCGCAACCTCGTCACCATCACGATCTCCGGCCGAATACGGATTGCAGGCGGTGATGATCCAGAACTCGGCGGGCCAATGCGGAACCTCGTCCTCCTGGGTTTTAGGAATGAAAAGGGTCGTCAGGTATTCCGGAAGTATGGCCTTGGGCGGTTTCATTGCATACGGCTCACAGAATACCATCCCGCCGTCCAGAAAAAGAAAAACCCTCGGAATCTCCCCCGCCTATCCTTTTGGTTGATCGCTGGCTTGCGGTTGTAACCGGCGCAATTCCCGGCCCCGCCGTGTCATAATGATTTGCTAAGGCACTCCGCCTAACATCACCCAAATCCTAACAGCAGCCCGCCCGGTTCATTCCGTGGCGGGCTTCTTCGTTTACACCCGAACCACACACCAAACCAATGATACCCACCATCGCCTCATACCAACTCGCAGCCAAGCGCTGCTCCTCTCAACACCACGTCTCCAAGTCTCTGCTCATCCTGCCGATCATCATGTGCGCTCTCACCTGCGTTTCATGCACCGAAGATGCAGCATCACCCCTCGTGGACGTCACGCCACTTGGCGACGGCTTCGGCAAAGGCGTGCGCATCCTCAACAAAGTGGAAGCCTCAGGTCTTATCGACGAGCTGCTCGATACATACGGCGCAGGCCAGCGTGAGCGGCGCAGCGGTTCTGCTTACAACAGCAACCGAGGTAACCGCAATGAAAGGAACGCCGCATGATCGCTACCCTAAATCCACATGAAGCGCCGTTCACCACCGGACTGACACCTTGGGCACAAACCCTACCTCAGCACATCAGCCCTTCGGCGGCTAAAGCCTACCTCGGCTGCTCGCTCAAGTTCTACTTCGAGCGAGTGGCCTGTATTCGGAAAGCCACACCCGTCGCTCTGCACCTCGGCAAGGCGGTGCATGCCGCTCTGCAATCGTTCCACCTCGCACGCTGGCGGGGTGGCGACGACTCGGTAGAGGCCGTGGCCAACGCCTACGAACTTGCCTTCCACCGTCTCGAACGAGACGAGGGACCGGTCAACTTCGACGATGAGGCCGAACGTGAGAAAGCCCGCCAAGACGGCCTGCGCGTGGTCGCCGCCTACCTCGACTCCCCGGAGGCGATGAAGGAAAAGCCGCGTGCGGTGGAGGTGATGCTCAAGGAAAACATCCCCGGGCTATCAGTTCCGCTGACAGGTGCCATGGACTTAGTAGAAGGCAATTTCACGCCGGTCGATTTCAAGTCCGCCGCCGCCAAACCGGATTCGGCTAACGCGGCGTTTGACCATGAGATCCAGCTCGTCAGTTACCAGCTGCTGATGGAGGCCGCCACCGGCGAGACACCGCCTTCGTTGGACCTAGTGTTCTTGGTGAAGACCAAGACCCCGCAGGTCATCCGGGTGAAATCCCCACCGGCCGACGCACACCGCAAGCGGCGGGTTGTGGCCTTGCTGGAGACTGCCGTCCAAGGCATCGCCGAAGACCGCTTCCACCCACAGCCCGCGATGCACTGCTCGTGGTGCCAGTTCAAAAACGAGTGCAAGGCCTGGCTGCCGGGCATGACGGTGGAGGATATCCATCGAAAGCACGCGGCATAAAGCACCATGTATCCAACCTACGCCCGCCTCGGTCCCTGTGATCGCGGCGGGCGTTTCCTTTTCCCATGTAAACATAAACCAACAACCAAACTAAAATTGAATCATCATGAATCCAAATAACAACACCCACCTCCTCGACGCCGTGTGCCGCCGGGGCGTCCTTGTCGCAACCTCCGTCCGTTACTGGCGCGGTTGCAAGAAGCTCAGCCCCGAAGACCTCGGTCTCGATCCCGCACACGTATCCGAAAGGCTCATCCAACTCGGACACAAGCGGCTCATCCCGCGCGACGCACTCCAGGCATTCGCCCTGATTGAATCACGCGTGCAAGCATCTGTCGAAAGTGCCAGCTTCCCGTTCCTGGGTGGCATCGGGCGCTTCGTTCCCAACCCACGTCTCGGTGACTTGACCGACACCCTAGACAAGCTGCGCGACGAGTTCCGTGAAGCGACACTCGACTTTGTCGCCGGCTATTCGCCATTGCGTGAAAACGCGTTGGCCGAATGGCGAGAAGCCGCTCAGCACATGAACGGCAGCGCAGAGCGTTTGATCGCTACCATCGAGCAATCATTCCCGCCCGCCGGGGAAATCGCCAAGCGCTTTGCGTTCGAGACCCGGCTATTCCAAATCGCTGCTCCCGATAGCATCCGCTTGGAAGTTGTAGAAGGCGTCGCTGAATTTGAAGCCGTGGAAGACCGCCGCCGGATCGCAGAAGATGCCACACGCCGCATGCAGAACGACCTCGACGGATTCATCCGCGAGAGCGTCGCATCGTTGCGCGAGGAAACCGCACGCCTCGCCGGAGAGGTTTTGGCTACCATCGACGGATCTGAAAACGGCGTCCACCAACGGACGCTCAATCGCCTCACGACGTTCATCGACAGCTTCCGCACGTTGAACTTCGCCGGTGACCAGCAGTTAGAGCAGACGCTCGAACGATTCCGGCGCGATCTCCTCAGCCGCAGCGCCGAGGAATACCGCAATCAGCCCGGAGCCATGGCCTCGCTCACCGACGGCCTCAGCCGCCTCCGCGAAAACGCCGTGCAACTCGCCCGCAGCGACGCACGTGAAGTCATCTCCCGTTTCGGGCAGATGGGCACACGTAGGCTCGCAGCTGTAGGCTGAAACATTAACCCAAACTCCGCTGGACTTTACATCCGGCGGAGTTTGCGTGCTTGTTTCATCCAAAATTTCTGCCAAATTTCTGCCATGTCCGCTACGGTCGCAATACCAGTTCCCAGCTCCCTGCTGCTCCATTCCAAGGATTTCGCATCTCTGGAAAAACGCAGCCGCCTGCTTCTGGCTCTGAAATTTTTCGAACTCGAAGAACTCACTTCGGGACAAGCCGCTGCCATGTGCGGACTGTCGCGTGTGGCCTTTCTGTTTGAAGCAGGCAAAAGCGGGATACCAGTCGCAGAGCTATCGGATGAGGAATTATCCGCAGAATTCTCATGAACCCAATTTTCGAAGCGCCCGTGGTCTGCAACGCAGGCCCACTAATTGGTTTGGCCCGCGTGAATCTGGCTTGGCTACCATTCAGGTTATTTCCCGAAGTCATCGTGCCTGAGGAAGTGCGAGTTGAATTGCTAGTCAAGGAATCCCCGGATCGCAGCCAACTCATCAAAGCCCTGGAACTGGCGCGCATCCATCAATGCCATGGCAAACCAGATCCTCTGCTACACACGGAACTCGATTCCGGAGAGGCCGCGGTGATCGCCACGGCACTTGAACTCGGAGTATCCGCCGTGGTGCTTGATGAAAAGAAAGCCCGTCGTATTGCCGCACACATCTACGGCATCAACGTTAAAGGCACCGCCGGACTGCTGGTGGAAGCCAAACGCCGTGATTTGATTCAAGCGGTCAAACCCTGCCTCTATGGTATGATCCAAGGAGGTTATTTCCTCGGCCCCAATCTGGTGTCCTCATGTCTGGATGCCGCAGGTGAAAGCTGAAGACATCAACCCACCTAATGACAGCCCGCCTGGCCACAAACCCGGCGGGCTTTTTCGTGTCCGTTGACTGACACGAACCTTTTCTCCCAGCAAGCTGACAACCCACCCATCACGCCGACTTCGCCCTCACACGCCTGATTTTTCAACCACCACCAAAACAACAAAAACTCCCAACATTACCCCTCCCCTACCAAGCCCACTCCCATCACACATACCCCTGACCAATCGCACGAAAGGCGGCTCCTCCATACCGGACGAGCCGCCTTTCGCGTTTCTCCAACAACCCCAAACAACAATTAACAAAACAAAGAACCATGTCTCACTTCACAACAATCCAGACCCAGATCCGGGATCTCGAAGCCTTGCGCGACGCATCCGTCGAACTCGGCCTCCAGCTCCTGGCCGATACCAAGTGCCGGGGCTACGCTGGCATCACCCGACCCGCACCGCACATCATTAAGCTGACAGGCCCGTATGACATCGCGGTCGAGCCGGACAAGGAGAACCCCGGCAGCTACGGCCTCACCACCGACTGGTGGGACGGCCACGTCGCCAAGGAAGTCGGCACCGGCTACGGTCGCCTGCTGCAATCCTACGGCATTCATAAAACCATGCGCGAAGCCCGCACCCGCGGACTGCGCGTGCTCCGTAAACAAGAGCAAGACGGCAGCGTCCTGCTTACACTGGAAGGAGGTTCGCTATGAGCCGCCGCATCCACGTCCGCGTTTCCCCAAGTGGGGAAATCACAGTCGAGGCCGAAGGCTTCCAAGGTAAAGGCTGCGAGGCCGCGACCAAAGCTATCGAGGACGCACTCGGAAAGCCTAGGGAGCGCACCAGCAAGCCCGACTTCTGGAGACAAAACAATCGCCAGAACAACCAACAACAACTCGGAGGCCAGGGATGAAATCCACCCTCCGCTTCGATCCGGGCGGCCACATCGGCTGCCTATACACCGAAGCGATCGATCTCCGTGCGCTCGGGCGACTCCACGTCGTCCGGGCCACGGATATTCGCTTCAACGACTCCACCCAAAAGTGGGACGTGCATGACGCCGCGACCGGCCAACTGCTCTTCTCCCACACATCCCGAACTGAATGCCTGCGCTGGGAACAAACCAACCTCCAGCCGCAGCCTCTACCCCAATAACTTCTAACCAATAACCACATCTCATTATGAACCTCACCACCTACCTACGAGCCGGCTACCCCGGCCTCGCTCTCATCACCTCCGAAGAAGCGCGCGCCGAGGCGGAAGTCTCCGCCGCCTGCAATTCGCTCAAACGCAGCCTCCATGCTTGGTCATCCACCGAAGGGTTGGTTGACACCAAGGAAGGCCGCGTCACCGCATGCCCCGATCCACTGGACGCACTCCAGCTTCTCGATGGCATGTTTGCCAGCACAAGCCCACGTCACGTGGTGCTGATGCGTGACCTCCAACTCCACATGGAGCAAACCGATCCCATGCTCGTCCGCCGATTGAAGGACACACTACGCATTGCTAAGACCAATGGACACGCACTGATCCTGCTCGGCTGTCGCTTGAAACTACCGCCCGAACTAGATCACGAAATTACACACGTGGATTTCACGCTACCCGGCCCCACCGAACTCGGCGCGGTGCTCGATGGCATCGTCAAATCGGCGAAGTTGAAAAACGTCCACGAAGTCGTCCGGGAGTCCGCTTTACAAAGCGCACTCGGCCTCACCACCACGGAAGCTGAAAACGCGTTCGCCTTGTCTGTAGTCGAAACCAGAGGCATCGATCACAAGGTCATTGCCCGCGAAAAAGCACGGACCTTGAAAAAGAACGGACTCATCGAAGTAGTCGAAGCCACCACGTCTCTAGAGGACATCGGCGGACTCGGCCTGCTCAAGGAATGGCTGCAACGCCGCTCCGGGGCATTCAGCGAATCCGCAAAAACCTACGGGCTGCCCGCTCCGAAAGGTTTGCTCATTGTCGGCATACCCGGCACAGGCAAATCGCTCACCGCGAAAGCCACCGCCGGCGCGTTTGGGCTACCACTGCTTCGCCTTGATATGGGCTGCGTGTTCGGCGGCATCGTCGGCCAATCGGAAGCCAATCTCCGCTCCGTCATCCAGACGGCCGAGGCCATCGCCCCGTGCGTGCTGTGGATCGATGAAATCGAGAAAGGCTTCTCCGGAAGCTCGTCGAGCGGCAGCACTGATGGCGGAACCTCCTCCCGCGTCTTCGGCTCGTTCCTGAGCTGGATGCAGGAAAAGACCAAAGCCGTGTTTGTTGTGGCGACGGCCAACGATGTTTCCAAACTCCCGCCCGAGTTCCTGCGCAAAGGGCGCTTCGATGAAATGTTCTTCGTCGATCTACCCGATGCTCTGGAGCGCGCGCAAATCTGGGACATCGTCATCGCCCGGCACAAACGCAAGCCCACCGACTTCGACACCGTCGTCCTCGCCCGCGCCTGCGAGCAGTTCACGGGTGCCGAAATCGAGGCAGTGTTCATCGACGCCATGCACGAGGCCTACGCCGAAGGCAAGGAGCCGGGAGCGAAGGAGATCCTCGAAGCCATGACCCACACCGTCCCGCTGGCACAGCTGATGGACAGCAAGATCGCCGCCCTACGCCAATGGTCGAAAGGCCGCGCCCGCGAAGCAGCAAGCAGGAGCACTACCACCGCTACCACAACCGGCTCCCGCCCCAGCAGGCGGATGTCGGAGATGAACTGAAGCTATTGTCGCCGCAGTCCGTAAAGCGGGCTGCGGCGATTCAGCCGCGCCCGATTTCTTTGAGAAACTCCTTGTCGGTGAGGCATCCGGACGGATCTCGATCCATTTCCTCTGAGCGCCGCAACGCCTTGGTCACCCCTCATCATCCTCGACTTCATACAACCGTGGTAAGTCCATGCGCTTGGGTCAGGTCGGGTTCGATGGGAAACGGTGCTCTAGCCAGCGTGTGATCTTGCCTTCCCCGAAGTCCAGCATCTCGTCGAAAGGCCAAACGTCCGTGTAATCAAAACCCCAGAGCATGGAGGATTTCTTGGCATCCGATGAACACAGGACATCACGAATCTCATCAAGGATATTGACCACCGCCCGCTCGGGGATAGCCCCCTTGCGGTAGGTTTCCAAAAATTCCCTGATAAAGGCGCGGGTGCATAGCAACATCATTCTGGCATGCTTCACATCCTGCCTTCCTTCCTGGGGGATCAGCGCGGAATTAGCGAGCTTTGCCTTCAGTATCAGGTGAGGAAGAGGCACCCTGCCAACGACGCCCTCAGCCTCGATGTTCATGGTTCGTGCCAGATCGTTCTGGTTCAGACCGAGAACGCTGTGAAGCACCTCGACCCTGAGAAATCCTCCTTCCGGTTGTGGAATATCAAGACGCCCGAATACGGGACTACGTGGCTCCGATCGCAGCAATGTTCCTTTGACGCGGCGCTGGAGTCGCTCCAACAGCTCCATGTTTCCCACCAGATCCAGATCCTTGCTGCGGAAAGGTAGGTATTCCGAAAGTTCGTGAACACCCATCGCCATATAATAACGGCTCCAGAGACCCGCCGCATGACCTCCGACGATAACAGGTGGATCCTCGCCATTTTCACCGCAGCAGATGACATCGGCAAAATCGCTGATTTCGGATTCGAGAGGTGATTCGCCTGGCAGCTTCATTTGTCGTAATATCGCTTCAGTGTCTTGCTGAAGTCCTGAAGCGTGATCTTCGCACTCAGAGGGATGAATGAATTTTCCTCCTCCAGCTGCTCGGGCGTCACCTCGCCACGCGCCAGCCGCAGCTCGTCGCGTTTCCGCGCCCGCCGCTTGTCGCGTTGAAGCGCCTCAAAGCTGACCGTCCTGACTTTCATAGCCAATACCCTTACCCGCCGCATGCCATCGGGTCAAGCACACGCGCGCCCTTTTCCACCGCATGACAGACCCGCCCCGCACGACGTGCCAAGCGCGGCGCGGGTCACGACAAGGCCGCCACGGACTACCTGGAGAGGTATCCCGTGGCGGCCATTTCGTTTTCTCCAAACACCAACACCAACCCCAACCATAAAGACCAAAATGGCCAACTACTACGCCACCGCACGCAGCAACTACTTCGCCGTGAAGGACGAAATGACATTCCGGCAATGGGCGGAGTTCGCAGGACTCAAAGTCCTCGATCCCGACCACAAGAACAAATCCGCCGACGGGATCCGCCGCTTCGCGATCACCCCGGATACCGGGGACGACGCGGGCTGGCCGGATCACCGCTACAACGAGGAAACCGATGAGTATGACGAGGTCGATGTCCCCCGCGAACTCGCCGCCCACCTGCGGGAGGGCGAGGTCGCCGTGCTCATGGAGGTAGGCAGCGAGAAGCTGCGATACCTCTGCGGCTACGCCACCGCCGTCAACAGCGATGGCAAAACCGTCAGCATGTCCCTCGAAGGCATCTACGCCCGCGCCGCGAAACTCGGCACCCATGTCACCCGCGCCGAATACTGACCACCCATCCGCCCAGCTCAGGGCGGAACATCCCAGCCCGCACGAAACGCCCAAGCGCAGGCCGGGCACGGCAAGGCCGTCATGCGAACCACTCCCCCGGTTCCATGGCGGCTACATTTTCCTTCAAAGAATCCCACTGCAATAGCGAGCCACCTTGTCGAACTGCAAATCGATGCCGCCATCGATCCCGCACTCTGCCGCAAGCTTTGTGAATACCGCCCCCCAGAACCCGGGCGGCGGCTCCAGCACACTCGGCACCGGATGTGTTTGCCTTCGCTGAAACGTGTCCACGATGTCCCGTCTGAGCCGCTCCGGATCCATGGCGGAAGTATCGATCAGCAGAACCAGATCGACCAAATCCTTGACCCGTGTGTTTGGCCGCTCGCCGCGTGGCAACGTGTAGGAATGGATTTTTTGCGCAAAATGCTCCTCACGCGAAATCGATGGAAACCGGCCTGCGGTGATTCCGGCAAACCCCAGCCAGTCCCGTGGCTCCGTCCACTCATAAGGCTCGCGTTGAATGTCGCCCATTCCAACATCCAGGTGAAACCGCGCGAACAACCTGCCATCCAGGCTGCACTCAACCGGATGGCGTGAGCCGCCATGGAGGATTGCCCTCGGCGAACAAACGCACCAGCAGTCGATCAAACGCCACTTGCCGCCGCATGCGCTGGAGATCCACTCCCTCGGCCTTGGACGCGGCGTTGAGCCGGTCTTCCAGCGCGCGACGAAATGCGAATGCGGTCGAGTAGGATTTCATGCTTCAGAATTTATTCAGGATTCGCCTCAGCTCAGGGTCAAGATCCACGCGTGATTTCGCCTGTTTGATTTCAGTCCGCGTAATCAGCCCACGCCGCAGACCTTGCCCGACGGCTGCTTGCAGCATGTCCATGTCGGCGTCACCTGATGCGGCCGAGTCGAGGATCGCGCGCATCGCCGTGGTGATCGCGTAGCCGCGTTCCCGGATCACCTCGTGCGGTGCCAGCCTGGACTTGTGCAGCACCAGCACGGATGGAGTCTCGCCGTTTCGGCGGAAGCCGGGTGGCACCGTCATGTGTAGTTTGGAGGGATTGGCATCGGACAGATCGCAGAGCGAAAGCGCCGTGGTGTGCGAATACACGCCCTGCGGTTCGCCTTGACGATCCCTCGACCACAGCGACCAGAGCACCAGGTGGCCGTGCTCCGTTTGTGGATACTGGCGCAGCCGGTAGATCCCCCGATGCTCTCGGAGCCAGTTACCCTCCTTCACATGATAGCTGTGAGTGCTGCGGCCAAGCCCCGCCTCCAGCGCCTGTGCCATCGTGAAATACCCGTCCTGACTCTCCGCGATGGCGAAGAGATGGTCATGGTCGGATGGTGTAGCGAATGCACGCATGTTCAGGATTACTGAACATATATGCGCGAGAAGGAAGCCGCAATCCGAATTTTCAGACCCATTTCCGAGGCATCCCGCCAACCGAAAACCAAACAAACCAACCCCCATTTTCAAGACCTTGCGGGTGTCTAGAAATTTGAAGCACGCGGTTGTCATCGGACAGCCGGGGAGGTAACTCATCTGCCAGCGGCGCGATCAGCAGCCTCCATCGCTGCATGGTCCAACACGCCTTGTAGGTAGCCGTGTTTTTCACTATTGCTAGATAGTTCAGCTACGGCGTCAAGGTGCAGCGCCACAATAGATTGAGCATGATGCACGTCCGCTTCGGTGATTGTCTCAACGCCCAAGAGCCACGCGGGTGCGTTGAACACCTCCGGATTTATACTATGGAACGCGAAAAGGATGATTTCCTCGGGTGTCCTAACTGGCGTCTCATCTGGCAATTTCGATACTTCCCGGAGACCAAGACGGCGGAGCGAGTCGTTCAGCTTGTAGAACCCCCGGATGCCCTTAAGTGGCACGATCTTCCCCTTGTTGACGAAGTCATAGAAAGTGCTGCTGGCCAGCGGTGGGGAGAAAAAGCGCCCGATGACTTCCGCACGCACGCCAAATTCCGGGTGGTTGGAGGGTTCTTTTTTTCAGTCGATGTTCTCATACCTGTAGAATCTAGCAATCGGTCGCAGATGTCAGCGTCCAAATTGCGTTTCGACTCCCAAAAAATCTTGCCCAAAACGTTGCCCAAAATGCACCGTTATTTCGGAATTCGGCGGAATTCGACGGATGCTGGCGGAAAAGACCCGAAACCATTGGGGGGCTGCAATCCTTATGAAACATAAGGAAAATCCACCGTAAGAAGTGGAGCCGGCTAACGGACTCGAACCGTTGACCTACTGATTACAAATCAGTTGCTCTACCAACTGAGCTAAGCCGGCCTTGCCTTGGGGAAAGCCGAGGACGGTGTATCCGGCTTGTGGGCGGAAGGCAAAGGAAAATCCGAGAGGATATTTCCAGGGCTCCTCCACTAGGGAAGATGCTCTTGCTCCTTCGGGCTGAGGTTTACTTGGATGCTCATGGTGCTGATGGCACGCACCGTCAGAAAGTGGCTCCGATGGCGAAGTGCCATGTGCCGTTTGGTTCGCCGGTGTCTTTGGAAAGGTTGTGGCCGTATTCGAGGCGCACTGGGCCGATGGGTAGATCGAGCCGGAGGCCGAGGCCAGCTGCGACTTCGAGGCCGCCTTGGCGGAGGCCGGTGTAATTACCTGTAACCGCTCCCGCATCGACGAAGGCCACGGCAGTCAGCGGCCCGGTCACCGCGCGGCTGAGTTCCGTGTTCACACACCAACTGAAATCGCCACCATACGGATCGCCGCCGAAGCTGGGGCCCAATTCCCTTTCCGGGAAACTGCGAACACTGCGCGCGCCGCCGTTAAAGACGCGCAAGTCCACCGGCAGGCTCTGGATGTCTTCGGTGGGGAAAACCCAGTTTGCGAAGCCGCCGATGCCAAGCTGATATTTATCGCTGAGCGGAGAGTAGATACCACCGTCCACGCCGATCTTCGCATAGGTCTCAGCCTGCTTGCTAATAGCTGCGCCGAGCTGGACAGGGATGCCAAAGTGCCAGCCGGATTTTGGCAGGATCGCGTTATCGCGGTGATCCCAGGTGTGAGTGAACGCGACTCGGACATGGTTGTAGTCGGCTTCCCCGAGAAGGCTGGAGGGCAGCCCATCCTCCGTAACTGTAACGAACGAATAACCGAGCAGAAGCTCCATGTGGCGGTGCTTGGAGGCTTGCCATTTCCATCCACTTTCAAATCCAGACTCATAGGAAGTGTAGCCTTCAAACGCTTTGACCAGGGAATAAAGGCGAAGCGCGTGCGCCGTATCCGTGCCACGCCACCAAGGATCGGTCAGTCGAATTTCACCCAGAGCGCCGCGGCCGCTGAATTCCATCCCGGCGGAAAAACCCTTTAGGCTGCCGTGGAAATTTCTGTCGATGTATCCCGTGCGAAATATTGGCCCGTAGAACGATTCCGCTCCGGCTGCGAGGTCGATCTCCCTCGCCTTGGATTCTCGGAAACGAAGGGTCGCATCGATGCGTTTACTAGAAACATCGTAGGTCTCTACCTGCACCGATTCGAACGCGCCAGTGGCAAGTAGGCGCTTTACCTTCGCGTTCATTGCCGCCTGATCATACCACTCGCCTTCCAGCGGTTCCATGATGCGCTTCACTCGCTGCGGATGGGTGAGTTCTAAGCCTACCGCATGAACTGCAAGCAACCGCACGCGGGTGCCGAGATCGATGAAAAACGAGGGCCGGTAAGTTGATTTCCCGAGACTTCTTTCCATACGGATTCTCGCATCCGGATAGCCCCGGCTGATGAACGCCTCGTCCATCGCGGCGCGCAGGCCATTAATCTTCTCCGTCGTTGCCCATTCACCGATGAAGGATTCCCACGTCGTCGCCGCGCGCTTCACGCCGCGCTCGTCCGGACTGGAAACGGTGGGTTTTACGATTTTGAAACGCTCGCCGCGATCCACCGTGATGGTGACATCGACCTTGCCGGATTTCTGGTCGGTCACGCGTTCGCTTAGGTTCGCATCGGCATTCCAATAGCCCTCCGAATGAAGCTGCTGCTCGATGTAGCCGAGGCCTATTTCCACATCCTCTTCACGGAAAGGAGGAGAGCCTGCGCCGAACTGCGTATCCTTCTGGGCCGGCAGCGCGAAAAGTTTTGCAAGCTGCTGCGTATTTACTTCACCCGTGATCGTAACCTTTCCAAGGGCGAGCCTCACGCCCTCATCGACGATCAACACGATGCGATTCGGTGCCTCGATTCTGGGCGTGACCTTTACATCGTTGTAGCCGTCGTCATAGAGGATTTCCCTGAGTAGGAAAGCGGCATCTGCGGCGCGCCATGAACTGGCAGGCTTGTCCCGGACATAGACGAGCCGGCCTCCCATAAGCTTAAGAACTTCGCGTTCACTCTTGCTCGTCATGCCTCGAATCTCGATGCGCGTTTGCGCCGACGCATATCCGGAAAAGCCGAGCGCGCTAACGAGAGCGATGATGGTTAGTGGAAATTTCATCGGAACCTGATCCTCCATATCGCCATCACACGCTGATCGCCTTCCGCTCCGATACCGGCGGTAACAAATAATTTTTCGCTCAATTTCAAAGTGGCTGAGTTGTAGGAATCGGAATCGTAGGGATCTGTCTCCGCGAGGCTGAAATCGACGTCATCGAACAGCCCGAGCAGCGGACGCAACTGCTTGCCGAGGGGAAACCTGCCATGCCGCATTTCCTCGACGAGGAGCTGCATCGCGCGGGACGATGCGGCCTGTGAGTCCTCCAAGCCGGCGGAGGTCGTGCCGGTGGCGAGCAGTGTCATGATTTCATTTTCTGGAAGCGGTGGCTCGGAGGTGAGCACGAGCTGGGGATCGGACAAGCGGCCATAGGCATACACCTGCACGCGATACGGACGCGGCTCCGCTGTGCCACGAATTTCCAGCATGGGATCGAAGCCGTTCTGCGGAGTGAAAGTTAGAAAACCCTCACGCACCTTCAGCGAACTGAATGGCAAACGCGCGACGACCTCTGCGATGCGCACTTTCCCCTCCGGTTTCGGATCGCCGAGTTTTCCGAAAACCCTCAAGCCTACATCCACGCGACCCCGCCCGAGGTTGCCACGGATCAGGATGGGATCGATCGTTTCCACCGCGATATCCACCGTCCAATCATCAAAGGGAGAAGGAAGGACAGTTCCGATGCTTGCCGGGGCATCGACCTTCGGCAGCGAGGCAGCGTCTGGCCCAAGGAAGGGTTTGCCGATAGGCAAGAGCTCGATGTCCTTGAAAAACACGCTGTCGATGAGGCCGACTTTACCGCTCAATCGAGAATCGGCCATGGTTCCTTTGAGCCTCAGATCGGCGTTCGCGCGGAGAATGAGGAACTCGTTGCGCAACACCGGCAAGCCCTCGCCTTTTAGGCTTAGGTCTAGGGCACCTAGTCCATCACCTGCCGCGTTCGTGAGTTCCAGCGTGCCGTTTATTTTGAGATCACCGCCCGAGAGATCTTCCACTGTGCCTTTGATCGCGACTTTTTTCATGTTCGCTTCCACATCAAAACCCACGCCGCTGAGTTCCGGGATCATATCTCCTTTCATACGCAGTTTCCCGCCGCTGAGATTCAATTTCCCATCGATCTTCGGCTCGCCAACCGTTCCCGCGACCACCACTTTCCCTCTCGTCACACCACCCAATTCCAGCGCTCCGGGGATGATTGATTGGAAACGCGAAAGCTCGATGCGCGGCAGGTCTAGCGTGCCCTTGATCTCCTCTGACATCAGAGAGTCGGGATTCTCCGCCCATTTCTTTGGCAGGAAAGCCATCTCCGCTTTGAAATTCGCCGGGGCGTAATCCAGAGCTACCGCATTGGCGGAAATTTCCGCGCGGCCGTCCCGCGCTCTGAGTTTAAGGGTAACATCGGTCTTTGGGATTTCACTCCGGCCAAGCACTCTCACATCGCGAATCTCGAGAAAGGCATCCACCTCGGGTTCGGCGAGGCTGCCGGCGATACTGATTCCGATTTTACCGGTCGCTTTTTCGTCAATTTGCTCCAGACCCGGGATCCATGGCCGCAGCTTTGTGAGCGGTAAAGTTTCCGAGTCCAGCGTCAAGTCGAGAGGACGAGAGTCGCTTGCGAGGAATTCATCGAGCTTCGAGAAATCAGCGGGCATGGGCAGATATCCGCTTCCCTTCGCGAGTTCCTCTTCACCATCAAGCCAGACGAATTTCTCCAGCGACAGCAGCGTATCCGCGAGTTTCGCATCGAGCTTCACAGTCTGCCCCTCCGTCTCCACCACCAGCCCGCTGACATCTGCCATGCCCGGCCAGTCGTAGGTGATGCTCGACGCCTTTGCGGAAACGGGTGGCCGCGCTGTGCCTTCGGGAGTTGTTAGAATCCATGTGCCGTCAAGTTCCGTGATCTCGCCGCGCATCACCGCATCTGTTAGAATACCTGAGCCTTTCCATTTCATCGATACCACCCCGCTGCCCGGCGATACAATTCCCGCGCCGTCCAGCCACGGCGTGATCCGCGCGCTATCGAATTTCTCCAGCGTCTGCCGCGCCTCATAAGCCTGCGTTTCCAGCATGTATTTACCGAAAAATTCCAACCCATCCGCAGCGAGGCGATTTACGCTCAACACGCCGTCCGCGAACGCGGCATCGAGCCGGATCGGGCTGGCGTCGGATTCCTTTGCGGTCAACTCGAGATCCACGGAAGCTCCGCCGAAACCCTTCTCACCCAAATCCACCGACCATTTCCCGGCGATCTCACTGTCAGGAAATTTCCTGAAATCATTCGGCAATTTCAGCTTCGCATCCAAAGCGCGCAGTAGCCGCCCGGCCTGCTCGATCCTCAGATTCCCCGCGACACGCTCCAGCCCGATCTTCCCTTGCTCGATACCGCTCCGATCAAACTTCCCTACCCCATCGATGCTGAAATCCGAACCCAGCAACTTACCCGCCACCTTCATAGAAAATTTCCCTTCCTCGACCGCCGCCCCCACCGAGGTCTCGGGTATGTCCCAGCCGTCGTAGGAAAATCCCTCCACGAAAGCTTCCGCCGTGCCTACCGCTTTCGTCCAATCCGGGAACACATTCCTCACCTCCACCGCCAGCGAGGACACCCGCCCTTTCAACGGCAAACCCACGCCGACCCGAGCCAGAGGATTTCCGAAATCCAGCACGCCTTCTGTTAGATCGACACGCACATCTCTGATCCCCTCGCCGACATCTAACTTGAGGATCGCACCGAACGCACGGAACTCGCCGTTCGCGGAGATCGCGCCACTCTCCGGCAACAGCAATTCGAAATTCCGCACACCCACCTTCGGCAGTAGATCGAATTTACCCAGCACGAGTTTCCCCTGCTCCCAGACGATGCCCACCTTTTGGGAAAGCAAAGTTCTACCCGAGGCATCCGTGATCGTGCCGACAGCCAGCTCGATGAGATCCGTGCCGGGCTTGTGAGAAACCGAAGCACCGGTGAACTCGACCACGCGCTCACCGTCCTTTTTTGCGGAGACACTGATGTCCGAAAGGTCGAGTGCGAGCGGTATAAATTTTTCCCGCGCCTCGCCTAAATTCTTAGCCAATTCCGCAAAATCCAAGGGCACCTTATCTTTTTTCTCCGACTCCAAAACCCTCAGATCCGCATGGATACCGGATCCGGAAATCCCGCGCACCTTGCCATCGATCAGCTCAAGGAAACGGTAATCCGTCACCAACTGCTTCACCACCACCCGCTCCAAGGCGCCCGCCGCCGAGGTGATTTCGAGATCAAATACCTCTACCCCACTCAAAAAGGTTCCGCCCAGGCGCATGTCGCCACTCATCCCCGCCTTCGCCATGAAATGTGCCGCCACCTTCGGGCCCAACCACCGCATTCCCGGGCCATTCAACCAGGTCAAAAATACCGCCATCACCACGAAACTATAGAGCGCAGCTCGCCCAAGCTGCTTCAGGCAACCTGCCCGCTTTTTCGGTTTCTCGCGCTCCTCCTGCGTCACGGCAGCGAGGCTAGTTCAATCGCCGCGAAACTCCAAGCGAAGTTGAATAGGCTCTCGCCATTACACACAACTCCCGATTCGGATTTCGTAAGTGCATATCACTGGATACCCTTTTCGCTAGATCTGCTGGTCAGGTGTTCGGCGGGTAGAGCGAACCGTTGGGGAAGTTGCCACAGAGTGGCCGGTCCCCGTCGGTGAAGGCCGAGATCAGCAGATCGCCACCCACGAAGGCACCGCGCCACGAGGCACCCCGACCACCGAAGACTTCCTCGCGATCCCCGCGGCTGCGAGGGACGTTGACACCAAATTTGAAGGACTGAACGTCTGGCCGGATTCGCGCCGCGAAAGCAGGGTCATCAGTCGCAACGGAGGCCACCAAAGCGCCGTTCGAGACATTCATTGCCGACAGGAGCTCGGACTCGGTATCGACGATGACAATCGAGTCGATCGGCCCGAAAGGCTCGCTGTGATGGAAGGACCAACCCGTCGGAGGATTCAGCACGCAGGCCGGCGCGATGTAGGCCGACTGGTCTTGGCCGGCGATGAAGCGACCGACTCCTAAGCCGCCCCGGATCAAGGGGATGCCGCCGGCCACGATGGCTTCTTCGTATCGTGCCCGGAGATCGGTGGCCTTGGACTGGGAGATGACCGGTCCGAAATCAAGATCTGGCAACGGGTCGCCCGGCGCGGCAACCGCGAAAGGATTTCCAAACTTCAAGGAGGCGATGACTTCCTGGTAAGTGGCGAGGAAGTCGGGCAAGAGGCGGCGTTGGACGACATAGCGCGGGTAGGCGGTGCAGCGCTGCTTTGCGTATTCGAAACCTTTCTTGAGATGGCCCGCGAGCAGCGGCCACTGCGAGAAATCCCAGATGCCCCAAGTGTTGAGACCTTCCTGCTCGAGGATGTGCCGACGACGTAAGTCTGCCAAAGTGCTCGCGGCTTTGCGACCATTGGAGCGCCCGCCGACAAACGCCAGCGCGCCAAGCTGCGGAGACGAGATAAGCGCGTCGCTGAGGTCGCCCCCGATGCCGGAAAGCAATGTCACGGGTAAGCCCGCCCGCGCCATCAGTGCATGCGCCAGTGTCAAAGCATGGAAGCCGCCTTGCGATGGGGTCTTGGCGATGACGGCGCTGCCCGCTAGTAACTGCGCAAGTTCGGCGTGGACCAGCACGCTCAGGGGGTAATTCCACGAAGCGATATTGGAAACGGGACCAGACAGTGGCGTCCGCCCCTCCATCTGCCGTTCGATTTCCTTGATATACCAATCCACCCCTTCGACGCAGCGATCCACGTCCGCGCAGGCGATGCGCCAGGGTTTACCGATTTCCCACATCAGGAGAAGGGCGAGGGTGTCGCGGTGCTCGCGGAGGAGCACCAACGCCGCTTGGACGCGCCGCTGTCGCTCATCCAGTAGGACTTTAGACCAAGCGACATGCTGCCGCGCCGAGCCCTCGACCGCCATGACCGCCGTTTGTTTATCGATCCGGGGCGGACCGGGAATTAACGAAGCATCAATCGCCAATGCATGCGGCCGGGTTTCCCCGACGAACTTCCACTCCCCGCCGATCAGGTTGGCGATGCGGTCGGCTTCGAAGGCCTCAGGAGCGGCTTGGCGGGCGCGACGATACACGTCGTCCCAGGTGGTACCTGGCTTGTGTTGTAGAGTCATGGGTTGTTTGTGGATTTGAGAAATTAGAGTGCTGTAATCATATTGCTAGGGAATTGATTGATAGTTAGAAAATTACCTTTTCACCCAGCGCAGGGAATACACTGGGGTGCCGGTCTGGGAACGGGGGGAATTTTTCGGGCTGGCGTGTCCCAGAGTCTTGCGAGAAGAAAATCCTAGTGTTGTGATTCGCTGTTTCGCCAATAGACTGCCGCCCCACCCATGATCCGCTGGTTCGCACGAAACGACATCGCCGCCAATATCCTGCTCTTCGGGATTTTGGCGTGGGGGCTCTGGTCGGCGGTGGAGAAGGTGCCGCTGGAAGTGCAGCCGGCCTTCGAAATGAAGCAGGTGCATATCAATGTCATTTACCGAGGCGGCAGCCCGGCGGATGTGGAGAAGGCCGTGGTTCTTCCCATCGAGGCGGCTCTGGAGGGGCTTTCCGGGGTGGAGTCCGTGGTGTCCCGCGCGGATGACGGCCATGCAAGGGTGGTCGTCAATGCCATTTCTAAGCGGGGGCTAAAGGAGCTGGAAGAGGAGATCGAAACGCGGGTGAACCGGATCAGTTCCTTCCCGGACGAGATCGAGCCGCCGGAGGTATCCATTCCGGACAGCGCCAAGTGGTTCGATGTGATCAAGCTGGCGATTTGCGGGGAGATGAGCGAGGTGGACTTGCTACGCGCGGCGCGGACGGTTCGCGACGATCTGATCGCGATGAACGGCATTTCCCAGGCGAACGTGCTGGGCAACTCGCCGCCGGAAATCTCCATCGAGGCGGATCCGCGCCGTCTGCGTGACTTCGGGCTGACCTTCGCGGATCTCAGCGAGGCGATTCGGCGTTCCTCCATGGATCTGCCCGCCGGTCGCATCCAGACGGACGAGGGTGCTTTGACGATCCGCTCGAAAGGACAGGCCTACGAGCGCGCGGATTTCGAGAAAATCGTGATCAGCAACCGCAACGGCTCCGAGGTGACATTGGGCAGCGTGGCGAAGGTTTCCGACGGCTTTGAGGAAAACCGCAAGATCCTGCACTTCAATGGCAAGCCCTGCCTGCTGGTTGAGGCGCTGAGGCTTGGTGATGAAAACGCACTGGAGATCGCGGCCAAGGTGAAGGGCTACGCGGCCACTGCGAGCGAGCGTTTCCCGGAGGGTGTCACCGTGGAGGTGTGGGACGATTCCTCGGTGGAGCTGGAGGAGAGCCTTGGAAATCTGCTCAGCTCCATCCTGCAGGGCGGGCTGCTCGTCATCATAATCCTAGGGCTTTTCCTGCGCCCCAAGGTAGCATTCTGGGTGGTTCTCGGTATTCCGGTTTCCTTCGCGGGTGCTTACATCATCATGCCCTACCTCGATATCACAACGAATGTGATGTCGATTTTCGCGTTCATCATCGTCCTCGGGATTGTGGTCGATGATGCCATCATCACCGCCGAAAATGTTTTCACTAAACTCAAGGAAGGCATGGATCCGCTGGACGCCGTCACGGCCGGAACTGCCGAGGTAGCCACGCCAGTTACTTTCGGAGCGCTGACCACCATGGTGGCCTTTCTGCCGATGCTGTTTTACGATGGCTTCTACGGCTCCATGATGAAACAGGTGCCTCCCATCGTGGCCGCCACGCTCCTTTTCTCGCTGCTGGAAACCAAGCTCTCCCTCCCTTGCCACCTCAAATACATCAAGGTGCACCGCACGAACCTGAACGCCTTCGAGCGTTTCCAGAAAAAGATCGCCGATAGCCTAGAGCTTTTCGTGGAGAGGTGTTACGAGCCGACGCTGCGCCTCGCCACGCGGCACCGCTATATCACGCTCTCGCTGTTTCTCGCCGCAGGGTTCGCTTCGGTCGGCTATTTCATGTCGGGAAGAATGGGCTTCGTGAACATGCCGTCCATCGACCGCAACCGCATCTTCGCGGTGATCCAGATGCCGCGCGACAGCAAGACCGGGGATACGGCGGTGAGAACGGATTACGTCGCCTCGTTCCTAACTCAGATGAAAAAGGAGTTCACCGATCCCAAGACCGGCCAGTCGCTGATTACCAATGTCCTCACTTGTGCCGGTGGCTTTCCTCACCACAACGGCGTCGATGCCCGTACCGGTTTCGTGATAATCGGTATCCTGGATCCGAAGTACCGCTCCGAGCCGGGGGCAAGGAACTCGGAGATCGCCGCACGGTGGACGAAGCTCGTTGGCGAGATGCCGGATGTGCAGAATTTTTTCATCTCCGGAGATAGAGGAAACCGCTTCGGCTCCGACAATGCGGAAGAATCCCTCAGCGTTGAGCTCCGGGGAAAGGATGGGGAGACGAAGGATGAGGTGGTTCGCGAGGTGGAGGGGCTGCTGGAGTCCTACGAAGGGATCGCGAGCACGATGAGCAATTCCGGCTCCACGGCGGATGAGCTACTCATCACGATCCGCCCAGAGGGAGAGGCGCTCGGCCTCACGCAACTTGAGCTTTCCCGGCAGGTGCGCGGAGCGTTTTTCGGGGAGCAGGCGCAGCGCGTCCAGCGGGACAGAGACGATATCCGCGTAATGATCCGCATGCCGCTCGCGGAGCGCGAATCGCTCGCCACTCTGGATCAGTTACGCATCCGTACGCCCTCCGGTGGCGAGGCGCCTTTCCCCACTGTCGCGAATGCAAATTTCGTAAAAGGCCGCTCCAGTATCGACCGCATCGACGGCGCGCAGGTCACCACCGTCACTGCGACGCCGGTGGATGAGAAAGTAGATGTCGTCGCCATCTCGCACGCCCTCACGCCGGAGCTTGATAAGTTATTGAACACCCATCAGGAGCTTTCTTGGCGCTATGCGGGATATGTCTCAGATCATGAGGAAACGAAAAAACGCTCGATCTACGGCGGCATCGCGCTATTTCTCGCGCTTTACGCGTTGCTCGCCATCCCGTTCCGCTCACTTTACCAGCCTTTTTTCGTGATGCTCGCCGTGCCCTTCGGCGTGATCGGTGCCCTCTTCGGCCACATCATCCTAGACATCACGCCCTCGTATCTCTCCATCTTCGGCATCCTCTCGCTGGCGGGCGTGGCGGTGAACGACTCCCTCGTGATCGTGGATTTCATCAACCAGAAAGTCCGCTCCGGAGTGGGGGTGCGGGAAGCCGTTATCCAAGCTGGCGTGCGGCGTTTTCGCCCGATTTTCCTCACCTCCACCACCACGGTTGTCGGGTTGTTGCCACTGATTTTTGATCGCTCCTTACAATCCCAGTTTCTAATCCCCATGGCCGTTTCGATCGCTTTCGGTATCCTTTTCGCAACTGTCATCACACTTTTCCTGATCCCTTGCGCCTACCTCGCCACCGAGGAAATCCGCGGGCACCTCGACAAGGCATGGACGTGGTGGCGCCATCCCTCAGGGAAACCCGCTGCCTAAAACGGAGACAGCAGCGTAATTTAACACTTTCACCCCTCCTCCAGCTCTCCTCCGATTTCTAGTTGAGCCACCGTTAAAAGATCCTTCGGCCTTCCCATCGCCTTTTTCGCCGCGATCAGCGCCTCCCTCGTCAAGACACGGATTGTGAAATCACCGAGATCCACTTCTAGGCTCCTGGCATCACACTCCGCAAAATCGCCAAGACCCTTAATATCGCCAAGGCAATCGAGTATTCCCGCATTCGTATCAAGATGGATATTTTTCCAGCCACTTCTCATGGCCATATTCTCGTCAAAATTCTGAGGTGACTTTTTGTCCCTGAAAATGGGTGAATATACTAACAAAGCCTGCGCCAATTTTAGGAGATTTTTAGAATCAAGCGACACGACAATGTCACAATCCATGGTCGTGATGGTACTGCCATGAATGTTGGCGGCCATTCCTCCAACAAGGATGTATCTAACGCCGAATTCATTGAGGCGTTTCAAGATATCTGGGTACCTATTTTTCATTTCTTATGCGCTTTCCTGCCTCTCGTAACATACCAACAAAATCCGATGCCTCTTGGCTCTGCTCTATCCTTTCCCGCGGACTTAATCCCAACTGTCTCTTAATTAATCCCACATCAATCCCCTCACGCTCCGCCAACTCCGCCGCGTATCGACTGAGTTGAAAACCTTGGTATTCGATTTTTTCCACGCCCGTCATCGTAATGATCAATCCAAAATTTTCCAGCTTTTACGCCTCCCTAGTCGTTTTCCCCTTCCATTCCTGCCCGTTCCCATCCATCCGCGTGCGGCAAGCCCCGCTTTCCTTGAGGTTTTTAAGTTTAAAATTCAAAGTTTCCCACCGTGTCCACCCTCCTCTCAGCCAACGAGATCCGCCTCGCCTACTCCTATCAGAACCTGCTCGACGGCGTCACCCTTGCCGTCGCCTCCGGTGAAAAAGTCGGCCTCGTCGGTCGTAACGGCTGCGGCAAAACCTCATTGCTAAAAATTCTCACCGGCGAATCCCAAGCGGACTCTGGGGAAATCTCCCTCCGCCGCGGAATCCGCACCGGATACCTCCCACAGGAATTCGAGCTCGATCCCGAACTCTCCGTCCACGAAAACATCTCCGCCGGAGCTGCTGATATCGTCGAGGCGATCCGCCGCTACGAGAACGGCGACGGCTCTGAGACCGAACTCCAAGGCTTCCTCGAACTCCTCGACCACGCCGATGGCTGGAACCTCGACTCACGCATCCTTTCCCTTTCCAACGCGCTCGGCACCCCGCCACTCGAATCACCCACCGGCCCACTTTCCGGAGGGGAAAAACGCCGCGTCGCCCTCTGCCGTGCGCTCGCCTGCCAGCCGGATCTACTTCTGTTAGATGAGCCGACAAACCACCTCGACGCCGAGTCGATCCGCTGGCTCGAAGACGTGCTGAAAAACTTCGCGGGTGCGGTAATTTTCGTCACTCACGACCGCTACTTCCTAGATGTCATCGCCACCCGCATCATCGAGATCGATGGCGGCCGCGCCTTTTCCCATCCCGGCAACTACACCGCCTATCTGGAAAGCAAAGCGATCCGCCAACAGATCGCCGAGCAATCCGAGCACAAGCGCCAAAGATTCCTGAAATCGGAACTCGAATGGGTGCGCTCCGGAGTCAAGGCACGCGGCACGAAACAACGTTCCCGCCTCGATGCCTTCTACGATATCGAAGGCCAAGAAGGCCCGCCCGAAGAGCGCGAGATGGATCTCCTCCTGCCGCCCGCCAGCGATCTAGGTAACGTCGTCATCGAGCTGGAAAATGCGGGTGTCAACGTCGGCACCGAGAAGCTCCCTCGCTGGCTTTTCCGCCACCTAAATCTCTCCATCCGCCCCGGAACCTGCACCGGCATCGTCGGCAAAAACGGCGTCGGCAAAACCACCCTGCTCAAGCTCTGCCTCGATCAACTCCAGCCCACCGAAGGCACCGCCGTCCTTGGAAAACGAGTGAAGATCAATTACATTGATCAGACCCGCATGCAACTCGACGGCACCGGCTCGTTGTTGGATGAAATTTCCGACGGCAACGAGAAAGTCCAGTTCGGCAACGAAACCCTCGGCGCGCGCGCATACCTCCGCCGTTTCCTTTTTAATAACGAGCGCATCAACGAACGCGTCGATCTCCTCTCCGGCGGCGAACGCGCCCGCCTCATGCTCGCCAAAGTCCTGAAAACTGGCGGCAACCTCATCGTCCTCGACGAGCCAACCAACGACCTCGACCTGCCCTCGCTGCGCATGCTTGAGGAAGCACTCTCCGCCTTCGGTGGCAGCATTCTCGTCGTCTCCCACGATCGCTATTTCCTCGACCGCATCTGCGACCAGATCATCGCCTTCGAAGACGGCGGACTCCATGTGACTCCCGGAAATTATTCCTATTATCTAGAAAAACGCCAGCAACGCGAAGCCGCCCAGAAAGCCCAAGCCCAGGCATTCAAAACCCTGAAAACCCAAGCGAAACCCGCGGAAAAACCCCGCAAAATTTCCCAAAAAGAACGTGCCGAACTCGACACCATCGAAGACCGCATCTTCGCCGCCGAAGACGAGGTCGCCACCATCGAGAACCGCATGAACGATCCCGATTTCCAGATCAGCAACTACGAACAAATCCCCGCCGAGCTGGAAAAACTCAACGCCGCGCGCACCGCCACCGCCGCCCTCTACACTCGCTGGGAAGAGCTCCAGGCCATCGCGGATGCTGAGTAGCGGCAATCTACGGTCGCCGTGATGCCTGTCGCCATAATGGGGACTTTTCAAAAGCACAAGATGCATTAGATTTCAGGAAAATATGGCCATCCTCACCGACCGAAAGACCCTCCCTGAATATGACGCAATCATCGTTGGCTCCGGCGCGGGCGGTGGGATGATGGCAATGCAACTCGCTCTCGGCGGAATGAAAGTGCTGATGATCGAGGCGGGGCGGAACTACGAACCAACCACCGAGACCCCGATGTTCAATACCCCGGAGCAGGCTCCCCTGCGCGGACAAAGTACCCCGGAAAAACCCTTCGGCTACTACGACGCGACGGTGGACGGCGGCTGGCAGGTGCCGGGCGAACCATACTCCGACAAGGCGGGCACCCAGCACCCCTTCAAGTGGTGGCGCTCCCGAATGCTCGGCGGCCGCACCAACCACTGGGGACGCATCTCGCTACGCTTCGGCCCCCACGATTTCAAGCCGAAGACCCGCGACGGCCTCGGCTATGATTGGCCGATTTCCTACGAGGATCTCGCACCGTATTACGATAAGACCCAGCTCATCACCGGGATCTTCGGCACCAACGTCGGCATGGAGAATATCCCGGATACTCCGGCCGGAATTTTACTGCCACCGCCGAAACCACGTGTCGGCGAAATGCTCGCAAAAAAACACGCGGCGAAGCTCGGCGTGCCCATCCACCCCATCCACCGCGCCGTCCTCACCGAACGGCTCGACGGCCCCGCCCGCGCCGCGCGCTTGTTTCCCAACAACGCCCTCGCCCAGAAAATCCTCGCGAAAGACATGTCGAGCCGCGCCGCCTGCTTCTGGGCCACGGAATGCGGGCGCGGCTGCTCGATCCGCGCGAATTTCCAATCCACTACGGTCCTCATCCCGCCCGCACTGGCATCCGGAAACCTCCACATCATCACCGACGCAATGGTGCGTGAGGTAATGCTCGACGCCTCCGGCAAGGCCACCGGCATCCGCTACATCGACAAACCAACCCGCAGCGACGCCGAGGTCAAAGCCAAGGTCATCGTGCTCTCCGCCTCCACCTGCGAGACCGCCCGCATCCTGCTCAATTCCAAATCTACCCTTTTCCCAAACGGCCTCGCCAACTCCTCGGGACAGGTCGGCAAAAACCTTATGGACTCGCTGGGCAGCGACCTCGGCGCACACATCCCCGCGCTGGAAAGCATGCCGCCCTACAACGAGGATGGCTCAGGCGGCTCGCACGTTTACGCCCCTTGGTGGAATCACGGGAAACACGATAAGCTAAACTTCCCACGCGGCTACCACATCGAGCTCGGAGCCACCCGGAACATGCCGGTCATGCACAGCCTGAACATCCTAGACTCAAAATCCCCCTCCACCTACGGGAAAAAGCTCATGGATGAAGCCCGCCGCTACTATGGCGCGAGCATCAGCTTCGCGGGACGCGGCGAGATGATTCCCAACGAACATTGCTACACCGAGCTTGATCCCAACCGCTTGGATCAGTGGGGCATCCCAGTTCTACGCTTCCACTGGAAGTGGTCGGATCATGAGCTGAATCAGGTGAAACACATGCAGGAAACCTTCGCCGGAATCATCAACGAAATGGGCGGTAGCGCCACCCCGCGCCCCGCCGCAGAGGCTATCAACAAACCCGGCGAAATCATCCACGAAGCCGGCGCAGCCCGCATGGGCGCCAGCACCAAGGACTCCGTAACCAACTCCTTCGGCCAGACATGGGACGTGAAAAACCTATTCTTGATGGACGGCTCGATTCTACCTTCCAACCCCAACAAGAACCTCACCATCACCATCATGGCGCTCGCATGGCGCTCCTCGGAGTATCTCATGCAGGAAATGAAATCCGGCAACATCTGACCCCTGACCCCCAGACTTCTTAACATGCAACCCACCCTAGTTTCCCGCCGCGATATCTTTAAGCTCCTCGCCGCCGCCAGCGCCGCCGGCGCGATGCTACCTCCCGACCTCGCCGCCCAACAAAAAGTCCTCGCACGCGGCGATGTCTGGGATCCCGATTTCCTGAAAAAAAACATCCCCTGGGAAAAGCCCTTGGTGGATGCGGAACTCGCAACCCTCACCGTCCTCTGCGACCTCATCATCCCCGGCGATGCGGACGCGCCTGCTCCATCCAAGATCGGCGTCGCGGATTTTCTCAACGAATGGATCGGTGCGCCATATCCAGATAACCTCGCCGATCGCGAAATCATCCGCGGCGGCCTCGGCTGGCTGGACACGCATACCGGAAGCCTCCACGGCAAGTCCTTCCGCGAGCTGGAACCAACACAACAAACCGCCATTCTCGACAGTATCTGCGGAGCTACGGAAATCCCACCCGCTCTCGCCTACGGCCACGTCTTTTTCCGCAAACTCCGCTCGCTCACCCTCGGCGGCTACTACACCCATAGTTCCACCTGGAAATCCCTCGGTTACGTCGGCAACCTTCCCACGGGCGGCCCTTACCCCGGCGTACCGGAAGAGATCATCAAACGTCTCGGGCTCGAGGAATCTTGAAACCGCGCATACTGAGAAAATTTCCCTTTGAATAAAATCACCCGCGCGCTACTCTACCAATCGCTTAGCGAATGGGGGCGTTCTGGTTTCGACGGAATGTCTGAAGCGCTGGCTGCACGTGGAGGTTGATCGGCTGGCCTCCTTAAAAGCCGTTCAAAACAAATAAATGCAGACTCCAACGAGCTCGCATTGGCCGCTTAATTGACGACCACGTCAAATCCCTAATGTCTGTTAGGGGAGGAGGCGAAACTTAGCAGACTGGATCGGGAGCCGGGGAAACGGGCATCCGGTCGAGACCAAACAGGATCCTAGGAAACGCAACGCGGCGGGTCGGCCCAGCATTTCCGAAATACTAGATGATCCGCTAAACGTGTAGAAGCCTGCGTAGATGGCGTTCCGGACAGGGGTTCGACTCCCCTCGCCTCCACCATTTATTTTCAACGAGTTACGAATCCGGAATCTCAGATTTATACCCCTGCTTATACCAAGCCCGAACTTGGTTCATGTTGCTGTGGCTGATGCCAGAGTATTCCCGCCACTTTGTATTCCATCGCTTGTGGCGAAGGGTTATGGCGAGCACTTGCGCCCGGGCGAAACAGGCTTAGCCGCATCGTCACTCCCACGGCTCCGAGTAGTCGTCATACCGACCTTCATCCTTAGGCTCTGGCGTGAAGAAGCCGCCAAAGACGAAGCTGAGGAGGATGAGAAGGAAGACGGTGATGAGGAATTGTCCGGGGATTTGGTTTGTACGCACCCTGTCTGCGACGCCTGCGTTAGCGCGAGACTCAGTGAATGAGAAGATCATCACGGAGAGTAAGGCAGAGCACACCAAGACCGAGATTGTCTTGTAGATTACTTCCCAGAGGTTGATGTCCTCGAACTCGCCATCACCGATCTGGGTGCCCAGTAGACCCAGAACGAAGGTTCCACCGAGGATGACCGGCCAGAAGCGGCGAATGTGGCTCATGACGTCGTCGAAGTCCATGAAGGGAAATTCCGGGGCTTGCCCCACGCTCCGAGTGAGGGAGACGAAGGGTCGGTTGCCTGCATTCTCTTCGCGGATGAGATGCCATGCGTAGCCGAGTAGGGCGAGAACGAGAACGTCGAGCGACATCCAGACGGGGCGAGGGAGATGGATGCGGGCGAGCGGATTCATCAGCACGGCTGTCAACACCAGCCCCAGAGACATCTGAAGCGAGATGGGCGGTAGCGATCTTGCGCCTGTGGAATATCGATCCCCAAGAAAGGTGATGATCTGGGAATTCTCCTCATCGAGTTCCGCCACTTTCGCACCGGTTCGTGTATTCTCCAGACTGCCGGAGAAAGTGCCGTCGGTTGGGTTACGTGTGCCGTTCTCGACCCGATCCTCTGAGGTAGTCAACATAAGGTTCTTGCACGGGCGGAGGAAAAAGGCGGCTGCGTAGAACAGGCAAAGCGACAGGATGAACTTCAGCACCTTGTAGGCGATAAGGGGCAGTGGCAGCAGCAGGATGCCAAGGATCAGCATACTGATTCCAAGCGCGATCAAGGTGGGTTTGGTGTTCGGATGCATGATCTGAGTGTTCAGAATTCTTACGCCGCCACGCCACGGATAAACGTCTCCACGTAGTCCACCACCTTCTCCAGCACGCGCTTCCTCGTCGGGCCGCGTTCTAGGATGCTTAGGGGCTTCTGGATCATTTCGATGATGTCGGGATCTGGGAGGGGTTCTTGGCCGGTGTAGACGTAGCGGTCGATGACTTGCTTGAGCTTGTCCGCGTCGAGCTGTTCTTCCTTCACCAGTAGGTCGAAGGCGGCGGCGCGTTCGATTTCCCAGAAGTCCTCGAAGCTATCCGGGATCTCGGCGGAGGTGTCTAGCTTCGGCAGGTTGCTGTCGATGAACTTCTCGATCAGCTCGCGCTTGCTGCGGAGTTCGATGTCGCCCGCTACGCTGTCGAGGATGAGCTTGCGGATGCCGGCCTGCTCCGCCTCGTCCGCGTTGTAGAGACTGGCGAGCAAGGTGAGGATATATTGGACGTTGATCACGTCGCGGTGGATCAGCTCCAGCTCGAAGTCCACGTCGGCGAGGATGGAGGCTTTCTCCTTGGTGTTGTCGGTCTTGACCTTGTCGTAGAGATCCAAGTAGGCGCTGCGGTAGTCGGCGAAGCGTTGGGCGGGCAGGGTGAGATCCCCGTCGTCGAACTCGGAGAACGATTCGAGGATATTCCGCAGGCGCATCAGCTCGCGGAAGATTTTGACGAACTTCAGCTCCTCCTCCTCGTCCTTCAGATCCTTCACACTCTTCACCGTGGGGGTGAGCGCCAGCAGCTGCATCACGGCTTCGTTGAAGGCTTTGACGTATTCGTCATACGGCGGCACGAAGATCTCCTCCTTGGCGTGGACATTGGAGAACAGCGCGATGGCCTCGTCCGTGCGTGCCTTGAGGTTTCGGAAGACCACGATGTTCCCTTGGCTCTTCACCTCATTGATGATGCGGTTGGTGCGGCTGTATGCCTGCACCAGTCCGTGGTAGCGCAGGTTCTTGTCCACGTAGAGCGTGTTCAGCGTCTTGCTGTCGAAGCCTGTGAGGAACATGTTCACCACCAGCAGGATGTCCACCTTCCGCTCCTGCACCTTCTTGGCGATGTCCTGATAGTAGTTGTAGAAGCTCTGGGTGTCCTTGGTGGAGTAGTTGGTGCCGAACATCCCGTTGTAGTCGCCGATGAAGCCATCGAGCTTCTCCCGCGTGTGCGGGTTGCCTCCCTCACCGCCGATGATCTCGCCGCCTTCGTCGAGGATGCCGTCGGCGTCCTTGTCCTCCTCGTTGCTGGTGTAGCTGAAAATGGTCGCCACCTTCAGCTTGTGCTTCCCCTCCGCCTTCCGCTTGGCGAACAGCTCGTAATACTTGATCAGCACATCCACCGAGCTGACGCACATCATCGCGGTGAACTCCTTGTTCCGCGTCTTCACGGCGTGGTGGTCGATGATGTAGTCGGTGATCTTCTCCAGCCGTGCCGGGGACTCCATCAGCTCCTTGGTGTCGATGCCCTCCACCTCGATGTCAACCTCCGTGGCGGTGCCGGGCTTGCGCTTGTAGCGGCCGACGTATTCCACGGCGAACTTCAGCACGTTCTCGTCCTTGATCGCATCCGTGATCACATAGCTGTGCAGCTTCTTGTGGAAAAGATCCTTGGTAGTCCGATTCACCCCAATTCCTGATTTCACTACAACTCGGTAGGGAGTTGGATCCTCCGCAACTTTGCTCAATTCATAGGTCTCTTCGTAGGTCACAGGCTTCAATGTCCGCGCGGCCTTCATCGGCGCCGCGTTCTCAGCGAAGATCGGCGTGCCGGTGAAACCGAACATCTGGTGATTGCGGAAAAACTCCGTGATGCGCCGGTGCGTGTCACCGAACTGGCTGCGGTGGCACTCGTCGAATATGAAAATGATGCGCTCGTCCCGTAGCTTTTCCATCTGTGCCAGATACTGCGGTTTGCTGATGGCGGTGTTGAGCTTTTGCAGGGTGGTTACGATGAGCTTGGTGTCGTCGGTGAACTGCTGCACCAGCTTGCTGGTGTTGTTGGTGCTGTCCACACTGCCTTTGCTGAAGCCGTTGAACTCCTTGATCGTCTGGTAATCCAGATCCTTCCGATCCACGCAGAAGACCACCTTATACACGCTCGCTAGGCCGGTGATGATTTGCGCCGCTTTGAAAGAAGTGAGCGTCTTGCCGCTGCCCGTGGTGTGCCAGACGTAGCCGTTCGGGTCGGTTTCCGGCGGATCAATTACCCGTTCCACGATTCTCACTGCGGCGTAAAACTGATACGGGCGTAGCACCATCAGGATCTTGTCCGTCTCGTTGAGCACCGTGTATTTGCCGATCATCCCTCCCAGATGCTCCCGGTTCAGGAAAGCAGTGGTGAAGGCGGGTAGCTCGCGGATCGTCTTGTTGTCCTCGCTGGCCCAGTAAAAGGTCTGCTTAAAGGATTGTTTCCGGGCATTGGCGTAATACTTCGTGTTCACCCCGTTGGAGATCACGAAGAGCTGCACGAAGTGGAACATCCCCTGTGCACTCCAGTAACTGTGCTTCTGGTAACGCTGGATCTGGTTGAAAGCCTCCTTCATCTCCAGCCCGCGCCGTTTAAGCTCGATCTGCACCAACGGCAGGCCGTTGACGAGGATCGTCACGTCGTAGCGGTTCTTGTAGCTGCCCTCGATGGCTACCTGCTGCGTCACTTGGTAAAGATTCCGCAGCGGGTTCACCGAGTCGAAGAACTCCAGGTAAACCGTGTTCCCGTCCTCCTTCGTCAGCTTCATCCGGTCGCGCAAGGTCTTCGCCTTCTCGAAGACACCCGCCTTGCGGTTCAGGTGGTTCAGCACCTTGGAGAACTCGCCCGCCGTCAGCGTCAGGCAGTTGAAAGCCTCAAGCTGCGCCTTTAGGTTCGCCAGCATGGAGACCTCGTCCGTCACCGCTACCTTATCGTAGCCTAAGCCGACCAGCTGGGTGACCAGTTCGTCTTCTAGGACTTGCTCGGACTGGGTGATGAGGGTGATCATGATGTGCTTATTTTGGGCTCTTTACCGCTAATTTCGGGGTGTTTACGCTTAAAGGCGTGCCAATGGGCTTAAATCGTTGTAACTCATTGATTTTTAGTCATTTACTATGTATCCTTAAAAATCCTTCATTTCCTCTTAAAACGATATAGTGCCATTTTGTCCCGCTGCTTCTCGCTCAAGCGTTCCACGATTTCTAGATCCTCAAGCACCTGCTCGGATTGGGTCATGGCTACGGTGTTCTTGTGAGTATGGTCTAGGGGCGCTTGCTTCATGGTCGTTTAGCCTCAGTTTAGACGTGATTTAGACGTGTCATTCTTCGTAATCCTTTCATTATCAATGGTCTAATCACTGTGAATTTTTGTGAATTAGCCGCCATTAGCTCAGTTTAGTTCCCAGAGCTGCGCGTTTTCAAGATAACGTATTTTACCTTCCCGTCGCAAGGCTTGGAGGGCATTCCGGATTTTGTCGGATTTTTGCTTCTCGTTAAGGGTTTCTGACAATTTCCCACTCAAGATTTCTTCAAACTGACTGCGACTCATGCTTTTGAAACTTTCAAGGGAATCCAGAATCATCTTCCGGCAATAATCGTTGTCGATTCCCCGTTGCCTCATGTAGTCCACTTTTTGTGCTGTTTGGGAGGCAACATCAGCCGAGATGTGAAAATTGGGTTTCCGACCCTCAATGAGCTTCGCTCGTTTCAAATACTGAATCTCTGTTGCTGTGAGGAATTTCCGTTTTTGGATCTTATCGAGAAGGATAATATCCCGCAGTCCTAAGTCCGGCATCTGGGCGAGCTTGGTAGCATAACCCAAATCCAGAACCTTCCCTTGAATCGTGACGGAGACTTTTCCTCCTTCAAGATTGTATTCAGGCAACGGGAAAAAACGCTCTCGCTGAAGACGGAACATTTTCTTGATTCCGCTACCAATCGTATCAATGAGATTGAGGTTTACCATTGCCGCGACGAGGAACTGGTTCCGATAGCTGGTCGAAGGTGCGTCGGCTTCGATCACAGCTTCAGCTGAACCGGGAAGAAAGCTTCCCTCGTTCACGAAAATCAGAGAGTCATCCTCGTTCTCGATCAAAATAATCCGTCCCCCGAGAGTGTAGTCTTGATGGGCTATGGCATTGTGCAGGGCCTCACGGATCAGATAAGAGTCATACTGCTCAACCTCCTCAGGAAACATTGTTCCCGGAAGCATGTAACGATATCGGATACGTCGGATTTTTGCCAAGATCTGATCGACCGAGAGAATCAGCGGCAAACCGTAGTGCTGGTAATCTTTCTCGATTCCATCCTTATCCTTGAGCAGCCAAGTCATCCTGAAGACCGCAGGGGAAAGGTAGTGTTCGGATTCTGGTTTTCCAAGGAGCAAGAGCGCGGTGCGGGTGATCTGCCCGTTGATTGTTAGCTTGGCCTTGTTGAGAAAGGTCGCATCGTCCCATTCGGAAATCGCGTCCGACTGATTCGGGTTCTTGATGCCATATTCGTCGCGAGCCTTCGCAATGGCCGTTGAATCTAGATCCTCAAGGCTTGCCTCTGGACAAACGCCAACGCTCCAATCGCTGGTGGATCGCTGGGAACGAATCGTCTCAAGCTCAATCAAGTTCAGCCCGACCAATGCTTCGTTGTCTCTCGCGTAATAGTGCCGCTTCCACGCGATGGGAATGCCTTGGGGTGCTGCTGGAATTTCAAAGAGAAGCACCCGCTTCCCGTCCATCCATACCTCGTGGATGCGGGTAAAGGTCAAGTTGCCAGTCGTGTGATTACCGATCTCTTCCTTGATTTTCATGAGATGGGCTGTCTCCCGGCGGTATTGAGAACCAATAATTTCCGCTCCCTTGTCCTTCACCCCAAAGACCAACCAAGCCCTTCCTTGTTCCTGTAAATTGGCTTCATTGCTCAGTGCGCTGAAATATTTTCCCAGTTTTTCCGTGTCGTAGCTCGTCTTGGCTTCCTTGAACTCCACGACCTCATTTTCATGTCCGTGAGCACACAAAGCAGCGATGATCTCAGCGGGAGATCGAGTATCGGAGGAAGGGTGAAAAGTCATCAGTTAGGATTTTTTGACGAATGATTGGGCAGCTGAAAAGCTTCGGTAAAGGTTCATACAAACATCTGCTGCAGCAGCCCTTTCTTGAAGGTTTGGGTGTGGGTGATCTGCTGGGCAACGCTTTCGATCTTGAGGTCGAGCGCGGTGAGGAAGTTGGCGATCTTGGTTTGTTCGTCGGTGCTGGGAAAACGTAAGGAAAGCCCTTTCAGTTGGTCGGGGTAGAGGTGAATCACGGAACTCCCTTGGGCGACCCTCGCGATAGCGTGCTTGCAGGCGTTGTTGAGATAGTAGGCGAGGAAAACTCCGTTCAACTTCGTGCGAATGATGTTGAGATCTCCACCGAGTGCGACGCCTTTGGCCATGACGCAAGAAGCGGTCGCAATATCAATGTGGGTTTCACCGGATGCGGGAATAATCACATCGTTCTCTTCGCTGAGAACAAGCTCCTTCACGGCCACGTTAGTGCGCGACTTCGTATTCTGAATCAATTCGGAGTAAATGGTGTAAAGCTCCCCGTAACGGATGCAAGGGGTGGCACCATCATCGGCAAGATCGGCCTTCGAAAGTCCCTTCCCTTTTAAGATCCTGCAGACCGCACCCAGCTTCTTCTCCTCCCACTCGGGGAAGTCGTTGCCGTGGTCGTCTTTGAAGCGGAGGGCTTGGGTGAAGAGCTGTTGCATCACGCCCTTCTTGTAGTCCTCCAGCAGGGCTTTCTTTTGGCTCAGTTGCCCAATCCGCCCATCCACCGCCGTCAAGAAGTTCGCGATCTTGCGTTGCTCGGGGAGGGTAGGGACGTGGAACTTCAGTCGCGTAAGCTTACCAACAGACAAACCCGGCTGTGCTGATGACTCGGAAAGGCGGTTTAGATTGTGGTGGTCTAGACGATGTGCCAGCCACGCAGTGTCTGTTTGATCATTGCCTTCGACCGCGATGGCATGTTCGGAGATGAACGTCTTCCCTTCAACGAGATTAATGTTCCCACAAAGTGCGCCCTGCCTGCCGATGAGCAAATAACGCCCATCATGAGTGTAAGTGTCAGTGAATCCTCGAAGGCCATTCCCGCCAAATACTGGAAATCTTCCCGTCACCCCAATGTCATCCGAGGTAATTCCGCTGCCACTACGGAACGTTGAACACAACTCGCCCAGTCGCAATGTTTCCCAGCGACAGCTGAAGTCCGGGAACCTGAGTGCTGGTGACGTCTGTGGTGTTGTCATCGCTTGCGTCATCAGAATGGAGCTTTGATTTCTAACTCCGCACAGAAGCCCGCGATCACTTTGTCGGTGTCGCCCATATCCTCTTCCAAAGCAGCGAGCTTTCCGGCGACTTCGTTTAAATCCACGGCTTCCTCCTCGTCGAAGGTATCGACGTAGCGAGGGATGTTCAGGTTGAAGTCGTTTTCCTCGACCTCGCTCAACTCCGCAACTTGGCTGAACTTTTCAATGCCCTCCCGTTTCCGGTAGGTGCTGACGATGCGCTCGACGTGTTCGGGTCGCAGGTAGTTTTGATTACCCACTTTTTCAAAGCCAAGGCTGGCGTCGATGAAAAGGATGTCGTCGGGGTTCTCGCGCTGCTTTTTCAGCACAAGGATGCAGGTGGGGATGCCAGTGCCGAAGAAGATGTTGGGCGGTAGGCCGATGACGGCATCGAGGTAGTTGCAATCCTCGATGAGGTATTTCCGGATGTGTCCCTCCGCCGCACCCCGGAAGAGCACGCCGTGCGGCAGGACGCAGGCCATGGTGGCACCGTTGTCGAGATGGTGAACCATGTGCTGGACGAAGGCGAAGTCGGCCTTGGTTTTCGGAGCGAGTTTGCCGTAGGCGCTAAAACGGTCGTCATTTTCATGAATGGCGCTGGCAGACCAGTTGGCGGAGAAGGGCGGATTGGCGACGATGGCGTCGAAGCGCAGGTCGGCATGCTCGGGGGCGGGATGCTCCAGGGTATCCTCGTTCTTCAGATCGAAGCGCTGGTAGTGGACGCCGTGCAGGATCATGTTCATGCGGGCGAGGTTGTAGGTGGTGGGGTTCATCTCCTGCCCGTAGAAGTGGCCCACGTCCTTCACCTCCTTGGCCACGCGCAGCAGCAGGGAGGCGGAGCCGCAGGTGGGGTCATAGACGCTCTTGAGCTTCTTTTTCCCGGTGGTGACGATCTTCGCAAGAATGGTGCTGACCTCCTGCGGCGTGTAGAACTCGCCCGCCTTTTTCCCCGCGCCGCTGGCGAACTGGCCGATGAGGTATTCATAGGCATCCCCCAGCACGTCGGCCTCGGTATCGGCGAGGCGGAAGTCGATCTTGTCGAGGTGGGCGAGCACCTTGGCGATGAGTTCGTTTTTCTGGTTCTCGGTTTTCCCGAGCTTGGACGAGCCGAGGTCGAGATCCTCGAACAGCCCTTCGAAGTCATCCTCGCTGGCGTGGCCCATGGTGCTGGACTCGATGTGCTTGAGGACGGCGGTGAGGTCTTCGAGGATGAAGTTGTCGGTCTTCTGGGCGCCTTTTTCCGCCACCTTGTGGAAGAGTTCGGTGGGTTTCAGGAAGTAGCCGAGGCGCTCGATGGCCTCCTCCTTGATGGCGGCGAGCATTTCCTGCCCCTGCTTGGTGGTGTCGTCGAGCTGGTCGAACTGGATGCCGTCGTGCTTCAGGATCTCGTCCGCGAAGAGATGCATCCGCTCGGAGAGGTATTTGTAGAAGATGAAGCCGAGGATGTAGTCTCGGAACTCATCCGCCCCCATCTTCCCCCGCAGGGTGTTGGCGATGTTCCAGAGCTGGGTTTGGAGGGTCTTCTTGTGGTCTTCGGACATATTTCAACGGGCGCACTCTTTCTAACGGCAAGAATCCCATCGGAAAGCCCAAACTGCCGGGGAACGCGTGAGGACGTGCCGGTATCCCGGCGTGTCCGGGGTCTTACGATTGCACCAGAGGGAGGTTGTGGAGCCGTAGACGGCCAGCGAGGCACGAGCGTCCGGGTAGGCGGAACATGCTCCCGACAAGCGTGGCTGGGTCTTGGGGCGTTGCCGGGTTGTCCCACGCAAGAAGGGGTAGGGGCGCACGAAGTAGCACTGAGGGGAAGGCTTTCCTAAAAAAATATCTGGTTTATTTCCTTTTGGGTTAACGCAGAACATCGTAAGCTATAGGCGAAAAATAATGAAAACTTGGATCAAGATAACGACTCTGCTCTTCACGACCATTGCTTGTGTTCATGGGGAATACAAAAAATCTATAATGGTAAGCTATGAGACTGCTGAAGGCTGGTCGAAGAATGCTTTAGCCAAGGCGGGTGATGGACAGGGGTGCAATGGTGCTTTTCATAACAGCAATGTATGAGATTTAGTGCCGCGCTTTGAGCAGCGCCTCCAGTCTCGCTACCTGATCGGGATGCTCCTTGGAAACATCGGTTTTCTCAAGCGGGTCGGATTTCAGATTATAGAGAGCGGTGGCAGCGGGCACACTAGAAAAAGGGCGGTCGGGTTTTACTCCACTGGGCACGATAAGCTTCCACCAGCCGTCGATCACGACATCCGCGATACGGCTTTTGGAGGGATCGGCAAGATCCGCAATGTCGTGGGTGTAGGATTCCACGAAAACAGATTTCCGCGCCTTCATCGTATCGCTATCAGTCAGGTTCAGACCGGGAAGGTCACCGGGGTTTTTCGCGCCAGTGATGTCCAGGATGGTCTTGGGAAAATCGAGGACATGCGCCAGCGTTTCCTCATCGCGAGCAACCTTCACCTTGCCCGGCCAGCGAACAAACATCGGGGTGCGGATGCCCATTTCGTAGGGGGAAAGTTTTGAGCGATTGCTCTTTTGGCCTTGCTCCCCGTTCCAGCCGTTATCGGCGAGGTAGAGGATCACGGTGTTTTCCTTGAGCCCGTTCTTTTCCAGATACGCGTCCATCTCGCCGGTAGTCTCGTCGAACCAATCGATCATCGCGTAGTAAAGTTCCGCCTGCGTGGTGGGGCCTTTGCCCTTGTATTTCGCAAGCAGTCGCTCAGGAGGATTGTGCGGGAGGTGCGGCAGGAAGGGCGCGTGCCAGATGAAAAATGGTTTCTTCTCCGCCTTCGCGGTTGCGATGAAATCATAGATGGGCTTCATGCCCTTGCGACCGATATCGAGGCCCGCGTCTCCGTGGCGACCAGCGGTATCGGTCATGCCATGGGTGAAGCCGAAATCCTTGTAGGTGCCGTTCCAGAGCTTCCCAGTCTGGAACGTGAGGTAGCCTGCCTCGGTGACGGCCTTCGGCAAGATCAGTGAGTTCGAATGCATCCGTTCCGCGAGCGCCTCGCGCTGGCCGGGCTTCGAGCGTCCGTCGGAAAGGTCGTTGCCGGTTATGCCGTTCACGCTCGGCATTTTTCCCGTCAGCAAGCACGCCAATGTCGGCGAGCAGACCGGCATCACGTATCCGCGCGTGTAGAGTAAACTCTCGGCGGCCATGCGGTCGAGATGCGGAGTTTTCACGATCTCATGCCCCATGAAGCCGTAGTCGTTGAAGCCTTGGTCATCGGAAATGATCAGGATCACATTCGGCTTCGCAGCCTCGGCAGCAAACGAAGAAACGGTCGCAGCCATCAGAATTGCGAAGGTGATAAGGAGTTTTTTCATGGACGTGAAACTTTCCGAACACACCGGCTTTGTCGAACGAAAATTCTCCATCCGCCTTGCTGCGGAGATCATGGGGAAACTCGCTGTCGCCACCAACGATCTCCATACCCATGCCCGGCATCGCGGTGAAAAAAGATGATGTGGACTGCTACAGCCAGCTGTAGCTTTCGGCAATGCAGCCTTGCTGCGAGCCGGACGGCATTGGCATCTGGCGGCGCGCGCCTTTCTCAGTCCTCCGCCGTGGACAGCAGGCTGTCTCACGAAAAGCGGCAGCAGGCTCTGGTCTGCTGTGATTCTTCATTCACAGCTCTTAAGGACTGCTTTGTTTTGCGGGACGACGGGTTGCTACCGGGGCACTTCGTTTTTCCATCACGAACCCAAAAAGCTGCGGATGAGAACCGCAGCAGTCAAAAGCCTCCGGCGGCATGGATTTGCGCAAGGACTTTTGGCAACCAGTCTAGGAGAAATTTGCCCGTTGCCTCTTGAGAAATTACGTCTCCTGTTCCCCGCGGGCCATAACGACCTTGCCGGTGCGGACGGTCTCGATGATCTCGTATTGGGAAAACATAGTCACAGCAGCATCGACTTTCGGGCTATCGCCGGTGATCATTACGATCATCGAAGTGGGCGTCAGATCGACGGTTTTTCCATCAAAGTGCTCGGTAATCTGGAGTGCGCCTGAACGATCATCGGCAGAGCAGATGATCTTGATCAATACCATTTCCTTGGTGACGGAATCATGACTGGTGTGCTCGAAGCAATGGATCACATCGATCAATTTCCCAACCTGCTTGATGATCTGCTCAAGGCCGGAGGGATCGCCGGTGATGCCGATCGTCATCCGGGAAAAGGACGGGTTGCGGCCTTGGGAAACGACTAGCGAATCGATGTTGAAAGCGCGGCGTGAGAACACCTGACAGATACGCATGAGGACACCCGGATCGTTCTTCACGAGGATAGAGAGGGTGTGGCCGTTGGGGATAGGATTGGCGTTTGGCATAAACCTTAAATTTTAATTGTTAAACTCGAAGTTTGGATCACGTGGAGCCGGTGGGTTTTTCCATCTTGTGCTTGGGTGGCTCGGTGAGCATGTCCTCAAGAGCGGCGCCGGCGGGGATCATGGGGAACACGTTGTCGGTCTTCACGCACTCCGCATGAATGAGAATCGGGCCGTCGTTGTAGGCGAGTGCTTTCTTCAGCATACGGGTGACATCAGCGGGGCGCTTGATGTTCACGCTCGGGATGCCATAGGCGGCAGCGAGTTTGCAGAAATCGGGATTGCCCTCCAAGTCCACTCCAGACTCGCGATTTTCAAAAAACAGCTCCTGCCACTGCCGCACCATGCCGAGATACTTGTTATCAAGAACAACGATCTTGATTGGCAACTTGTGGATCGCGGCGGTGGCGAGCTCGAACAGGGTCATTTGGAAACCGCCGTCACCGGAGATGGAAATCACCATCTTGTCAGGACAGGCGAACTGCGCGCCGATCGCCGCCGGGAAGCCAAAGCCCATGGTGCCTGCGCCGCCGGAGGAGAGCCAGTGGTAGGATTCGTGATTCTTGTAAAACTGCGCCGCCCACATCTGGTGCTGGCCCACATCAGTGGAGACGATCGCCTTGCCCTCGGTGAGTTCGTAGAGCTCGTCGATGACCTGTTGCATGCGCAGCCCGCCCTGCTTCTTGTAGGAAAGCGGAAACTTTTTCTTATACCCATCCAGCTTGGCGAGCCACTCGGTAGTGGGCAGCGGCTTGATGTGCTTGTTCAGCGAGCTGAGCGCGGCCTTCGCGTCGCCGACGATCTGCACATGCGGGCGGATCATCTTGTCCATTTCCGCATAGTCGATATCGATGTGGATGATCTTCGCGGTGGCACAGAAACGATGTGCCTGACCGATGATGCGGTCATCGAAACGGGAGCCGACATTGATCAATAAGTCACACTCGACCATCGCTTTGTTTGCGTAGGCGGTGCCGTGCATGCCGAGCATGCCGAGCGAGAGTGCGTGCGTTTCTGGGAAAACACCTTTACCAAGAAGCGTCGAAGTCACCGGGCAGCCCAAGGTCTGAGCGAGTTCCATCAACTCCTTATCTGCGCGAGAAATCATCGCTCCCTGGCCAGCCAGGATCACGGGGCGCTGCGCCTGTGCGATCATATCCGCAGCTGTTTGCACCGCCGCTTCGTCAATCTCGTAAGCAGATTCCGGATTGTAGCCGGGCAGGTCGAAGGGCGGGTTGAGATCGCCGGTGAAAGGCCCTTGCGAAATATCCTTCGGAATATCGATCAGCACCGGGCCGGGGCGACCGGTAGTCGCGATGTGATAAGCTTCGCGGGCGACGCGTGGCAGGTCGTTGGATTTCCTGACGAGGTAGTTATGCTTCACCACGGGAATCGTGATTCCGAAGATGTCAGCCTCCTGGAAAGCATCTTTTCCAAGCATCCATGTCACCTGCTGACCGCAGAGCACAATCATCGGCACGGAATCCATCATCGCGGTCATCAGGCCGGTGACGGTGTTGCCGGCTCCCGGGCCGGAGGTCACAAGAACAGCGGCGGGCCTACCGGTGGCGCGAGCATACCCATCCGCCATGTGGACAGCTCCCTGCTCATGGCGGACGAGAATAAATTTCATTTTTGTCTTCACCGTTTCCAGGGCGTCGAAAATAGGGATCGCCGCACCGCCGGAGTAACCGAAGATGTATTCGATCCCGAGATCATCGAGCGTGGTGATGAGCGCCTGTGCGCCGTCGAGTTGTTGCTTACTCATAAAAAAATCAGGGTTGGGACGCGCAACATGGGTCATTTACCGCGAATAACAACCCGAAAGATTGGTATTTTTTCGTTAAGTAGCGATTTTTTACGGTCTCACAATCCTGAAAACTCGCTATTTCCGGACAACCGGCTGATTTCACCACTACTTTAACATACGGATTCGGTTCGATAGGCAGACTGGATGAATCGCGGAAGGTTTATGGGGAGAGCCTCATCCCTTAATGGTAGGGCAGATCTAACACCGGAAAACATCACACCCCCGCAAGCCGCTTGCATCCCCACCCTCGCCGGACTTAGAACTCCGCCCCGTTTCCCATGTCCGATCCCGCACCATCCTCGTCCAGCCAAGCCCACCTCGACCTCATCGCCCGCGAAACCGGCATCCGGCCCGCCTCCGTCGCCGCGACCGCCAAGCTCCTTGCCGAGGGCGCGACCATCCCTTTCATCTCCCGCTACCGTAAAGAGGCCACCGGCATGCTCGACGAAGTCCAGATCCAAGCGATCCGCGACCGCATGCTCCAGCTCGCCGAGCTTGATTCCCGCCGCGCCACCATCCTGAAATCCCTCGATGAGCGCCAGCTCCTCAGCCCGGAGCTGAAATCAAAAATCCTCGCCGCCCTCACACTCACCACGCTGGAGGATCTCTTCGCACCCTACCGCCCGAAGCGCCAGACACGCGCCTCCATGGCCGCCGAGCGCGGACTCACCCCGCTCGCCGATTTCCTTTTTGAAAACCAAAACGCCGACCCCACGGAAGAAGCCGCGAAATTCATCGACGCCGAAAAAGGCGTGCCCGACGCAGAGTCCGCCCTCGCCGGTGCGCGCGACATCCTCGCCGAGCGCGTTTCCGACGATGCCACCCTGCGCGGCCAAGTCCGCAAAATCTACGAGGAAGAAGCAACCGTTTCCTCCAAGATCATGTATGGGAAGGAAACCGAAGCCGACGCCGCGAAATACCGCGACTACTTTGAGTGGGCCGAGCCGTTCAAGACCATCCCCTCCCACCGCATGCTCGCCATCCGCCGCGGCGAGAAGGAGGCGTTCCTGTTCATGCGCATCGAGGTGCCGCTGGAACGAGTTACTAGGATCGCAGTAGAAACATGGGTCAGCGGAAAAGGTGCGTGCTCGGAGCAAGTCCGCCTCGCTGCCGAGGACGGTTGCAAGCGCCTGCTCATGCCTTCCATGGAAACGGAAATGCGCCTGCTCGGAAAAAAACGCGCCGATGAGACCGCCATCCGGGTCTTCGCAGAAAACCTGCGCGAACTCATGCTCGCTTCGCCCCTCGGCCGCAAACGCACCGTCGCCATCGACCCCGGTTTCCGCACCGGTTGCAAAACCGTCGTGCTCGACGCCCAAGGCCGCCTCCTCCACCACACCGTCCTGCACTGCACCGCCGGCTCGCAAAGCCAAGCCTACGAGGCCGCCGTCGAACTCAGCACCCTCATCAAGAAATACGACATCGAGGCCATCGCGATCGGCAACGGCACCGCCTCCCGCGAGACCGAGGCTTTCGTGAAAAAACTCAAGCTCCCGCCCTCTATCCAGATCGTCATGGTCAACGAGAGCGGCGCCTCGATCTACTCCGCCTCCGAGGCTGCGCGCGAGGAATTCCCCAACGAGGACGTCACCGTGCGCGGCGCCATTTCCATCGGCCGCCGCCTGATGGATCCTCTCGCGGAACTCGTGAAAATCGACCCCAAGGCCATCGGCGTCGGCCAATACCAGCACGATGTCGATCAGCGCGCGCTCAAAACCTCCCTTGATGACACCGTCGAGAGCTGCGTGAACGCCGTCGGCGTCGAGCTGAACACCGCCTCCAAGCACCTCCTCGCCTACGTCTCCGGCCTCAGCACCTCGCTTGCGGAAAACATCATTACCTTCCGCACCGACAGCGGCGGCTTCACCTCCCGCGCCCAGCTTCGCGAGGTCCCCCGCCTCGGAGAAAAGGCCTTCGAGCAGGCCGCCGGCTTCCTCCGCATCCGCGACGCCGCCAACCCGCTGGATTCCTCCGCCGTCCACCCGGAGCGCTACAAGCTCGTCGAAAAAATGGCCGCCGACCTCGGCTGCAGCCTCATCGACCTGTTGCGCGACGAAGCCCTGCGGAAAAAAATCGACCTCACGAAATACGCGGACGGCGAGGTCGGCCTGCCCACCTTGCGCGACATTATCGACGAGCTTTCCAAACCTGGCCGCGACCCCCGCAAGGCCTTCGAGTCCTTCGATTTCGCCGAGGGCGTGGAGAAACCCTCCGACCTCGCAGTCGGCATGAAACTTCCCGGCGTCGTCACCAACGTCACCGCCTTCGGAGCCTTCGTCGATGTCGGCGTGCACCAGGATGGCCTAGTCCACGTCAGCCACCTCGCAGATCACTTCGTGCGCGATGCCAGCGAGGTAGTGAAAGTCGGCCAGCGCGTGCAGGTCACCGTCATGGAAGTTGATCTCCCGCGCAACCGGATCGCGCTCTCCATGAAATCCAAGCCCGAGCCCGAAGCCCGCCGCGCCCCCGGCCCGCCCGGAAACGACCGCCGCCCCCGCCAGCAGAACGAGCGACCGCAACCCGCCGGCAACGATTGGTTCACGCAAGCAATGGGGCAGGCGAAGAAGAAATGATATGGAGAAGAGTGCGTCCCGCCTCTTTCTCGGAAGCCAAGCGAACCGTTCTTGATTCTTCGCTAAGGAGCCGGAGGCGTCCTTCTCCTTATTGACAACCCCCGCACCAATACGTCGCCCTCTGCCCGAGCACAGAATGTGAAATAGGCATCCCACACACCCGGCACGGCTCCCCTTTCCTACTGTAAACAAAAAGCCGCTGTTTGAAATAACCGGGCTCGCCATCGGATTTCAGGAAATCGCGGAGCGTGGTGCCGCCCTGCTCGATGGATTCCGCGAGCACCTCCTTGATCGCAGAAACAAGCCGCGAGGCCTTCGGTTTCGTGAGATTGTTCGCAGGCAGCATCGGATGGATCCGGGCGCGGAACAGGCTTTCCGATGCGTAGATATTTCCAACGCCGACCACCACTTTCGCGTCCATGATCGCGACCTTGATCGGGATCGACTTATTGAGCAGAGCGGCACGCAAACTCTCCGCCGTGAACCCCTCCCCCAGCGGCTCAGGGCCGAGGTCTTTCAGCAGCGGATACGAGTCCAATTCTGCGAGCGGACAAACCAGCGCCAGCCCGAAACGCCGCGGATCGTGGTAACGTAACTGCATGCCGCCCGCCACGGTGATGCCGATGTGGTCGTGCTTTTTCCAATCCTCCCCCGCCGGAATCACCCGCAAACTCCCCGACATACCGAGATGAATGATCACCGCCTCACCGCGATCCGTTTCCAAAAGCAGATACTTCGACCGCCGCTTCACATCCACGAACACCGCGCCCTCCAAGCCCGCCAACTCCGGCGAAATTGGCCGCCGTAGATCGTAGCGCCGGATGATCACCTCGGCAATCCGCCGCCCCACCACATGCGGGGAAATTCCCCGACGCGTCGTCTCTACTTCTGGCAGTTCAGGCATGGGGGGATCAGGCAACTAGGATCGGATCAGGAAACACTCGCCGTCGAGCTTCGCACCATCGGGCAAGGAAATACTGCCGGGGAAAAGTTTTCCACCTTCGATGTGCCAGCCGGGTAGCAGCTTGCCCCATGAGTCCGGCTTGTGGCCGGTTTGCAACTCGCTGCGGGCATCGGGCATGGGCGGATTCGGCAATGACATAGCAACGACCAACCCGTCCACTGCAAGACAGGGCAAATGGATGACTCCTTCCTTCTCGAAAGGAAGCAGAGCATTCGCGCCGAAATCGAAAAAACGGATCGATTCGCTCGAGCGCTCCGAAGCAATAAAACGCCTGCGGAGATTTTCCCCGCCGATCCAAACCTTTCCAGCACCACGGTCAAATTCACGCAAGACAATCACGCTCGCCTTTGTCTGCCGCGCGAATTCTTGGAGCACATCAAGCACACCATCCGGCACATCCCCTGCCATCACATACAGCGTCCCGCCGCGTGGAAGAGCGGCGAGCTGGGTGAGTTGATGCGCGTTGATCTTCACGGGCTTGGTGTTTTGCGGAAATCTCGCTGCCACTGCCAAGGACGAGGCTTTCAACAAGCCATCACGCACGATTTCCCGATCCGGCTTCCCAGTGATTTCCTCGCCGATCGCGATGGACAAACCATACGGCACGCTATGAGGAATTTTCCGAAAAAACCGACCGCGCTCGAAGGAGAAAATCGAACCCCATGAGCCATCAACCCATATTGGCAGAATGGGGCAGTTCGCCTTTCTCGCGATCAACTCAAAGCCGCGCTCCAGCTCGCACAAGCCGCCGGTGCGAGTAAGCTGGCCTTCGGGGAAAAGCACAACGACATGCCCGCTTTCCAGCGCCTCGATGGTCTTGCGGATCGCCTCCAACGGCTGGTCGCGGCGGATCGGCACCGCGCCGAACAGCTTCACGGAAAAACGAATCACTTTGCTGGCCATGAACGTATCGTCCATGACGAAACGAAGCGTCCGATCGCTCGCGGCGGAGAGGAAGAACGCATCGGCGAAGGTGACATGATTCGGCAGAAGCAGCACGCCGCCGGTTTTCGGGATGCGATCGCCGCCAGAAACCTTGATCCGATAGAGCGCTTTCACCGCCGTAAGGCAAATCAGCCGGATGAAATCCGCAGGCAGGATGCGTAGGATATACCACGTCATCACTCCGCAGAAAATCCCGATCACGAGCATCTGAATTTTGAAACCTTCGAGCGCAGTGAACCCCAGCGACACCGCGAGTAACTGAAGCCCCTCGACCAAGACCACCGCGATGATCCCCGCGAAACAGTCCTGGAGGTTCACGGCGGATTGTAGCTCGCCGCGCTTTCCCGCCGGGTAGCGATCCTGCATCCAGGCATTGAGCGGAGCGAGGAACAACGCCGAGAACAACGCCACTAACCCCAGACCGATGAGAAACGGCCAGCCCGGCGGCGGCAGAAACGCCAGCGTAAGCACACATACTGTCATCGCGATCCCCGAGAGCGGCACCCAGCCGAGCTCAATGCGTTTCCGCAAAAGCAGAGAAGCGAGTCCGAATCCTATTGCCATCCCCAGCGAGGCGGCCGCCATGAACATCGAGGACATCGTCCCGAAACCCTCGCCGCCATGCGTCAGCGATTTCGCCATCTTTACCGACCATAGGTTGATGAACGATGCGAATCCCCAGAAATAAGCCACGCCGAAGGAAGCACGCCGCAGCCCGAGATCCCGCCAAAGCTCGCCCACATCCTTAAAGTGGCTAAAAAGTAGTTTCACGGAAAGCTTCGCGCCGCCCTGTGCCGGGACTTTCGGGATCGAGAGCGCCAGCACCACCGCTGGCACCGAGCAACACGCCAACAGCACAAGAGGGAACAGCGCCGCGTCCCAAGCCTTTTCCGGCACAGAGCCAAGCGCGATGAAGCGCTTGTCATACCACCAGCCCGCCGCGATCTGCCCAGCCAGGAGCGCCAGCATCGCCATCATCTGCTGCACCCCCGACGCGAAGCCCAGGTACTTCGAACCCACCAGCTCCTTGTTGATCCCGAACTTCGCCGGGCTGAAAAACGCCGCCTGCGTCGCCAGTAAAAAAAACCCTACCAAAGCCAGCGGCATGTTTTTCCAGAGCACCGCCGCGCAGATCAGAGCGAGGATGGCCACCTGCGCGATGGCCGAACCGAGGAGTACCGTGCGTTTTGAAAAGCGGTCGCTCATCCATCCCGCCAGCGGGGCGAAAAGCACGAAGGGCAGCGCGATCATAATCCCCGCTGCAGACTCCACCGCATAGCCCACCGCGCCGCCCAGAGGCACCAATATGAACTGCGCCGCCTTGTCGTTGAATGCGTTCTGCGTCTGCTGGACGATCATGCTCCAGTAGCCGAGCCACTGCCGCTTCGTTGGCTCACCCTCGGTTTCTGGAGCCTTCATTGAGTTAAATATTCGCCCCGCGACAGTCGAGATTCTGGTTCATTTCCATCGCTGGATTGTGTTCCTTCGCCTCGCCGACAATGACAGCCGGCACGCCCGCTACCGTGGTATGCGGCGGCACATCGTTGAGCACCACGCTGCCCGCGCCGACCTTCGCGTGCGTCCCGATTTCCACCCGTCCAAGAATTTTCGCGCCCGCGCCGATCAGCACACCAGTGCGGATGATCGGGTGACGGTCTCCGGTGTCTTTCCCCGTGCCACCCAAGGTCACCTCGTGCAAGATCGAGACATCATCCTCGATGATCGCCGTCTCGCCGACCACGAAGGAGGTCGCATGGTCGAGCAGAATACCGCAGCCGATGCGCGCCGCCGGATGGATGTCCGTGGAGAAAACTTCCGAAGATATGCTCTGGAGATAAAGCGCCAACCAGCGCCGCTCATCGCGCCACAGCCTGTGACTCACCCGGTAGGTGCCCAGCGCCATAAAACCCTTGAAAAAAAGCAGCGGCTCCAGCGGTGAGAAACACGCCGGATCACGCTCGAACATCGCTAATAGATCCCGCCCGCAAGCATGGACGATACGCTCGTTCCCAGAGAAAATCTCCAGGAAAAGCGGCTCCAGCATCGTGCGCGGCATATCCTCCCGAGCAAGCCGACGCCCCAACCGGGCGGCCAGCGCCTCTGCAAAACTACCCCGCGAGAGCACCACGTCATCCACCAAGTGCCGCAGCTCCGGTTCCTCAACGCATAACCTCTCCGCCTCCGAGCGAAGCTTCGCCCAGAGGTTTTCCAAATTCGCGGCTTCCCCACGGCAAAGCTTTATCCCACCCTCATTCATCTTTGTTTGTTCCGTCTCACTCATGAAAATTTCCCAGAAATTGGAATACGCCTGCCGCGCCCTTGCTCAGCTCGCCAAAACCTATGACGGCAAGACTCTTACCCGTCTTGAGGAACTTGCGCAACGCGAAGCTGTCTCTGCAAACTTTTTAGTTCAAATCCTCAATGACCTCCGCCGCGCCGGTATTATCGACTCACGCCGTGGCGCCCACGGCGGATACCTCCTCTCCCGCCCCGCCGACCACATCACCCTCCGCCAGATCGTCGATGCCGTAGAACCCTCCCAACTCCAAAACACCGCCCTATCCGACGGCGAATCCGGCCCCGCAGTCCGCCGCGCTTGGGAAACGGTCTCCTCCAAGCTCGCCACCGACCTCGACACCATTACCCTAGGCTCCATGGCCAATCCACCCTCGGATCCGATGTTTTATATCTGATTAAAACGATAGTGCCTTTCCCCTACGAGCGAAATTCATCATATACCAACCCGCAGATCCCTTGCGCTCCACAACACCCCCTTCGCCGCAGCACCACTCCCCCGCATCCGCCGCGCACCATCCTTCCTCGTCGCCGAAAATCTCTCCCGCGCCCCTGCGAACGCCTTATTCACAAACTCTTTACTTCCGATCACCGCCCCATCCGTAAAATACCTCACTCGGCACCTCAGCATCTTCGCAATTCCTAGATCGGGAAGAACCGTCTCGTTCCCCTCCGAGGCCAGTATCTCCGCCGTGTTCTTTGTCACCGCATCAAGTCTCTTTCTTGTGTCTAGCATCTTCCCCGGCTTCCTGCCAAGCGCCAGACCCATCGCCCGCCGATATACCCTCGAGGCTTCTTTCCAATACTCCGCTTCAAAACCCTTGCCGGAGTGGCTCATACAAGCCCTCACCAATCCCTCCCGCGCCTTTTTCCCATTGCCCTTTTTCCCTCCACCCACCGCCTCGCCGTAACTGCTCCAACGGTAATCCGCCGGATCCCCCACCATTCCCGCCCGCACCGGATTCAAATCGATGTAAGCCGCAATTGTCCGCGCCGCCGCACCGCTTTCCACAATCACGCTCTTAAACCGCTCCTCCCATAATGTGCCGGAGCGCTCATGCTTGCGGTTAAACCACCGGGTGAAACGTATCAGTAGCCCTTGCATAAATCGGCTCAAACTGTGCATCCGGTAGGTGAAACGACTGTGAATTTCCCTCACTCTCGCCTCATTCCCTTCGGTCAAACCCTCCTCCGCTCTCGCCGCCGCAAGCTCGTCTGCCACACCTTGCACCAAGTTCTCTGGATAAATCGCAGCGAGCCTGCAGAGCAGCTTCTCATCGGAAATCCCCCCCGCCTCCATAGGCGGAATCTCAAGTAGAAGGTGGAAATGGTTCGACATCACGCAGTAGGAAAGAACCCTACAACCACTGAAATTCTCATACATCCGCATGAACATCCTGAACGCCTCCCGTTCCTCGTCCCCGAAAACGAACCGCCTGTCCACCACCCGTGAAACACAATGAAAAAGCGCCGGCCTACACTCCGGATCCGCACTCTGAAATATCCATCTCTTCGCTCTCATGCGCCCATCTTACCCTCCCAAATCCCCATGTCCACAACAATTCTGTCTATTTCTCTGACACTTTGTATGACTACTGTGCTCTGACACTTTGTATAATTCTGTCTATTTCTCTGACACTTTGTATGACTACTGTGCGACGGGATTGCCATCGCAGTGGAAGCCGCAATTACTTCGGCTCCTTTGGCTCTTCCTTCTTCTTGTAGGTGCTCTGCACGTAAACCTCACGCAGTTCCTTCATGCCGATCTCGCAGGGGCTTTGCGCCATGAGATCGGCTCCCTTGTTGTTTTTTGGAAAGGCGATGACCTCGCGGATGCTGTCCTCACCGGCGACCAGCATCGCGATGCGGTCGAGCCCGAGGGCAAGGCCACCATGCGGGGGCGCGCCGAAGCGGAAGGCATCGAGGATGTGAGCAAACTTGATCTGCTGCTCCTCCGGCGTGACGCCTAGCACCTCGAACATCTTCGCCTGAAGATCTTTTTCGTGGATCCGGATCGATCCGCCGCCGAGCTCGTAACCATTTAAAACTACGTCGTAAGCGACCGCGCGGACTTTGGCGAAATCACCCTTTTCCAACAGCTCCATATCCTCGGGATGCGGGCGTGTAAAAGGGTGGTGGACGGCCACCCAATGGCCGCTTTCCTCGTCCTGCGCGAGCAGTGGGAAATCAACAACCCAGAGGAAATTGAACGCGGTGCTGTCTTTCAAAAGTTCCTGCATTACCGCGCATTCCGAGCGCACGCGGCCGAGGATGGTGCTGACGCTTTCGCGTGAACCGGCGGCGAAGAATACGACGTCGCCTTCCGCGAGATTCATCTTAGCGGTGACTGCGGCCTTCTCCTCATCGGTGAAAATTTTCCAGAGCGGGCTCTTGTATTCGCCTTCTTCGAGTTTGATAAACGCGAGGTTTTTCACCGGCAAGCCCGCCTGAACGGCGATCTCGTTGAGGCGGTTCATCTGGCCTGTGGTGATGCCTGCGAAGCCCTTCGCGTTGATCGCGCGGACGACGCCACCACTATCGAGGATGCTGCGGAAAATCTTGAATTCGGTCGCTCCGAACACATCCGCTAGGTCGGTGATTTTCATCTCAAAACGGGTGTCCGGCTTATCAGAACCGTAGATGTCCATCGCATCGCTGTAGGTCATGCGTGGGAACTCTGCCGGGAGATCGATATCGAGCCCGGACTTGAACATCGCGCCGAGCAAGCCTTGCACGAGTTTGATGATGTCTTCCTGCCCCACGAAGCTCGCCTCGATGTCGATCTGCGTGAACTCCGGCTGGCGGTCGGCGCGCAAGTCCTCGTCGCGGAAGCAGCGGGCGATCTGGAAGTATTTTTCCAAACCAGCCACCATCATCAACTGCTTGTATTGCTGTGGAGCTTGCGGGAGAGCGTAGAATTTCCCGGGGTTAAGGCGGGAGGGCACGAGGAAATCGCGGGCGCCTTCGGGGGTCGGGTTGGAAAGAATCGGGGTCTCGATTTCAAAAAAGCCGGATTCATCGAGGAAACGCCGCGCCGCGGAAGTGATTTTGCTGCGCTGACGGATATTTTTCGACATGCGCGGACGGCGGAGGTCGAGGTAACGGTATTTCATCCGGATATCCTCGTTGGAAATTTCCTTGTCGAGTTGGAAGGGTAGCACGTCCGCCTTGTTCACGATCTCCAAAACGCTAGCGACGAGTTCGATCGTGCCTGTACCCATCTTGTTGTTCTGCGCACCCTCAAGCCGCTTCGTGACTTTTCCGGTGACGCGCACCACGTCCTCTTCACGCAGCGTATGGGAAAGCTCTGCAATCGCCGCGTCCTCTTCCGGGCGAAACACGCATTGCGTCAGCCCCTCGCGGTCGCGCAGGTCGATGAAGATGACGCCTCCGTGGTCGCGAGCTGAGTTCACCCAACCGATCAGGGTGACAGTTTCGCCGATGTGGCTCTCGCGGAGTTCGTTGCAGTGGTGTGTTCTCATGATGAAACTCTAAATTTTAAAATCTAAACCTTAATATCTTTATTCGCGGCCAACAGCGTTCATTCGCGGTTGAAAATCTTCACGCCAGAAGAGGCCCGTCGGGTTCGGTGAGGCGTTGTTTAATCCATTTGACGAGGCCGGAGGCGTCGCATTCTTCCTCGGTGCGGCTGGCGAGCATCTTGATTTTCACGCGTGGAAATTCCTCGCCGATGATCACGGCGAACCTCGCACCGCATTTTTCGGCAGCTTGGAATTGCTTGGCGACCTTCGCATCGGAAAGCGGGAGATCGACAGAGACCCCCGCACGCCGAAGATCAGTGACGAGCTTGAGTGCATCGCCGCGCCGCGATGCATCGGGCACGACGACATAAACTTCGCAGCCCGCCGCGTTGCGCTGGAGCCAAACTTCCATCTGCATCGCTGCGTGGGTTGTTTCCTCGATGAGATTGCGGATTACGTAATCCCCCATCGCGAAACCGGTGGCCGGCATATCGACCGCGCCGTTGGAAATCGTTTTCACCAAGGTGTCATAGCGCCCGCCGCCCGCTACGGCGCGCATGGATTTTTTCGAATCGAAGACCTCGAAAACGACACCTGTATAGTAAGCGAGACCGCGGACAATCGAGAGATCCAGTTCCACGAAATCGCCGAAGCCGCGAGCGGTGAGATCCGTGCGGATTTCCTCGAAGGCGGCGGAGGCGTTCGCAGGATTGGCTACGAAATTCTTCACCTCATCCAAAGTCATTCCGAAGGCCGCGAGCTTTGCGGTGAGCACTTCCGGCTTCTCGCGCTCGAGCTTATCCACGAGGCCGAGGAAATCGGAAACCTTGTCCTCCGTTACTCCCTTATCTTCCGCGAATTTCAGCCACGCGTTCCGATCGGAAACACGCACCACGAAATCCCCGGCTACAAAGCCAAAGGAAAGCATCGTCTCAATCGCCAGCGCGATCAGTTCCGCATCCGCGCCTGTCCCTGCCTCGCCGAGGATATCGACATTGAACTGATAAAACTCGCGACCCCTGCCCTTCTGCGGTTTCTCATATCGAAAGCACTGCCCGATCTCAAACCACTTGAGCGGCTTCGGATACTGCCGCTGTTCCGCCGCCGCAATCCGCGCCAGCGAGGCGGTCACCTCTGGGCGCAGCGTCACATCGCGACCGCCCTGATCCTCAAAACGGAAAAGCTGCGAGGAAAGTTCGCCGCCGGATTTTTTTAAATACAGCCCGGTGTCCTCAAGGATGGGGGTTTCATACTCCACATACCCGCAGCGCCGGGCGACACCACGCCACGTCTCGAACAAGTAATTCCGCACCGCGCATTCACGGGGAGTGAAGTCACGGAAGCCGGGAAGTGCTTGGAAAACGTTGGAGGCCATGGTTCGGGGGGCGCGACAATGCACGGACATGCCTACATATCAAGCCAAACTCTCACAAGGTGAAGGCGGAAGACTTGGAGACTCAAGACACAAAAGCAGAGAGAGATACGAATCGGGGGCATCATAATTTTTTTGTGCAACAGGCAGAAAATCCTTGCAAGCCCTGCGGTGCTCCGCTTTCTTACCGCCCGCGCCGCGACTAACGACCCGTTCGTCTATCGGTTAGGACTCCAGGTTTTCATCCTGGCAAGAAGGGTTCGACTCCCTTACGGGTCGCCATCGTTTTTCAAAGAAATGCAGGTATTTCATGGCAAAAACAGCCTCCGATCAGAGCTCCGCTCCCCGGAGGCTTTTTCTTTCCCTAAACAACCCATCACGTGAGTCCCCAGGAAAAAGCCGCCGCCATCGCGGGATCTAAAGGTAACCGCACGATCGCGGCACTTACCTGCTACGATTATCCCACTGCGCGACTTCTGGATGAAGCGGGCACGGACATCCTGCTTGTCGGCGATTCGTTGGGTATGGTGGTTCTAGGATTTCCGGACACCACCCACGTCACCCTCGCCCACATTCTCCATCATCTGGAGGCCGTCGTCCGCGCGGAGCCGAAAGCTTTGGTCATCGCCGATCTTCCGATCCACACCTACGAAACCCCGGAGCAGGCTTTGGAAACCGCCCGCAAACTTGTAACTGCCGGAGCCGATGCCGTGAAGCTGGAGGGCGGCGTCCGCCAAGCGGAAAAAGTCCGCGCCATCACTGCGGCGGGCATCCCCGTCTGCGGCCACCTCGGGATGTTGCCGCAGCGCGTGCTTGAGGAGGGTGGCTATCACAAAAAAGGTAAAACCCCGGAGCAAACACGCGCCATCCTTGCAGGAGCGGAAGCCCTGATCGATGCCGGTGTTTTCGCCATCATTCTCGAATCGGTCGCACCCGCCGCCTCACGGGAAATCACCGCCGCCATCCCCGTCCCCACCATCGGGATCGGATGCGGAGAGGGCACCTGCGATGGCGAGATCGCTGTAATCACCGATCTACTGGGTTCCTTCCCCTGGTTCGTCCCCCCGTTTGCGAAACCCGAAGCCAATCTCGCAACCCAGACCAATGACGCGGCGAGGAAATACATCGAACGCGTTCGTAGAAGCTAGAAGCAGTCCTCTCTTCCTTCGGGTTTAGAGTTTAAAATTTAAAGTTTTGCTCCTCTACCTCCACATCCCCTTCTGCCACCGCGTCTGCCCTTACTGCTCGTTCTACAAGCACACGCCGGGCGGCACGCCCATCGGCGAGTTCATTGCAGCGCTGGGCGCGGAGGCAATATGCAGAAGGGGTTTGCAACCCCTTGGCACTGGCTCGGCTTCTGCGAAAGGGGTTGCAAACCCCTTCTCCATATACCTTGGCGGCGGCACGCCCTCGATGCTCTCGCCGAAGCATCTTACCGATCTTTTCGCCTCGTTGAAAAACACCTTCGACCTCTCTGAAACCACCGAAATCACCCTTGAAGCCAATCCCGCCACCTTCGATCTGGAAAAAGCCCGCCTCTTCAAATCTCTCGGCGTGACCCGCGTCTCGCTCGGTATCCAGTCGTTTTCTCCGCATGTTTTGGAAACTCTGGGTCGCGAGCACTCGCCGGAGCAAGCCAGCGAATCCGTGGCCATCCTCCGAGCGGCGGGCATCCCTTCCGTGAACATCGACCTCATGTTCTCCATCCCCGGCCAGTCTTTGGCGGATTGGGAAAGCACCCTGCGCCACGCTGTTTCACTGAAGCCCGATCACATCTCTGCCTACAACCTTACGTACGAGGAAGACACCGCGTTTTTTGACTCGCTGAAAAACGGCACTTACACCGAGAACGAGGATCACGACGCCGACCACTACCACCTCGCCGAGAACATTCTCACCGCCGCCGGCTTTGATCACTACGAGACCTCAAATTACGCCCAGCCCGGCCACCACTCGCAGCACAACCAAGGTTATTGGGACGGCGCGGACTACCTCGGCCTCGGTCCCTCCGCCGTTTCAACGATCCATGGCGTCCGAGAAAAAAATATTTCCGACACCGCAGCCTACATTCGGCAGGTCAACTCCATCGGCCACGCGATCCACGAAACGGAGTCCCTCTCCCCTGACCAGCGCCGCATCGAACTCATCGCCCTCGGCCTGCGCACCACCCGGGGTATTCCGCTTTCCTTGCTGGATTCCGTTTCACTGGAAAAGGCAAAAAACCTCGCCGCCGAGAGCCTCCTTCATATCAACGAATCCCGCCTCCATCTAACAGCTCTTGGCCGCCCCCTCGTAGATCCCATTGCAGCGGAGCTGATCTAGCTTCGCCTCACAGTTCCAATCCGGCATATACATCCGCCAAGCGCAACTCAGCGGAAATTTCTGGTAACGAAATTACCTGATCCAACGCGGTGTAAAACTCCGTTTCGAAACCGCCGTTTGCGCAGCGCCGATCCACCGTCACATGCGGCCTTTCGGGGTCAACGATGAGCATCACCCGGAGAGTGGAGATTGCCCGGTAAGCCTCGCGTTTCTCGCCCATATCGGCTCGCCTCGTAGATTCGCTCAGAACCTCAACCACCACGACCGGCTTGTCCTGATAAGCCTCGTCATCGTCTAGCGAATCGCAGACCACCATAACATCTGGATAATAAAAACGCGTCTGCTCCGGCAGTTCGATCCGCACTTTCATGTCGCTGCCGAATGGTTCGCATGGCTTTCCATCGAGAGAATTACCCAAAAATCGGAAAACATTCCCAGCCGCCCTGTTATGGCCAACCTTCGCCCCCGCCATCGCATGCACCACTCCGCCGAGGTATTCATGTTTCGTCTCCGCGATCAACTCCCCTGAAAGATAATCCTCCACCGAAATGATCTCATCTGTCATCACAATCGGCATGGTCGTAAGATAGCGGATTTACTCCGGCCATCAAGCCGGATAAGCGCTCCGCTGGCTTGGTTGGCCAGCCTATATCAGCTCCCGAAATCTTCCGTTTGACAAAACCAAGGGTTTGCGGCTAAGGATTCCGCCCCGCCGAATGAACGGCGCGCAGGGAAACGGCAGTGTAGCTCAGTGGTAGAGCAGAGGACTCATAAGCCTTTGGTCGGCGGTTCAAATCCGCCCACTGCCACCCTTTTTTCCCTGAGCTTGTAAATTCTATCCCACCGGGCTTTTCTCCCGAACGATGAGTGGAAGTGATGCGAAAGGACGTTTGAGGCTTGAGCTTTTTCCCAGGGCAGAAACAGCGGTGAGATCTGGGCATCCGTGGGTTTACGCAGACAGTATCAAAAGCCAGAACCGCGAAGGCGAGACCGGCGAGCTTGCGGTGATGTATGACAAGAAGGATCGCTTCCTCGCCATCGGGCTTTACGAAGCGGATTCGCCGATCCGCGTCCGCATCCTGCACTACGGGAAACCGGCGGGCATCCACCGCAATTGGTGGCTGGAAAAGGCACAGGCATGCCTCGCACGGCGGGAGGGAAATATTCTAAAAGATGGAACCGATGGCGCACGCCTCATCAGCGGCGAGAGCGAGGGCTTTCCCGGACTCGTCGCGGATATTTATGCCGGGACTCTGGTGGTGAAAATCTACGCCGCCTCATGGCTGGCGCGGTGGGAGGAAATCGAGGACGTGTTCCGCGAGGTGTTCCGCCCGCAATATCTTATCCTGCGCCTCAGCCGGAACATTACTCAATTTGCCGCGGGCATGGGTTTCACGGAAGGCTTCCACGGCGAGGCGGGAGAGGAAACCGTGGTGTTTTCCGAAAACGGCATCCGCTTCGAGGCGGCCGTGCTGAAAGGACAGAAGACCGGCTTCTTTCTCGATCAGCGCGACAACCGCTCCCGTGTCGAACAACTCGCCGCAGGCCGCGACGTGCTCAACGTCTTTAGCTTCACCGGCGGATTCTCACTCTACGCCGCGAGAGGCGGCGCGCGATCCGTGACCGATCTCGACATCAGCCGCCACGCACTTGATAGCGCGGCGCGGAATTATTCCCTGAACCCATCGCTGGCCGGAGTGAAGAGGCACGCGGTGCAGGCGGATGCCTTCCGCTGGCTTGAGGAAAGCGGAGAAAATTACGACCTCATCATCACTGATCCACCCAGCCTCGCGAAGCGGGAATCGGAGCGAGAGGGCGCGGCGCGAGCCTACGCACGGCTGAACTTGGCGGCGCTGCGGCGGCTCAGAGCCGGCGGGCTCCTCATCGCGGCATCCTGCTCCGCCCACGTCTCGGCAGAGGAATTTTATGGTGCGGTGGAAGAGGCTTTGCGGGAAAACGGCCTACCGTTCCGCGAACTCTGGCGCTACGGCCACGCGCCGGATCACCCAGCTGCTTTCCGTGAGGCGGAGTATCTCAAGGCAGTTTGCGTAGAACTGAAAGAAACCGCGATTTAGAAACCACGGTTCCTCTCGGGGCTTGCGGCATGGGTTGAGATGTCGATACTCGCGGGGATGGGCATAGCGGACCGAGAGTATTCGAAAGGCGGCGGTATGATGGCGCAATTGACGCCGGTGGTGAAAGGACTGCTGATCCTGAACCTCGGGATCTTTTTCGCAGATATGCTGATATTTGATTTAACGATACAAAATCAATTTACCTTCACAATTCAGTCCGCGCTGCTCGAGTTCCGCTTGTGGGAGTTCATCACCTTTCAGTTTATCCACGGCAGCGTAGGTCACGTGCTTTTCAATAGCATGGGACTATTCTTCTTCGGCCCGTGGATGGAGCGGTGGTGGGGTGCGCAGCGTTTCCTGTTCTTCTACCTCGTCTGCGGCGTGGGCGGGGCTATCTTTTACTCAGGGCTAGTGCTGACGGGCACCCTGCCGAGCAACAACCTGCAAACCGGATTGGTCGGCGCATCCGCCGGTATTTACGGCATCCTTGTCGGCGTGGCGATGATCGCCCCCTCAATGCGCGTCTCACTCCTTTTTCCGCCCGTCACACTGACCATGCGGCAACTCGCCCTCGCCCTGCTCGCCATCTCCGTGGGATCCATCGTCCTGAAAATCGGCGGTAACGAGGGCGGCGAGGCCGGACACCTCGGCGGCGCGATCATGGGATTTGTCCTGATGAAAACCCACGGATGGATAGGCTGGGTGCGCAGCAAGACCGGCTATCCGCGCGGTCGCCACGCTTCCAATTTCACCCCGAAAATCCGCCCGCGCACAATCATCGATCTCCATGGCCAAAACGAAGTGGACGCAATCCTCGAAAAAATTTCCCGCGACGGCTTCCAGAGCCTGACAGATGAGGAGCGCGACATCCTCCTCCGCGCAGCGAAAAAATAGCGAAAAACCCAGCTTATGACAGACGAAGAAATGATCAGTGGAAACAGTGCTTCAGAGTTGGAGCGCCTGCGCGCAATCATGCACCGCCTGCGTGCGCCGGGCGGCTGCTCTTGGGATGCCGAGCAGACCCATGAATCGCTGATCCCGAACCTCATCGAGGAGGCTTACGAAACGGTGGACGCGATTAAGCGCGACAACGACACCGACATCCGCGAGGAACTCGGCGACCTACTACTTCAGGTCTATTTCCACAGCGAGATCGCACAGGAAACAGGTCGCTTCGATCTTGATGCAGTGGCAAAAGGAATTTCCGACAAACTCGTCCGCCGCCATCCCCATGTCTTCGGCGAGGCTGTCGCGAGCGATCCCGATGCGGTTTTATTACAATGGGATGCGATCAAGCGCGGCGAGAAAGGCGAGGCCGATGTGCCTTACCTTCACGGCACCGGCAAAGGCCTGCCCGCCCTTGTCCGCGGCGCGAAGCTCCTGAAAAAGGCCGCCAAGGTCGGCTTCGACTGGCCGGTGGAAACCAGTGTGATTTCCAAGATCCACGAGGAACTGTTAGAATTGCAAGCCGCCATCGACGAACAGGACTTACCCGCCGTCGAGGAGGAACTGGGCGACCTGCTATTCTCCGTCGTGAACCTCTCCCGTTTCAGCAAAATCGACCCCGAAGTCCTCATGGCACGGGCCAACGCCAAGTTCGAGCGCCGTTTCGGAGAGATGGAAAAAATTCTCAAAGCCGACGGAAAAACCCTCGAACTAGCTACCCTCTCGGAGATGGAAGAAACGTGGATCGAGGCGAAGATGCGTGGGTTGTAAAGTTATACCGTTTGCCAAAAGTTCGTGCGCAAAAATGTGACAACAAAGTAGAGTGCCCGCAGGCTCAGGACTGCTGTGATTCTTCATTCACAGCTCTCACCTCAAAGCCGCAGTCCGAATGCAGATTTTCACCGCAAAGCAGAGGTCGCAGAGGGAACGCGGAGAAGAGTTTGTGTTTTGCGGTAGGGTCATTTTGATAAAATGACCCACGCAGCGTGTGTTAGCACGGTGATGGGGAGGAAAGCTCCGCATCAACGCCGCGAAAGGGTGAGACACGGATTTC
>CAMBTP010000005.1 GCA_945870855.1 Prosthecobacter debontii
TGACCATAGGTGCCGAGCGCAGCAAACCAGAGCAACCCGGCGATAATCGCCCATTTTAACGCTTTTAACATTCCCGGTGTTTTGAAGGAGCCGAAGGACTTGTTTTTTATGAGCTGAATCAGGGCGAAACCCACGTTCATGACGTAGGCTCCAGCCAGTACGACCACCCAGCGAGCGAGGGCCGTGTTGCGCTGGAGCGCACCGTTAGCCTCGGCAAGCTTGCCAATTTCAACGGTATTGTCGAATCCCACCGCCAGCATCGCGGAAAGAAGGCCACTGGCCGAGGCAATGATCAGCCCGTTCCTGAAGGCCTTGCCCTTTTTGATGCCCTGCAGTTCGCCGTCCGCTTCCGCCAGTTTCCGGTCGCGCTGCAAACCAGCGACAGTGACGATGTAAACAGCGATAGCCATCAGAACTAGTCCGGTAATGATAAAGGGAATGCTGGCAGGAACTATGGAATCGTAGCGGAGGAAGAACGGAACCAGCGCGCCTGCAATCGAGCAAAGCCCCATCACGATGCCGTAAGTAAGCGACATGCCGATATAGCCCACCGAAACGCCGAACATAATACCGCCAATGCCCCAAAAGAAGCCGAGCAACGCACCCGCCAGCAATTCATTCGCTGGAGCCTGCGCGATGACATGGAATAAATTCGGCACCACCAGCAAAGCCCAAATCAGCGGAAAAACCACCATCGCCACTGTGGCATGGACGATCCACCAGGCCTCCCAAGCCAATGGTTTCACGTATTTCATTCCCAGGCCAAACGTGCCTTGGAAAACACTGGCGAGAACAATGATTAGGATCGGAAGAAATAATTCGTTCACGCAATTCAAGTTGTTGTTTCAGCGCCACCTGAACTTCAGCCGAAACCCGACTGTCGGAATTCACCTAGCACATGTCACTTTCAATATAATAACCCTGATTCCAACCCTACGCATTGTGGATATTCCAATTTACATTGCCAATCCTGCTGTCCGGTTCAAGCGCTGGCCGCCTCTTGTCGGCGGTAATGTGCGGCCGACAGACCCGTGTATTTTTTGAAGCGACGGCTAAAGTGCGAGTAATCATTAAATCCGACCCCGTAGCAGATTTCCGTTACCGTTTGCCCGGTGCGCAGCAATAGTTCACAGGCATTCTGGAGCCGCAGATCACTGAGGTATTTCACAAATGTCATACCCGTCTCTCGCTTGAATAGATGGCAAAAATAGGTAACCGAAGTGCCGCATATCATTGCCACATTCTCCAGGGTCAATGGCTCGGCAGCATGATCGTGAATATAGTTCAGCGTCTCTTGGAGCTTGGACCGATGTCGTGCCCCCAGATTCTGGGTGTTGACTCGAGCCTCCTGATGCTGCTTTCCGTCCTCCTCATAAACATCTGCCAGAAACGCCAGCAAGCTGAGAAATTCACAGCGCAGATGCGCGCTCTCGCTACCCAAGGAGTTCCGTGATAGTCCCTTGAGACGCTCCATACGTTCGCAGAATTCCTGGTGGTGGTGGGGAACAATTTTGAGTTGGACTACAGAAACATCCTCGGCGGCCAGTTGAAAGAAGGGCTTGAAGAAATGCTGGTTCCCTGGATGGGACACGCTGGCCTCTGCTAGCGAATGAATTCCCGAATCGACAACCGCAGGGAGAAAACTGCAGCAGTAGGCCAGCAAAGGCCTCAGCTGCTTGGGCACCGACAGCTTATGTTGCACATAAGGTTTCAGGATGATCAGGTCGCCCGTCTCCATCACGATGTCACCCCTCAAGAATCGATTAACCATCATGCCGCTACGCACGAACAGCATTTCGTAATACTCGTGCCGGTGAAGGTTCGTCTGGATCTTCCGCCGATCCGCAACAGAATCCACCACTACGGGAAAGCCGAAATCATTGAACAACTCCTTGGAAGTAACAAGCGACATAAAGGCAATTAGGTTTACCCGGCAAGTATCACGGAGGCGCATTTACACTGCCAAACTGCTGTCAATCGTATGCCGTTTATAGAGCGTTTCATTTTTGGATACTACAGCTTCCCAGATCGCTTTGCCAAGATTTTTTCAGCAGTGCGTTCCAGCGAAACAGGCCAGGAGAGTGCGAGCAGCCATTTCCGATACGGACGCCAGAAATCTTCGATGTGGCCTTGGCGGAAGCGAAGAAAGAGGTTGCGTACGGTATCGGTGCCTGGTGCGGCACTCACGCCTTTAACCGGAAAGCGCTTTCCACGATCTCGGCGATGATTGAGAGACCATCGCGGACTGTGGCCTCGTCCATGGCGAAGGAGACGCGAATGCACTCGCGGGAGTGAGGCCAGTTTTGCGTTTCGCAGCCGAAGAAGAAGTGGTGGCCGGGGATGACTAGGACTTGGCGGTGTTTGAGGCGCTGGTAGAGCTCGGCGGAGCTGATGGGGAGCCCGGGGAACCAGAGCCAGAGGAAAAGTGCGCCTTCGCTGCGGTGCATCATCCAGGGAAATTTTTCACCGAAGGCTTCTTTTGCGATGGCTTGGGCGAAGCGGGATTTTTCCTCGTAGAACGGACGGATCACATCGCGGCTGAGGGTGAGGATTTCACCGCTTTGGATGAGGGGGAGGGTGATCTGTTGGCCGCCGCTGGGGTTGGCGAGGCCGGTGATAGCGGTCATGGAGGAGAGAGCGCGAATGATTTCCGGCGGGCCGATAACGATGCCGGTGCGGGTGCCGGGCAGGCCGAGCTTGGAGAGGCTGAGGGTGAGAATGATGTGCTTGTCCCAGAGCGGTTTTGCATCGGTGAAGATAATCCCAGGGAAGGGGGCTCCGTAGGCGTTGTCGATGATAAGAGGGATGCCGTTTTCCTTGGCGATGTAGGAAAGGCGTGCCATTTCCTCGTCGCTGAGGACGTTGCCGGTGGGGTTGGTGGGGCGGGAGACGCAGAGTGCGGCGATGTCCGGTCCGATTGGGAGGTGGTCGAAGTCGATGTGGTATTTGAACTCGTGCGCGCCGGTGGTTTCTATCTCTGGACGCATGGCGACGAACATGTTGGGTTCCAGCCCTTGCGCTGCGTAGCCGATGTATTCGGGGACGAGGGGGAAAAGGATCTTGCGGCGCGAGCCATCCGGCATTTCGCCGGCGAGGAGGTTGAAGAGATGGAAGAACGCCGTCTGCCCGCCGCAGGTGAGGCCGACGTTTTCCGGCGAGATATCCCAGCCGAAGGTTTCCCGCATTAGATCCGCGATGGCGGTAATGAACGCCGGGTTGCCCTGTGGCGGATCGTAAGTGGTTAGGAAACGGTGGGTGGCAGCGGGCTCGGCGGTGATTGCCGCGAGGCGCTCGCGCCAGATCGCGTTCACGGCTGGAATCTGTGCCGGTTGGCCGCCGCCGAGCATGCGGAGATCGGGGCCGCCCTTGGTGAGCGCGTGGCCGAGATCATCCATGAGTTCGCCGATACCGCTGCCAACCGCGAGGCCGGTGCCGATTTTTGAAAAGGGGAAATTCATCGCGGCAATGATGGCGGGATGGGTGGGAAAGGGAAATGCGAATTCGCTGGCATCACCATTCCCTAAATGACCGAGCATCCCAGCAAAGGGCTCGCGCAATTGGTCAACCACCGTTTGACCAATTGACGGGTAGGTTTGGAAAAGAGCCGACACATTTCCAGTCGGTAGTAGTCAACCTTGTAGCTTTTCCCGTCGGCGGCAGTTGATGCATATTGTGCAACAACTGAATCCCGGACCAACTCACCTTCATCGAAGATATTCTTCAAGTTTTTGGAAATCACCGATTTATCTCGATCAAAGAGCTCGGAAATCTGGTTCAACGAGAGCCACAAAGTCTCATCCCGCAAGCGGCATTCGATCCTGCTACGCCCATCCTAGGTTAGGTAGAGGAGGAATTCGCCGGTGGGGTGGTCGTTGCGGGATACGGAGAAGGGAATGAGGTGGGCGGCGTCGATGAAGGAGACGTCGTTGTCGGCGGGGAGTTTGATGCGGAGTCCGCAGGCGGCGCATTGGTGATTGTAGATGGTAAGGGTGGTGCGTCGGAAGGCGGGGGAGCGGCCGTATTCAAGTTCATCTTCCGCGACGAGGGAGAGGGGTGGAATAGGTGGGGACGATCCCGCTGTGGTCGTCCCTAATTGCCGCCGAATGGCGGCAAGGGCTAATCGTGAAACGGAGAGCCCTTGAGGAAGAGGAAGATTTAGCCTCCGGCGGAAGAAGGTGAAGTGGGCGGAGGGCGGCGCCTCAGCCCTACCTTTAACGAAAGTGATTATTGATTATTTCTGAATGGGAGAGGGGCTGGCTGTTCCGTCTTGCCATGGGGCGTGCAGGGTGGGAGTTTTCTGCCGGATGCGGGCATGAAGGGACGATTGATCGGAATTTTAGGTTTGTTGGGTTTCATCGTCGGCTTGCCGCTGGCGATGAAGCGCGAGACCGTGACGGCATCTCCCGCCTCGGCAGATGACCGGTTGGTGATTCTCTCGCCGCACAACGAGTCGATCCGAAAAGAGCTCGGCGAGGCCTTCGCGCTTTGGTGGCGGGGCAAGACGGGGCGCTCGGTCTATGTGGATTGGCGGACGCCGGGAGGCACTTCCGAGATCCGGATGGTGATCGACGCGGGCTTCAAGGCGGCGGATGAAACGGGGCGCGAGGGGATCGGGGTGGATCTATTTTTTGGAGGCGGCGAGCCGGATTTCGCAGGGCAGGCGAAGGCGGGTAGGCTGGCAAAGCTGGATGTTTTCGATGATATGCCGGAGCTATTTGGCGAGGGTGGGGTGATTCCGGAAACGTTTACGGGCGAGCGTTATATCGCGGCGGAAAAGGATTGGGTGGGGACGTGCATGTCGCAGTTCGGGATTTGTTTTAATCCAGATTTCATAAAGCGGCTGGGCATTGCCGCGCCCACCGAGTGGCGGGATCTCGGAGAGCCGAGGTATGTTGGGAGCTTGGCCTTAGCAGATCCGACGAAGAGTGGATCGGTTGCGCGCACCTTTGAGTTGCTGGTGCAGGGGGAAATGCAGAAGGGTTTGAGAGATCAGACACCAGAGTCCAGAGACCAGAAGATGGCGGCTGGGTGGGAGGAAGGAATTCGGTTGATCCAGCGGATGGGCGCGAACGCGCGGTATTTTACCGACAGCGCCTCGAAGATTCCTCACGATGTGGGGCAGGGGAATGCGGCGGCGGGAATGTGCATCGATTTCTACGGGCGCAGCTACGCGGCGGATATGATCACGAGTAACGGCAGGCCACGTGTGATCTGGATCGCACCGAAGGGCGGCACGACGCTGAGCTCAGATCCCATCGCGGTGTTGAAAGGTGCGCCGAGCATGGCGCTCGCGCAGGAGTTTGTGAAATTTTGCCTGACGCGGGAGGCGCAGCGCTTGTGGTTTCAGAAACCCGGCACCGAGGGTGGTCCAGCGGATCGCGCGCTGCATCGCACCCCGATTCGTCGTGACTTGTATGATGCGGAGACGCTGGCGCTGACCACCATGCCCGGCGTGAACCCCTACGAGGACGAGGGAAATTTCACCTACGACCGCGCCCTGACCGGCAAGGTTTTCAATACACTCCGGACCTTAGTGAAAGTGATGTGTATCGATTCGCATGAGGAGATGAAAGCGGCGTGGCAGGCGATCATAGCGGCGGGCATGCCCGAGGACGCGCTGGCGGTTTTCCAGGATGTTTCGAAAGTCACGTATGCCATCGCGGGACAGGGTGATGCGGGCTTGGACAGCAAGGACACGATGGTGCAGGCGGCGCGGATGAAGGAACTGGGCGAGTGGTTCCGCGCGAACTACAGAGAGGCGCGACGCATCGCCGAAACGAAAGGGGCGCGGCCATGATAAATCGGAAATTGGCGTGGGGAATAAGTCTGGCGGTGGTGGCGCTTTTCGCGGTGTTTTTCCTGTATCCGGCATGGACGGTGGTGAGGCAGGCGTTCCAAGCGACCGGTGCGGATGGGGAAACGATTTGGACGCTGGATTTCATCGGGTCGGTTTTTTCGAATCCGATTTACCGCGAGGGGCTGTGGAATGCGTTGATGATGGGGGTGGTCAGCACGCTGTTGACTCTGCTGATCGCATTTCCGTTGGCGCTGGTCGCGCACCGGTTTGATTTCGTGGGGAAAAAGTTTCTCGGGATTCTCGTGCTCGCGCCGATGATTTTACCGCCTTTCGTGGGTGCGGTGGGGATCAAGCAGATGCTCGGCGTGAACGGCGCATTCAATGCCTTGCTCATCGATATTGGAATGATGAACGCGGCCACGCCCTTCGACTGGCTGGCGGAGGGGCGCTTCCTCGGGATCGTGGTGATGAACGCGTTGCACCTTTATCCGATTCTCTACATGAACATCGCCGCCGCGCTGGCGAACCTCGATCCGGCGATGGAGCAGGCGGCGGAGAATCTCGGATGCCCGCCGTGGAAACGCTTTTTCAAGATCACCTTGCCGCTGGCGATGCCCGGCGTGTTTGCGGGGAGCTCGCTGGTTTTCATCTGGTCGTTCACGGAGCTGGGCGTTCCGCTGGTGTTCGATTACGCGCGGATCGCGCCAGTGCAGATTTTCGATGGGATCAAGGGACTAGAGAAAAACCCGGTTCCTTACGCGTTGACGGCCATCCTAATGGTGATCGCGGCGGCGGTATTTGCGCTGGCGAAACTAGTGATGGGCCGCGCGCCGCTGGGCACTGCGCCTAGGCCGAAGGGGCGCAGCGACGGACAGAAAATCGGCGGGTGGAAAGGGCTGGCGTGCGCGGCAGTTTTCCTCGGGGTTTTCCTGATCGCATCGGTGCCTCACGCCGGGGTGATCCTAGTTTCCTTCGCGGAGAGGTGGTATGGCACGGTGATCCCAGATGAGCTGACCATGCGGCATTATATCGAGGCTCTTGGAAACGGACTAGTCGTTCCTTCCATCCAAAACAGCCTGATGTATGCCGGCACGGCGACGTTGCTGGCGGTAATAATCGGTGTCTGCGTGGCGTGGGTGGTGGTGAGGTCGGATCTGAAACTGCGGGGTTGGCTGGATGCGTTGGTGATGATGCCGCTGGCGGTGCCGGGACTGGTTATGGCCTTCGGGTATCTGGCGCTCTCGCAGGAGGGGAAACCGTTTCATTTCCTCATCGGTGCGGGCGGGAGTCCGTTTTTTCTGCTGGTGTTGGCCTATTGCATACGGCGGTTGCCCTACGTGGTGCGGGCGGCGGTGGCGGGATTGCAGCAGAGCAATCCGGCGCTTGAGGAGGCCGCCCGCTCGCTGGGCGCGACACCCATGCGGATGATGCGGCGGATCGCCATCCCACTGATCGGCGCAAACCTCGCCGCAGGCGCCATCCTCGGCTTCGCCTTCGCCATGCTGGAGGTCAGCGATAGCCTCATTCTCGCGCAACAGGCACAGCATTACCCGATCACAAAAGCGATCTACACGCTCCTCAGCACCCTTGGAAACGGCACTGAACTGGCCGCCGCACTGGGAGTGTGGGCGATGGTTTTCCTCTCCGTCGCCATCATGGGCGCTGCGGTGCTCGGTGGTAAACGTGGCGGGCTTTTTAAGGTGTAACAGCTGTAATAACGCAGAGAGCTTTTTTTCTGAAGCTGCTTGCCATCCTTCGTCAGGTGCACTTTTCTGCGGCTTCGTCATTCTGGCAATGATGACCGACCCTTGTTATTCAATCCCACCAATTCTAAAACCTAAATATGCAAACCCTAAGCCATCTTGATTACATCGTTTTCTTTATTTATTTCGCCATCGTAGCGAGCTACGGAATCTGGGTTTACAGGCGGAAAACTAAAACCTTAACCTCCGCTTCACATGAATACTTTCTCGCTGAAGGTTCACTCACTTGGTGGGCGATTGGGGCGTCGCTGATCGCCTCGAATATTTCCGCCGAGCAGTTCATTGGGATGAGCGGTTCCGGGTTTACCATGGGGCTGGCGATTGCCACCTACGAATGGATGGCAGCGGCCACTTTGATCATTGTGGCGGTGTTTTTCATTCCAGTATATCTGAAGAATAAGATCTACACGATGCCGCAGTTTTTGCAGCAGAGATACAACAGCAAGGTTGCCATGATCATGGCGGTGTTCTGGTTGCTGCTCTATGTCGGAGTGAATTTGACCTCCATTTTGTATCTCGGTGCCTTGGCGATCAATAGTATCTCCGGCATCAACCTGACATTGTGCATGGTTCTACTCGCGCTGTTTGCGATTTTCATCACTCTGGGAGGAATGAAAGTGATTGGATACACGGATGTGATCCAAGTGTTTTTCCTTGTCTTGGGCGGACTGATTACGACCTATCTTGCGCTTGATCTAGTGGCCGAGAATTTCGGTGGCAGTGGGATGCTGCAAGGCTTTGGATTCGTAAAAGACAAGGCTCAGGACCATTTCCACATGATTCTGCAACAGGACAATAAACATTACATGGATTTGCCCGGGCTGACAGTCATTCTTGGCGGGATGTGGATTGTGAATTTGAACTATTGGGGTTGCAATCAATACATCACTCAAAGGGCTCTCGGCGCAGACCTCCAGACCGCGCGTTCCGGGTTATTGTTCGCCGCATTCATCAAGCTCTTGATGCCGGTAATCGTCGTCTTGCCGGGCATTGCCGCTTACGTGCTTTATCAGGAAGGAAACCTCCAGACAGAGATGCTTCAAAACGGAGAACTCAATCCAGATCGTGCCTATCCGGTGCTGCTCAATTTATTGCCTGCGGGGTTGAAGGGTGTGGCATTTGCCGCGTTGACCGCTGCGGTGGTAGCTTCCCTCGCCGGTAAGGCAAACAGCATCGCTACGATTTTCACGCTGGATATCTATCTGAAGAAAATCAATCCACAGGCGGACGAGAAAAAAATGGTGTGGATTGGTCGTGCCTCAGTGGTTGTTGCACTGCTCATTGCGGTAATCATTGCTCCTTTGTTAGGTATCGATAAAAAAGGCGGTTTTCAGTATATCCAAGAGTATTCCGGCTTTATTTCCCCTGGGGTGTTTGCGATGTTCATACTGGGATTCTTCTGGAAGAGTGCCACATCGAGCGCAGCTCTTTTTGCCACAATCGGCGGCTTCATCATGTCCTTGGTCTTCAAGTTCCTACCAGGCTTCGTGGATCTTTCCTTCCTAGCCTCCTCGGGTTTTGCCAAAGCAAATTCAGCCGGAGTTTATGAAATTCCCTTCCTCGACCGAATGGGCTTTGTCTTCGTCTTATCGGTGCTCGGGATGATCATCATCAGCAAGTATGAAGTCAGCCGCGGAGTGAAAACCAATGGACTCGAAATTGACCGCTCGATGTTCAAGGTAACCAATGGTTTTGCCGTTGGATGCCTTATGATTATTGGAATGCTTGCGGCTCTTTATACGATCTTCTGGTGAAATCTTGATCCCTGTGTTTTGCACACCACCCGCACGTCCCCGACTTGCGGCGTATGAACCCAAATTTACTCAATGGTGAAGGATCTGTTGAAATCAGCGACGGCTGCTTACGCGTGAATCATCATTGAGTTAGAGCTTCATAAATTTCGCCCGCAACAGTTCATAGCCGATCTTGCGTTTGTAGTCGGGCTCTTTCTCGATGAGTTCCTTAGTTTCGAGAATCTCGATGTTAGAAACGCGTGTGCTGAGTTTCTGAATCAAGCCACGCATGATGGCGCGGGCATGGTGAGCACCGAGGCAGAGGTGAGCGCCGAATCCGAAAGCCACATGTGGGTTCGGCTTGCGGTTGAGGCGGATTTCATTGGGTTGATCGAATACCTCGGGATCACGGTTAGCGGACGACCAGCAGAGCGAGACCAGCCCGTCCGGTTGCACCTCGAAGCCGAACACATCCGTTTTCACCGGGCAGACCCGTCCGATGTGGGTGAGGGGAATGAACACCCTGAAAAACTCCTCGGAGGCGAGAGTGATCCGATCCGGATTTTCCCGTAGCCACACGAGCTCCTGCGGATTTTCCGCGAAGTAGGAAATGATGCGGGTGACGGTGTGTATGATCGTGTCCCGGCCTCCGGCGAAAGCGATGTTCGCGTAGCCGAGCTTCTCCTCCATCGTGAGTGGTCGTCCTTGAAACTGCGCTTGATTCAGTGCGGAGAAGAAATCTTCACCCGGATTTTCGGCGGCGGCCTCGAACATCTGATTGCAGTAAGTTTCCATGAACGTCCCCTTCGATTTGCCGTCGCCGTCCTTGAAGACATGAATGCCCCAGTTCACCCACAACTCCGCTTCCTTTTCAGGAACATTGAGCAGGTAGGTTAGTGCGTAAGACTGGAGCGGAATAGCGAAGTCTTTCACCGCATCGATAGAATCCGCTTCGAGCGCTTTGGTCAGAAGCGAGTCGATCAAGCCGTGGATTTTCGCAAGCACGTCAGGTTGCTTCGGGCGCAGGAAAAACGGTTCGACGATTTTCCGATACTCGGCATGCACCGGCGGATCGACCTCGAGCGGATACTGACGCACCGTCCGCACCTCCTCCTCGGAGGGGATCGGGATTCGTAATGGCGCGTCCGAGCTGTATTTCACGGTGTCCTTCGCCGCTTCCCGGACATCCTTCAGCCGCAGGATCATCGGTACTTTCGCACCTTGGAAAGTGCCGATATGGATCGGGCATCTCGCTCGGGCTTCTTGGAATGGATCGTTGTTATCGCTCATGAATTCTTGATAGAAAATATTGGCTTTGAGCTGCGAAATCGAGGCTTTTAAGCAGCGTGATCAGCAAAGGGAAAAAAGGTGCCGCGAATGGACGCTATGTTGTTTTTTGGGGATGGTTTGCGAAAAATTTCGAGATCATATCCCCCGTATCCCATTTTCCGCACATGGATAGGATTCGTGTTTATTGGCGCCCTTTCGCGGCTGAAACTTCGGGAATTAGGACGGGTTTCTCCTTTGCTTGATCTCTCTGCCGCCGCGCTTAGGGCATTTCGACACTTGTATTTTTGTTTGAGGTCGATCAAAATAAATCCCGATACGTTATTTATTCTTTTTACCCCACCGGGTAACAGGAATTTTCAACTCAAAACCAAGCTTCATACGCCAAAACACACACTTCTGAAGGGATGGCTGAAATCCTTTCGAAAACCTAGACAACCTATGAAAACCTACTTGATAATTCCTGCAATGATCCTCGCTCTGGCTTCGTGCCAGAAACCCGCTGAAATGAAAACTACTGACGCCACCAACCAAGAGGTCTTCGGGAAAATGCCCGATGGCCGCGAAGTGAAAATTTTCACTCTCACCAACAAAAACGGCCTGACTGCACGAGTCACGGAGTATGGAGCGATCCTTGTATCCATGGAAACCCCAGACAAGGCGGGCAAGACGGCGGACATCACGCACGGCTACGATACTCTCGAAGGCTGGTTGACCAATACCTCGTATCTGGGATCGACGGTTGGCCGCTTTGGCAATCGCATCAAGGACGGCAAGTTCGCACTCGATGGCAAGGTTTACACGCTAGCCACGAACAACAAACCCGGCGGCATTCCTTGCCACCTACATGGAGGGCTTAAAGGCTTCGACAAGGTGCTTTGGTCGGGCAAGCCCTTCGGTGATAACGGCGTGGAGTTCACTTATGTCTCCAAGGATGGCGAGGAAGGTTATCCCGGTAACCTCACCGTCAAAACGACCTACACGCTCAACGACGACAACGAGTTGAAATGGGAAACCACCGCGACTACCGATGCGCCGACGATCGTAAATATCGTCCATCACAGCTATTGGAACCTTTCCGGTGATCCGACAACTTCGATCAACGACCACGAACTCACCCTGAATGCTCCCCATTTCCTACCCACCGACACCGGCCTGATCCCGACGGGAGAAATCGCGCCGGTCGCGGGCACTCCAATGGACTTCACCAATCCAATGATCATCGGAGAGCGCGTGGATGCAGATTTCGAGGCGTTGAAATTCGGCGGCGGATACGATCACTGCTGGGTGCTGGAAAAAGGCGAGGGCGTGCGTCTCGCGGCGCGCATCAAGGATCCCGAATCCGGTCGGGTGATGGAAGTTTCCACCGACCAACCCGCGATCCAGTTCTACGGCGGCAATTTCCTCGACGGCTCTTTCGCCGGCAAAGGCGGCGTCAAATATGCGAAACGCAGCGCCCTCTGCCTCGAAACCGAAGGCTTCCCCGATGCTCCGAATAAACCCGCTTTCCCATCCTGCGTGCTCCGCCCCGGCGAGACTTACAAGCACGTGATGATCCATAAATTCTCTGCTGAGTGAAATACCTGTTCCGTATAGAACATATCCTCCCGCTCGCCCTGTCTCTCTTGGTTTGGGGAAACCTCAGCGCCGCCGAGCGCCCTAACATCGTCCTGATCTTTCTCGATGATGCGGCCTACTCGGATTTCCACCCCTTCGGAAATCCGCAGTATGCCACGCCGAACGTGGAAAGGCTCGCTGCCGAAGGTGTCCGCTATACCCGCTTTCATGTGCCGCAGGCGGTTTGCTCGGCCTCGCGCGCGGCGTTGCTGACGGGTTGTTATCCGCATCACACGCAGGTGGTCAGCGCCATCGGCCCGGGCATGCCGGGGCTTGATCCGGAATTTCCGATCATGTCGGAGGCGCTAAAAAAGCACGGTTACGCCACCGCCCATTTCGGCAAATGGCACATCGGCGATATCCCCGCGACCCGCCCCACGGCGCGCGGCTTTGATGAACACGCGGGCTTGCTCGTTTCCAATGACATGTGGCGTTACAATCCAGTGTGGCGCGAAAACGTCGGCAGCGATCCCTTGCCTTACTGGGAAAATGGCGCGATCAAGATTCCAGACACCAGCCCCGATGATCAGAAGCATCTCACCGGTTGGGCAACAGAAGGTGCCACGCGCTTCATCCGCGCCAAGGCCGGGAAGCAGCCGTTTTTCCTATACGTCGCCCACTCCATGCCGCATGTCCCGTTGTTTACCCGCGATGAGTTCAAAGGAAAATCCGGTGCGGGCACCTTCGGCGATGTGATGATGGAGATCGACTGGTCGGTGGGTGAAATCATGACCGCACTCCGCGAGGCGGGTGTAGAGAAGGATACCATCGTGCTCCTGACTTCCGATAACGGCCCGTGGGATGAGTTTGGAAACCATGCTGGAAAAACGCCGTTCCGCGAGCACAAGGGAACCAGTTTCGAAGGCGGTATCCGCTCCGCGCTTACCGTGAAATATCCGCAAGAACTCAAGCCCGGAACGGTGAACGACCGCGCCTTCGGCTCTATCGATCTCTGGCCTAGCCTCGCTGCGCTTGCGGGTATTTCCCTAACAGAAAACCCCACCGACGGCAAAAACCTCTGGCCGCTGATGCGTGGCGACGAGGCAGCGCTAAACCCTCATGACCACTATTTTATTTCCATCGGCTGGGATCTCGAGGCGGTGATGACCTCGGATGGGAAATGGAAACTCCACCTGCCGCACGGATACCGCGATGTGGTCCGCCCCGGCCACGACGGTGAACGCGGGGAAACGAAAGTTTCACAGATTGACGAATCCCTTTTCCATCTCATCGATGATCCGCTTGAGAAAAAAAACCTGATCGCGGATCATCCCGAGATCGCCAAACAACTCCGCGACGCGGCGGCGGCTCACCGGATGAGATTTCCGCCTCCTGCTAATTAAAGCTCTACGTATTAAGGGAAATTGACTGGCGCACCTCCTCGGCTCTGCGGCTGGATATCCACTAGTTAAAATCAAGAAATGGACAAATATTACGAAATTTCCCGCATTTTTTCACCGAACCTCAATCCGCGCTTGCCGAGGGGCGGTCGGGTCTGTTGACTTTCGCATGGCAGAGATTTCTTTAGGATTGTCGTTTGACGATGTGCTTTTGATTCCGGCATTGAGCGCGGTTTTGCCGGGCGAGGCGGATCTTTCCACCGAACTCGCGCCCGGGATTCCGCTTGGCTTGCCCGTGGTTTCCGCCGCGATGGACACCGTTTCCGAGCACGACCTCGCGATCGCTTTGGCCCGTGAGGGCGGCATGGGCGTGATCCATCGCGCGTGCCCGATCGAGGAGCAGGCGGCGATGGTTTCCAAAGTGAAACGCTCCGAAAGTGCGGTGATCAACAAGCCCTTCACCGTCAGTAAGACCGATACCGTGGAGCGCGTGCTGGCGATCATGGAGGAGAATGGTTTCTCGGGATTTCCCGTCGTCGATGGCCAAGGCCGCCTTGAAGGCATGGTGACAGGCCGCGATGTCCGCTACCTCGATAGGCCAGGCGCACTGGTTTCCGAAGTGATGACCCCGCGCGACAAAGTCATCACTGCCCCGCCGACGACCGGCCTTGAGGAGGCACGGCGCATTCTTTACCAAAACCGCATCGAGAAACTGCCGCTGGTCGATTCCGACGGACATCTCATTGGGCTGATTACTGGATCGGATATTGAGAAACGCATCCGTTTCACCAGTGCCGCGAAGGACGCAAACGGCCAGCTCCGCTGCGGTGCGGCCGTCGGCCTGGGGCCGGATGTGCAGGAACGCGCTCTCGCTCTCATCGCAGCCGGCGCGGACGCTCTTTTCATCGATGCGGCGACGGGCCATACGCGCCACGTAATGAACGTGATCGAAATGCTACGTGGCCTAAGCGATAGGCCGGTCATCGCCGGAAACGTGGTGACGGAGCAGGGCGCGAGGGATCTCGTCGCAGCGGGTGCGAGTGCTTTGAAAGTAGGTGTCGGCCCCGGATCGATTTGCACAACCCGGGTGATTGCCGGTGTGGGTATGCCGCAGTTCACCGCGATCCAGAATGTCGCTGGCTACTGCCGTGATAAAGGCGTGAAAGTCATCGCCGATGGCGGCATCCGCTACTCGGGGGATGTCGTGAAAGCCATCGCCGCCGGAGCCGATCTCGTTATGCTCGGCTCGATTCTCGCCGGCACGCGCGAAAGCCCGGGTCAGAGTGTTTACTACCAAGGCCGCCGTTTCAAAACCTACCGCGGCATGGGTTCACTCGGCGCAATGCGCAAGGGCGCAGGCGACCGCTATGCCCAGAACAGCTCCGGCAAACTCGTCGCCGAGGGAGTAGAAGGCCGGGTGCCTTACAAAGGCCCGCTTTCCGATGTCGTCTTCCAACTCATGGGCGGCCTGAAATCCGGCATGGGCTACGTGGGAGCATCCACCCTCGCCGAGCTCCGCGAGAAAGCCGTCTTCACCCGCATCACCGCCGGCGGCCTCCGCGAAAGCCACGTCCACGACATAGTGATGACCGAGGAACCCACGAACTATCAACCGCTTGGCTGAAAACTCAAATCTCAAAATTCAACTTTCAAGGAAGAGCACTTTGCTGCGCCCGTTGGTTTTGAAATTTGAAATTTGAAATTTGAAATTTATGCACGATCATAACCACGTAGCAGTCATCGACTTCGGCTCGCAATACACGCAGCTCATTGTGAGGCGTGTGCGGGAATTAGGATACTTCGCCATGCTTTACGCGTTGGAGGATTTTCCGAATATCGGCAAGCCCGGTGCGATCATTCTTTCCGGCGGGCCGAAGAGCACGAGCGAGGTGGATGCGCCGGATTTGGATTTCGAGGCGTTGAAAGGCTTCGGTGTGCCGGTGCTGGGCGTGTGCTACGGGATGCAGCTCCTGAACCTGAAATTCGGCGGCACGGTCGAGGCTAGCAACCGCCGCGAATATGGCCCGGCAAACCTTTTTCCGGTGGATGACTGCAAACTTTACGAGGGGATCTCCGCCGTTTCCCAAGTGTGGATGAGCCATTCCGATACAGTGAAAATCATTCCAGACGGCGCGCGCGTCATCGCTAGTAACCAGCACGGGACTCCGGTTTCACTGCAATGGAACGAGCTCTTTTTTGGAATCCAGTTCCACCCGGAGGTGACTCACAGTCATGAGGGGCTGAATATCCTGAAAAATTTCCTCTCCCACGCAGCGACGCTGGCACCGTTCAAGATCGACGATTTCAAGCGCGAGATGATCGACAACATACGCACCACGGTGGGCGACAGACAAGTGGTCTGCGGCGTTTCCGGCGGGGTGGATAGTACGGTGCTTGCCGTACTTCTGAAAGAGGCGGGAGTGAAAGTCCGTGCGATCTTCGTGGACAACGGTTTGCTGCGGAAGGGCGAGTCCGAGGTGGTGCAAGCCAACTTCAAGCGCATGGGCGTGGAGATCGAGACTGTCGATGCCTCGGAGCGTTTCCTCAACGCGCTGGCCGGTGAGGCGGATCCCGAGAAAAAGCGGAAAATCATCGGCAACATGTTTATCGAGGTCTTCTGGGACACGGTGGGCGATGCCGAAATGCTAGCGCAGGGAACCCTTTATCCGGACGTGATCGAGAGCGCATCGAACGCAAAATCCAAGGCTTCCGTGATCAAGACACACCACAACCGGGTCGCGAAAATTCTGGAACTCCAGGCTGAGGGAAAAGTTCTTGAGCCGCTTGCGGAGCTTTTCAAAGACGAGGTGCGCGCGCTGGGTCGATCGCTGGGCATCGAGGAAGATATCCTGCAACGCCATCCGTTTCCCGGCCCCGGCTTGTCCGTGCGCTGCCCGGGCGTGGTGGACAAGGAAAGACTCGATATCATCCGCGAGTGCGACGCGATCTTCATCGGCAAGCTCAAGGAGCATGGCTGGTATGACAAGGTCTGGCAGGCTTACGCCGGTCTCATCCCTGTGAAAACCGTGGGCGTGAAAGGCGACGAGCGCAGCTACGAATGGGCGACAAACCTCCGCGCCGTCATTTCCGAAGACGCGATGACCGCCGATTGGGTGGAGCTTCCCTACGTAATCCTCCGCGAGACCAGCCACCGCATCCTCAACGAGGTGAAAGGCATCAACCGCGTGCTCTACGACGTCTCCACCAAGCCGCCCGCCAGCATCGAGTGGGAATAAGGAGAGCCGTGCCTCCGGCCGGCTTCTTTCAAGGAGCGGCGGATCAGAATCCGCCGATGACCATGGAGGGACGATGATTGAGCGCGTCCGCACATCCCATCGTCACCTCATGGTCTAGGGCGGATTTTGATCCGCCCCTCCATGCGCTTCGCGTGAGGCTTCTTAATGGCATGGAGCGGCGGATCAGAATCCGCCGATGACCATGGATAGCCGATGAATAAGCGCGTCCGCAAATCTCATCGTCTCCTCATGGACTAGGGCGGATTTTTGATCTGCCCCTCCATGCCTCAGATACTCCGATCATCCGACCGGATGCCAGGTGGTCTTGAGTTCCACGAAATCGCGGATGTGGTAGAGCCCCTGCGCTTTTTCCGAAAGCCAATCGTAGGGTTTCTCCGCGTCGATGAGCTTGGTGCGTTTCACGGATTCGGCGGCTCCTGTTTGCAGGGCTTTGCGCTCGTTGGCGTTTGCCACGGCGGATATCGCGCGGATGTGCTCGTGGGTGGAGAAGGTGGGGAGGATATCGGATTTTGATCCGGTGAGGAGGTTGATCACGCCGCCGGGGAGGTCGCTGGTGGCGAGCATCTCGCCGAGCAGAATCGCGGGATAGGGTTTCGTTTTCGAGGCGAGAGCGACAACCGCGTTGCCGCTGGTGATGATCGGTAAAATTAATGAAAGTAGCGCGAGCAGGGGAGATTGATCTGGAGCGGCGACGGCGATGACTCCCATCGGCTCGGTGACTGAGAAATTGAAATGCGGCGAGGCGACCGGGTTCACGCTGCCGAGCAGGGACTCATACTTATCCGTCCATCCCGCGTAGTGGACGGTGCGGTCGATTGCTGCTGCGACCTCGGCAGCGGCCTGTTTTCTTTCAGATGCGTTGGAAGGAAAATGCGCGTCGATCAGCTCGGCGGAGCGCGCCTCAAGCATCTCGGCCATGCGGTAAAGGATTTGTCCGCGATTGTAGCCGGAGCGTTTCGCCCAACCGGCGCAGGCTTTAGCCGCGGCCTCGACGGCGTTGCGCACATCCTTGCGGGTGCAGAGCGGGACGTTCGCGAAGAACTCGCCTGCGCTGTCGCAGATTTCATAAGTCCGGTTGCTCTCGGAGCGGATAAACACGCCGCCGACGTAGCATTTCGGCGTCTTGGTAATAGCTAAACGGGGCATGATGTTGAGGCGATGTTGCCTTATTCGGTGGCGCTTGCGAGCGGGAAATGGTGGGTGCGATTTTTCCCTGTGTTTCATCCGGTAGGGCTGATCCGGCTCGGTCCGCCCATTTCCAAAATGAATCGCACCGCTCACTCTGAAGGGAGTGAAATCCCGGAAAAAATAGCGGCCTCCATGCGGTTTCACTACCTTTCTGGAATTACGGCTCCTCCTTTTTTGATCAGGGCCGACCGAGCCGGATCAGCCCTACCGGCATGGAATGAATCTCGCCTGAAATGTTAACTTTCAGAGAAACCGGCTGATCAAGGGCCGGAGCTTTTCAGCTGTTTTAGATGGCCATGCGGAACGCGGGGTCATGATCGCGTTTTCGAGCGAACGGTGCTCTTCCCAATCGGGCACGTCCGGGAGTTCCGCAACGAGCGAGCGGATGATCTCCTTCGCCAAAGTCGAGTTTGCATGGAGGTTGGCGATGACGGCGGCGACATCGACGGCCGCCTCGTCCTCTTTCCAGCAATCGTAGTCGGTGACAAGGGCGAGGGTGGCCATCGCGATTTCGGCTTCGCGGCAGAGGCGGGCTTCGCCGGCGTTGGTCATGCCGATGAGATCGAAGCCGAGCGCGCGGTGCATGTGGGACTCGGCGCGGGTGGAGAATGCGGGGCCGTTCATGCAAACGTAGGTGCCGCCTTCGTGGAATCTGTCCGTGTGCTTCGCGGCGGCGGAGAGGAGATGGCGGCGCATTTCCGAGCTATACGGATCTGCGAAGCCTACATGCGCTGCGATTCCGTTTCCAAAAAAGGTATGCTCATGGCCGCGCCCGGTTTTGTCCATGAGCTGGTCGGGGACAACCACGTCACGCGGCACGAGTTCTTCTTTCAGGGAACCGACCGCAGTAACAGAAACGAGCCAGCGGACGCCGAGCGAGCGCAGCGCCCAGATGTTCGCGCGGTGGTTGATCTCACTGGCCAGAAGTCGGTGGCCGATGCCGTGGCGAGGCAGGAAAAATACAGTGCGATCGGAGAGGCGGCCTTCGATGATGCGGTCGGAGGGATCGCCGAAAGGCGTCTTCATTTCGTGACGCTCGATGATCTCAAGTGAGTCGATTTCGTAAAGGCCGGAGCCTCCGATGATGGCGAGGGAAGGGGAGTTCATGATGGGGAAGTGTGAAGACAGGGGTTGCGAATGGTGTTTAGACTGCGTTTGAATTTCCCCGATGGCAACCGAGGAGAAAATGGATGTGAAGAGGGGAACAAGGGAAGGCTACGTGGTGACGTTTCAAGGAAAGGAACAGAAAATTCCGACTGGTTGGGAGCTTCTGCGACCGGGCGATGCCGGGCTAACGCGGCGGGTGAAGAAGGATGGTGCACATTGGGTGGTGAAGGATTTTTACAAGAAGCGCTGGATTTCGCTGGGTGTGCTGGCACCGGCGGATCGGATCTCATTTTTCCGTGAGGAGCTGGATAGCGAGCGGGAAGATCCGGCGTATGCCAAGAAACTCGAGGCGGGACGGAAACGCAGGGTGAAACAGGAGGAGGCTTACGTGGAGGATTTCTCAGGGGCGGTGAGGGATTTCCTAGCGTTTGCTCCGATGTATTCCGAGTTGGCGACGAAGCTCGCGGATAGGATCGCGAAGCACGCGACCCCGGTGGGCAGTGGCACCGTGGCGCGGACGAAGCTGATTCCTATCGAGCGACGCGCGGAAGCGGCGACGATCGCGTGGCTGCGGCACCAGACCACTTCCTACGATCACATGGATATCGGAAGGGTGAAAGGAGAGCGGCGCGAGGTGAGACGGATGCTTGCGGAGGAATCGCGGCGGCGGCTGGCGGGGTATCGGAAAGGTGTAACGATGGGCGCGGGATGTCCGGTTTGGCGGGCGGTTTATCACGGCGGGACGCCATGAACACGGCCTGCCGCGGGACGCGACAGCTACGGCCCGAGGAGTTCGATGAAAAGTGTCTCCACTTTATTGCGCGCCCATGGGGTTTTGCGGAGGAAGGTTAGGGTGGATTTCACGGAGGGATCGGTGGCAAAACAACGGATGCGAATTCGGTCGGAAAGCTCCACCCAGCCGTATTCCTCCACGAGGCGGGTGATGATGGTTTCCAGGGTGTAGCCGTGGAGGGGGTCGTTCGGGTGGGAGTTCATTACGGCAGCTCGCGGATGCGAAGGTTACGGAATTGGATGGGGGAGCCTTCGGATTCGAGGCAGAGGTGGCCGCTGTTGGGTTGGGCGTTGTTGCCGCCGGAGACTTCGGTGCCGTTCACCCAGAGGCGGATTTCGCCGTTTATGGCGCGGATGTAGTAGTGGTTCCACTCGCCGTGGGGTTTAGTGGTTGCAGCGGATGGAAAACTGCGGACGCCATCCGGTGAGAGCGGCGGGAAGGGGGTGAGTTTCGCTTTTCCGACGGGAAAGACATCGCCGTGGCAGGTGAACCAGTCACCTTTTTTGCCGGATGATTTTTCGTAGGCTTCCGTGTATCCGAGATCGAGCACCTGCACCTCGATGCCCTCGTTAGGTAGGCCGGGCTGGGTAAGGGCGGCGAGCGCGGCCTTGCTGGTCCAGATGAAAAAGCCGGAGTTGCCCGCCGGTTTCTCGTGCATCCATTCGGCGACGATTTCGAAGTTCTTGTATTCCTTGGCGCTTGCGATCACGCCGACCGGCTGGCCGCTGCACGAGATGATCTTTTTCCCGTCATCGAACTTCCAGGTGTCCTCTGCACCGTTCACTGGTTTGAAATCGGCTTTAAGCAAGGGTTTCCAGCCATCTTCTGCGCCGGTGATTTTTGCGGTGGGGGAATCTGCGTTAACGAGAAGCAAGGAGCAGATGAATGCGGGCAGCAGGTATTTCATTCCTGGAAACTAGGGGAAAAGGAAGGTGGGGCAATCCGATTTATTCTACCCGGCGCAGCCTTTTGAGTGCGGTAAGCACTCAACGCTTTTGTATGCTTATGCCGTTTGCCAAAAGTTCGTGCGCAAAAATGTGACAACAAAGTAGAGTGCACCGCAGGCTCAGGACTGCTGTGATTCTTCACTCACAGCTCTCACCGCAAAGCAGAGGTCGCAGAGGGAACGCGGAGAAGAGTTTGTGTTTTGCGGTAGGGTCATTTTGATAAAATGACCCACGCCGCGTGTGTTAGCACGGTGATGGGGAGGAAAGCTCCGCATATACGCCGCGCAAGGGTGAGACACGGATTTCAGATGTTGTTGGACGCACAGGGTGGGTCGTTTTGTCAAAACGACCCTACCATTCATCCGTATCGGTTTCGTAGAATGTATGGGACATGGGCGGCAAAGCGTAAGGGTGGGTAGGGTCATTTTGATAAAATGACCTACGCAGCGTGTGTTAGCACGGTGATGGGAGGAAAGCTCCGCATATACGCCGCGAAAGGGTGAGACACGGATTTTAGATGCGGTTGGACGCACAGGGTGGGTCATGGGGAAGCGATGCACACCTTTTCCCGACGAAACCTAGTTCCTAAATTTTTCGCATCCTCTAGAATCAGGTAAATCCCAGGCACGAGGAACAGCGTGATGACGGTGGCGAAGAGGCTACCGAAGGCGAGGGAGACGGCCATGGGAACGAGGAAACGCGCCTGCACGTCTGTCTCAAGAATCAACGGCATGATGCCGATGAAAGTGGTCACCGAGGTGAGCATGATGGCGCGGAAACGGCGGCCACCCGCCGCGATGGCGGCATCGTGTAGGCTGCCGGAGGGATCGCGGTGGCGGTTCACAAAATCGACCATCACCAGCGAGTCGTTGACGACCACGCCGGAGAGAGCGACAAGACCGCACATTGACATGATGCTCAGGTTCAGACCCATCAGAGCGTGTCCCCAGATCGCGCCAACGAGGCCGAAGGGGATCACCGACAGGAGGATGAGCGGCTGCGAATAAGAGCGCAGCGGGATGGCGATGATTACATACATCGCGAGCACAGCACCGAGAAAACCAATGGTGAGTTCGCGCACGCTATCGTTCTGGTCTTTCTGCTCGCCCTCGAAGCCGCAGCGCACGCCGGGGAATTTTCGGGGAATTTCATCAAGCACCTTCGCTGTGTAAGCGGTGACGACCTCGTTCGCGTTCACGCCCGGCTCGACATCGGCGGTGACCTTGATCGAGCGCTGGCGGTCGGTGCGCTCGATCACGGCGGGGCCACGACCGGGCTCGAGCTCGATCACCTGGAGCACCGGCACTTCGTCGCCTTGCGGAGTGCGGATCTTCATTTCCTCAAGGCTGGCGAGGGTGCGTCGGTCGTCCTTGGGGAAACGCACCATGACCTTCACCTCATCGCGCCCGCGTTGGAGGCGCTGGACTTCATTGCCATAAAACGCATCGCGCACCTGCGCCGCGACATCACCAAGCCGGAAGCCCATGGCGCGTCCGGCCGGGGTGAGCTCCCCGAAACGTAGCTCGTCCTTGCCCGCGCGATTTGAGTCCGAGATATCGATCACGCCGGCATAATCGGCGAGGCCAGCCTTCGCGAATTTGGTGGCCGCGATGAGCTGCTCCAGATCATTTCCAGTGAGGGCAACGTCGATCGCGTTACCGGAAGTGGCGGTTTTCGCCTGCACACTGAGTTCCACCACGCCGGGCAATGTGCCGACCATTCGCCGCCATTCCGCGACGATTTCCTCGGAGCTTGCGGTGCGATCTGAGGCGGGCGCGAGTTCCAAGGTCACCTCGCCGATATGCGTCTGCTGCGGCGGGCCTCCCACCGTCATACCGGACTGGAAAGGTTGCGTGCCCGCGCTGGTGAGGACGTGTTTCAGGATGCTTCCACCGTCTTTGGTTTTGAATTTTTTCGATAGCTGTATCGCCGCCACCTCGATGCGTTTCACGACTGCTTCAGTTTCGGAAAAAGGCACTCCCTGCGAGAGCTCGACCTTCGCGCTGAGGACGTCTCCCTCGATATCGGGGAAAAAGCGGAACTGGATCAGCCCCGTTCCGACGACGGCGAGCGTGAGAACCAGGATGGCGATGAAGGCGGCGGCGGTCACGTAGCGCCATTTCAGGGTGAAGCCGAGCGCGGGCTGATAGACCTTTTCCACGAACCTTTCCAGGCCATCGTTGATCCTGCGCTGGAAACGGAAAAAGACGTTCAGTTTTTTATCAGGATCGAAGGGACTCAGCAAAGCGAGGTGCGCGGGCAGGACGAATTTCGACTGGAGCAGGGCAAAGGCGAGGGTTGGGATCACGACGAGCGGGATGTTCGGCCAGATCTTTCCACTGACCCCGCTGAGGCCGAGCATGGGGGTGAAGGCGACCATCGTGGCCAGAATGCCGAAGAGCACCGAGGTCCCCACTTCGCTGGTGCCTTTCCATGCGGCGACGCTGGGATGCTCTCCATTTTCAATGCGGACATAGACGACCTCGGCGGTCACAATCGCGTCGTCCACGACGATGCCGAGCACGAGGATGAACGCGAAGAGCGAGATCATGTTGATCGAGATGCCCATCAGTGGCATCAGCCAGATCCCGCCCGCGAAGGAAAGCGGGATGCTGAGGGCGACGAGAAGGGCGAGCGAGGGGCGCAGGAAAATCGTCAGCACGCCGAGCACAAGGACGAGGCCGAGCAGGGCGTCTGATTTCAGTAGATCGAGACGCCCCTGGAGGAAAACGCTCTGGTCATTCCAGATCGAAAGCGTGATGCCTTCCGGAAGGGTTTTCTTCGACTCCTCCACATATTTCCGCACCAGACCGGCGAGCGCCAGGGTGTCCTCATTGCCGACGCGGAAAACATTGATCACGACCGCCGTCTTGCCGTCGAAGCGGCTGCTAAGATCCACATCCTCGAAGCCGTCGATCAGCTCCGCGACATCACCTAACAGAATCTCGCCGCCCTCCGCATCCGTCCTCACCGGCACGTTCGCCAGCTCGCCGGCCTGATACTTTTTTCCGAGCGCTCGGAGGATCACTTCGCCGCGCTCAGTGCGAACGGAGCCACCCGGCAAGTCCAGCGTGGTGTGCCTCACCGCCTCGGCGATATCGGAAAGCTTCAGCCCGAGCTTGCGAAGCTTTTCCTCGGAGACCTCGATAGAGATCTCGTATGGCCGCGTGCCCGCGATCTCAACTTGGCTGATGCCCGGTTTGCCGCCGAAGATCCTCGCGAAAAAGGTTCCGAGGTCGGAAGCGGGCGGCGGATCGTAGGTGAGCAGGTCGTCGCGCACTCGCTCGGCGAGCTTGCGGAGAGTCGCCTCATCAGCGTCCGCCGTGAGGGTCACGCTCATGACCGGGCTCTTAATCAGGATCTCTTCGAGCACCGGGGTCTCGGCCTCTTCGGGAAAATTGTCGATGGCGTCCACGCGGGATTTTATATCACTCATCACCGAGCGGATTTTGTAACCAGTCTCCACCTCGACAATTACAGTGCCGACATTTTGTGAGGCGCTGCCGCGGATTTTCTTAATGCCCTGCAAGTCCGCAATGGCCTCCTCGATCGGCACCACCACGCCGCGCTCGGTTTCCTCGGGAGTGGCGTTCGGATACGGGATACTGACGGAAACAGCGTCGATGGAAACCTCGGGGAAAATTTCCTTCTTCAACGTGAACCACGTCGCGAAGCCCGCGACAAGGACGACCAACATCAGGAAATTGCCCGCCACATGGTTGCGGGTGAACCATTTGACCGGGTTCATTCGGCCTCCTTATTTATGTCTTGCTGAATTTGCACCTCCATGCCGGCGATGGGCGCGGAGAGACGGGTGAGGACGATGCGGTCGCCCGCCTCAAGGCCGCCGCTTACTAAAGCGGTTTTGCGAGTGCGCCTCGGGATCACCAAATCGCGGAATGCGATCTGATTGCCTTCACCGACAACGATGACCCGATTGCCCTCCAGCAGCGCACGCCTCGGGATCTCACTCACTCCACCCAGCGTTTTCCCGGCGATCTCCGCTTTCACGAAAAGCCCGACGGGCGGCAGCGGAAACGCGCTTCCCTGTGTGGGTAAAACTTTCACCGCGATGTGGGCGGAAAGTGTAGTCCGTTCGATCTCCGGATCGATCCTCACTGGCTCGGCTTTCCAAAGATATTCCTCCGCGCCGATCGTTCCCTTCAGCGTGACGATTCCCTTCGCATCTCGGTCGAGGAAACCGAAGTCCTCCAAGCTCAGGGGAAGACGCACCTCAAGATCGTTGCTGGCGTAGAGTTCTGCAACCATCGTTCCGGGGGCGACGACCGCGCCGACCTCGGCGTTCGCGGAACGCAGCCCCGCATCAAAGGGCGCGAGGATTTCCGTGCGCTCCACGTCGCGACGCGCCTTCGCGGCTGCCTCAACAGCGCTTGCCGCACTGGCTTCCGCGGCCGCTAAGTACGGCTTGCGTAGTACTAAAGGATTGAGTGGTTGATTGCCGTTTCCGAGTTTTTCCCAGTCGAGCTTCGCCTGTTGCACGCGTGCTCTTTCCAGCTCCAGCGCGAGCTCCGCGTCCGCCCGCTTCACCTCCGCCGCCGCCAGTGTGGCTCGAAAATCCGCCGGATCAATCTGCACCAGCCGCTCGCCCTTTTTCACCGTCCCGCCGCGCTTGAAAGCAGGGGAAATCTCCATCACCCGCCCGCCGACCTCCGCCGCGAGCATCGTTTCCCGCCCGCTTTCCACCACGCCCTGCGTGAAAATTTTCACCGCATGATCCGCCGCCGTCACCTCAACGATTTCGACCGCGGGGACGATGCGCTGCTTCTCATCTTCCTTCGCCACCCGCTTGTTGAGAACCAGCAACACCACCCCAATCACCGTGCCCACAATGATGGCAAGGATCAGCACGAAAGACATAACCGCCTTAACCTGTATTTTCCGATCTGCTTCCGCTCGTTCGTTCATGGTATCATTTAGTTGCGCTGAAATCCCCGCCCACAGCGAGGTGAAGGTCAACCCGGTTTTCTAATCGCATACGGCGTATCGCGGCGTATTGGCTGGCGGTGTCGATCTGGAAGGTGGTGGCCTCGATCAGGGTGAGCACATCGCCGGTGCCGGCGGAGTATTCCTCGCCGGCGCGGGTGGCGGCTTCTTCGGCGAGGGCGGCGGCTTGTTTTGCGGCGCGTGCGCGTTCGGCGAGGTAGGTTTCGGCGACGATGGCCTGCTCGACCTCGCCGAAGGCATCGAGCACGGTTTTGCGGAGGATCGCGGTATTTTCCCGCTCGCCTGCCTCCGCGCTACCGATTTCTCCGGCGATGCGTCCGCTCTCGAAAATGGGTTGTGTGAGGCTGCCGCCAATCGCCCAAACTTTGCCATCGCTGCGTGCCATATCGTAGATCGACTCACTGATGGAGCCGCCCGATGCGGTGAGGCTGAGGCTGGGAAAACGGGCGAGCTTGCGTTCCTTCAAACGTCGTCCGGAGGAGGCGAGGCCGCGCTCTGCGGCGAGGATGTCGGGGCGGCGTTGGAGAAGTTCCGAAGGCAGTCCGGCGGGGGTGGCAGCAGGGAAAGCGGGCAGGCGAGCACCCGCCGCGAGCGTTCCGGAAGGATATTTTCCCAGCAAAATCTCAAGCTGGCGCAGCACCCGTTCACGCTCTTGGCCACGCTGTGCGAGAGCTGCTTGGCGAGATGCTCTTTCGGCCTCGGTGAGCCGCACTTGCGAGGCAGTCCCGCCACCATCGCCGAGCGCGCGGTCGAAGCGCTCCCGCACCGCACCAGCTAGCACTCCCACCGCCGTCACTGCGGTTTTCGCGAGCGCGACTTGCTCGTTCGCTTCTCCGAGGGCGAGCCATGCCTTCGTCACCTGACCGGCCAGTGAAACCCGCGCGGCCTCGTATTCGTATTGCCGCGCCTGTGCGTTAGCGATCGCCGCCTCCTGCCCGGCCTTGGCGCGGCCCCAGACATCGATCTCCCACGCCGCGCTCAAGTTCACGCCGAGTTGCTGATTGACGTTTGATGGTGGCGCACCCGCGCCTCCCGGGAAACCGATATTGCTCTGACGGCTCCTGCGTCCGTTCCCGCCTAATTCAAGGCTCGGCATACGCCCTGCGCCGGCGATTTTCGCCTCCGCTGCCGCGCGATCCACCCTAGCTGCCGCTGCCTTGAGATCTTGGTTATTTGAAAGCGCCTGATCCACCAGTCCTTGCAGCTCTACTCCACCGATTTTTCCCACCCATTTTCTATCAATTCCTGCCCGCGCCTCCTTCGACGCTGCCCAAGCACCCGGCGCGCCTGCCTGGCCCATCCGGCTTTCTGGAGCAACCGCTGCACAGCCAGCCAGAAGGCCCGCTACCGCGAAACAAAACAAACCGTTTCCAAACAATACACGCACCGCACATGCAATCGCCGCAAGAGCAAGGAAAGTCAAATCCTGGGATCACTCACAACGTATTTGCGCAGCGGCGGCGCTTCATTAACATGCGCTTCATGAAACGCTGCCCATGGGTTCCTGAGGACAAGCCTCTATACATCGATTATCACGATACTGAATGGGGCGTGCCATCCCGAGATCCGCACCACCTTTTCGAAATGATCTGCCTTGAGGGCGCGCAGGCTGGGCTTTCGTGGTGGACGATCCTTCAAAGACGCGCCCGCTACCGTGAAGTCTTCCACCAATTTGATCCCCACCGCGTTGCGAAAATGAAGGACGCGGAACTCGAAGCTCTCCTAACAGATTCCAGTATCATCCGCCACCGAGGGAAAATTCTCGCCTTCCGTCAAAACGCCCGCGCATGGCTGGAGCTCGCCGATCCCGTGGAGTTTCTCTGGCAGTTCGCGCCCGAGAAAACACAACGCAAGTGCCCTGAAACCATAGCCGATTACCCCACGAAAACCTCGGAATCCGATGCGATGAGCAAAGCCCTGAAAAAAGCCGGATTCAACTTCGTCGGCTCCACCACCATGTATGCCTTCATGCAAGCCACCGGAATGGTCGATGATCACTCGGCGGATTGCTGGAGAGCAGTCCTTCCAGGCGGCAGGATTTAGGTAGGCTATGGCACAGCGGCCGCCTGAAAGGACGGCTCTCCAGTAAACATCACCTCCCCGCCAACGCGACCATCTCCTTCAGTTTCCCGTTGAAGTCCTCCGCGTTAGCAAGTTTCTGGATGGGGATTTCCATGCGCCACCTCCAGTAGAACGGCGTGATGGCGGGCACGTTGATGCGCTCACCCTCGATGTCGGGGCTGCGTAAATCCGCATCCATGGCGAGGAGATCTTGGAGAGGGAAGATGGCCCACATCGCGGGGGAATGGAGGTGTTGGGCGAGGATGCTGCTGACCATTTCTGGAGCAAGATCTTCCTCGGGAAAGGCTTTGCCGAACATTTCCCAAGCGTAACGGGCGCGTGCTTTATCGTCCTCTCGCCACCAGCCGCGAAGAGTGGACATATCGTGAGTGCCGGTGGTGGCCACACTCATGTAAGGCATCTGTGCTGGGTGCCCAAACTCCTTCACACTATCCTTCGGCCAGCGCTGGATCTCCAGCGACAGGATGCCGAGCGTCCGCATCACGCCGGGGACACAGGCGGGTATCATACCCAGATCCTCACCGCAGAGAAGCATGTCGCTCGCGCTGCGCATCGCCGGGAGTTTCTCCATCGCCTGCGCTTCCCAGAAGCCCTCCTGACGGCGGAAAAAATAATCCACATAAAGCTGACGCAGGCGGTTCTGCGTTTCCCAATCGAACCCCTTAAACGAATCCGTATCCTCCATCGACATACGCGGATGGAATTCTCCCGGCTTGGCCTCTAGGAACAGCACCTCGGCAACGAGATCCAGCAGCCCATCTCGCAGCCAATCCTGATTCGCCCAATCTCCTGATTCGAGCGACGCAAAGTGCTCCGCGATCTTTCTCTGGGTCGAGAACTCCGGCTTCATCCCGTAGCAACCGAGCCCTTGATCCACCAGAAACTCCTGCCTCACCCTGTCCGCGAAATCGCCAAATTTTCTGGCTAGATTGTGTCCGAAAATGAAAGGTTGGCAAAGACGCGTGCGGTCGAAAGTAATCCCACGCTCCGCGAACTCGGACTCCTTTATCGGTAGCGCGGGATCGAACCAACCCATGATGCCCTCGATGTGCTCCTGCGGCACCTGCCAGATGCGGAAAAACCCGAGGATGTGATCAATGCGGTAGGCGTCGAAGTATCGGCTCAGTTTCGCGAAGCGGGCGCGCCACCACGCGTAGCCGTCCTTTTTCATCTCGTCCCAATGGTAGGTCGGGAAGCCCCAGTTCTGGCCTTTCACTGCGAAGGGATCGGGCGGCGCGCCTGCCTGCGCGGCCATCTTGAAAAGGTGCGGCGAAACCCATGCGTCCACCGAATCGCGATCCACACCGATAGGAAGATCGCCCTTGAGCGCGACGCCGACCGAGCGCAGGTGCGCCACCGCGTCCGCGAGTTGGCGGTCGAGCTCGTATTGCAGCCAGATGAAATACATCGCTTCGGTGCTGATCGCGAGGGATTCGGCTTTCTTCGGATCGTAAACCGCCCACTCGCCCCATTTCGAGAAATCGGCCGTTCCGTGTTCGTCGCGCTTCACGGAGAAGACGGCGTAATCGAGCACCCAGTCACGGTTGCGTTTTAGGAAATCGAGGAAAGCCTGATCACGCAGGATGGCATCGTGGTGCTTGTCGAAAATTTCTCGCGTCACCCGCCATTTCACTGCCATCACCGCCTCGTAATCCACCTCCTTGAGGGCATTCAGGCGATTCCGATCCGCCGTCAGCGCGGCCACGTCGAGAGGCGGATAACTCATGGCATCGAGCCGTAGGTAAAGCGGATGAAGAGCAAAAACGCTGATCGCTGAGTAGGGATAGCTGTCGGTCCATGTGCGTGAAGATGTCGTGTCATTGATCGGCAGGATCTGGAGCATCTTCAGTCCCATCGCCGCCGCCCAATCGCTCATCGCCTTGAGATCCGCGAACTCGCCGACCCCGCAGCCAGCCGCGCTGCGGAGGGAAAAAACTGGGATAGCCACCCCGGCACCGCGGAATCTCAGATCTGCGGCGCGGCGGAAGCATTCATCGGAAACGACCACGTGATCGGCTTGTGTGCGTGGGTTGAGAAAACGGTTCGCGCCGTCCTCAAGTCTCACGGCACTTCCTTCCGATTTACTATAAAAGCCGTATTTGTATTCCGCACGCTCGCCCGGCGGCAGCTCCGCCTCGGCTTTCCATAAATTTTCCGAAACCTCCACCATCGGCAGGGCACAAGCGTATGCCCATGCCCCTAGAGCTTCAGAGCCACCGATCACACAAGGCACAAGTCCCTCCGGTAGCAAAGCCATCTGGAGGATAAACTCATGATTTTTTTTCCCTGATACGAATTTCCCCAACTCCCTCGCGCCGCCGCCCACCACCTCAAAAACTTTCGCCTCATAGACCCGGTCTTCCGTCCCCGCCGAGCGCCAATCATCCTGGAAAAGCACATTTTGTGGAGTCTTGTCATCGCCCTGCCACTCCCGCATTTGCGGCTCCCACAGCGTGATCCCATCCCGCTTGTAAATATAGCCATACCGCAGCGCCCCGCCATCATTCTCCCACTCCACCTCCCAATGCTCCTCATCCGCCCAGCGCATCGGCACTTCCCGCTTCACCCCAGAGGTCTCGATCTCAAGCCACAGCGATTCGCCGCCCACCGTCCTGTAAGCCAGTCGGAAAAGGTATTTCATGGCGGAAACCTAAGCCGTCCGATCGCTGCACCGCCATACCAAACCAGAATTTCTTATCGCGAGGGCGAGGTTTTAGAAAAACCAAGCAACTGCATGGAACACCCCCGCGAAAAGGACGAGCTCAAGAGCCCCCAGCGCGAGCAGGCGGTTCATGCGCTGATCGGGCGGTAGGGTCAGCACGCCCCAGATGATGCGCATCCCGATCACCAGCACAGGCATACTCGCCAGACCGAAGAGCGGATAGTCCATCGCCAGCCATGCCACGCCGAGGAAGGCCGCGATCTTGATCTCCAGCCAGATCACCGCCGCCGCTACTTTCCTGCCGAGCCTTACCGCCAGCGTCCGTTTCCCGACCAGCGCGTCGCCCTCGCGGTCACGGAAATTATTCACCGAAATCAGCACCGCCGAGAGCAGCCCGATCTGCCCACCTAACAGAACCGCCTCGCGCGGCCATGTGCCGGTCTGGATGAAAACGGTGCCCATCACCGCCACGAAGCCGAAGAATACGATGACAAAAAGCTCCCCCAGCCCACGGTAAGCCAGCGGAAACGGCCCACCGGTGTAGCCGTAAGCAAAGAACAGCGAGGGTAGCCCGATCGCCAGCATCAGCCAGCCTCGTTCCATCACCAGAAACGCACCGAAGAAGGCCGCACCTACTAGAAATGCAGTACCTATTCCCACCACCTGCGTGAAGGACATCTCGCCCGTCCCGGTAAGCCGCCTCGGCCCTGTCCGACCCTCGCCGTCCGCGCCTTTTTTGCCGTCCACTGCGTCGTTGTAAAAATTCGTCGCGATCTGGATGCACAGTGCGCCGAGCAAGGTGCAAACCCACAGCCACGCGTCAAACAAACCGGAAAGTTTCCATGCCAGCACCCCACCCGCCCACACGGGAACGACACCCGCCGCGAGGGTTTTGGGTCTCGCGCCGGAGAGGATGGCTTTGATCAATTTTCCGGAGGTCATAAACAAATATACGCTGTAACGGTGAAAAACGTTGCCATCTACAACTCATATCTCAAAGCCAAATGAACGGAAAGGCATCATGGTGCCAGCACAGGCGGGGCGAAGCCTTTTGAGTGCGGAGTAAATCTCCGCTTTAGTATGCTTATGTCGGAAACAGCTTTGGTTGGGATATTCATGACGATCCGGTCAAACGCACCGTGCGCGAACAAAAGCGGCGAATGATCGCACGCACTCAAAGGGCTTCGCCTCTTCCACTGATCACTACTCACTCGGCACTGATTACTTCCTACGGCACCCGTGGAAACTTCGAGAAATCCGGTTTCCGTTTCTCAATGAATGCTTCTTTTCCCTCACGACCTTCCTCGGACATGTAGTAGAGCAGGGTGGCGTTGCCGGCGAGATCGAGCAGACCCATCTGGCCATCGCAATCGGCGTTGAGGGCGGATTTGAGGCAGCGCAGGGCGAGCGGCGAGTGGGCGAGCATTTCCCGGCACCATTGGAGTGTTTCCTTTTCGAGATCGGCGAGGGGGACGACGGTGTTGACCAAGCCCATGTCGAGCGCCTGCTGCGCGTCGTACTGGCGGCAGAGATACCAGATCTCGCGCGCCTTTTTCTGGCCGACAATGCGGGCGAGATAGCTGGAGCCGAGGCCGCCATCGAAACTCCCGACCTTAGGCCCCGTCTGGCCGAAGCGGGCGTTGTCCGCCGCGATAGTGAGATCGCAGACGATGTGGAGCACGTGCCCGCCGCCAATCGCGTAGCCCGCGACCATCGCGACAACCGGCTTTGGCAGAGAGCGGATCTTTTTCTGAAGATCGAGCACGTTGAGGCGCGGCACCCCGTCGCCGCCGATGTAGCCCGCGTGGCCGCGCACCTTTTGATCGCCGCCGGAGCAGAACGCGAGATCGCCCTCGCCAGTCAGTATGATCACGCCGACCTGCGGATCCTCGTGCGCCATGTCGAAGGCGCGCAGCATTTCCGTGACCGTCAGCGGGCGGAAGGCGTTGCGCACCTCGGGTCGGTTGATGGTGATCTTAGCGATCTCGCCATCTTGAGTCGTTTCGTAACGGATGTCTTCGAAGTCATGTTTGGAAATCCACATTTCAGCGAAATCTGCATCGCGATGCGGCCGGGGGCAACCGTGAAAAAGATGATGATCACACAACGGCGTGAAATTAGTGATTTCTTATCAGCGGGCGATCTCGCCGAAAATGAGCGTGCCGGTGGCGGTTTGGAGGGTCGTGACGACTACCACATTCACCGTTTTCCCTATTTCCGCAGCGCATTGGTTAATCACAATCATCGTGCCATCCGGCAGATAGCCGATGGCTTGGTGCTCTTCCTTGCCCGGCCTTACCAAGGCGACGCGCAGGCGTTCACCAACGGCAATGGAAGGGCGTAGGGCTATATCGAGTTCGTTGAGGCTAAGAACGGACACGCCTTGAAGCTTCGCGATTTTTACGAGACTATCATCAAGTGTCATCAAGCGCGCTCCGTAGAGCTTCGCCGTCTCGATCAGGCGGGAGTGAAGGGTTTGTTCCTCGGAGCCTATCCTTGCGTCGTGGATAGAAATCTGAATCTCCGGTGAGACCTGCATTTTTTCAAGGTTCTCCATGCCGCGTTGGGCGCGCTGGCGCAGGTCGTTGGGGCCTTCGTTGGCGAGAGTCTGAATTTCCTCAAGAACGTATTGGCCGACGATCAGCCGCCCGCTGATGAAACCCGAGCCCAGCAGTCCGATGATGCGCCCGTCCATGACAATCTCGGCATCGAGCACGATGGGCTGGCCGGAGCTGGCATCCTGACGGAAGCGGACGTAGGGGATGATGAACGCGAAATCGTCGCGATTGCTGCGCAGGGCAATCACAGTTCCAAGGAAGCCAAGACTGGCGAAAAGCGTGATATCCAGAGCGAGCCGCAACGAGGTGGCGAGGGTTTCCCCGTCCTCAGTGCTGGCGATCTTGTTGTGGAAGGCGAGTTCCAAAAGGGTGGAAATCTGCACGCGGGTGAGCAGCCAGGCGCAGAGGAGGCCCACTCCGAGACCGAAAGTGGCGGTGGAGAATCCGCGCAGCGTGAAGCCCTCCAACAGCCGCTCGACGCCGATGAAAGCCAGACCAATGGCAAGGCCTACGAGCAGGCCGATGGTCACTGATATCTCGATGCCAGTCCCCTTGGTGCTCAGAGCGATGGCAACTCCCGCGGCTTGGCAAACCAGCAGGTAAATCAGGCGGGAGATGTTGACGGAGGTTCTTTGCATTCTTATCCCTTTCTACTCACAACAGAGCCGAACTCCATCAAGCGGAAATACCGGTAATCTCACTCCTGCTCGTCGGCGGTCATCTTTATGTCCGTGAGTGCGGCGATGAAATCCCCAAGGATCTCCACAGGCACCATGATCGTATCCCGGTTGCCGCCGACATCTTCCGTGATCTTCACCACCATGCCCCGCGAGTTTTGTTTTAGGTCGAGGAAAAAGGTTTTCCGATCCGACAGAATTTTTTCGGTATGCAACAAGTCACTATCCACTTTATTCCCTTGGTTGTTGTTCGTTTCCAGCATTGGGAGGCGGGCTTAATTGTCAACCCATTTCCTAACCGCGCCGATGCGTGACTTCCTCCCATCCGCCCGCCCCGCCCTCGTCCTCGCACCCATGCAGGACGTGACCGATCTGCCCTTCATGCGGGTGCTGGCACGGCGCGGCGCGCCCGATTGGTTCGTGACGGAATACTTCCGCGTCCATCCCCACTCCGGACTGAACGCCTACATCCTACGCTCCATTTCCGAAAACAAAACAGGCCGCCCGGTCTTCGCGCAGATGATCGGAAAGGAAATCCCTGATCTGGTGCGGACGGCGCGCGAGCTTGCGACGTATCCCATCGCGGGGATCGACCTGAACCTCGGCTGCCCCGCTCCCGTCGTCTGCCGCAAGGACGCGGGCGGCGGCTTGCTGCGTGATCCGGGGAAAGTCGATGCCATCCTCGGTGCCCTGCGCGACGCGATTCCGGGGCGCTTCACCGTGAAGACCCGGCTCGGATACCACTCACCCGAGGAGTTTCCCAATCTGTTGGAAATTTTCCGCAAGCACGCCATCGACGGCCTGACCATCCATGGGCGGACGGTGGAGGATCGCTACGCCACCCCGGTGAAACCGGATTACGTGAAGCTCGCCGTGGAAACCATGTCCTGTCCCGTGATCGCGAATGGTAACGTCGTCGATGTGGAAACCGCCCTCGCCTACCACCGCCAGACCGGCGCGGCGGGCTTGATGGTCGGGCGCGGCGCGATCCGGAATCCGTGGATTTTCGACGGCATCGTTGCCGCGTTTTCGGGAATGAAACCGCCCGAACCCACGCGCCGCGATCTGCTGGATTACATCCGCGAGCTTTCGGAAGAACTCGCCCGCGAGCATCCGGATTTCGATCCCCTACTCCACATCCAACGCATGAAAAAAACGCTGATCTACATCTGCGAGGGTATCGATCCGGATTTCGAACGCGAGATCCGCCGGATGAAGACGCCCGGTGAGTTTGAGAATCTGTGCCGGGAACATCTCGACAGCCCGGATGCCCTCAAACCTCTTCCCCCCGGTGATTCGCGGATTTTCTGCGGGTTCACGGAGTTGCTGGGCTAGAGGATGGAGGCAGATAAGAGTGATGAACCGCCAATTTTGAGGCTTAGGTAAGCCATGGTTTTTCTACTCTTAGAACTGACCGCGGGTCTTTAGCCCGCCCCAGTGCGTATCTTTATCGGGACTTGATTCTCCGGGGCGAGCTAAAGACTCGCGGTCCGGCAAGGGATGCTCGACCCTGCGCCCATAAGCCGTTGCAAAAGAGTATCATCCAACATTCCCCCGAATGTGACAAAATCTCCACAATCCCCCCATGGCTTGCGGGCGTTTCTGTATTTACTTAGTCGTGGCGCGTGAAATGCTACACCTCCTAAAAAAGGAATCCGCATCACACTCTGCTCTCTGCCCTCATGCGAACCGCCCGACACATCCCCTCGAATGCGCTCGTGCAAATAAATCGTTATTTGCGCTCACCCCGGCACAATGATCTTCAACTAGCTTAAAGACTGTGAAAATTTTCCCAAAATGTGAGCGCCAGAAACTCGGCTCACCCACCAGGGCATCGACTTGTCGTGCTGGCTTCTCCCTCGTGGCTGTGCTGATGTTGGGAGCGTTAATCGTTATTGTTGCGTTGGGATTGTTGTCCCTGTCGGCGGTAGAACTCAGAAAATCGAACCAGCAGAACCACGCAGATATAGCGAAAAGCAATGCCAGGCTGGCACTCATGCTGGCTCTTGGGGAATTGCAAAAACACGCCGGCCCCGACCAAAGAGCGACAACCAAAGCAGCAGCACTCGAATCATCCGGAGCTACGATCCCGAATCGCAACTGGCTGGGTGTTTGGAAAACGACGTTTACGCAGAGTACACAGGAATGGCCTGTGATTGGAAAAAGACCCGCCGGAGCGGCTAACGTATCCCCCTATTCCCTCACTGGTGCCTACGAAGACTTGCGCCAAACCCAGAATTCTCTGAATGTCGGGAAATGGCGGAAAGAGATGCGCTTGTCCTGGCTGGTAAGCAAACGAAATGATGCCATAGATGCTGCCACTGCGCTTAATCCGGCAGATCCTAATGTTGTCGAACTGCTCGGAAGAGGCGCATTCGGGGGCGCAATGAGCGAGGCTGTTTATTTAAATAACCGCATTCTCGTCGAAAAAGTGGATGTCGGATCGGATGGGTCTTATGCTTGGCAGATTACGGACGAGAGCCAGAAAGCATCCATCGCCCCCGCCCGCGATCCAAGAAGCGATGCCATGGCGTTCGAAGCCGCAGCCCAAACAAATCCCGCTCTTGTTAAGGTCGCGGGGGAGTTGCCATTTGCAAACCTGAACGCGAAGCTGAAACCGCATGACGGTAAATTCGCCACATACGGCAGCGTGGAACTAGCCCTGACTGAAGAGACTCAACGGGCAAAGCTCAGGCAAATCGGAAACCACTTCACAATCGACTCGAGCGGCTTGTTCACCAATCCCGTCACAGGCGGCTTGAAACGCGACCTCACGCCGCTACTGCTTGCCAAAAAAAGCGATCCATCGGTGGATTTCATCCAGAGTTATGGCGGCAAGCAATTTACCTTTTCCAGCGGTCTGCCGATCATTCCCGGCCAGGAGCACGGTGTGCTGGGGCCCGGCTTCGGCTCCCTGCGCGACTGGGCGCAACACGCGCATACCAACCAACAAAATGCGGAGACCGATTTCCCCTCCTCCGCGGTGCGGATCCGCCCGACGGCGAACTGGGCGCACGCGGTTTCGGATGGCGCCGCATCCGACGCTTCGAATTGGGCCGCGCAAGCTCCGAAAATCCATCCGGTGATGACGGATGTGCGCTGGCACTATTATTTTTCCATCCACAACGGACGGATCCGCACGCACATCATCCCCCGGGTTTGCTTGTGGAACCCATACAGCAGGTCCCTCAGGATTCCGAACCTGTCCGTGCTGATGCCGAATCCGTATTTCGATGTGACGCACGGCATGCACTTTTTCCCGGAAGAGAGCCATGCCAACGCGCTGATAGCATCCGGCGTTTATCCGTTTTCGAAGTGGGTGAAGCGCAGCGGATACGTTGGCGGCAGTGTTTATAAAATGCGGATGAACCCGTTTCCGACCCAACGCTATCTTGCGTTCACTTTGGAGGGGGCAACGATCGGTGCCGGGGAATGTCATGTCTTTTCGCCCAAAGTCACTACCCCGCAGGTTTCGGCCGCCGGTGTGAATTTGCAATTATACCAACAGACCAACCCGTCGCAAAACGTGCTCAGCTCGTCCGCGCCGCAAGGCACGGATCATTTCTACTTCGATCACGCGCCTACCATCACCTACCAAATTCAAGCGACAACAGCTACAGGTTCGACGGTCGATTGGCGGAACCTCACCGCGACACAGGTTAACCAGATCGACCTCGGAAGGATTTTCGATTACCAGCCGGAGTTGGTGTTGCAGACAGCCGGAAAAGTGGAGGGCTTTCCCTTTGTCCTCAAGGTGGGGACATCAAGCACTCTGCCAAATCTCCACAGCAATACCAGCCACCCGAGCTTGCAACTGGTCTTTTTCGGAGGCGGGGGAGCGCATTCGAACAACTATTTCGGTTACATCGGCGAAACCTGGGGCTCCGCCAACCAGCAGGACAACAGTTTCGGGTTCCTGGAGAGGTTTGCCGACGCGCCGATGAAAGACTCGCCCGACACCCACCAGGTGGGCGCGAAAATCCTGTGGTTGGACGAGCGCGGAACCGAAGGCAACGCGCCTCCCCTGCGCGTGAACCGCTGGCCGATCAACCATATGGCGCTGAACGTCGCTCCTGTGGCGAACTGGAATGTCCGCGCTCAGTTGTCGGCGCGCTCCCCGTCCGCCCAGGTCGCGAACCGATGGTACATGACCAGCGCCGGAGCTTGGTATCTCCAGTTTGTTCCCTTCTCGCCGCAGAATGTCAACGACCAGCCTAGCCTCAGCTCCAGCAACCGTTTCGTGAAGAACCCGTTCGGCGCCAGCGTGGATTACTCGTTCTTCCCGAATGTGGTTTTGTTCGATCTGCCCTCCAGCGGGCATGGTGTGCTGTCGATGGCAAGGATGCGCCACGCGATGCTCAGCCCCTATTCCTGGAGTCCCTCCTACATCGTCGGGCATTCGTTGCGGGATCTGCACGCGCCTTCCGACAGAACGGCACATCCGATGGCGGCGGATGCCTACAATGGCACGGCTTTCCCCACCCGCTGGGATTTCCTGTTGGGAGCGGCCATGGGTGTTTCTTCCCATGGTGCCCGCGCGACGGCGGCGGACTCGCGCGGCTTGCTGCAGATCGGCAACCAACAGGTCACGAAATCCGTTTCCGGCGGCAGCTTTTCCTCATCCGATGAGATCCTCGCCTATGACATCGCGTACGAAGTGAACCAGAATTTGTGGGACGGCTATTTCATCTCAAGCATCCCTTTGAGCGGTGACACGGAAAGTTTCTCATGGGACGTGGACAAGCCTCTCACCAACCCGCGATACCGGTTCAATCCGAACGGTTCGTTGGCGGGTGCCGATGTCCCGGTTATCCTGACCGGCGCGGATGGCCTCGGAAACGGGTTTTATCGCGGAGCCGAGTTCCTGCATAACACGGCCGCCTTCAATGTGAATTCTACCTCGGTGGAGGCTTGGACCGCGTTCCTGTCCAGCACGCTGGGAAAAAAGCTTCCGCTGAGATCCGGCGAACTGGGCGGGGACAAAGTCTCGTTCGCAAGACATTCGCTGCCGAGCGCCGCCGCGGATACGGAAGAGGCCGAGCCGAACTCGTGGGGGGCGTGGGCAGGTGCCCGGGCGCTTTCCAACGACGAGGTGCGCACGCTGGCCGAAAACATCGTGGTCGAGGTGAAAAAGCGGGGGCCGTTCCTTTCGCTGGCGGATTTCGTCAACCGCAGGCTTGCGGATCGGAATGACGAAACCTCGCACATGGGTGCGCTGGACGCCGCGATCATGGCGGCGGGGCTGAACGAGAACTTTTCAACGGATCCGATCCACCTCACCACGTCGCTCAACGCGGCGGGAAGTGTCGCGGAAGATCGGGACAACAACCATCCGGATTTCAGGAATGGCTACCGTTATCAGGATTCCTCCGGACAGTTCACCACCACCCAGCCGCAGAGCAAGGCATGGGGAATGCCGGGTTTCCTCACCCAAGGAGATCTACTTGAACCCCTCGCTCCCGCGTTGACGACAAGGGGAGACACTTTTGTAATTCGCGCATACGGCGAATCGAGAGATGACAGTGGAATCAAGGCGCGTGCGTGGGTTGAGGCCACGGTCGTCAGAACGCCACTATATCTGGAGCACAGGGACTCCGGGCAGGCGGGCACGGTTGGCAATACGCCGCTTGATTCAGCTCTCGATATGAACCATTTCAGCGGGCAGATTACGGAAGGGAACCTTAGTGTGACAAACCGGAGATTCGGCAGGCAATTCAAGGTGAAATCATTCCGCTGGCTTCACCACGATGAAATATAAAATATGACACTCGGTAAATTATTAATGCTCATCCTGACCTTGTGCTGCCTGGCCTCCGCTGATGAGGCACAAGGTGAACAGCAGAAAAGTAATCCGACCAAAGAGAGTATCGCGGAATTCGCCATCGTCGCGCTCGGTCCGAAACCGACCAGAAAATACAGCACGCCAGAAAACGGCGGCGAAGCCGCAATGCTGCTTGCTCAACCAGGAGAAACACCGCCCTCCCAACTATACTTCCGCACTGGCAAGGATAAGGAAAAGGATGGCAGGTGGAATTCGCTCAACATTCCCTTCAACAACCCCTCAACTCTACGGCAAATACCTTCCGATCGTGAGCTCAGGCTCTATCGCAAGCTTTCTGGAGAAGATAATTTCGAACCATACATCACCCTGCCTGCAATACCGGCTACGATGCGGAGGATATTCTTCCTCATGCCGAGTAAATTTGGTTCCACACCGTGGAAGGAGTCTCCCAAAATCAGGGTTCTCACGCTGGAAAATTCCGATTTGATTGATAAAAATTTTATCCTGATTAATTATTCCAGTCATACGGTGCAGCATGCCTCCGAGCAAAAGGTCGAGTCTGTCGCGCCAGAGAAGATCATCACATACCGGCAGGCAGAGGTTGGACAGCTCTACAGGTTGGCCGCTAGATATGGCAAAGAGCAAAAAATCATTTACAACACCGCGGTGCGCTTGAACCAAGAAGGCCATATACATCTTTTTGTGCTTTATGACGGGAGCCCCGCGACCAATGCCGGACGCGATGTTGGAGTTTTCCGAATGGTGATCCCCGCACGAGAGGAAATAATCGTGCCGGATCGGTAGTTTGGTCCGCGCATATCCGGCTGGCTTCCAACTCCGAAGATAGCCCATTGCTTCAGCACTGGGGCTGCTATGCCTTTGCAGGATACGGAAAAGCATGGATCGCTCACACCGGTTTCTCGGGCTCGATCCTGAGATCCTTCACCGGTGCGAAAGGCGGATCCAGCGTGCTGCGGATATGGTCTTTCTTTTATTTGCCCGCCCATTCGTAGTTTCTAGGTTGAACGCGATCATGGCTGGAACCGAAGGTAGCGGGGTGAAGGCGCTGTAAAATCCGCGGCACTTAGATGCCCCAGAACCTCATCCCGTTCTGCTCAATCCGCCCGAGCATCCCCTCCTGCGTCGCCCGCTCGAACGCCTCCGCGATGCTCCGTAGATTCGCCGGGTGGTTCACGCCCTCGCCAAGCGGAAATTTCACGAAATCCTCTGGCGGGATCATCTCGGGTGCGTCGGTTTCTAACAGAATGAGGTCTGCGGGGAGTTTCTGAAAAACCTCCAGCACTTTAACTTTGCGCGGATGCAGGAAATGCCCTGAAAAGGAAAACCACGCGCCCTTTTTCGCCAATCGCTCCGCCACCTCGATGGAGCCGCCGAAGGAATGCATGAGAAATTTTTCTGGCCAAGCCGCCGCCTGATCCATCGCCGCGAAAAGCTCCTCCCATGCTTTTAGGCAATGCACCGTCATCGCCCGCCCCAGTTCCGCCGCGATCTCCGCCTGTTTTATGAAAATGGGTAACTGCAACTCCATCCTCGGCGATTCCACCCAGCCGTCCACGCCCACCTCACCCACGCTCGCCTTGGGATTGGACAACAGCCTCTCACGCAACCTTTCCTCCCAGCCCTCCGCCGCCGTTTCCGCATACCATGGATGAATCCCGTATGCCGGAAACACATAGCCCGGAAACTCCCGCGCCAAGGCCGCCACCGCCTCCCAATCGTCCTCCCGCGTCGCGTTCGCCACGCAGCCAGCAATCCCCGCCGCCCGCATCTCCGCGATCAGTTCCGGCGGATTTCTCCCAAACTTCGAGCTCTGCACATGGTTATGTGAATCAAACAACACGCCGCGACCCTACCTTTTCCGCAGCCGGTTTCCACCCCTCTTCGTTGAGGTTTAAATTTTAAAGTTTAAGGTTTTCCCCGCCCGATTCCCGCGCTTGCTTCCCCCGCATCTCCAGTGTATCCACCCTCCCCTCAGCCCTCGTAGGGCATTTCCCCATTTCTCATGATCAAGTGGATTCTCCAAAAAATCGTCGGCAGCAAGAACCAGCGTGAACTGCGCCGTATCCGCCCGACCGTAGGCCGTATCATAGAAATCGAGGAGGCCTTGCAGCGCGAGCCTGAGGAAAAGCTCCGTGAACTCACCGCGAAATGGCAAGCCCATCTCGCCCGCTACCACGATCTAATCACGCCTGCGAAACCCGTGATCGCCCGCATGTCGGAGGAGGAACTTTCCGCTACCGCCGCCGCTCTTGATGCGCGTTTCAAGACGATGCGCGACGAGTTCCCCTCCCTACCCGCCGCGATCCGCGCGACCCCCGAAGCCATCGAGGAAGCCAAAGCCGCTTTCCACGAGATCGAGCCTGCCTTCCAAAAAGCACGTGCTAACTACCTTGAGCAGATCCTTCCCGAGGCCTACGCCGTCGTGAAAAACGCGGCCCGCCGGATGTGCGGCACCATCATTCAGGTAAGCGATCACCCGCTCGAGTGGCAGATGATCCATTTCGATGTCCAACTCGTCGGCGGCACTGCCCTGCATCGCGGCATGATCGCGGAGATGCAGACCGGCGAGGGAAAAACTCTCGTCGCCACCCTGCCCGTTTACCTCAACGCCCTCACCGGCCTCGGCGTCCACGTCGTCACGGTCAACGACTACCTCGCCAAGCGCGACTCCGACTGGATGGGATCCCTTTTCCGTTACCTCGGCCTCACCGTCGGCTGCATCCAGAACCAGATGGCACCATGGGATCGCCGCGAGCAATACGCCTGCGACATCACCTACGGCACCAACGCCGAGTTCGGCTTCGACTACCTCCGCGACAACGGCATGGCCTCCTCCCGCGAAGACCAAGTCCAGCACGGCCACTACTTCGCGATCATCGATGAGGTGGACTCCATCCTCATCGACGAGGCGCGCACGCCCTTGATCATTTCCGGCCCCACCGCCCTATCGACACACCAGTTCGATAAATACCGCACCTCCATCGACACGCTTGTTAAAAAGCAGACCCAGCTTTGCAACGACCTCGCCGCCGAGGCGAAGAAGCTCGCCGACGCCGGCGATATGGACGGCGCCGGTCGCTTGCTTTTCAAAATCAAGCTCGGCCAACCCCGCAACCGCATGCTGATGCGTTTCATGGAGGAGCCAGAAAACCGCCGCCTCATCGAGAAATCCGAACTCTCCTTCTACCAAGACGCTCAGAAAAAGGAACTCTTCGAACTCAAGGAAGAGCTCTATTTCGTCATCGACGAGAAAGGCAACGATGCCGACCTCATGGAAATCGGGCGCGAGTTTCTCTCCCCCGGCGATCCGGAATCCTTCACGCTCCCCGACCTCGGCAGCGTTTTCGCCGACATCGATACGAACCTCGAGCTCAGCCCCGAGGCAAAGATCGCCGCCAAGGAAGAAGCCCAGGATCGCATGAGCGTCCAGGCCGAGAAAATCCACAATATCTCCCAGCTCCTTAAAGCCTACTGCGTATATGAAAAGGACGTTCAGTATGTCGTCAAAGAAGGCAAGGTCATCATCGTCGATGACAACACCGGACGCGAAATGCCAGGCCGCCGTTGGTCGGACGGACTCCACCAAGCCGTGGAAGCAAAAGAAGGCGTTGCCATCGAAAAGGAGACCCAGACCTTCGCCACGATCACGATCCAGAACTACTTCCGCCTCTACGAAAAACTCGCAGGCATGACCGGCACCGCCGAAACGGAAGCCGCCGAGTTTCACGATATCTACCGCCTCGACGTCCTTCCGATCCCGACGAACACCTCCAACGTCCGCGTCGATGAAAACGACCAAGTTTTCAAAACCCGCCGCGAGAAGTTCAACGCAGTGATCGCGAAAATCGAAGAAGCCCACGGCAAAGGCCAGCCGGTCCTTTGCGGCACCGCCTCCGTCGAGGCCTCGCAGACTCTCGCCCGGATGTTGCAGCGCGCCAAAATCCCGCACTCCGTCCTAAACGCGAAATTCCACGAACAGGAAGCGGAAATCATTTCCCAAGCCGGCCAGCCCGGTGCCGTCACCGTCTCCACCAACATGGCGGGCCGCGGAACTGATATCAAACTCGGCAAAGGCGTGCCGGAAGTCGGCGGTCTTTTCGTTATCGGCACGGAGCGCTACGAGTCCCGCCGCGTGGATCGCCAGCTCCGTGGCCGTTGCGCCCGCCAAGGCGATCCCGGCCGCTCACAGTTCTTCATCTCCTTCGAAGACGATCTCATGCGGAACTTCGCCGCCGCCGACCGCATGACGGCGATGATGGAGCGCTTCGGTATGAAAGATGGTGAAGCTCTCGAACACTCGTGGCTCAACCGCTCTGTCGAGACCGCACAGAAACGCGTCGAGCAGCGCAACTACACCTGGCGCAAGCGCGTCCTCGATTTCGATGACGTGATGAACAAGCAGCGCGAGGTTGTTTACGGCTATCGCAACGAGGTTCTCAGCACCGAAACCCCGCGCGACCTCGTAATCGAAATCATCGAGGAAACCATCCCCGCGAAGGTCAGCGAATACCTTGAAGATTTCGACAAGAACGCACCCAACTACACGGAATTGCTCGGCTGGATCAACACGAACCTCCCCATCAGCGTCAAAGCCGAGGATCTCGAAGAAAACTACAGCGAAGAGAAAATCTCCGCCTACCTCGTCGATAAAGTGAAGGAAATCTACGAGATCAAAGTCGGCGGACTACCCTATGAAGTCCTCGATCAGGAGGAGCGCCGCATGGTTCTAGTTGCCATCGACAAACTATGGCAAGCGCACCTCTACAACATGGATGCGCTCCGCGAAGGAGTTAGCCTCCGCGCGCAGGGTCAGAAGGATCCACTCATCGAGTATAAGAACGAGGCCTACAATCTCTTCGTCACCCTGATGGACTCCATCAAGCAAGAGGCATTGGCGAACCTCTTTCGCTCCGCTTCGAACCTTGAGGATTTCCTCCGCCAGCTCCACAGTCAGCCCCGCCAGCTGCAGGGTGGTGAGTCCGCTCTCACCGGCGACAACATGGCATCCTCCGGCAGTTCCGCGCATATCAATACCTCGAAACTCGACTCCACCGAGGAAACCCCCGGCCTCAAACTCAATCTCCCGAAACGCAAGCCGAGCTTCGCCATCGAAACCGCCGGCCGCAACGCCCCCTGCCCCTGCGGCTCCGGGAAAAAATACAAGCAGTGCTGCGGGAAAGAGGGTTGAGCAGAGCGCCTCGGTAGGGTCATTTTGCAGAGTGCAGGTAGGGTCATTTTGCCAAAATGACCCACGCTGCGCTTGTCAGCACGGTGATGGGAGGAGAGCTCCGCAACAACGCCGCGAGGGGGTGAGACACGGATTCCAGATGAGGTTGTGCGCACAGGGTGGGTCGTTTTGTCAAAACGACCCTACCATTCACCCGCATCGATTTCGTAGAATAGCCGGCACGGGATGGAGGAACTTCCCGCCCGCTGCGTCCGCTGCGGTAGCGCGCACCCTGCTGCCAGCCGCTGGGCAGCGAGGGCGCAGCCCAGAACACGCGAGGGCGCGTGTGCTCCCCCTTACTTCTTCTTTTTCTCCTTCGCGGCATCGAGGGCTTCCTTGACCTTGGCTTCGAGGGACTCGTAGATGGCGGGATCTGCCTTGAGGACTTCCTTGGCGGCGTCGCGGCCTTGGGCGAGTTGGTTGCCGTCGTAGGAGAACCAGGAGCCGCGTTTCTGTATGATCTCCATTTCGAGAGCGAGATCGAGTAGCGAGCCGGTCGAGGAAATGCCCTCGTCATACATGATGTCGAACTCGGCCTCAGTGAACGGCGGGGCGACCTTATTTTTCACGATCTTGATCTTAGTGCGGCTGCCAATGACGGTGCCGTCGGTGGCCTTGATCGCACCGATACGGCGGATATCGACGCGGACGGAGGAGAAGAACTTGAGCGCGCGGCCGCCGGGGGTGGTTTCCGGGCTACCGAACATGACGCCGATTTTTTCGCGGATCTGGTTGGTGAAAATACAGACGGTCTTGGCCTTGGAGATGAAGGAGGTAAGTTTCCGCATCGCGGCGCTCATCAGACGCGCCTGCGCGCCGACGGTGGAGTCTCCGATCTCGCCGTCGAGCTCTTGTTTGGTGACGAGGGCGGCAACGGAGTCGAGCACGATGACATCGATCGCGTTCGAGCGGACGAGCGCCTCGCAGATTTGGAGGGCTTCCTCACCGGATGACGGCTGGGAAATGAGGAGGTCGTCGAGGTTCACGCCGAGCTTACGGGCGTATTGAGGATCGAGAGCATGCTCAACATCAATGAAGGCGGCAAGGCCGCCGCGTTTCTGTGCCTGCGCGATGGCGGTGAGGGTCAGGGTGGTTTTACCCGAGGATTCAGGGCCGAAGACTTCCACGATGCGTCCGCGTGGGAAGCCGCCAACGCCGAGCGCACGGTCGATCAGGAGGTTTCCTGTCGGGATTACTTCCACATCCATCCGATGCGCGTCTCCCATCCGCATGATCGCGGATTCACCGAATTCCTTTTGGATCTGGGAGATTGCGAGATCGAGGTTCCTTTTACGTGCGTCTTGGAGTTTGTCCGACGCCATAACTTCTGCTGCTGTTTTTGTAGCCATGCGCGATGAATGCACAGGCTATGATCCGGAATCAAGAAAAAAGATGTTCACTGGAACAAAAAAGTAAGTTTTCCCTTTGTGGTGGCCGATTGTATCCGCTGAGCCCAAGGAGACGAGGGGCGGCATGGCGGATGCTATACCATTTGCCAAAAGTTCGTGCGCATATCCATGCCGCCGGAGGCTTTTGACTGCTGCGGTTCTCATCCGCAGCTTTTTGGGTTCGTGATGGAAATACGAAGTAAGCTGGGAGCAACCTGTCCGAATGGGAAGATTTTTGAACCGCCAAGGCGCAAAGACGCTAAGCTGGGGTTGTGATGGTTAAGTTTTGAAAATGGTTAAAAATAGGGTGCATTGGCTTTGCGCCTTCGCGTCTTTGCGGTTCAACCCTTCTTTACCCCAGGTTTTCGATGCTCAAGACTACGGGACTGGGGTTAGGGGGAAGATTTTGAACCGCCAAGGAAGAGAAGTTCGCCAAGGAGGAATTGTTTTTTGCATTCTTCACTTTTCTTACTTGGCGCTCTTGGCGGTGAAATTCTCCATATAGCTGGATTTTTACTCCCTAGCTTGATCGCCCTAGCAGATGGTAGGGTCGTTTTGACAAAACGACCCACCCTGTGCGTCCAACAACATCTCAAACCAGCTCTCACCCTTTCGCGGCGTATATGCGGAGCTTTCCTCCCCATCACCGTGCTAACACACGCTGCGTGGGTCATTTTATCAAAATGACCCTACCTTGAAACACAAACTCTTCTCCGCGTTCCCTCTGCGACCTCTGCTTTGCGGTGAAAATCTTCATTCGGACTGCGGCTTTGAGGTGAGAGCTGTGAATGAAGAATCACAGCAGTCCAGAGCCTACGGCGCACTCTACTTTGTTGTCACATTTTTGCGCACGAACTTTTGGTAAACGGTATATCCGCCGCCACGGGGAAAAAGCGAAGGCGCGGATCCGTTACCAGATCCACGCCTTACATTTCCTTGCTGTCTCAGAGTGCTTGAACTTTCCCCCCGGAAGATTCAAGCAATCGAGCTCTCGCAGAGGACAGGGGACATCTTTATATTTTATTGATCTCTGTAAACAATAAACTTTTGTTTATTTTAAGCTTTTTTCAGAGCGAGCCTAGAACGGCCTTCAGCGCCTCGAAATCCGGAAGATCCTTCGGGTGCTCCTTGACGTCGGCGAAGCGGACGAGGCCAGCCTTGTCGATCACGAAGGCGGAGCGCTTCGGCACGCCACCCATGATGAGGTTCGCCTCGGGAAGGAACTGCTCGTAGGCGACGCCATAGGCTTTGGCGGCGGTGTGTTCGTAATCGCTAAGAAGCGGGACAGTAATGCCTTCCTTCTCGGCCCATGCGGCCTGGGCGAAGGGGTTATCGCCGGAGATCGCGAAGACCTTGGCATCGAGATCTTCATAGGCGCTGATGCCGGAGGAAACGTCGCAAAGCTCGGTGGTGCAAACGCCGGTGAAGGCCATCGGCACGAAGAGGAGGACGATGTTGGATTTGCCGATCTGCTCGGACAGGGTCACGAGTTGGGGGCCGTCGGAGGTTTTGGTAACGAGTGTGAAGTCGGGGGCTTTGTCGCCTGCTTGAATGGACATGGTCTGTTGGTGGTTGGTTGTTTGTTTTCGGGAAACGGAGCGCAGTTTAGCCGCGAGATTCACGGGGTCAATCCTTCGCAAACAGCAGAGCCCTTTCCTCATTAGAAACGACGCGCCACTCGCCCTCCGCGAGTTCCTCGGGGAGTTTCAGGCCACCGATGGAGATGCGTTTCAGGGAAACGACGTGGTTTTCGACCGCTGCGAACATACGGCGCACTTGATGGTAACGTCCTTCATGCAGGGTCACGAGCGCTTCCATTTCCCCGAGTGCTTTGAAGCCGGCGGGCAGGAGGGGTTTCGTCTCGCTTTCGAGAAGCAACTCGCCGGAGCCGAAAATCTCGCCTTCGTCGCCACGCAGCGGGCGGGCGAGGATGGTGTGATAGACTTTCAGGCAGGCAGATTTCGGGTGGATTACTTGGTGGAGAAATTTCCCGTCATCGGTCATCAGCAGCAGGCCGGTGGTGTCCTTGTCGAGGCGACCGACGGAGTTGAGGCCGGGATTGCGTTTGGAAAAGCGGGGTGGGAGGAGGTCGTAGATCGTATCGCCGGGATCATCGGTGCTGCACGTGTAGCCATCCGGCTTGTTGATCACGATGACCAGTGGGGCTGAGGGATCGAGTTCCTCGCCGAGCACCCTGACGTTTTCCGCACCGGGAAAATCCTTAGCTCCTAGAACTTTCCCGTCCTGATCTGTGACCGCACCGCTCTTAATGAGCTTTTCCGCCTCTTTCCTCGATCCGTAACCGAGATTTGCCAATAGTTTGATCAGTTTCATCTCCGGCGACACTAGCAGGCTGATTAGACTTCGTTACTATTTTATTAGAATCTTGATTCAGGCAAAAGCAGAGGTATTATTTAAAAGATAAAAACATGCCGCCGTCCGCGTAAAAGTCCCAGTTGAAACTTCACTACCATATACTTGCACTGCTCGCCGTATCTTCACTTTCAAAAGGTGCCGAGAAGATTTCCTACGCCCGCGAGATCCTGCCGATCCTTTCGGAAAACTGCTTTTACTGCCATGGCCCCGACAAGGAGCACCGCAAGGAAGATCTCCGCCTCGATATTCGTGCGGACGCGATCGAGGCCCTCGCATGGGATCCGAAAAACCCGCCTGAATCCGAAGCTCTCATCCGTATTTTTTCAGATGACGAAGACGAGCTCATGCCGCCACCAGACTCTCACCGCAGCCTCACGAAAAAGCAGAAAGACCTGATCAAGGCATGGGTCGAACAAGGCGCGAAATATGAAATCCACTGGGCTTTCGTCACTCCGCCCAAGGAAATCCCCGTCCCAGTGACCGCCGATAAATCATGGGCGAAAACTCCCATCGATTCATTCATTCTCGCCCGTTTAGAAAAGGAGAAGCTGGTACCTAGCCCACCCGCCGCGCCGGAGCGTTGGTTGCGCCGCATTACCTTCGACCTAACAGGCCTGCCGCCGACCCAAGCGGAGATCGATGCGTTTCTTAAAGAGCCATCCGCGCGCGAAGCCGTGGTGGATCGCCTGCTCGCCTCGCCGCGCTTCGGCGAGCGCATGGCCATGCCGTGGCTTGATGTCGCGCGCTACGCGGATTCCTTCGGTTATCAAGCCGATGTCGATATAGAGGCATGGCCTTACCGCGATTGGGTTATTAAAGCCTTCAACGACAACCTGCCGCTCGACCAATTCATCACCCAACAACTCGCCGGCGACCTGCTACCAGACGCCACTCGCGATCAGCAACTCGCCACCGCCTTCAACCGCATCCACCGCAAAACGAACGAAGGCGGCTCGGTGTCCGAGGAGTTCCGTCAAGACGGTATTTCCGACCGCATCCACACCGTCGGCACCGCGTTCATGGCGCTCACCATGGAATGTTCGCGCTGCCACGATCACAAATACGATCCGATCACCGCGAAGGATTACTACTCGATGGGCGCTTTCTTCAACAGCATCGACGAGTTCGGCCTGATCGGTTACGGAAACGGCATTCTGCCCCAGCCCGCACTTCAGCTCCCTTCGCCCGAACAAGAAGCACAGCTCGCCACCACACTAGGCGGAATCGCTGCCGCCGAGGCCGCGCATGCCGCGCATCTCGCCGCCGCTGAGCCTGCTTTCCAAGCATGGGTTTCCTCAGCGGAAAAAACTTTCCCGGAAGCCGATCTCGCCACCCGCATCACCTTCGATGTCGAAAAGGAAGAAGTCATCCCCAGCCCGGGCGATCTCCACGACGATCACCGCGGCAAAGCCTACCTCTCCAACGGCGACTCGACCCTCTCTGTGCCCCATCACGGCATCCAAAACGCGGATCAACCCTTCTCAGTCTCGTTCTGGCTCAAACCCGGCGAGGAATATCCCGAAGCAGTCGTTTTTGCCAACAGCACCTCGGCGGACGCGCCCTATTCCGGCTACGAGCTTCTCTTGGAAAAAAGCAAACTCCGCTTCACCCTCGCCCGCGAGTTCCCAGGCAACGCCGCTTCTATCGCCACCGTCGCCCCCATCCCCACGGGCGCTTGGACACATATCACCGTAACCAACGACGGCTCCCGCAAAGCCGCAGGCCTTAAAATCTTCCTCAACGGCCAGCTCGCCCAAACCTCTATCGCCGCCGACACCCTCTCCCGCGATTTTGTATGCGGGGGCGATATCGGCTTCGGTGCGCGCTCCCGTTTCCCGGGTCTGCGCGGCGGCATGGTGGATGAAATCTCCGTCCACACCCGCGCGATCACCACCGCCGAGGTTGCCGCGATCCATTCCGGAAAACCTCTTGCCGAAATCACCGATCCCGCCCTCCTCCGCGAATACTACCTCTCCGCCATCGATCCCACCGCCCGCGATCTTTCCAACAAACTCTCCGCCGCCCGCGCCGCCTACCGCAACGTCCAGAACGGAATCCGCGAGATCGTCACCATGCGCGAATCCGCCCAACCCGTCCCCGCCTACATTCTCGCCCGCGGTGATTACACCTTGCCCACCGACAAAGTGGAGCGCGAAACCCCGGCTTGGCTCCCACCGTTTCCTACCGATCAGCCGCGCAACCGCCTCGGCTTCGCGAAATGGCTGGCCTCACCGGATCACCCGCTCACCTCCCGAGTCATGATCAACCGCGTTTGGCAGGAAATTTTCGGAGTCGGCATCGTAGAGACCTCGGACAATTTCGGTCTGCAAGGCGCGCAGCCTTCTCATCCCGAGCTGTTAGATTGGCTCGCCCGCGATCTCATGAACCATGGCTGGGATCACAAGCGCGCCATCAAGCAAATGGTTCTCTCCGCCACCTACGGCCAGGATTCCAAAGTCTCCCGGGAACTTCGTGATCTCGATCCCGCCAACGCCCTACACGCCCGCGGCCCTGCCCGCCGCCTCACTGCGGAGCAGATCCGTGATAGCGCCCTCGCCTCCTCCGGCCTGCTTGCGGAAAAGATCGGCGGCCCGCCCGTGAAGCCCTACCAAGCACCCGGCTCCATGTGGAAGGAAATCAACAATTTCCTCCCCGAATACAAACCCGACGGAGGTGAAGGCCTCTACCGCCGCTCCCTCTATACCTTCTGGCGGCGCACCACCACCCCGCCGAACATGACCCTCTTCGACGCCGGCACCCGCGAGGTCTGCACCACCCGCCGCATGCCAACTAACACCCCTCTCCAAGCCCTCGTCATGCTCAACGATCCGCAGTTCGTGGAAGCCGCCCGCAAGCTTGCCGAGCGTATCATGAAAGAAGGCGGCACCACCGACGAGACCCGCGCGAAATGGGCGTATCGCCACGTGATCGGCACCGCGCCCAGCTCCGGGCAGCTCCCGATTCTAACAGAACTCACCTCACAGCAGCGCGGCTTTTTCACCACGAAATCCTCCAACGCCGAAGCCCTCCTCAAGGTCGGCGATTCCCCCGCAGATCCTGCCCTCGACAAGACGGAACTCGCCACCTTCACCGCCCTCGCCCAAGTGCTACTCAACCTCGACTCTCACATCACCCTCCGCTGATCATGTTCGAAATCACCCGCCGTCATTTCCTCTCCAAGCTCTCCACCGGTATCGGCGGAGCGGCACTCGCTTCGCTCATGTCTGAGAAGAGTTCTGCAGCTGCAATCGGCGAAAAGCTCATCGCAGACCACGCTCCGAAAGCGAAGCGTGTGATTTATCTTTTCATGTCCGGCGGCCCTTCGCACATGGATCTATTTGATTACAAGCCGAAGCTCAACGAACTCAACGGCCAGCAGCTCCCGGATGAGGTCCGCCGCGGCCAGCGCCTCACCGGCATGTCCGGAAACCAAGCATCGCTGCCGCTCGCTGGCTCTCAGTTCAAGTTCGCCCAACACGGGAAATCCGGCGCATGGGTCAGCGAGCTCCTGCCACATACTGCGAAAGTAGTAGATGATCTTTGTTTTGTGAAATCCCTCTGGACGGAGGCGATCAACCACGATCCGGCGATGACTTTCTTCCAAACCGGTTCGCAAATCGCTGGCCGTCCGTCGCTTGGCTCATGGGTCACCTACGGCCTTGGCTCGACAAACGAGAACCTGCCCGGCTTCGTCGTCCTCGTTACGAAAAAACCGACCGACCAGCCGCTTGCCTCCCGCCTCTGGGGCACCGGTTTCATGGATTCTCGCTACCAAGGCGTGCGTTTCTCCTCCGGAAAAGACGCGGTTTTCTATCTTTCCGATCCAGACGGTGTCTGCCGCTCCGGACGCCGCGCCTTGTTGGACAAGCTCTCCGCTCTCAACAAGATCGAGTTCCAGAACGAGCTCGATCCCGAGATCGAAACCCGTATTTCCCAATACGAGATGGCTTTCAGGATGCAGACCAGCGTGCCGGAGGTCACCGACATCGGCGGTGAGCCGCAATCGGTCAAGGAGCTCTACGGCCCGGATGCACAGAATCCCGGCACGTTTGCAGCGAACTGCCTGCTCGCCCGCCGTCTGGCCGAGAGCGGTGTGCGTTTCATCCAGCTCTACCACCCCGGCTGGGATCAGCACGGGAACCTGCCCGGTGCCATCCGCGGCCAGTGCAGGGAAACTGACCAAGGCTGCGCCGCCCTCATCACCGATCTGAAACAGCGCGGTATGTTGGAGGACACTCTCGTCGTCTGGGGCGGAGAATTCGGACGCACGGCCTATTCGCAGGGTGCCCTTACTTCATCAAACTACGGTCGCGATCACCACCCGCGCTGCTTCACCGCATGGATGGCGGGCGGCGGGGTGAAACCCGGCATGACCTACGGGGCAACCGATGACTACGGCTACAATATCGTCGGCGCGGACGGACAAGCGATCGATCCATCGAAGGAAAAATTCACCCCCGGCGCCGTCCACGTTCACGATTTCCACGCCACCATACTCAACCAGCTCGGCATCGACCACACCCGCCTCTCCCACACTTTCCAAGGCCGCCGCTTCCGCCTGACGGATGTCCACGGACATGTGGTGAAGGATATGCTGGCGTAGGTAATTCCTTGGATTGCCACCCGCGAGGACTCCGGCCAGCATCTCCGCCATGAGCGAGCCCAACCCGATCAACCATTCCGTCTGCCGCTGGTGCTATGATGACATTCCGCTGGAAGAATTTTGCACCGCGGCGAAGGAAATCGGCATCGGCTCCATCGAACTACTAGAGACATCGGACTTCGTAACGCTGCGGAAGCACGGCTTGGATTGCGCGGTCGTGACGTTTCCCACCACCGTTACGAAAGACGGCGTGAAAGTCGGCATGATCGAGAAAGCCTACAACCGCCTTGAGCACCACGACGCGCTGGTGGAGGTTTACGAACGGAAACTCAAGGGCTGCGCGGAAGTCGGCGCGAAACAACTGATCTGCTTTTCCGGCAACCGCGACGGCATGGATGACGAGCAAGGTTTGGAAAACTGCGCGATCGGGCTGAAACGGATTTTACCCCTCGCCGAAAAACTCGGAATCACTCTAACCATGGAGCTGCTCAACTCACGGGTCGATCATCCGGGCTACATGTGCGATCACAGTGCATGGGGCGTCGCCCTTTCCGAAAAAATCGCCAGCCCGTATTTTCGGCTGCTTTACGACATCTACCACATGCAGGTCATGGAGGGCGATATCATCGCCACGATCCGCGCCCACCATCCGCATTTCTCCCACTACCACACCGGCGGCTGCCCCGGCCGCAACGAGATCAACGAGACGCAGGAACTCAACTACCCCGCCATCATGCGCGCCATTTCCGCCACCGGATACAAGGGCTACGTCGGCCAGGAGTTCATCCCGAAAAATACCGATAAGCTCGCCAGCCTGAGACAGGGCGTCCAGATTTGCACGGTTTAGAGCATGGCACGGGGGGACTCCGGGGTTGATGCCTCTTCGCCGTGTTGATAATTATTAGACCGCCACAAAACAAATATCCCGCTCCACCTCTTCATGCCATCCCTGCTCCCGCTGGGCGATACCTACATTCGGCGCAAGAAGCCGCCATCGCCAACCAGTTCTGCGGCCTCACCCCGAGGAAATCGCGATGGTGGCGGGCGGGTGAAATATGGAGAAGGGGTTTGCAACCCCTTTCTTTGCACAACCCAGGCTAACCGATTTCCTATCCTATGCTAAGGGGTTGCGAACCCCTTCTCCACATTGCTTGCCCTGTTTGGGCTTTGACCGACGAACCGATGCCGCGTATACCGTTTGCCAAAAGTTCGTGCGCAAAAATGCGCCCACAAAGTAGAGTGCGCCGCAGGCTCAGGACTGCTGTGATTCTTCATTCACAGCTCTCACCTCAAAGCCGCAGTCCGAATGAAGATTTTCACCGCAAAGCAGAGGTCGCAGAGGGAACGCTGAGAAGAGTTTGTGTTTTGCGGTAGGGTCATTTTGATAAAATGACCCACGCAGCGTGTGTTAGCACGGTGATGGGGAGGAAAGCTCCGCATCAACGCCGCGAAAGGGTGAGACACGGATTTCAGATGAGGTTGGACGCACAGGGTGGGTCGTTTTGTCAAAACGACCCTACCATCTGCTAGGGCGATCAAGCTAGGGAGTAAAAATCCAGCTATATGGAGAAGGGTGCTTCCAGCCCCTTTGCACAAGCTAAGCGAACCGATTTCCAAGTCCTCCGCAAAGGGGCTGCAAGACCCTTCTCCATAGGGAGAATTTGTGTTTTGCGGTAGGGTCATTTTGATAAAATGACCCACGCCTCGTGTGTTAGCACGGTGATGGGAGGAAAGCTCCGCATCAACGCCGCGAAAGGGTGAGACACGGATTTCAGAGGAGGTTGGACACACAGGGTGGGGCGTTTTATCAAAACGACCCTACCATCTGCTAGGGCGATCAAGCTAGGGAGTGAAAATCCAGCTATATGGAGAAGGGTGCTTCCAGCCCCTTTGCACAAGCCAAGCGAACCGAAATTCCCGAGTCCTCCGCAAAGGGGCTGCAAGACCCTTCTCCATAGGGAGAATGAAAAAAGAACTGTCCCTCAGTCAGTCCCTCACGGATAGGCTTTCGCGCTCTCGTAGGAGGTTTCGAACACAGTCCACTGTTCAGCGTCCGCACAATGTGCAACTGTCTGAAGCAGTATAAACAATCCCAGAATCCATGGCATCACTTTGCCTGTAATAATTTGATATTCTTTCATTTTTTTCCTTCCTTACTTGATAAAACTTTTTCAGTCATTGTGGTTACTTCCAACTTATCAGTCATTTCCTTGGACCATCAGGCGCAGAGCCGGTCCGCCGGGCCTGGATCGACGCACCGCCATTCTTGGTGAACTTCTCGACCGCTCCCACATTCCCCTCGACGACCCAGTAGTTGATATCGCCAAAACCGAGATTTTTCGGGTCGTTAATATCACTGACGAGCGCCTGCCAGGCATTATTGGCATCCGTCTGTCCCGGCCCCGGTTGTTCCGTGTTCATCTGTTCGATCGAAAACCCGTGCCTGCCGGAAACAGTGAGGTGATGGGTGTTGCGGTAGGTGCCCACCCGTCCGAAGCGGGAAGCATGATGGGCAAAGGCGAATTCCAAGCCGTTGATGTTGGAGGCCACCACGATATTATCCCCGTCGGTATGCTCGTTGACCAGGATGCCGGTGTGATACCCGGTCACGACTACATTGCGCAGAATTGTGAGAGCCCCGTTGTTGCAGGCCGGGGTGCTGATGCCGGCCTTTCCGTGGGTGGGCTTGGAGGCCTGCACATTGTATGTGTTGGTGTTGACGAAGACATTCTCGATCTTGCATTGCACCGCGTTCAGCAGATCGATGCCGCCGATACCGGGATTGTCGTAGGTGCGGATGTCAAGATTCCGCAGGCTCACATTGACCCCCGAAAACTGCATATACATTGTAGCGGGGACGCTGGCTGAAGAGATGACAGCCGGCCCCGATTCCGACAGGCATTTGATAATCGTGCCATTCTTCGGGAACGCAAACGTGCCGATCGTCCCGAAAACTGGGGTCGGTTCGCTCTCGCCCGCGATTTCCACGGTGATCCACTCTTTGGTGCCGGGAATGATAATCCTGCCGCGGTAGATCCCGTCTGGGATAAACATTTTCCCGCCGCCAGCAGCGATCACCGCCTTCAGGCAGGCCGAAAACGCTTCGGTGTTGTCCGTCTTGTCGTCGCCCAGCGCCCCGAAGTTCAGAACATTGAATGTTCGCGATTTCACGGTGCCGGCACTTGCGCCGGCCTTCTCGCCTGAGCCGGCTCTGACGACCTCCACCTCAACCAGTTCAACCACCTTGCTGTTACCAACCTCGTCGTCAGTGCCGTCCTCGAAAAGAAGCCGCACATACCGCCCCTTGGCATTGATATCGTAGGTATGCATGGTTGCCGCGTACGGGCTGTTATTGGCGGGAACATCGGCTGACTTGCTGACCGCCGTCGTCCATGTCTTGTCGTCGTCACTCACCTGCAAAGTGATCGTCTTGGGCACGAAGTGATAGCGGCCGTCAAACCCCCGGAACTGGATCCGGATCTTTTCAATCGAATGCCTGTTGCCCAGGTCTTTCCACCACCAGGCACCGACGTCCTGGCGATTGGCGCTGGCCCAGAAATTGTTCTCGTCCTGGGACGCGCGTACGCCGTCACAGGCCTTCCCGGCATGATAATCCACGCTCAACTCCGAAGAGGTGACCGTGGTCGGGTCACGGGGCGGACTCTTCTTCGGCAGCGGAGACCGGACGGCCGGATCAGCGTTCTCCGCGTGATAGAGTTTGATCAGTTCGGCAAAGGCTTCGTTGCAGCGGTCATTCGGCTTGCCGCCGTTGGTCTTCAACTCGGCGTCGAGCAATGCGCGCAGGTAGAGCTGCCGCCAGCGCCAGGCCGTCTTCGCCTGGGGCGTCAGTAATCCGTCAACCCGCTGCATCGCGGCATACGCCTCTTCGGCGCCGAGATCGGCCTGCGGCGCGGCGCCTCTCGACGGGAACCAGTCCATTTGGAGCTTCACACCCTCCAACATGCCAGGCCACCAGCGCCAATGATGGTTCTGCTCCAGCGTCTTCACGACATTCGCCACATCCCCCACGACATCCGGTGAGAACTCGAAGGCGATGTATTCCTTCACCGTCTCCGCGGCCGGCTGGTCGTTCCAATAAAACTGACTATAGACAATCTTTGTTAGATCCTCATAGATGCCTTCGGAATAGGGGTAGCCTCCGGCGACTCCTTTTTTCTGTGCGTTCCATTGTGCTTGTGCACGGGCGGTGAGAGGTGTGGCACCGAACCCACCCCACGGAAAGGTATTGTGCATGCTGATCTCCGGGAATCCTACGACTGGCAGGCCGTGATTCAGGAGGGGAGACGCTCCGCTGGGTACTTGATCGACTCCACCCAAACCTGAAGCACCCGGGAGGATGTTGTCTTCGTTGACCAAGCCATCGACCAGATCTTTCCGCTCGCCGAGTTGTTTCATGACTGATGTGAGCTCGGCTTTATCCATATACCATGTGGAGAGCAGGATCTTGGTTCCGGGCATCTTCTGGCGTGCAAGTTTGCCGACCTCTTCGACACACTTCATAAATCCCTTGGCCCCGAAAATGGCGGGAAGGCAAAAAGATTATGATTTATTTTTTTGCAAACTAACGCATTTTGTAGAGTAGTTTGGGCGCGCCTGCGACCCCATTGCAGGAGCTTGTCGCCCTTGCCTCACTTGCCGCCTTGAAATTTCAAAATTTATGGTTGATCATGTTCGTAATTTGCGTAGATTATCTTCGTTTTAGCATCGCCGAGACGCACTCATGAACCCGATCACCCCTCAAACTCTTGATGACGCATTGGACGCCTTGGCTGCGTTCTTAGAGGATGCGAAGGCTGCACCGGAACATCTCGTGCTGATAGGAGGTGCCGCTTTGCTGGCACTAGGCTTGGTTTCGAGAACCACACGGGACGTTGATATCATGGCCGGGGTGGATGCCCGCAGCGGTCTCGTCGATCCTCGTCCGCTGTCGGAGGCATTGAAATGTGCGGCTGAAAAAGTGGCGCGCGAACTCGATCTCGATCCGCAATGGCTCAACACCGGCCCGGCTGACCAGTTACAGGCAGGTTTGCCCGAAGGTTTTCTTTCCCGGCTCACCCGGCGCGACTACGGCTCGCATCTCATGATTTATCTCCCCGACCGCTATGACTTGATTCACCTGAAGCTCTTCGCAGCAGTGGATCAGGGCACCGGTCGCCACACTCGCGACCTGGCGGCTCTCAAACCCAACGACGAAGAGTTGCTCGCCGCCGCCCGTTGGGTGATCACTCAGGATGCCGGGGAGGTGTTTCCCGAGCTTGTTCGCCAAACCCTGAAAGAAACAGGCCATGAGTCCCTTGCCGGAAGAATTTAAGCAACGCTGCCTTGAGGCTGCCCTTGATCTCCTTTGGCGCCAGTGGTGCAGCCTCGGGGTGGCAGGACACGCCCCGCCTGCGGAGTCCTCACGCATCATCGATCCTGAAGCCTTGCTGCTTGCCACCACCCACATGGGCCGCCATGACCCGCGCCTTTTTGATGAGTGCCTCGACTGGCTCCGCAAACACGGCTCGCTCATCCATATTCAACGCCTGAAAACACTGCATGCGGACACCGGACTCGGGGATTCCGCCGTTCTCGCCGCGATGGCGGACTGGCTCGTTACGGAGGGGCGGCAATCGAAATGGAGAGCCATTGCCAGGGGCAAGCCCGGCGCAGCATCTCCACAGCCCTTGTTCGACGGCCCGGCAGCAAAAAAACCAGACCCGGTGTTTCTTCGCCACGGTCTTCTTCGCGAGCAGGTGAATCTCCGAGGCATGAGTCGGGCTCCGAATCCGACGCTCCCACCCAACCTTCTTTTGACACTGCGCGCCCTGATTGGTGTCGGAGCCCGTGCTGAAGTGATCCTTTGCCTGGCCACCGGTCCGGCGGTCCACGCGGCCGAACTTGCCCGTCTCACTGGCTACCGTTCCCGCACCATGCAGTTACTACTCCAGGAGATGGCGCTGTCCGGCCACGTCCTTAGCCAGGAGACGCCGCCGCGCCCGGCAGGCAGCACCGGCCGAGGCTCCTCGCGCCGCTATCACCTCGCGCCGGAAGACTGGGCCTTCCTGACCGGCGGAAAACCCTTGCCTCGCTGGATGCCGTGGCCTCCGCTCTGGAGCATCGTGCAAGGCGTCCTCGATACGTTCATTCAACCAGCAGATCACGCCAAGCACCCAGCCATCCTCTCAGCCCGCCTACGCGAAATCCTGACAGGTCAAGGTCAGGAACTCGCTGCTGCCGGCCTTCTCCCTCTGCTTGATCTGCGCTCCGCAGCTCCCGGTGCCGAACTCCTTGCCACCCTCGCCCAACGACTGCCTCAAGCGCTTGGCCAGTTGTAGCGATGCGCATCATCTCACTCTGGTGGTTTGGTAAGATGTAGAACTATACCGTTTGCCAAAAGGTTCGTGCGCAAAAGTGAAGTGACAACAAAGTAGAGTGCGCCGCAGGCTCTGGACTGCTGTGATTCTTCATTCACAGCTCTTAAGGACGGCTTTGTTTTACGGGACGACGGGTTGCTACCGGAATACTTCGTATTTCCATCACGAACCCAAAAAGCTGCGGATGAGAACCGCAGCAGTCCAGAGCCTCCGGCGGCATGGATATGCGCAAGGACTTTTGGCAAGCATTCTATACTAACCCCCTCCACTGACCGAATTTCATCGGGCAATTTCTTCCAACTCGCCAAAATCACGCCATGAACCGGCCCATCAAACGAGAATGGCTCAAACCATTCCTATGACAAAAGGACTATGACAAAAGGACTATCCCTCAGTTATGAAAAGATTATTTATTATTATTTTGCAAACTAACGCATTTTGTAGAGTAGTTTGGGCGCGCCTGCGGTTGCGGGATGCGGCGCCCTGGGTCGGAGTGGATCGACGCTTGCGGTCGGCGGATTCGCCGCGTTTCCAAATTGCAGGATCTTCGAGTCGGAGGTGTGCACCTTGAGACCGTGTAGGCAAGCGGTGGCGATTACGGGGGTGATCTCCAAGACCGAACGGTATTGGGCCTGACAGCTGCCATCCGCGATCAATCCTTGCCAAGCAACTCTCTCAGTGCGTGAACATCAATCAAATCCTTAGCGCGTGCCGCCGCTAGCTTGTTTCTCAGGAGCTCGTCGATACCGATGAAGTTCAGCGACATGCCGCCATAAGTCTCGGTGATCCCATGTTGCCGACATTCCTCGAACGTAACACCGTCAATTCCAGTAAGCACCTGGATTTTTCTCGGTTCGCGCCCAATTTCGACGACGAAATCCGGTTGTTGGAAATCAGCTTTCTCGATGCCTATATTGCCAAATCCAAAATCCTCAAAGACAGCCAGCAGGCCCGTCGCGTTGCTTTCGGATACCGCCACGAAAAAATCGATATCGCCAGTGTAACGGGGAAACCCGTGAAACGCCACCGCATAGCCACCGACGATGAGATACTCAACCGCATGTTTTTCGAGTAATGCGATAAACTCGCGGAAGTCTTGGTTGAGCTTCTCCATGTTGGTCTCCCGCTTGGGAAATATCTACTACAGCATCAATCCTTTGCTCGAATCCGCAATCTTTCCACACGGATTTCCTATTGCGAAAGTCCTTTAATGAGCGTTTTGAGAATTGCTTGAGCATGGCATTCCGCAGTGAGAAAACCTACCATCGACAAGCGATTTGGCAAAGCCCTTTTTTGGGAAAAACCGTTGCCGCTTTCGCCGTTTCGGCAGTTCACCACGGATGACATGGGCAGTCAGGGCGCGGCGAGACCGCCACGCCCTATGACAAAAGGACTGTCCCTCAGTCAGTCCCTCAGTCAAATGGTTCACCACAGGGAGAGTTTGAACCGCCAAGTCGCCAAGCCTATATGGAGAAGGGTGAGAATTTGTGTTTTGCGGTAGGGTCATTTTGATAAAATGACCCACGCAGCGTGTGTTAGCACGGTGATGGGGAGGAAAGCTCCGCAGCAACGCCGCGATGGGGTAAGACACGGATTTTAGATGCGGTTGTGCGCACAGGGTGGGTCGTTTTGTCAAAACGACCCTACCTTTCACGGCCTTGCCGCCCGTCTAGCCGGAGGTAAATTTGAAAGGATTTGGGAGAGATCGTGGATCGTGGACGCCTGCGAGGTGAGAGTCAGAAGCCAGGGGTCATGGGGTGCCGTCACCGCGGAGTGTTCAAACAGATAGATCTCCTCGATTTTCACGTTTCCCTAGTCCCGATTTCGCGCTACGGTTCCCTTATGCCAACTCTATGCGATCAAATACCCAATCTCTCGACTGCTGAAAAGTTGGTGGCGATGGAAGCCTTGTGGACCAGCCTTCACCAGACGTTCGAGGAAGCAGCCCCCCCAGATTGGCATCGAGAAATTCTGAATCGCAGGATGGAATTGATCCAATCCGGCGAAGCGGTTTACGAGGACTGGAACCAAGTCAAAAAAGAACTGAGAGAACGAACCGCGTGAAAATCGAGATCCTCACCCAAGCCAAGGAGGATCTCTTCGACGGCTACCTTTTCTACGAGCACCAGGAAGCGGGTATCGGCGATTATTTCCTGGATTCCATCAGCGCGGACATCGAATCGCTGCTCCTTCGCCATGGCTACCACCGCCAGTTCTTCGGGTTTCACCGCATGCTTGCCCGGGTCTTCCCGTTCTTCATCTATTACCGCATCACGGGTGGGACGATTTATGTCGATGCCGTGGTGGACCAAAGAAGAAACCCCGCCTCAATCAAACGCTTGCTCCTCCGCTTGAGGCGGATCGAATGAATCCACTCCCATGCCCTGTCCGATTTATGACAAAAGGACTGTCCCTCAGTCAGTCCCTCAGTCAAATGGTTCGCCACAGGGAGAGTTTGAACCGCCAAGTCGCCAAGCCTATATGGAGAAGGGTGCTTCCAGCCCCTTTGCACAAGCCAAGCGAACCGATTTCCAAGTCCTCCGCAAAGGGGCTGCAAGACCCTTCTCCATAGGGAGAATTCAAAAAAACAATTCCTCCTTGGCGAACTTCTCTTCCTTGGCGGTTCAAATTCTTCCCCCCAACCCCAGCCCCGTAGTCTTGCGCATCGAAAACCTGGGGTAAAGAAGGGTTGAACCGCAAAGACGCGAAGGCGCAAAGCCAATGCACCGTATTTTTAACCATTTTCAAAACTTAACCATCACAACCCCAGCTTAGCGTCTTTGCGTCTTTGCGTCTTTGCGGTTCAAAATCTTCCCATTCGGCAAGGCTGCTACCGGAATACTTCGTATTTCCATCACGAACCCAAAAAACTGCGGATGAGAACCGCAGCAGTCAAAAGCCTCCGGCGGTATGGATCTGCTCAAGGACTTTTGGCAAATGGTATACCGTAAGCAACAGGCCACGAGATGATCAAAAAGCACTACCGCCAGTCAGTGACCCAGGAAGAGGGAGAGGCGTGGTTCGAGATCCGGACAACGCTAGTCGAAGACAATGTGGAGGTGGCATGAAATACCCTCGGTAAAGCATCAGAGTTCGCTCTGATGCTTTTTAAAAAGGCGGATTTCTCTCGTCAAAATGAGCGTTAACTCTTGGCCGAGTCCCTCAGATTTTCTGCCAGTCCGGCTTATTATCGTGAACCCAGCGGAAGTAGTTGGCGCGTTCAAGTTCGCCGGCGGCGGCATCATCGAGGAAAACTTTTGTGACCGCGTGCATCTGGAGAGCAGAGGCGGGATTGACCGCGGTGATGGGGCCTTCCACCGCTCCGGCGATGGCCTTGGCTTTATTTTGGCCGAAGGCTAGCAAGATATTCTGCCGCGCATCCATGATCGTGCCGATCCCCATGGTGATGACGTGCTTCGGCACTTCCTCGGTGCTGCCGAAGAAGCGGGCGTTGTCTTCGATGGTCTGCTTGGTGAGGGTTTTGATGCGGGTGCGTGAGGCCAGCGATGAGGTGGGTTCGTTGAAGCCGATGTGGCCGTCGCTGCCAATGCCGAGCACCTGGATATCGATCCCGCCCGCTACCAAGATGCGTTTCTCATACTCCGCGCAATGCGCCGGGATGGCGGCGGCGTTGCCATCGGGAATGTTGACGTTCTCCGCTTTGATGTTGGTGTGCCGGAAAAGATTTTCCCACATGAAGCTGTGGTAGGTTTGCGGATGCTCACGCGGGAGGCCGATGTATTCGTCGAGGTTGAAAGTGGTGACGTGCGACCAATCGAGTTTCATCTCGATCAACGCGCGGTAGAGCGGCAGCGGCGTGCTACCGGTGGCGAGGCCGATGACCGCGTCCGGCTTGTTGCTAATATGCTTTGCGATGAGCCGTGCCGCCTCTTCCGAGGCTTCCTTCACTGTAGGGTGGATGATGATTTCCATGGTATTATTGTCCAATGCGTTGGTTGAGTTTCGAGCGGACATCGTCCCTGAAACGGTCGATCGCTCCGCAGACAAAATCGGAGATATCGAGTGAATCATCGGCTATGAGCGGGGTGAGATCCATGCCGAAGATGAGCTGGGTGGCGGCGTCGGTGGAGTGGGAATCGAAGAAGGTAGCGTTCGCGGAGCGGCGTCCGAGGGTGGCGAGATCGTAGCGCTTGCCGCCCGCGATCTGGGAGTCGAATACCCCATTGAGCGCGGCGGCGAGGTTATCGCGACCGCTGACATCCATGAGAATTTTTTCGCCGTCCGGCATCCAGTCAAGGTTCCGCCAGACTTCGCAACCGATGATTTTCCTGGGACGCATTTCCTGCGGCATAGCGCGGATGGCGAGGAGGGTGGCGATGGTAACGCCGATATGGGTGTCGTGCTTGTCAGCAGGATTGTGAGTATAAACGACCTCCGGGCGGGTGGCGGCGAGGATGGCAGAGATGTCTTGTTGGAGGGAAAGGTCAGTCGCGCTTTTCACTGCGGAGCTGGGGTGGTCGAGCTGGAACATCGCGCCGTAGCCACCGATCACCGCTGCGGTGTCCTGCTCTTTGCGGCGGATCGCTTTCATCTGCACATCGCTGAAGTCCGCATACACGCCAATGCGCGAGCTTCCCGCGCCGTCGGTGCAGGTCACGCCGCCGAACCATCGGTCATCGCGGGCGAAGCATTCGAGAATGCCATGAAAGGCCATGAACTCGAGATCGTCCTGATGCGCGCCAATGCCGAGATGAGTGATGCGGGCAAGCGCTTCCGTTTCCGGCAGGCTGTCGGGGATGAAAAGGGATGCGGTGGGGAGGTGGAGATTCATATTACTTCCTGAGTTTCGGCAAACTGGCAGCGGCGACGGCTTGACCCACGCGGCGGGTTTTTTCATCCGGCACGTGTATGGTGACACGCGCGGCGATTTCCGGGAATTCCTTTTCTAGAACCTCGCGCGCTTTCTCAAGCACGATATCGCCACCCTTCCCGGTGGTGACGCGGCCGAGCACGAGCATGTTTGAGAAGTGGTAGAAATCAGCGTAGTGCGGGATCGTGTAGCCGAGATAGACGCCGATGGTTTCGTAGATTTTCGCGGCGCGCTTGTCGCCTTGCGCCATGAGTTTTTGAACTTCAACGAGGCGCTCCGGCAGACCCATTTTCGCGGGGAGCTTGATCTTCGCGGCGGGCAGAAGTTTGTTCACCGCCTGCTGTGAGAAATAGAGTGCGCCGACACCGGCATCGCCCGACCACTCGTCGGCGGGAGCCTTGTGATTGTAATCAACAGGCGCGAAGGCAAGCTCGTTGAGCCAGCCGAGAATGCGGCCTTTGCCATCGATGAAACCCACTGCCTCACTCGAGCCCATCGCAAGACCGAGCATTCCATTCTTTCCGAGCGAAAGCGCACCCGCCAACGCAGTGACATCGCCATCGTTCATCACTGTCATCGGCACGTCCCATTCTTTCTGGATGCGTTTGAAAACCGCAGCTGCGGTGGGGAAAAGTTTCTTCGGGATCGCGCGCAGCAAGGACGCGACACGGATTTCATTGTCCACCACGATACCGGCCGAGCTGCCACCGATCGCATCGACGCGCGGCATGTGCGCAGCAGCGCGGTGGAGGGCGGCGGAGATGTTGTGGTAATGATAACCGGGATCGGCCTGGATCTTCGGATCCCACGGCGTCTCCTCGGTGAAGACCGCTTCGCCATCAATCACGGCGGAGACCTTGAAATCACTCGCTCCTAAATCGAAACCAATCCGGCAACCTTTCATGTGTCCACCCACAGGCAACTCCATATCGCGCGCTGCATAGACCTCGCCTGCTGTGGTGATCTCGACCTCAAACTTTTTTCCGTAGGCCAGCTCCATCATCTCGATATCGAACTTCCGCTCACCGCGGGGCGAGTAGGTTTTGCGGATGAAAGTGCCGATGGCTTTAGGCCCGCCGATCTGCAGCTTCCAACCGCCGCGCGACCAGAGCAGAAATTTTACGATGCGCTCGACGTAGCGCAATGTCTCTGCGCCGCCATCCGGCATCACGAAAGTCTCGAAGCGGGAGACCAGCCCGCTCTCGCGCTCCAAGCCAATCACAAGCGGCACGCTCTTGCCACTCGCTCGGGTGGTCTCCAAATAGCATCGATTAAATAGAACCGCAGGCTGGAACCCGGGATCAAGCGGGGCTTTGATGGCAACTCGGCAAAGTGCTGGCATGGCGGGGAAAGATGAAAATTATGTAGCTCATGAGTCAATCGAAAAATTATCACGTGCTAAATTTTTAGCCGAGTCCCTCAGATCGTGCGGGAAGACGAAGCGCGGATGGCGAGTTGGGGCGTCAGAATTGTCTGCTGAATGGGGATCGTGGGTTCCGCCAGACGGTTTTGTAGAAACTGCCAAGCTGCATCACACATCTCCGCGACGGGTTGTACCAAGGTCGTGAGCGGGCATTCGAGATATTCCGTATCCTCGATGCCATCACAGCCGACCAAGGCGATGTCCGCCGGGACACGGATTCCCGCATCGCAAAGCCCTCGGTAAATCCCGAGTGCGGCATCATCCGAATGGCAGAAGATCGCTTCGGGTTTGCCGTGTTCGGCGATGTAGTCCCGAATCAATTGCCTTGCGACCGGGCGCTGCCGTTCACTGAGCGGATAGTGGATAAACTCCGTTTCCAACCCGGCTTCGCGCATTGCATTCGTGTATCCGATCCTACGGCTTTCACCCGCAATATTTTTCCGCACAAACGTAGCATGAGCGATACGGCGGAATCCGGAGCCGATGAGATGCTGCATCGCTTGCATGGTTCCCGCTTCCATATCCACATGGACATTGTCCGTATCCGACGAGCTGTAACTCCGCAAGCTGACGACCGGCACGGATTTCCCTGCCAAGGACTTCAGTTCGAGCTGCACCGCCTTCGAAGCATCCACGGCACAGATCCCATCGAAAGGAACGTGAGTCCAAATCTGTTTCATGTCCGCCGCGCCGACTTCCGAGATGATCAACTCCTGTCCAGCCTGCTTCACCAAGCGCCCCAATTCGCGGGCGACGTGACTGTAGTGGGTCGAGATTTGATCCGGGATCCACAGCGCGATGATTCCAGTTTTTTTGCGCAACATGGCTCGCGCGTGGGGATTGGGTCGATAACCCATTTCCAAAGCCGCAGCAAGGATGCGCGCACGGGACTCCTTGGAAACCTGAGGATAACCGCCGAGGGCAAAGGTGACGAGCTGGCGAGAGATGCCGAGTTTTTCAGCGATTTGTGCCTGGGTGACCATGGTGTGTGAAATCACAATCAAAGGCATACGATGATGCAAGGCAAGCCCGCTATCCGCAACGCGATTAGCGGTAGATCACCACCAGAAACAGCACCGCCTCTTTTTTGCCACTATTGACGATCGTGTGTGCAACGTCCGCGCGATACGTGGCGGAATCGCCCTTGCTCAGAGTCTCACTGAAATTGCCGGATTGCAGCTCAACTTCACCCTCTTCCACGGTGAGGAATTCGCGGGTGCCATCGACGTGGGGCTGGCTGCGCAGGGCACCATTCAGAGGGAGGCGTAGTTCGTAAAACTCCACATCCTTTTCAAGATTCAGCGGCGAGAGCGTGCGGATCTGGCATTGCTTGTCCTTGCGGAAAATCTGCGCGCGGTCAGTCGCGCGAATCGTCTGGATGCTCGAGGCGGAGTCCGCGCTTTCAAGGAGATCCTGAAGCGATAGTCCGAAAGCGCGGGCGATCCGATAGGTCACACTGAGTGTCGGATTCGCACGCTGACGCTCGATCTCGCTGAGCATCGAGCGGCTGACACCGCTGGCAGAAGCTAGTTCTTCCAGTGACCAACCGCGGTCGCCGCGCAGCTTTTTCACGCGCCGCCCCAAATCTTCGTTGATGGCATCAGCAATCGCTGCAGCGGGGACTTTGCCGACTTTTTTAACTACACGTCTGGGAGGCATGGGAATTCATTATGATGGATGTAATTTCCTGTAAAGTGGAAATAAGGGGTTGCCATTACACTGGAAGTTCATCCATTATCCCGGAAGTCATGGCATTCGCTATATTTCCTCGAAGCTACCAACTCACACTACCTGCGCTCCGCGTTGCAGAATATCCCTGACCTTTATCCTTATGAAAGCACTGGTTAAAGCAAAGGCAGAACCCGGATTGTGGTTGCAGGATGTCCCTGAGCCCGCCGTGGGCATCAATGATGTGCTTATCAAGGTTCTCAAGACCGGCATCTGCGGCACCGACCTACACATTTTCAACTGGGATGCATGGGCTCGGAAAACCATTCCGGTGCCGATGGTCGTGGGCCATGAATTCGTGGGCGAAGTGTCCGCGGTCGGCTCCAACGTCAGTGACTTTTATGTGGGCGAGATCGTCAGTGCCGAAGGGCACGTGGTCTGCGGGCGTTGCCGCAACTGCCTCGCCGGACGGCGGCACCTGTGCAAGGATACCGTCGGAATCGGCGTGAACCGCACCGGAGCCTTCGCCGAATTCATCAGCGTGCCGATGACCAACGTCTGGCACCACGCGCCGGATGTGGATTTGGAAGTCGCTTCCATTTTTGATCCGTATGGAAACGCCGTTCATACTGCGCTCTCGTTTGATTTGTTAGGCGAGGATGTGCTCATCACCGGAGCGGGACCTATCGGCGTGATGGCGGTGGGTATCGCCAAGCAAGCGGGCGCCCGCCATGTTGTCATCACCGACGTGAATGACTATCGGCTAGATCTAGCAAAGCAACTCGGTGCCGATGTGGCGCTCAATGTCACCAAAGGCAATCTAACAGAAGTTCGGAAAAATCTCGGCATGAAGGAAGGATTCGATGTGGGGCTCGAAATGAGCGGCAATTCCTCTGCATTTCGTGATATGATCGACGCGATGTGTCATGGCGGAAAAATCGCCATGCTCGGAATTCCCAGCGAGCCGATGGCAATCGATTGGAACAAGGTGATTTTCAACATGCTAACTATAAAGGGCATCTACGGTCGTGAAATGTATGAAACCTGGTATAAGATGAGTGTCATGCTGGAAAGCGGTCTCAACATCAAGCCGGTGATTACGCATCGCTTCGGTGCCGATGAATTTGAAAAAGGATTCGAAGTGATGCAAACGGGAATGAGCGGAAAGGTCGTTCTCGATTGGACCGTCTTCCATTGATTGATTATGAAAAACCATCTTAAATTCGGAAAACACTTGGGCAGCCAGCTAGATGCCATCCGTGCCGCCGGGACTTACAAGCGCGAACGCACTATCACCACTCCGCAGGGTGCAATCATCGAGACAACGGATGGTAAACCGGTGCTCAACATGTGCGCGAACAACTACCTCGGGCTCGCCCAAGATCCGCAGATTAAGCAGGCGGCACACGACGCCCTGGAGCAATGGGGATACGGTCTTGCCAGCGTGCGTTTCATCTGTGGCACGCAGCGGGTACACAAGGATCTGGAGGAAAGCCTAACGGATTTCCTCGGCACCGAAGACACGATCCTTTACGGCTCATGTTTCGATGCGAACGGCGGCTTTTTTGAAACGGTGCTGGGTCCAGAGGATGCGGTCATCAGCGATGAACTCAACCATGCCTCCATCATCGACGGCATACGCCTGTGCAAGGCGATGCGCTTCCGCTACAAGAACTGCGATATGGCCGACCTCGAAGCGCGCTTGATCGAAGCGGATGAGAAGGGAGCGCGCTTCAAACTCATCGCCACCGACGGCGTGTTTTCGATGGACGGTTTCATCGCCCCGCTTGAAGCCATCTGCGATCTGGCGGACAAATACAATGCCTTGGTGATGGTGGACGATTCACACGCCGTCGGCTTCCTAGGCAGGCAAGGTCGTGGCACTCATGAGCATTGCGGCGTGATGGGACGCATCGATATCATCACCGGCACGCTCGGCAAAGCGCTCGGTGGGGCCAGCGGCGGCTACACCAGCGGACGGAAGGAAATCATCGAGCTGCTGCGCCAGCGATCACGCCCCTATCTTTTTAGTAACACCCTTGCGCCGATCATCGCTGGTGCCTCGATCAAGGCTCTCGATCTACTGAAACAATCCACCTCGTTGCGTGACACCTTGGAGGAAAACGCCCGTTTTTTCCGCAGCGCAATGACGGAGGCCGGCTTCAATCTCGCGCCGGGCAACCATCCGATCGTCCCCGTCATGTTAGGCGATGCGGCGCTCGCAACCCGCTTCGCCGACGCCATGCTTCAACGTGGTGTCTATGTGATCGGATTTAGCTATCCGGTCGTGCCGCAGGATAAAGCCCGGATCCGAACCCAGATCAGCGCCGCACATACGCAGGAGGATTTGGAACGTGCTGTTACAGCGTTTATTGAAGTAGGGCGAGATCTCGGCATCCTAGTCTGAAGATTCACTCCCCAGACCGGTGCCATAGCAGAGTTGATACTACGGTTAATCACGTATCAACTAGCGGCACGCAAGTATACGGATGAACAACCAACCTAATTCGACCGCTCCAAATCTACGTGAGATCGCAGCCCTGTTTGACATCCGCGCCGACTTTATAGACGGCATGCCGTATGGCTCCGGACACATCAACGACACATATTGCGCGAGTTTCAACCAGGCAGGGCGGTTTCCGGTTCGCTACATTCTGCAGCGCATCAATACCAACGTTTTCAGGACGCCCGTGAAATTGATGGAAAACATCGCACGTGTGACCCGTCACTCGCTGGAGCGATTGATCGAGGATGGGAATCCCGAGGCGTATCGGCGGACTCTCACGTGCATACTAGCCAACGATGGCCAGCCGTATGCGATCGATGCGCTGGGCAATTACTGGCGCGTGTATCCATTCATCGAGCGCGCCACTGGCCATGATGAGATCCAAAACAATGATCAGGCTTACCAGGCGGCCATGGCATTTGGAAATTTTCAGAAACTCACGGCCGGTCTCGGTGGTGAGCGACTGCACGAAACAATCCCCGATTTCCACAATACCCCGAAGCGGCTCGAAGCGCTGAAGGCGGCGATCGAAGCGGATTCGCATAACCGCGCCGCTGGATTTAAAGCTGAGATCGATTTTGTCCTGTCTCGCACTGCCGACTGCTCACGCATCACCGATCTCATCGCGGCGGGCATCATCCCCGAGCGGGTCACGCACAACGACACCAAGCTCAACAACGTCCTGCTCGACGATGTGACCTCGGAAGGCGTTTGCGTGATCGATCTGGACACCACCATGCCCGGCTCGGCGCTCTACGACTTCGGTGACATGGTGCGCACCGCAACGCCAACAACGCGCGAGGACGCGACGGATCTGAGTAAACTGGATCTGCGGATGGATCGTTTTGAATCGTTGGCGAGCGGATACCTAGTCGCCGCGCAATCCTTTCTAAACACTGCCGAGATTGAGAACCTCGCATTTTCTGGGAAACTGCTCACCCTTGAATGTGGCATCCGCTTTCTAACAGACTACCTGCAGGGCGATGTCTATTTCAAGATCAAGCGCCCGGAGCACAACATCGACCGCTGCCGCAACCAGTTCGCGTTTGTCGCAGCGATCGAGAAACACCTTCCCGAAATGGAGAAAGTGGTAGCCAGCCGCGCAGGCTGAATCTAAACCACTCTTATCATTCCCATGAAAATCCTAATCACCGGCGGCTCTGGCTTCATCGGCTCTCACATTGTGGAGCACTATCAGGACAAGGCGGAGGAAATCCGCGTGCTCGACAACCTCCGCACCGGCTACCGCAATAACCTGAACGGCCTCCGTCACACTTTCATCGAGGGCTCGATCACTGATCGTGAGTTGGTGCGCAAGGCGGTCGAGGGTGTCGATTACATCTTCCATCTTGCGGCGCTTGTCAGCGTGCCGGAGTCGATGGCAAAGCCCGGTGAATGCGTGGACATCAACGTCCACGGCCTGCTCAATGTATTGGAAGAAGCATCGGCGGCCGGAGTAAAGAAACTCGTGTTCGCCTCATCCGCAGCGATCTACGGCGACAATCCGTCGGTGCCGAAACTCGAAACCATGCTGCCCGAGCCAAAGAGCCCGTATGCGATCACCAAGCTTGATGGCGAATTCTACCTCGGGATGTTTCAGCAAGAAGGCAGGCTAGAAACGGCAGCCATCCGCTTCTTCAACGTCTTCGGTCCGCGTCAAGATCCCAAAGGCGCTTATGCCGCCGCGGTACCAATTTTTATCGAGAAAGCCCTGCGCGGCGAGGACATCACCATCTTTGGCGATGGCGGGCAGACGCGGGATTTTATTTATGTAAAAGACATCGCCGGAGCACTTTCCTTCGCAGTGGAAACGCCTGGCGTCACCGGAGTTTTCAACGCAGGCTACGGTGGGCAAATTACCATTAACGATCTCGCAGACGGGCTGATCCAGGCGGCGGATTCGGCATCAAAGGTTATCCATGGCCCCGAACGCGCCGGAGATGTCAGGCATTCACGCGCCAGCGCGGACAAGCTCCGAGCTGCCGGCTGGCTGCCAATGCATACCCTCAAGGAAGGATTGGCTCGGACTCTCGAGTTCTTCAAAACATCCAGTTTATAATGAAGTCTTATCTTGAAAAAACCATCGTCTGCCTCGCCGCCACGTGTACCAGTTTTTTAGCAATCACCCCTGCGCTGGGAAAAGAACAATGGACTGTGCCGCTCGGTGGAAATGCGTTTCTGACCTCTTCCGCAGCCGGATCTCCAGATCTGGTGGAGGCATCCGGGATCAGGCAGTGGCAAAACGAAAAGAGCATTTTCTCGATGTATTTCCGCACAGATCGCGCGGCAGTGATCGATTTAAAACTGCGCTTGAAAGTTCCGGATGGAGATTCGGTGATACGGGCGGTAGTTGCTGGATGCACGTTTGAAATAAACGTTGCGGGTGCTGACATTCGCGATGTCCCGTTAGGAAAGATCACCACGAATAAGGCAGGCTATGTCAGGGTGGATTTGCAGGGGCTGCGGAAGACAGGTACGGTTTTTGCAGAAGTCGATGAGCTTGTCGTGGAATCCGAAGTGGCCGGGCTCAAGCTCGATTATGTCAAAGATCCGGCAGAGAACCGGTTCTACTGGGGACGGCGCGGGCCTTCGGTTCATCTGAGCTACGAACCTCCCGCTGGAAAGACCGTAGAGTATTTCTACAGCGAGCTGAGAGTGCCTAAGGGACAGGATCCAATCGGCTCGTATTTCATGGCGAATGGATTTGGCGAGGGTTACTTCGGCATACAGGTAAACGGCGAGCACGAGCGGCGCATCCTGTTTTCCCTATGGAGTCCTTTTCACACAGATAATCCCAAGGACATCCCCGAAGGAAAGCGCATCGAGTTACTGGCCAAAGGCAAGGACGTCCGCACCGGGGGATTCGGCAATGAGGGATCGGGCGGCCAGAGCTTTCTCATCTATCCATGGAAGGCCGGCACGACCTACCGGTTTCTCAACCGCGCGAAACCCGATGGCCGTGGAAACACAATCTACACCGCGTGGTTTTACGCGCCGGAAGTCGGCAAATGGAAACTCATCGCGAGCTTCCGCCGTCCGGAGACCAACAAACACCTCACCGGACTACACTCGTTTCTGGAAAACTTCGCGGATCGCAACGGCTACCAGGGACGCATGGCTTACCACGGAAACCAGTGGGCACGTGACCCCGAGGGAAATTGGCACGAACTTACCAAAGCCGGCTTCACCGGTGACGATATCGCAAACCGAACATACCGCCTCGACTACGCAGGCGGATCTGAAGGTGAAGAATTCTTCATGCGCAACGGTGGCTTCTTCGCAGAAACTGTGAAACCGGGATCTGCGTTCGAGAGGAAATCCAATCCGTCAAAAAAACCGGATATCGATTTGGATGCGCTTGAAGCAGCGAAGTGAATGTGCCGATCGCATCGTCATCCTGCGGGTCGGCATCGATCTCCACGGAGATGGGAGCCTCGCCGTCCTTTTTGAGAATGTATTGATCTGACTTACTTTGGAGCCTTGACCACGTGATACCATGCCTTGGCTCCGAGGATCTTGCCGCCTTCTTTGGAGAGCAGGCCGGTCATATCGATGAGGTAGAGGTATTTTTCCTTCAGCACGCCGACATCGAGGGTCACCATCATGCCGTCATCGGAAAGCTTTGCGCCGGTGATCTCAAGGACCTCCTCGTTCTTTTTTGGAGCGCCGTATCCCTGATGATATTCATAGGTGTGGCGTTTTACAGAAAGGGTCTTGAGCGTATTGGCATCGATTGGCTGGCTAAAGCGCAGCGCGAAGCCTTTCGGTAATGCCTTGATTTTCTCCAGCGATAGAAACGGCTTTCCGTTCCATTTGATCTTTGTCATCCCTTTCGATCCAGCCCATGAAAGCGCGGTTTTGCCAACGTAGAGCGAGCCATCATTTCCGAAGACCATTCGATTGTTGCCGATCCCGAGCGGCGAGCCGTCGAACATCGGGACGAGCGCCGTTTGGAAGACGCCATCGACCTCGTCGTCGAGCACACGGACGAGGTTCGGCTGGTTCATTTCACCGATCACCGTCTGCCCAGCCATGCCTTCGGAAAACGCGCCCTTCGGAATGATCACCGGCCACGTGGGTGAGTTAGCGAGTTCGCCCTGCGGAAAATATCCGGCGGCGGTCACCTGCATCGCGTCGAGTTTTGCAACGTCCATCAGCCTAGGATCACCGCCGTTCCAGCCTTTTTTCCAGACCAGCGAAGCAGGATGTCCGTAGAATCCTCCCTGCCTAACATCATACAACGGGCTGGTCGGGCGCCAGTCGCCTTGGTTATCGGTGATGAGAAGCCGGCCTTTCGCATCGAAGCCGATCCCGTTCGGCGAGCGGAAACCGCTGGCGTAAGGCTCCATCGTTTTGCCGTCGGGCGAGAGTTTCAGCACCCAGCCGCGCCATTTCACACGGGCATACATGCGGCCAGCGGGGCCGCGGTTCTTGCCCCAAGTTTCACTGGTGGTCATTCCCTTGAAATCCACCTGTCCGATCTCGGAAAACTCACCGCGGATCTCCGCTGCCATCGGCGCGCCGTTCGAGGCGATGCCGAGCACGATAAACAGATTCCCCTCCGCATCCCGCGCCGGGCCGTAGGAAAATTCATGGTAGTTGCCCGACATTCCGAAATCATCGAACACGGTTTCATAATCATCCGCGCTGCCGTCGCCATCGGTATCCTTCAACCGCGTCAGCTCCGCGCGCTGCATAACCAGCAGACTGCCATCGGCCTCCGTCAACATGCCGAGCGGCTCCTGCAATCCGGTCGCGAAGAGTTTCCATGAACCGTCGGCAGGATTGTAAAACATCACCTCGCCACGATGGAACGCCACCGCGAGGCGCCCGTCCGGCATGCGATCCATCGCACCAACTTGCGGATCCATCCCAGGCGGAGTTGCGATATTTTCGAAGGTGAAATGCTCTGTCCATCCAAAGGAGGCGGCTGAGAGCGTGATCCAGGTGAGAAAGGTGGCGGTTTTCATTTCAGGGAAAAAGTGAGTGTAAATGCGGCAGCTTCGGCGGGCGTAAGGATCAGCTTGCCGCCCTCGAGTTTACCTTTGTCAGTGGTGATGGAGACTCCGCTCTGTGCGGGGAAATCTAGGACAAGCGGAACTTTGGTAACGACGGCGTATGATCTAACAAAACCCATGCCTTCGCTGACTGGCGAGTAGGCCTCGGTCACTATTTGCTCGCCCACCGAGTATCGGAAAATCGGCAGCCCACCCTTGACCTTGTAGCCGAGAAATTTCACCGCGGCATCTTTCCCAAACGGCGATGCCTGCTCGGTGTATTTCACGGTTCCTAGGACTGTCGCCAAGCTACTGCCGTTGCCTTTCCAATAAGCAAAACCATCGATGAATCCGCCCGTCCACGCATATCGCAGGCGAGAGTTTCCCGCGTCCCAGCAGAGCGAATTCATATCATCGAGCGCCACCGCGATGGAGGCCGGACTGGCATTGGGCATGAAAATTCGCTGCACCTGCGGTCGAACTGTTTGAGTAGGCGATGCCGCGAAGGGATCTCCTTGCTCCTGTTTCTTCGCCACCACGCCTTTGGAAACATCCATGATGTGGGCGTAGATCGCGCGCAGTCCTTCCTCGCCGATGTGCGCTTGGGAGGGCATCTCAATCGCGCCGGGTCGTTTTTTCTGCGGTGCGATCGACCATTTCACGAACTCATCCGGTTTGCCGTTGTAAAGGCTGCGTATCTCCACCAGCGATGGGCCAACCACCATCTGGTCGAGCATGTGGCAGGCGGTACAGTGGATGGTGAAAAGCTGCTTCCCATCGGGTGCGGCGGAGGCCACCGAGAGCACGGCAGCGAGACTGAGAAAGATCGGCTTCATGGTTGGTTTACTGAAAATTAACTGCGTGCTAAAAGATCGTCGCGAGAAGGAGCTGTCTGTCAAACATTCCGAGAGCCGCACTTATATAACGTGATCCGCGAGCGGAGCTTTCAACTCTCGATCATCGCGTAAGCGTTGTGGTTGTGGATGGATTCGAAATTCTCCGCCTCTACCCGAAACCACTTCACCGCCGCGTGGCTCTTCAGGCCCGCCGCGACATTCCTTGCTAGATCCTCCACAAATACTGGCTGGTCGTAAGCGCGCTCGGTGACAGCCTTTTCGTCCACCCTCTTCAAACCTGCGTAAAGCTCACAGCTTGCAGAGGATTCTGCGAGGTCGATCAATTCCGAAAAAGTAAGGCTTTCATCGGCCTCAACGGAGATCGTGACTATTCCGCGCTGGTTGTGGGCACCCCTTTCGCTAATCGCCTTCGAGCAAGGACAGAGCGTCGCCACAGGGACTTGGAGGCTTAGAAAAATCGCATCGCCCTCTTCCACTGAATGGCGGCACTCCATGCCGAGTTCGTAATCAAGCTTGCTGCGCATCCCGGAAACGGGAGCTTCTTTCTCGCGGAAAATCGTAAACTCGCAATCAACGTGCGCGCGCTCTGCTTGAAGCCTCGCGGCGAGATCCTTTGTCAAACGCATCACCGAAGCACCACTCAGTGGTTCGGAAAAATCGTGCAGCGCCTCCACGAACCGGCTCATGTGCGTGCCTTTCAGGTGGGCGGGCAGTTCGACGGTCATCTCAAATTTTGCGACCGTGTGCAGGATCGCGCCATCCTCTCCTAAGTAACTAGCAGGGTAGCGAAGTTCACGCACACCCACCCGGTCGATTACGATCTCGCGGTGATCACTTTCGCTTTGTGTATCCGGCAGTCCGTTCATCTTTTTTCCATTTACGCCCGTTCAAGGAAGGCAAAAAAGCCCGCCCGTTGATTCGGGCAGGCTTGAAATCAAAATCTCCATGCTGTTCGCAGAAATCACCCGGATGCTTAGGGCATCAGGTTGATCGCGCGGGACTGCTTGATCGCGTTGTTGATGTGGCGGTGCAGCTTGGCGGAAACGCCCGTCACACGGCGCGGAAGGATCTTGCCGGTCTCGGAGGTGAACTTACCGAGAACTTCAGTGTTGGTTGGTGTCAATTGCTCGACAGGGATGTCCTGCCTGCGGCGGGTCATCTGGCGGTTCGCCTTGCGAAAATTGATGCGGCGTTGGATGGTCTTTGGCTCGGACATAAAATTAGCGGAGTTCGCGGTGAAGGGTGCGGCGCTTGAGGAAGTGATTGAACTTCACTTTCTCTAGGCGGCCCGGGGTGAGTAGGCTTTTCTTGTTACGGGTGGTTACGTAACGAGAAGTCGGTTTGCCCTCGGCTTTCGCTTCGGTGCATTCAAGTATGATGATTTCGCGTGGCATGGTGATTTGCGGGGGGCGGACTATGGTTCATTCGTCATCGTCGTCAAGCGAAACCGTGACGGAATCCTCATCTTCTTGCGGAGCACCTCCGCTGAAGCCTACTTCGTTGGAGGGACGGAACCTGCGGTTGCCGTATTCCTTCTCCCATTGTGCCTGGCATTCGACGGTGAGGCGGGCAAATGGGATCGCCTCAAGGCGGGCGGTGGGGATTTTTCTCTCGGAAATCTCGCAATTCCCGTAGGTGCCACCTTTGATACGGCGGAGGGCTTGCTCGATTTCGTAGAGGGCGTCCTGTTCCTTGGCGAGGACGGAGAGTGCGAAGTCGCGGTCGTAGGCGTCGCTGCCCGCATCACCTTGGTGCTGGCCGCTTCCTGACGCTTCGCTGCCTTCTGGCGCATTGCGAATGGTGTCACGGGTCATGCCAGTCATGGAATCGAAGAGTAAATCTCGGAGGTCAAGGAGGCGCTGATGCTGCTTCTCAATGAACGCTGCGGTGTGGGCACCGCCTGCACTTCCGGAGACTTTTGCGACCGGCTCGGCCTTGGGCGGGACGAAGGGTGGCTTCTTCGGGGCTGGCGGTGGCGGAGTGCTGACCAGTGAGGATTTCCTCGCGACCGGCTTGCTTGCGACTGCTTTCTTCTCGGGAGTCTTAACTGGAGATGACGCTGGGGGAGTCGGTTTTGTAGGAGCGGCCACTTTCTTCGCAGGCGCGGCTTTCTTCGCAGGTGCGGCTTTCTTCGCAGGTGCGGCTTTCTTCGCAGGTGCGGCTTTCTTCGCAGGTGCGGCTTTCTTCGCAGGTGCGGCTTTCTTCGCAGGTGCGGCTTTCTTCGCAGGTGCTGCTTTCTTCGCGGGTGCTGCTTTCTTCGCAGGCGCTGCTTTCTTTGCAGGTGCTGCTTTCTTCGCAGGTGCTGCTTTCTTCGCAGGTGCTGCTTTCTTCGCAGGTGCTGCTTTCTTCGCGGGTGCTGCTTTCTTCGCAGGCGCGGCTTTCTTCGCGGGTGCTGCTTTCTTTGCAGGCGCGGCTTTCTTTGCAGGCGCGGCTTTCTTCGCAGGTGCTGCTTTCTTCGCAGGTGCGGCTTTCTTTGCAGGTGCAGCTTTCTTCGCAGGTGCCGCTTTTTTTACGGAAACGGGTTTCTTTGCTGGGGCGGGCTTCTTCGCCGCTTTGGGGGCGACGGTTTTTTTGGGGGACGGTTTCGCAGACATGTTGGAAATACTCTAAAGGATTCTGATTTATGGTTGGAGAAAGATTTAATTTTACTCCTAGCGTTAAAGCGCGGTGGAATAGCCCTTCAAATTAGCTGTTTCAAGGGAAAATTTCAGATTATCAAAAATATCTTTCGCCAGTCCGTGTGCCGGGAAGCTTGAATTGCCAAGATCTTTTCCTAATCTGTCCGCCCGACATGCAACTTAGCGCGATCCTCGAATCCCTTCTCATTGCCTCCCAAGAGCCACTTTCCTCCGAGGAAATGGCGCGGCTCATCCGTGCCCGCGTCGCCGAAGCGGAAGACGTGCTGATCCGCGAGACCGACGAAGGCGCCACCCCTGCTCCGCTTTCTGATTGGCTGAGCGCACTTGCCCAGACCGCACCAGAGCAGGTTGCCGAAGCGATCGCCGAACTCAACCGCCACTACGAGCAAAGCCAACGCGCGTTCACAATCCTCGAACGCCCGACCGGTTGGAAAATCTACACACGCGTTGATTACGGAGAATTCGTGCGGCACCTTTTTCCCGGCAGGAAACCCGAGCGCCTTTCCGGCCCTGCGATGGAAACGCTGGCCATCGTCGCTTATCGCCAGCCGATTACCAAGGCCGCCATCGAGGCCGTGCGCGGCGTTTCGTGCGACGGCATGATTCAGAAACTCCTCGACCGCGATCTCGTCCGCATCGGTGGCCGCGCCGATCTGCCGGGCCGGCCGCTCCTTTATCAGACTACCGATCTGTTTTTCGAACACTTCGGCATCAACAGCATCGACGACCTACCGAACGCCTCCGAGCTGCGCCGCGTGAAACTTCCCGAGCCAAAGGAAGAAAGCGCACCTGTCGAAGAAGCCGAAAAACAGCTCGCCCTCTCCGCCATCGGAACCCCGTCTGCTGCTGCCGGCGAAGAATCCGACACCCCCGAACCATCATGAGCCTCGATGACATCCGCCAACAGATCGATCTGATCGACCGAGACTTGCTCGACCTCCTATCGCAGCGCGCGGATCTCGTCCACGAGGTTGGAGTGATCAAAAAGCGCGACGGCCTGCAGATCTACGCCCCCGAGCGTGAGCAAGCCTTACTCGACCGGCTCATCGCCATGAACCAAGGCCGCCTTCCGGAAAAATCGATTCGCGCGATTTACCGCGAGATCATGTCCGCCGCGCTTGCTTTGGAGGACGATTTAAAAATCGCCTACCTCGGCCCCGAAGGCACATGGACACACCAGGCCTCGATCAAAAAATTCGGCCACTCCGTTGCTTACTCACCGCAGCCGAATTTCTCGGATGTCTTCGATCAGGTTGCGCGGCGGCAGGCGAATTACGGGGTCGTGCCCATCGAGAACTCCACGGAAGGAGCCGTTTCCCACACGCTTGATCTGTTCGTAGATTCCTCCCTCCACATCTGTGCCCAGATTCTGTTGCGCATCGAAAACTGCCTGATGTCCGCCATCCCGCGTGAGGAAATCAAAACCCTCTACTCCCACCCCCAGGTCTTCGGGCAGTGCCGGAGTTGGATTTTAAAAAATTTCCCCGAAGCGGATCTCGTAGAAGTCTCCTCCACCACCAAGGCAGCAGCACTCGCCAAGGAAAAATACCACGAAGGCGCAGCCGCACTAGGGGGTGCCCTCGCGGCCGAGATCCATGGCTTAGAACTACTCGAAACATCCATCCAGGATCGCGCGACGAACACCACCCGCTTCCTCGTGATCGGAGAGAAAACCTGCCCGCCCACCGGCAACGACCGCACCTCAATCCTTTTCGCAATCAACGATCGCCCCGGCTCATTGGTTAACGCACTGAAAGCCTTCGACCACCTCCACATCAATCTCTCCAAGATCGAGTCGCGCCCCTCGAAACGGAAAGACTGGGAATACATCTTCCACGTCGATCTCTCCGGCCATGCCGAAACGGAAAACGTCGCCCAGGCACTCTCCGAGCTTTCCGAGCATTGTTCCTTCGTGAAAATCCTCGGCTCCTATCCGGACTCAGGCGAGTAGGGAGATCCGCCATGATTCCACTCATTTCCTCACCGGGAAATACCACTTCTCGCTGCGCACTATGTATTCCTTAAGCTGCGGGAACTGCTCCACCATGATCTTCTCTTCATGCGGGCCGCGGACAGCCATCTGGAGCTGGGCAGCTCCGATGAAAACAATGATGAGCACAATGGTGCGAAAGGGCTTCAGCGGCTCAGCCTCGATCTTGTGTTTGCCCATCTGATCCCAAATCGGTTTACCGAGACGCCTGGTGGTGAACCAGCTCATCGTCTGACAAAGGATGGCGAGCAGCCCCCAACCGAAACCAATGCCGGTGATCATCACCCGCAACGCACGCCAGACCGATTGTTTTAGCGCCAGCAGCGAGCCGTCCTCATTGGAAACTTTCAAGCCCATCAACCATTTCCCCGGGGTCGTCCCGAAGCGATGAATGAGCCATGCCTCGATCGCGAACCATGGAAGTAACATCGAGATGAACAGCCAAAGGTTACCGATCGCGGAGCCGATGTCGCGCCCGCCCAGATACATCCCGAGCCACCAGAGAGCGGAATAGAAATTGAGATCCATCCAACGAGCCCAAAACCTCCTCGCAATATGGGTTTTCGGTTTCTCAACCGCCGTGGCCTCCATGTAGTCCTTCGGCAATGGTGGCGGGACGATAGCAGGAGCCTGTTCTTGCTGTTCCAAGCTGTTGCGGAAAAGCTCGAGTTCTCCGACAGGTGTCCACTCCGGCAAACCCTCGTGCCAGACCATTTCTTCGGAAGTCATCTCACCGTGCTCGATCCTACTACGAATCTCGTAATCGGGATACGGCCCTGAGCGCTTGCCGTTGATGATGAGCCAGATTTCCATAGATTAGAGATTGCGAAGGGATTTAGCGGCATCGCTGCGGGCGGCGAAAAACGCGGGAACGAGAGCGGCCAGCGAGCAAAGCACGAAGGCCATGAAACCGATCACTGCCTGCTCGACGAGATCATTGTGTGCGGGAATCACCCCGAAACCGGTCAACTGCGCCGAAAAGGGATCGAAGCCGATCAAGCGCATCCCCTCCTGGACGACACCTCGGAAATGAATCACCACGCGCCCCAAGCCGACGCCGAGCGCCGAACCCAGCAAGCCCAGAAGCATGCCTTGATAGAGAAAAACCCGCACGATTTGGCCGGGTGCCGCGCCAAGAGCTTTCATCACGCCGATCTCGCGGCGCTTCTGGATCGTGACGGTGAACATCACCGCCATCATCGAGAAAGCGGAAACGAGAACGATGAAAGACAGAGCGAAATACATCATCACCCGCTGCTGATTGATGAGAGAAAAGAACGCCTGATATTGGTCGCCCCACGTTTCCACGAAATGATCTGGCCCGAGCGATTTTCTCGCCGCCGCCGCGATTTCCTCCGCCTCATACGGATCCTCCAGCCGCAGCGAGATCCCCTGCACCTGAGCACCCAGCCCCGCCAGATCCTGCGCCAGCGGCAACGGCACGAAGAGTTCCGGCGTCACCGCCATCTGCGAGGCGGAGTAAATCCCAGCGACCACAGCCTCCTTCGGCAGCACGAGACTCTTCAGCCCTTTCAAAATCTCGCCATCCATCTTCTCCGCGTCCGTTTCCATTAACGCGGTGTAGGACTTGTCGATCTCCGCTTTCGCTTCCGGCGTGAAACGGAACTCCACCGGCCGTTCCTCTTCATCCTCGCCGCGAACCCGTCCCTCAAGCCCCAACAGCAAAGCCTCGATCAACTCTCGCTCCGGCTCACGGATCTCATCCGTAAAAATCTCATGAAGCGCCTCGTATACCTCGATCAGTTCCTCCGCTTTCACGGAAAAATTCTCGCCGTCTTTTTGCCAATCGCGTCCCAAGACTTTCGCCGCAATCCCCCACGCCTCCGCAAATGCTTCGCGCACTACGGGTTTCTCGGTGGCCTTGTATGCCTGCATCACACTCTCGAAATTCCGCGTGGAATAGAGACGGATCGTATCGCCCACGCGGAGATTGAACTGCGCAGCGACGATAGAGGAAACCACCGCCCGGTCGTCGAGTCCCATGTCCGCGCTGGAGTCGGGGAAATTTTTCCGGTCGAGCATGTCGGCAACACCTTTCACCTGCGCCGCGTCAGTCGTGTCAATGCCTCGGAAGGAAACCGGCCGCTGCCAGGTGCCGACGTCGAGGATCACGTTATCGGCCACGTAGGCCGTCGCAGCCGCGACCCCGGAAAGCTTCTCCACTTCTTTCGCGAGATCCTGCCAAGGCGGCGCATCCTCTATTTCCTCGGGCAAGGCTGGTGTTGTTGTCTTTACCAAAATGTGCGGTGTGAAACCTAACAGCCGCCCTTTCACATCCCGCTCCAATCCCGCGAAGACCGCCATGACCACTACCAGCACCAATACCCCTAGCAAAACCCCGATCAGCGAGATCAAGGTGAACGAGGAAAGCACCGCGCGACGCGGATTGAGATACCGCCTCGCCAACATGAAACTGAAGGAACGTTTTTTGATACACTGGAACTAGCCCCATACTGCCGAGTTTATCAACCAAATCTCAAAATTCAAATTTCAGCCCTCAGACAAGAGCGGCAGCGACATCCTCCCACGATGCTGGAAACCAAGTCTTCCTTGAGTTTTGAAACTTGAATTTTGAATCTTCAAAACTCCCTAAGCAGCATCCGCTCTGCAATCTCTCTCAACCGCTCGCCGTTTTCCCCAAAAACCGACAAAGCCTCCAGCGCCTCCGCCGTGAGCCGCGCGGCCTCCGCCCGCGATTCCTCCAAACCCATCACCGAAGGATAGGTCACCTTCGCCACTGCCGCATCCTTGCCTGCCGTTTTGCCGAGATTTTCCGTGGTCTGCGTGACATCGAGGATGTCGTCGATCACCTGAAACGCCAGCCCGAGCGCGTGGCCGAATTTTGTCAGAGCGGCGATCTGCGCCTCATCCGCACCCGCCGACATCGCACCGAGGCGGACGGAAGAGGTGAGCAGCGCGGCGGTCTTCGCCTCGTGGATGCGAATCAACTCCTCCAACGAAAGGGATTTCCCCTCCCCCTCCAAATCCATCACCTGTCCGCCAATCAACTTCCGGCTGCCTCCCGCCGTGGCCAGCTCCGCAATCATTTCCACGGATTTGGAGCGCGCCAAAACTGCGAAGGCCTCGGTCAGCAGCGCATCGCCGCAAAGAACCGCCATGCCCTCGCCAAAGACTTTGTGGCAGGTCGGTCGACCGCGCCGCAGGTCGTCATCATCCATGCACGGCAAGTCGTCGTGAACGAGCGAGTAGGTATGCATCAGTTCCAGCGCGCAAGCAGCCGCCATCGCATCTTCCCTATTCCCGCCACATGCCTCCGCCGCCGCAATGCAAAGCACGGGACGCAATCTTTTTCCACCGGCGAACACGCAATACCTCATCGCCGCATGGATCATGGCGGGCCGTTCATTTTCCGCCGGCAGGAAACGATTCATCGCCGCATCCGTATCGTCAGCCGCTTTTTTCAAATATCCGTCCAAATCCATTGCGTGAAAATCTAACACCCAAGTGCCCTTGGAAAGCATTTTCCACGGAGACGGGCCGTCATTTTGATCGGTGGGTTGAACGCGAAGCATTCCGGGGGGAGCGCACGCGCCATCGCGTGCTCCGAAGCGCGCCATCGCGGTTCGGCGGCTCTTTGCACGGAGGACGCTCATAAAATCCCAACGCACAGGCGGTCACCGGCCAGTTTCCGGCGAGGGATCCGGACACATCTTGCTATAGCGCGTGCGCTGAATTCATTTTGGCATTAATCGCTAACTAATTCCAAGTTCGATCCAAGATCGGAATTTAATTTGAACTTTCCAAAATCCAATTGCAAAAGCTGCCTTTGGAAAGCGGAGCAGGTGACGGTGAGTTCACCACGTCATCAAATCATCCCGATTCCCTTGTAATCCCCACCGAGGATTTTCCCGATGTTCGGTGCCTTGAGCCAGCCGCCAAGGAGGTCGGCATAGACGCTGCGAAAATCCACCGTGTGCTTGAGATCGCCTTGCGAAAGATCGGTGAGGCTCGGGTATTTTCCGTAAAGCCCGCCCTTCACTCCACCTCCTGCGACAAACATGCAGGACGCCTTGCCGTGGTCTGTGCCGGAGCTGGCGTTTTCGGAAACGCGGCGTCCAAATTCCGAGAAAGTCATCAGCGTCACGCGCTTGTCGTTGCCCTGCTGCTTGAGATCGGCGAAAAATGATTTCAGCGCCGAGTCGAGCTGGCCGAGCAGGCGGTCATGTGAATTAATCTGACCGTTGTGCGTATCAAAACCGCCGTGGCTCACATAATAAACCCGCGTCGGCATCCCGCCTGCGATCATCCGCGAGACGAGGTTGAGATTCCGAGCGACCGGGGTTCCATCGTATTGCACGTTCGTTTTATGCTTCGAGGCGACCTCAAGGATCTTCTTCGAACTAACCTGCGCATCGAGAGCCACGCGTTCGAGGAAATCCAAGTTCGACTCCCCGGCAATCGCTCCCACTTTCCCACCCGCAGGCATCTCGATGGAGCCACCGTCGCTCGGACTATCATCATCGTCGTTCCCGGGTTGGTTCAGATCGGAGAAAAAATCTTCTGCCTGCGCTTGGTTTCCTCCGCTATGGATCCAGCGATAAAGCTCCGGCGAACTTAAACTCACCCCCGGATTCCGCATCGCGCCGAAACTTTCCGGCGTGGATTTATTAAAACTCATCCCCACTGTGGGATCAACTCCCTCGCAGGCATTATCGAAATAACGACCCAACCAACCCGTGTTCGTGCGGTTCGTCGTGTCCGCTGTTTCCCAGATCGAGGTGGAGACGAAATGCGAGCGATTCGGGTTCGGATAGCCGACGCCCTGAACCACGCCGAGCCGACCTTCCTTGAAAAGCGATCCGAGGAAAGGCATCGCGTTATTCAGCCCGATCCCATCGCCAAGCTGAATCAGATCCTTCGCCTTTTTCGCGAGCTTCGGCCTGGCCTTGTGGTAAGCATCATCGCCGAACGGGACGAGCGTGTTCAGCCCGTCATTTCCGCCCGCCAACTGGAGCACGACCAAAATCGTCCCATCCTTTCCGGTCGTGAATTGCGTGGATCTGTCGCGCGCCTCATCGCCGAGTTCCGCGAATGTCCTGTCGATAAATCCCGGCAATGTCCATGTCGCCGAAGCACCCAGCACGGCCGATCTGATAAAGTCTCTTCTCGTTTTCATGGTGTAATTCTATTTTAGATTAGCTGGTAATAGGGCGTGCTCAGCATGAGATGGCAGAGCTCACCGAGTTCTTTATCTGTAAAACTAACGCCTTTCTTGGAGGCCGCATAAGCGATGAATGAGTCACGTGCCTTTGCAGGGATCGGCACGCAGAAGAACCTCGCGATCAGTTCATCCACGAGCTTCTCCGTTTCATTGCGTCCTGACTCGGGCGCGATCTTAGCGAAGTCCGGGCCCATTGAGTCACCGCGCAGCTTGTTCCTCATTCCAATCTTTTTCGCACTCATCATATCGCGGACGCTTCCGTTGATCAGGCTTCCGGCTAGATTGTAACGTGTGAGCAAGGTATTCGTATTGATCCACGCTTTTCCCCAATCCCAGCCCGCCACATTCGGCGGCATGAAAAGCACCTGCCCGAGCTGGGTTTGACCCATGATCGGGAAACCGAGCGGTGCCGACTCCATCTCCAACTCCTTGAGAAGCTGCACGAGGTATTGCACGGGGGATTTGATCTGCGTCGCCATCGCTTTTTTACCGTAAAACTCTGCGGAAAGAAAAATTTCGCGAAGCACAGGTTTCAGTTCGTAATCGTTTTTGCGGAAGGTCGCCGCAAGATCCGCCATCGCAGAATCCACCGGTTTCTCATAAGCAAAGAATTCCCAAAGCTTCACCGCCATAAATTTCGCGCAGGCATCCTTCTTGAAAATGAGACTCACCACATCCTTTCCGTTATACGGGCCGGTTTCACCGAAAATTGTTTTTTCTCCATCGTCCCAAGCCCGCGCACTCTGGACGACCTCGCCGTTGAGCCGGTTCAGTTGGTATCCGGTGAAAGCCCGCGCCGCCTGCTTCACGTCCTCCTCGGTGTAGTTCCCTTCACCAAGAGTGAAGAGCTCCATGACCTCCCGCGCAAAATTCTCATTGGGCATCGACTTACTAGAGCGCTGCGTATCGAGATACAACATCATCGCCGGATCGCGGACGATCTTCTGCGTCAAATCCCGTAAATTTCCGAACGCATACTCGCGGAATAATTCGTTCTGCTTAATCAACAGCACCGGTTGCTTGACCTTCTGGATCGAGGTCGCGAAATGGTCGTGCCAGAAAAGCGTCATCTTCTCGCGGAGAGGAGCTTTCGTTTTTAGCATCCGGCTGAACCACCAATGCTGCGCCTCCAAGCCCTGCTTCCGCGACTCTTGCTGCTCATCCTTCTGAATCACCCGCCTCTTTTTCTCCGCCTCCTCCACTGATAAGCCGCGTGTCTCCGCCATCATCTCCCGCCGCTCCATCATCATTTCCGTCATGTTGACCATCGCGGTTTTTAGATCCGCCCATTCCGGCTTCGGATGCGCTTTGATCGACTCCTCAGGATTGAGTAAAAAATCCACCGCTTTCTCCCTTCCCATAGCATGAAAGCGCCCGTTCTCATCCGGCGATCCACCGAAACCCGCCCGGCTCAACAGGTGCCTAGCCTCTTCCTTCGTCCAATTTCCTTTTGCTGGCGGTAACATAAAATCTTCTTACGAATCCCTAAACACTACGAAACCAACACGGTTGCGCGAATTCAAAAGTTTCTTTAAATTTCTTGTCTACACCTCAATGACCGAACTCCTCTCACCCGCCGGAAACTGGGACTGCGCCCGCGCCGCCGTGGCTGCGGGTGCGGATGCGATCTACTTCGGCCTGCCGAAATTTAACGCCCGCCTCCGCGCCGATAATTTCACCGAAGCAGACCTCCCCGAACTGATGGCCTACCTCCACAAGCACGGCGTGAAAGGCTTCGTCGCGATGAATACCCTGATCTTCACCAGCGAGCTCGAAGCCGCCGAGCGCCAGCTCCGCCTGATCGCGGACGCCGGAGTCGATGCCCTTATCATTCAGGACATCGGCCTCGCGAAAATGGCACGTGAGATCGTCCCGGAAGTGGAACTCCACGCCTCCACCCAAATGACGATCACCTCCCCCGAAGGCCTCGCTTTCTTGGAAACAATCTTCCCGATGGAACGCGCCGTCCTCGCCCGCGAACTCTCCATTAAGGAAATCGAACGATTTCATTCTTCCCCAATCTCCAATCTCCAATCTCCAATCACCCCTTTGGAAGTCTTCGTCCACGGTGCGCTATGCGTTGCCTATTCCGGCCAATGCCTCACCTCGGAAAGCCTAGGCCAGCGCTCCGCGAACCGCGGCGAGTGCGCCCAAGCCTGCCGCATGCCCTACGAAATCGTCGTCGATGGCGTCACCCAAGATCTCGCTGAGCATCGCTACCTCCTCTCCCCACAGGATCTCTCCGCCGTCGATCTCATCCCAGACCTCGTCCGCGCCGGTGTGAAAAGTTTCAAAATCGAAGGCCGCCTCAAAACCCCAGAATACGTCGCCGCCGTCACCCGCGTCTATCGAAAGGCACTTGATGCCTGTAGCTGCCCCGTCACGGAGCAGGCCGTGGAAACCCCGTCTCGGGGCGTCTCGCAAGAAGAGAAATACCAGTTAGAAATGACCTTCTCCCGCGGCCTCACCACCGGCTGGCTCGCAGGCACCAACCACCCCTACCTCACCCACGGGAAATTCGGAAAAAAACGCGGCCCGTTTCTCGGCACGATCATCGAAGCACAGAACGGCTGGATCCGCCTAGATACCCCGCCTTCCCAACAAACCCCACCCCTCAAAGCCGGCGACGGCATCGTCTTCGACGCAGGCGAGAACCGCGATCTCGAACAGGGAGCCTCCATTTGGAAAATCGAGAACGACCGCATCATCTTCCACCGCACCTTTTCCGGCATCAATTTCGACCGCATCCGCCCCGGCGTAACCCTCTACAAAACCGCCGATCCCGCCCTCGAATCCGAGATCCGAAAATTCTGGCAAACCGCCAAACCTAAAATCAAACGCACCCCCCTCCATCTCACCCTAACAGGAAAACCCGGCGAGCCGCTCACATGTAGCTGCCCCGTCCCGGGGCAGGCCGTGGCTAACCCGTCTCGGGTTGTAATTTCCACAACCATCCCCCTCTCGGAAGCCACCACCCACCCCCTCACCACCGAGACCCTGGAAAAACAACTCTCCCGCCTAGGCGACACACCCTACGAACTCGCCTCCCTCGATAACCAAATCCAAGGCGACTGCCACCTTCCTCTCTCCGCCCTCAACCAGCTCCGCCGCGACCTAGTCTCCAACCTCTCCCAGATCCAAGATCAACAATCCAAAATCCTCAATCGCCAATCATCCAAAAGCCCCCACCACCTCTTCCCCCAATTATCAAATCTCCCAATATCAAATCCCCCTTCTCTCTCGATCCTCACCCGCACTCTTCCCCAGCTCGAAGCTGCCATCGAGGCCGGAATCCCTCAAATCTACTGCGATTTCGAAGACCCCCGCCGCTACAAGGAAGCCGTTTCCCTCTTCAGATCCTCAATAATCAATCCTCAATCAACAATCATCCTCGCCACCCCGCGCATCCTAAAACCCGGCGAAATCGGATACCTGAAACTCATTGAACGCGCCGAACCCGATGGCCTTCTTCTCCGCAACCTCGCCGCGCTCAATTACTACAAAGACCGTAGCGAACTCATCCGCATCGGCGATTTCTCTCTCAACGTCGCCAACCCCCTCACCGCAAAAATCCTCCGCGAGTCCGCCCACCTCGACCGCCTCACCATCTCCTACGATCTCAACATATCCCAAGTCCTCGAACTATTAGATAAAACCCCACCCGAATGGCTGGAACTCACCCTCCACCAGCACATGCCTATGTTTCACATGGAGCACTGCGTATTCTGCACCTTCCTCAGCTCCGGCACTACCTACAAGGACTGCGGCCGGCCTTGCGAGAAACACACCGTCCACCTCCGCGACCGCGTCGGCCAACTCCACCGCCTGCAGGCCGATGTTGGCTGCCGCAACACTCTCTTCAACGGCCGCGCCCAGACCGGCGCTCGCTTCCTCCCCCAGCTTCTCGCCTCTGGCCTCCGCCATTTCCGCATCGAGCTACTCGACGAAAACCAAACCGACGCCCTCTCCACCATCAACTCCTACCTCGATCTTCTTTCGGAAAAAATCTCACCCGCCACGCTCCTGAGCGAAATCCACGCCACCGAAAAACTCGGCGTCACCGAAGGCACCCTCGCCTAACGGAGAGCCGTGCTTCCAGCCGGCTTTGCCATAAACAAATCCAAGACTCAGCGGCATTGAACCACCAACCATCTGCTTTGAAATTCGGGATCTTCATCATCCTTGCTCTACTCCTCTCCTGCGAGGAAAGGCCCCCCGTTTCAAAAGGTTCCTCTGCGCCCGAAAGTAACCCTACACTCGCCGCCGCACAGTTCGCTCTTGCGCAAAATTATCTCACTCACAATGAGCCCCTCAAGGCCATTCCCTACCTCGTCGCATCCCTTTCAATCCAGGCTTCGCCCAAAACCGAATCCCTTTTGAAAAAGATTCTCGCCTCCACGGATTTCACCCTGCCTGTAAAGGAACTTCGCCACCCCTTTCCCGTCCTCCATTTCAAAGAAGCAGGGCATAATCTCTTCGTCGCCGTCGAAGGAAAATACCCGACCGTAATCCGCTGGAACCTTTCCGATGAGCCCTCTGTCGGCGCTGTCATGTTCCCTACGAAAGCCAAACAGATCAACCACCTCACAGTCTCGCCGGATTCGAAATTCATCATCGTCCACCGCGATGAACTCAGCCTTCTCTGCCGTGCTGAAACACTGAAGCCCATCGCCGCCCTCGACGCATTCGCGAAAGGACTCGATCCAGAAACCTGCCAGCCTTTTTCGGAAAATGGACTGTTATTCGCACATCCGATCACGGATGCGAACGGATTACAGATCTGGCAAATCCACGACTCCAACACCGGCGAAGTCCTGCGCTCCGAAACAATCATCCCGGGCTCCTCCTACGTCACCTCCGCCATCTTCGAAGGCACCACCCTACGCATCACGATGAGTAACCAAAGTTCTCATGAAATCCCGCTCGCGGGTGCCGTCGTATTTCATCGTTCGTCCTCGATAAAAATTACAACTCCGCCCGCCCCATTCAACATCACCCACACTGCCGAAAACACTCTCACCATCGTCCGCACGTTCCGCCTGAGCTCCGATGAAATTTCTAACAGATCGGAAGAACTACTGTATGCTCTCTCCGGATTTAAACTGGATCTCAACACCCAGACTCTCACAAAAATCCCCGCCCCAAATCGCCTCGCAATTCTAACCAAGGAATTGCCCGGAAGACTCCCTCCCACACTTCGCATATATTCTTCGGAAACACCCATCACCCGCCGACTCGCCGACGCCTACCCCGAAAATTTTCCCGAACTCACCGCAGCTGATCGTGCCCACGCTGAAATCATCATGCAGGTCTTCACCACCGGCGACCGCGAAGCCACCCTCGCCGTGATCGATTCCGCCACCCACGGACTACCCTTTGCTACCGCAATTTTCCTCGCTCTGGATTCGCAAAAACCGGAGTTCATCTCACGCGCTGTAGAAAAAGCCACCGATCTCCCACCCGCGTTGCTAGCCCTGGCGAATCGCAGGATACCGCCTGATACAGACTTCGATTACCTTCGCCGCATCGAGGATTGGCATGGCTACGAATCTCCGGATTTCGCTCCACTCCTAAACCGTTTCCGCAAAGAACAAGCAGACTACCTTTTGTCTCTCACACTTCCCGATGATCCGTCCGAAGACGACATCTCCGCCCTCTCGCTTCGTCTAACAGACACCAAAACCATCGCAACCCTCGGCCAACTCGTGATCGCCGAAAAAGCCATCAACGCCGCCCGTATCCTTTCGGAAAATCCCAAGCACGCCATCACCGCCATCCGTCTCGCCGAATACGCGCAACGCCTCGGCACAGCACCCGCAAATTGCCTGCGCGTCCGCGCCGCAGCGTTCCTCACACTCGCTGATTTCGATACCGCGCACGCTACATGGATCGATCTCATCACCAACCAACCGGAAGCCGATCACCTCCCCACCGATTACACCGAGGCCGCCCATACCGCATTCGAAACCGGCAACCCTCGTCAAGCCATCGAAATCCTCAACACCGGCCTGTTCCGTTTCCCCAACGCTCCCTCCTCCGCGATCCGCTCCGGTTGGATCGCGCTTCTAACAGACCACACCGAGGACGCCCTCCGCTACCTGAACCACGCCACCAAAATCGGCCTGCCTCCCGATGAGATCGAGGACACCACCGCCCTGCTCGCCATATCGCACGAACGCCTCGGTGATCACGAAGCCGCCGTTTCCTACCTCGCCCAGCTCAAGGCCATCAGCCCGAAATGGGTGGATGCGGAAACACTCGCAATGCTCCCTTGGCCGGAATCATTCAAGGATAGCCTGAACGCGATCATTTTCAGCGAGGGGGAAAACGAACCTTGGCCGTTACCGGAAAATGATCCGACAGATACGGCTCCCCTCCCCGGAGAACTCCCGATCGTAGAACCGCCCCTCCCTTCGAGATAAAAATGTGATCCACCTTCCACTGCCGGCTCGGATCACTCATCCAGAAGTGCAAGGTTCCTCGTTTTTTCTCTCCTGCATTGAGCGTATCGAAAGTCTCCACCATCCCATCGAAACCTTGAACCACTGGGATCGATGTGCGCTTACCCGCGAGAAACAACACCGCCGAATTCCCCTCCACCGCATTAAAATCCCCCAGCCACACCACCGGATCTTCGTTGGAATTCATCTTCACCAAGCTCTCCGCCATCAGCCTCACACCCTTTTCCCTAGAAGTCTGGTTCCTATGATCAAGGTGCATATTCACCACCCAAATCCCCTGCCCGCTCGCCCGATCTAACAGCCGCACCCAGGTCGCAACTCGCGGGATTTCATTCCCCCACGTCATCGATCCCACCTTGTCCGGCGTTGCGGAAAGCCAGATCATCCCGCTCTTGTCTCCATCCACCGCAAAGCGATCCCTTTGATAAAAAATCCCCGAATACTCCCCCTCACGCTTGCCGTCGCTACGCCCCATCCCGACGAAACCATAATCAGACATCGACGCCCGAAGATCCGCCACCTGCCCATGCATTCCCTCTTGGATACCTAGAAAATCCGGTTGCTCAACCCGCAGCATTTTCACTATCCCAACCACCCGCTCCGCCCAGCTCCGCCGGCCTTTATCACCAGCATTCTCATAGCGGATGTTAAAAGTCATCGCTTTAACTACCATCGCCCCGTCTTCAGAAACTGCGATTGCCTTAGGAACCCGCTTTGCCCTTTCGCATCCCGATAACAGCCACACAGCCGCCGCAATCCCGATTAACCGTAGCCACATCCTCAGCGAAGCTCACACCCGATGCCGCAAACGTCAATCAGCGCCTCAAACCCCAAGTTTTTTTGATATGTTTTTTGATATTGCCAAATCCCCACCAAGCCCACATCTTCACGCCGTTGTCACGACGGTTGGCGGCTTCGGGATCTTCTCCCTTGCCACCATGCCACCGGTCGAATCCCAGTTCATCTCCCGCCGCGTGCGATGAAATCAACGACCGGAAACGACCCCCGCGCCGTCCCCCTTTTTACAAGCTCCCGGAGAATTTCCATATCCTCGGTGAAGCCCCAAAATCATATCCCCATCACCGTTTCCCACGCCGCCATCCATCAGGAAGGAACGACGCTTCCGATTTCCCAAAACTCTCCCGAATGAGCAAAAACACCACCGACGACCTTTTCGAAATGCCTGCCGTAGAAAGCAAAGCAAAACCCGCGCGCAAAGCCGCCGCGAAAAAGGCTCCCGCCAAGAAGGCACCCGCTAAAAAAGCCGTAAAAAAGGTCGCGGTAAAGAAGGTCGCCGCAAAGAAAATCACCGAGGAGATTGTCGTCCCGAAAAAAGTAGCTTCTAAAAAAGCAGTCGCAAAGAAAGCTCCTGCCACCTCGGAAACACCCCCCGCCGTCGTCAAGAAACCCGCGCCGATTAAAAGCGTAGCCCCCCTTCCCATCGAAGCGCCCGCCCCGATCTCTGCGCCGCAGCCGGAGCCATCCGCACCACGCGAGGAAAGACAGCCCGAGCAAGGATCTAACAACAACCCGCGCATCGGCCGCGTCCCCGGCGGCGGCCCTGTCAACCCACCACCATCTAACTCAGATGGCCAGCAACCCATTTCCCGCTCCAAAAAACGCCGTGAAAAGCGCAAACGCCGCCGTGACCAAGGCGGAGAACCGAACCGCGGCCAGCGCAACGATCATCGAGAATCGCGCAACGATCACAGGAATGAGCCGCGCAACGAACCCCGTTACGAGAAACCCGAGCGACCGCAGGAATCCGCCACCGTCCTTTCCGGCCCGCTGACAGACGCCAACGGCATTTTAGAACTCACCCCCAAAGGCTTCGGTTTCCTCCGTCTCCCGGAAGCAAATTTCGAACAAGCCAAGGAAGATATTTTCATCTCTCCAGAGCTCATCCGCCGCCATGCCCTGCGCCACGGCCAATGGCTCCACGGCCAATACCAAGAAAGCAACCGCGGCCCGCAGCTTGTCGAAATCAATACCGTCAACGGCATACCCCCTGAGGAAGCCGCCGTCCTCCCGCATTTCGACGAGCTCAAGGCGATCAACCCCAACAAGCGCATCGCTTTCGAAACAACTCCTGACCGCTACACCACCCGTGTTGTCGATATCGTCGCACCCGTCGGTCGTGGCCAGCGCGGGCTCATCGTCTCGCCCCCGCGCTCGGGTAAAACCACTCTCCTCCTCCACATGGCAGAGGCCATCCGTGAGAAATACGACGAGCAAATTCATCTCATGGTTCTACTCGTCGATGAGCGCCCAGAGGAAGTCACCGAGTTCCGCCGCGCCCTCCCCGGCGCGGAAATCTACGCCTCCTCCAACGACGAGCAGGCCCGCAACCATTGCCGCATCGCCGAGCTCGCCATCGAGCGCGCAAAACGACTCGTCGAGGCGGGCAAGGACGTGTTCATCCTCATGGATTCCATCACCCGCCTCGCCCGCGCTTACAACGCCAACATGGGCGGAGGCCGTGAAGGCCGCAACCGTGCCACCGGCTCCGGCGGCATCACCATCGGTGCTCTAGAAATCCCGCGCCGCCTCTTCGCCGCCGCACGCAACACCCGCGGCGGGGGCTCCCTCACCATCCTCGCCACCGCCCTCATCCAAACCAACTCCCGCGCCGACGAAGCCATTTTCATGGAGTTCAAAGGCACCGGAAATATGGAACTCGTCCTCGATCGCAAGATCGCCGAAAACTACGTCTATCCCGCCGTGGACATCTTTAAATCCGGAACCCGCCGCGAGGAACTCCTCCTCCAAGAGCACACCCTCCACAAAATCCACCTCATCCGCCGCGGCCTCTCCGGCCACCGCCCCTTCGAGGCCATGGAACGCCTCCTCTACTTCGTCAAAAAGTTCCCCAGCAACCCTCAGATGCTCATGGAGATCAAAGGTTAAGGATATCCACGCTTTTGAAGAGCCGCGCTTCCAGCCGGCTTCCTCACAACCGCACAGCGCAAACTTCATTCGAGTTTAATAATTTAAAGTTTAAGGTTTTGAAACAGCACGCCCTTTTCGTCGAGAAACTCCCGCCCTTCGCCTCCGAATCCCGCCACCTGCTGCACGATCTCCGCGAGTCCCTGGCGCTCCCGCACATCGCCTCCCTGCGCTTGCTCAATCGCTACGATATCGAAGGCATCAGCGACGAAGAATTCGCGCTCACCTCCACCCGCATCCTCTCCGAGCCGCAGATCGATTCCATTTCGACCACCCTCGCAGTCGCCGAAAACGAGCACGCCTTCGCCTACTCCTACCTCCCCGGCCAATTCGATCAGCGTGCCGATTCCGCTGCCCAGTGCATCCAGATCCTCACCGGAAAAGACAAACCCGCCGTCACCTCCTCACGCGTCGTAATCCTCACCGGCAACCTCTCCCCTACGGATCTTACAGCCGTCAAATCCTACATCATCAACCCCGTAGATTCTCACGAAATCCCCGTGGAGGCGATCTCCGGTCGCCCAGTCATCCCAGCACCCAAGGACATCGAAATCCTAAATAATTTCCTAACAGATCCCCCTGAAAAAATCCGCAAAGCCATGTCCCTCGCGATGTCCGAGGCCGACATCGCCTTCACCCAATCCTATTTTAAAAACGAAGAATCCCGCCCACCCACTCTCACCGAGATCCGCATGTTGGACACCTACTGGTCCGACCACTGCCGCCACACCACCTTCCTTACCGCCATCGACAAGATCACCTTCGATCCCGGCTCCGAAGTCATCGAGGAAACCTACGGGATCTATCGTAGCATACGCGAAAAACTGGGGCGCGACGACAAGCCCGTTACCCTGATGGACATCGCCCTCATCGGCATGCGCGAACTCAAAGCCTCCGGCGAACTCGATAACCTAGAAGTCTCCGAAGAAATCAACGCCGCCTCCATCGTCGTCCCCGTCACTCGCGCCATTGACAATCCTGATATTATCAACCAACTTCTAAGTAATGAAACTCTCTCAAGTCTCCCAAAAAAGCTCGCCCAGCAAGCGCGCGAATTCCTCCAAGCCGCCCGTGACACGAGCCATGGCGCAAGCGCAAGTCGAAGCCGCCCGCAAGCAGATGGAACAGATCTCGTCTGGGCAAAAAAAACATGGCAACTGATCCCGGTTTCCTTTTTCGCTAAACATGGAGATCCCATTTCCTCCTACACCAGCGAGCACCAAGTCTGGTTTGATGAAACTAGAATCCGCGCCCTCAAGCGCACCTGGCCTGGCGTTTTCGGCCAAGTGCCCGTCCTTTCGACAGACAACTCCGCCCTCGATCGCGACAACGCTGATCTCTCCGCCTACCTACTCAGGATGGCTCTCCACATCGCTCTTTTTGGGAGCGACCTAAAATTCGAGGGGATTACCCTTTCAACCGAACCCGGACTCATCATCGGCCAATCCTCCGGCCAACCCAGCGCCGTTATTTCTCAAGAATGGATTCAGGCCGCTGACCCATCGCTTCCTCTCCCCAGCCTCGAACAAATTGCCGATTACATGCTGGAGAAAGGCTTCCACCCGGTTGCAAAATCCTTCTTCGGATGGTTGCATCCCAATGGTATCGCCGTAATCGACGCGAAACCTGACAACTTTATCATTACGGAAAACGGCGTAGTGCCCATCGATCTCCAGATCGCGGCATTACCTACCCGCATCACCGAAGAATGGCTCATCCAATTCAAAAACGAGACCCACAATCACCCCACCGAAATTGAACCTTTCGGTGGAGCCGCCACCTGCCTCGGCGGCTGCATCCGCGATCCCCTCTCCGGCCGCTCCTACGTCTATCAAGCGATGCGCGTCACCGGCGCGGGAGATCCCAACACCCCCTTTTCAGAAACTCTCCCCGGCAAACTCCCCCAGAAAAAAATCTGCCAAGTCGCCGCCAAAGGTTACTCATCCTATGGCAACCAGATCGGCCTCGCCACTGGCCAAGTCGCGGAGATCTATCACCCCGGCTACGTTGCGAAACGCCTTGAAATCGGTGCTGTCGTCGCCGCGGCCCCGCGCTCTAACGTTTTCCGCGGCTCGCCAGCCCCCGGCGATGTCATCCTCCTCATCGGCGGGCGCACCGGTCGCGATGGCGTCGGCGGAGCAACCGGCTCCTCCAAAGAGCACACCGAAACCGCCCTCGAAAACTCCGCCGAAGTCCAAAAAGGCGACGCACCCACCGAGCGCAAGATCCAGCGCCTGTTCCGCAATCCAGAACTCACCCGCAAAATTAAAATCTGCAACGACTTCGGAGCCGGCGGAGTCTCCGTCGCCATCGGCGAAATCGCCCCCTCCCTCGTAATCAACCTCGATGCCGTCACGAAAAAATACGACGGCCTCGACGGCACCGAACTCGCCATTTCCGAATCCCAAGAACGCATGGCCGTCTGCATCGACCACTCGGAAATCAGTTATTTCATCCGCGAGTCCGATAAAGAGAATCTCGAATGCGTCCACGTCGCCGACGTCACCGACTCCGGCCGACTCATCATGACATGGCGCGGCAAGGAAATCGTCAATCTCAGCCGAGCCTTCCTCGACACCAACGGCGTCCAACAAACCGCCGAGGTCCAAGTAGCTGCCGCGTCTCGCGGCAGGCCGTGTTCGCCGCGTCTCGCAGCGAATCTCCCCGAAGTCCTCGCCTCACTCAACATCGCCTCCCAAAAAGGCCTCGGCGAAATGTTCGATTCCTCCGTCGGTGCCAATACCGTCCTCTGGCCTTTCGGCGGCAAGCACCAGCTCACGCCACCCGATGCGATGGTCGCGAAACTCCCCGTTCTGAAAGGCGAGACCGACCACGCCACCTACATGTCCTGGGGCTTCGATCCTTACCTTTCAGAAAAATCCCCCTTTCACGGAGCCGCATACGCCGTCACCGAATCTGTCTGCAAAGCCGTCGCCGCCGGCGCACAACTCAGCGACATCCGCCTCACCCTCCAGGAATATTTCCCGAAACTAGGGCAAGACCCAAAACGCTGGGGACTCCCCTTTGCCGCCCTGCTCGGAGCCTTCCGCGCCCAGCACGAGCTACGCCTCGCCGCCATCGGCGGAAAGGACTCCATGTCCGGCTCCTTCAACGAACTCGACGTCCCGCCCACCCTCGTCTCCTTCGCCCTCGCCCCCGGCCTCGCCTCCCTCGCCCTTTCCCCGGAGTTCAAGCAACCCGCATCTACGATATCCATAGTAGAAACTCCCATCCTCGCAAACGGCCTCCCCGATTTCGCTACTCTCAAGAAAACCGCCGCCGCCCTCCACGCCCTCAACAAAGCCGGAAAAATTCTCTCCCTCCACCACATCGGCAAAGCCGGCCTCGCCGCCGCCATCTCGAAATGCTGCCTCGGCAACCACGTAGGCGCGATTTTCGATCAGCCCCTCAACCTCTTCAGCGAAGCCTATTTCACCTTCTTGATCGAACACACCGAGGAACTCGCCCTCAACGAGATAAACATCGGCCAAACCACCGAATCCGAAACCCTCACCCTAAACGGCGAAACCCACTCCCTAGCCGATCTCCAATCCGCCTGGCAATCCACCCTCGAACCCGCCTATCCAACCCGCCCGGAAGCTTCTTCTTCCAAACTTGGCGACCTTGGCGTCTTAGCGGTTCAAAAATCAAAAATCAAAAATCATCATTCATCAATCTCCAGACCTTCGGTATTGATCCCCGCCTTCCCCGGCACCAACTCCGAATACGACTCCGCCCGCGCCTTCCAACGCGTCGGTGCGCAAACTCACATCGAGGTCTTTCGCAACCTTTCCGCAAGACACATCGCCGAATCCATCCACTCCCTCGCCGCCCACATTAGTGAGTCCCAAATCCTCTTCATTCCCGGCGGCTTCTCGGCTGGCGACGAACCCGATGGCTCCGCGAAATTTATCGCTACCATCCTCCGTAACCCGCGCATCAGCGACGCCATCTCTGACTTGTTAGAGAACCGTGACGGCCTCGTCCTCGGCATCTGCAACGGCTTCCAAGCCCTCATCAAAACCGGCCTCGCTACTCACGGTCGCATCATCGATACGGATGCCGAATCCGCCACCCTCGTCCACAACGACATCTCCCGCCACATCTCCCAATACGTCCAAACCCGGATCGTATCGAACTCCTCCCCCTGGCTCGCCAACATGGCCATCGGCGAAATTCACACCGTCCCCGTCTCCCACGGCGAGGGTAAATTCTTCGCCTCCGCCGAGACCATCGCCCAACTCTCCTCCAACGGCCAGATCGCGACCCAATACTGCGACCCCTCCGGCGCGCCGACCATGGAACACCCCTTCAACCCCAACGGCTCCCTCGCCGCCATCGAGGGCATCACTTCGCCCTGCGGCCGCGTCTTCGGGAAAATGGCACACTCCGAGCGTTTCTCAGAAAACGTTGCAAAGAATATCTCCGGCAACAAAGCCCAGCCGATCTTCGAAGCCGGCGTTTCCTATTTTTCTCTCTGAACCAGCGGATCTAAGAAGCCATTCTAACCAAATCGACTGGATTGCCCTTAGCGAGAAAATCTCGGAAGTCTTGCGAAATCCTCGTATCACGTGCTACCCGATTCCAAAAATCTCGCGCCATTTGAGATGCTGCCGACCTGATTCCATCGGCTGCGTCTTTGGGAAACATTGTGAGGTCATCCAGATTTGGACTATCGAAACGGAAGGGTCTGACCTCGCCATTTTTTGGCACAAAACCCATCGAGCACATGTCATAGACCGGAAGAATACGAAACACATCGCCTTCGATGCTCAGGCTCAGATTTCCGAGGTGCATGTCCGTATTGTTGATGAGTTTGCCGAAACTCCATAAAACTGCGGTGTCAAACAGATGCTGCCAGCTTACCAAATCCTCATCAAATAAAGCTTTCATTACCCTATGCCAGCCATGGCCGATTCCAGCAAATTCCGCATCAACGGATTGGAGAGAAATCATGGAAAGCCTTCCAAATTCCCCAACGCGATCAAAACGTTGTGACTCGTGAAAATATCGCCCATCTCGCTCTATCAATCTTGTCTCTGCCGCTGGGAAATTTTTCGCATGAATTGCCTCTGCGGCATGGAATTCAGTGATCAAAATATCACGCCAGCGCACTGCGGTTGCATCGTCACCTTTTGGGGAAAATTTAACAATCACATGCGCAGACCTCTCCTTGCAAAACGCCGTGAACTTGGGCTGCTCGCCGCCTGCCGAGGATCCCGGGATGGCTCCGTCCAGCGCCGCCTCAGCAAGTCTGGGATAATCTTTCATAGTGTAAGCAACGGGTGTGCTACGTAACCGTAGCTGCGCCTGAGCACCCAGCTTCAGATTCCCAGGCAGATCGTCACCATTGGAAGTGAGATACTGTCCGATATGCTCTACGTTCCATTCCTTCGGATCATTCGGGAAGCCAGCTTGTGCCGCCATGCTGGCAGCTATCTGGCGCCCGATGAAGCCTTGCGGAGCTAGATCATACAAGAAATATGGCAAGTCTTTGAACAATCCGTTTTTCCCCTCGCCAAGTAAGACAGAGGGCATACTCGGTAGCTTTTCTAGGAAAAACCCGCCATGGGCTAAAGGACGCAAACAGCCAATCGACGTGCTATTTCCATGAGGATCAACCATAGATAATAAAAGACGATTCCCACCGCCAAACGCGTTGGAGATCAACATATAGTGAGGTGATCGGCCTATTTTAATCCTGATAATCCCGTCTCCCATTGCCCTGATGCGCCTGGAAACAGCGGCTTGATTCATTCCGGTCGCAAACTGGATATCCTTAGACGTAGTCGGCCCACGCTTCAGAACTTGTTCAATATTTGTGATCATAAGGCCAAAATGATTTGTTTCGTGACTAGAAAAAAATACCGTAAAATTTCTTAAAGTCTATGTAAATAAAGCTTTTTTAAAACTTAAGTCGATATAACGACTAGCATTTTGACTATTTTTCACATCATCGCTCACAAGGTGTGACGCATGGCAATGATAAAAACCACGCTGAGAACTCCGGATTTTAGGAAAAATCATTCTTGGATAGAACCCAACCCCTCTGGGCCGCGCAATCCGTAAAATAACTTTATCTTCAATGGATTTCACACCCACCGAACAACGTAATTTTGTCACAAATCCAGGCATCTTTTTGTGCCAAAAAAATTTTTGGGGGGCGCTTAGCCGTCTTAGTCTTAAATTCACCTTTTATCACTAATAATTCCTCATTCGAACCCATGGGTTCGTCAAGTCCCATGATGGCGCACCACAATGGGTCTGTCTCTTAGCGTTACGCGACGGCTGAAAAACTTGAGAAATGTCACAATGAAGCTCCTGACCCTACAAGAGAAAAACTTGAGAAATGTCACAATGAAGCTCCTGACCCCACAAGAAACTGACCCCACAAGAGAAAAACTTGAGAAATGTCACAATGAAGCTCCTGACCCCACAAGACAATGAAGCTCCTGACCCCACAAGAATTTTTTCAAAGCGGCTTTGTTACTGTGAATCATGGTGGTGAGGCGTCATTTTTCCGATACTTCGAAATCACCCGGCTTCCAACTGCGGTCGATGGCTGCTTCCGTAGGGCCGTAGAGACGGATGATGGCGAAGTAGCCTTTGCCAGGAACAGTCGCAAGCCAGTTGCTTTGCTTGCCCTCGGGCGATTGTTCTCCGAAGAAGAGCTCGGTGCTGCCGTCGGGATTTTGCGCCGGCTTGTCGCGCGAACCGAGCGATGGAAACGGCTGGCCGTTGGCGAGGCCGGAGGCATTTTCCGCCTCGTAGAGAGTGACGGACCAGAAGTTCGCGGCGGGGATGTTGGCAGGCAGCTTGAGCCGATAGTTTTTCCCGCCAGAGAGGGGTGCGCCTTCGGAATCGGTGAATGCGATCATGTAGGCCGCTCCCTTGCCGGGGATCTTCGATAACATGCCAGGACTCACAGAATAGTAGTTGGTGAAAAACCAGATCCGTGCATCGAGGTCGAGGTGGTTGCCGACCGTGTTCTTCCAGGAGAGGTCGAGGCTCTTGAGCGGGCCGGGCGGAGCGATGTTATCCAGGGGGTTGATCCACTGGCGATCGGGATGGATTTTCAGCGAACCGGCGGCGTTCGCTTCTTGGAAGCCGATGACCCGGCTCATCTTGCAGGCGGTCTTCGCGGCGCGGTCGAAGATTGCGCGGGTCTTTTCATCGGGAGAAAAAGGCTGTCCCTTGATGATTCCGATGGAGGCAAGCATGCCGAGGGAATCGGACTCAGCGAGATGGGAACCTTCGCTATCGACGAGTTTCTTGAGGTCGTCAAAAACACTGCCGTTACTCACTGGTAAAAGGTTTGCCGGAACACCAGACGCATCTGGAAAGACCATCGGTTTTGCCTCACCATGGAGCGGGTGGATTTTCACCTTCTCGACATGCGCCACGGCAGGTGCGAGGTTCTTTGGATCTTCGTAAAACCCGCGCAGGAAAACGAAGACATTGTTGGTGCCGGAACGATAGACAAAGTGATCGGGCGGAATTTCACCGGAATAGCCAGGAGGAAGAATGAGGAATTTTCCGCCTTTCCCGGCATCGGGGCCGGGTAGGCCGACATCGCCTGCAAACTTGCCGCCATCGACCGGGATCGGACGCTGCCAGAAATCCAGCAGGATGCCCTGGAGTCCGGGAGGGGCGTCCAAAACCATCGGTCCGTCCCTCCCGAGGTCTAGATAACCCATGGCGTAGAGCACATCGGAGTTGGGGGTGGTGACGAGAGTCTTCGCGTCGAGGCGCTTTTTCCAGATGGGCAGGACATGGTAGCCCGCGCCGAAGACCTCCTCCGAGCCGTTCTTCATGCCGAGCGTGTTGATCAGCGGAAGGGCCCAGAGATAGGTCTGGGTCGCCCGTTGAAACATCAGTTCCTCGCGCAGCAAGGCGGCGGATTCCGCGGTGGGGCGGTTTTCCTGAAATGGAGTGTCGGCCAGTGCGTCGAAACGCGACAATTGCGCCTGAGCGAGGGAGGTGATGGACGCCAAGGCGCAAGTGATTATGAATGTGATCTTCATGTTTGGAATGGTTTAATTTAGTGGAGTCGCTTTCTTTTTACTTCACGAGTTCGATATCCGACAGCACCCATGATCGATCGAAGTAAGGCTGAGTCGGGGCATACAGGCGGAAGTAGGTGAACCAGCCTTTGCCGGGCAGGGTCTTGATCCAGTTTTTCGCGGGCTTGCCGACGGGAGCTTCGGGGCCGAAATACAAGTCCACCGAGCCATCGGCGTTGGTCGTGATGTCGTCGCGCGAAGAACGGTCGGGATAGCTGCCGCTGTCGATCAGGCAGCGGCTTTCGTTGTCGTAGACGCTGAAGGACCAGAACTGCGCGACGGGCGCATCTTTCGGTATGGTGAGTTTGTAATTCTTGCCGCCGTCGAGCCACGCGCCGGTGCTGTCTTTCTGCGATTCGAGATAAAGCTGACCCGCGCCCACGGTGCGACCCATCATGCCGATGGTCACGCCCACGGCCTCGTAGAACCAGGAGGCGCGCTCATCGAGCTGGGTGTGATTCTCAGCTTCCTGGTTCGTTTCCTTGAGGAAGAGCGAAATCTCCCACTTCTTGCCGGGCCAGACGATGGCTCCCTCAAAGCGCTTCGCATATCCGTTGGCGCGGGCCATGAGTTCGCCGGTATTGGCGGCGTCTGTTAGAATCTGTTTCTGCCGAGCGTCGGGCTGGAAGGGTTTGCCTTTCTCGATGCCGAGTGGGACGAGCATCGCGAGGATCATGCGGTCGCGCTCGTTCGGCGGCTCTTCGTTAATCAGCCGCGCAAGGCTTTCCCAATAGGCCATGCCGCGCGGCTGCTCGCCGGTCCATTTCCGGCCTTCGGGTCGGAGGTGTTTCGTGACCGGGGGATTCTCGCGCTGGGCGTAGGGGTAGATGCGCATCTTGCCGAGCAACTCCGCGGCTTTCGTCTTGTCCGGATCGAGTCCGCGCGCGCCTGCCCACATATTGTTGGTAGGGCAGCGGAAGACGAAGTATCCTTCCGGCTGCATGTCGGGGTGACCGGGGCCGAGGATAAGGAACTTGCCGCCCTGCATCTTCTCCGGCCCGAGAGCTCCTGTATCGGTGAGCGGGCGCTGCCAGAAATCAACAAGGCCACCCGCCATCGCTCCTGCGGGAATTTCGAAAACCAGCGGGCCGGTTTTTTCGAGGTTTGGAAACGCCATGGAATAGGGCGTCGTGGCATTGGCGGTGAGCAAACCGAGCTTGTCCTTGTAGTCGAGGTAATCCACGTAATCGAGCTCGCCCGCGCCGAAGGTTTCGCGTTGTTCGCGCTGCCACTCGGCCATCGCGATGTAGGGCAAGGCCCAGAGGTAAGCCTGACACGCGCGCTGGAAATCGAGGGCATCGTAGAGCTTGGTGACCGTCTCATCGGTCGGGTAGCCGTTCTTGACTTCGAGCGGGCCGATCGGGGACTCGAGCGTGCCCGTGGTGGGCAGTTCCTGCGCGAAGACACCCGCGCAATGGAGTGCGAAGGTGGCGGTTAGGATTGCTGTAATTGTTTTTCTCATAGGAATCTGTTTTCAGGATCAGCGAGCGAAAATGGTCTGCCAGTCGCTCTTCATATCGCTGATAATCCAGCCTTTCGCGGCGGCTTCGTCGAGTCCTTTAATAAGCTTGCCGATGTGGGACTCGCGGTCGTAGGCCCATTCGCGCTCGGCGTCAGTGTGGTGGATGATCATTCCGAGGCGCGCGCCCTTGCCGCCGGTGGTCCATTCGAGCATTTCGAAATCGCCGTCGGAGTTGCCCGCAGCGAAGATGGGGCGGCGGCCGATGTGATGGTGAATGCCGACGGGTTTACCGACTTTGTCGTCGATGAAATTGATTTCGGGGAGTTTGACGATGACGGGTTTGCCGTCGCGGAGTTCGTATTTTGACTTGATGCTGGAACCGATGATTTGCTCGGGCGGGATGCCATAGACTTTTTCGGCCCAAGGGCGCATGAACTCGATGCCGCCGCCGGAGACGATGAAAGTTTTAAAACCGTTT